>CAVVVW010000001.1:0-38758 GCA_963751775.1 uncultured beta proteobacterium
GGCACCGCCGGACAGGCGGCCGGGTGCAGGCCGTGGGCGCCATGCACCGGCGAGGGCGGCGCGCGAGCCTAGGCCGCCATCGGCACCAGGAAGTCGCGGCTGATGCCGACGCCGAGATCGCCGACGCGGTCGAGGAACTGCGTCAGGTAGGCATGCAGGCCGGTGGCCAGGATCTCGTCGATGCGGCCGAACTGCAGGTCGCTGCGCAGCCGGCCGGCGCGGCGCAGCGTCTCGGCGCTCTGCGCGTTGGCCACCAGCGTCAGGTTGGCCACGACCTCGTTCATGCAGGCGGCCAGCGAGCGCGGCATGTCCGGGCGCAGGACCAGCAATTCGGCGACCTTTTCGGGGCGGATGACGTTGCGGTAGACCTTGCGGTAGACCTCGAAGCCCGACACCGAGCGCAACACGGCGCTCCAATGGTAGAAGTCGACCTCCTGCACCTCCTGCGTCTGGCCCGGGTCGCTGCCCGGGTTCATGCCGCTGCCGAAGTCGTCGCCGGCCAGGCGCTGGAACTTCACGTCCAGCAGCCGCGCGGTGTTGTCGGCGCGTTCGAGGAAGGTGCCGATGCGCAGGAAGTGCAGCGCCTCGTCCTGCAGCATCGTGCCCACCGTCACGCCGCGCGACAGGTGCGAGCGGAACTTGACCCACTCGAAGAGCGAGCTCGGGTCGCGCTGGAAGCTGTTGCTCGCCAGCAGGCGGTTGAACTCGAGCCAGGTCTGGTTCTGCGTCTCCCAGACCTCGGTCGTCAGCGCGCCGCGCACGGCGCGCGCGTTCTCGCGCGCCGCGCGCAGGCACGACACGATGGCCGACGGATTGGCCGCGTCGCGGACCATGAAGTCCATCACGTTGCGCGCGCTGACCTGCGGGTAATGCTCGTTGAAGCTGGTCGTCAATTCCGAGATGCCGAGCAACGCGCGCCAGCCCTGTTCGGCCTCCTCGGCCGATTGCGGCAGCATCGACATCTGGTAGTTGACGTCGAGCATGCGCGCGGTGTTCTCGGCGCGCTCCATGTAGCGCGCCATCCAGAACAGGTGGTCGGCGGTTCTAGACAACATGCGTCATACCTCCAGCATCCAGGTGTCCTTGGTGCCGCCGCCCTGCGACGAGTTGACGACCAGCGAGCCTTCCTTCAGCGCCACCCGGGTCAGGCCGCCGGGCACCATCTGCACGCTGCGCCCGCACAGCACGAATGGCCGCAGGTCGATGTGCCGCGGCGCGACGCCGCTGTCGACGAAGGTCGGGCAGGTCGACAGCGCCAGCGTGGGCTGGGCGACGTAGTTCGCGGGGTTGGCCAGCAGCGCGGCGCGGAAGTCCTCGATCTGCTGCTTCGACGCCGCCGGCCCGACCAGCATGCCGTAGCCGCCGGCGCCGTGCACCTCCTTGACCACCAGCTCGGGCAGATGGTCGAGCACGTAGCTCAGGTCGCTGGCGTCGCGGCACAGCCAGGTCGGCACGTTTTCCAGGATCGGCTTCTCGCCGAGGTAGAACTCGATCATCTTCGGCACATACGGATAGATGCTCTTGTCGTCGGCCACGCCGGTGCCGATGGCGTTGGACAGCGTCACGTTGCCGGCGCGATAGACGTCGAGCAGGCCGGCGCAGCCGAGCGTGCTGTTGGGGCGGAACGCCTTCGGGTCGAGAAAATCGTCGTCGACGCGACGGTAGATCACGTCCACCCGCCGCGGGCCCTGCGTGGTGCGCATGAAGACGAAGCCATCGCGCACGAACAGGTCCTGGCCCTCGACCAGTTCGACGCCCATCTGCTGGGCCAGGAAGGCGTGCTCGAAGTAGGCGCTGTTGTACATGCCCGGCGTCAGCACCACCACCGTCGGGTCGTTGGCGCTGGCCGGTGCCAGCGAGCGCAGGGTTTCGAGCAGCAGGTCGGGGTAATGCGCCACCGGCGCGATCCGGTGCTGGCTGAACAGCTCGGGGAACAGGCGCATCGACATCTTGCGGTTTTCGAGCATGTAGCTCACGCCGCTGGGCACGCGCAGGTTGTCTTCGAGCACGTAGTAGGTGCCGCCGCCGTCGCTGTTGGCCGCGCGCACGATGTCGATGCCGGCGACATGCGAGTAGACGTTGCCGGGCACTTGCACGCCGACCATCTCGCGGCGGAACTGCGGGTTCTCGCGTACCTGCGCGGCCGGCACGATGCCGGCAGCGAGGATCTCCTGCTCGTGATAGACGTCGTGCAGGAAGCGGTTGAGCGCCGTGACGCGCTGCGCCAGGCCGCGCGCCATCTCGCGCCATTCGCTGGCCGGGATGATGCGCGGAATCAGGTCGAACGGAATCAGGCGTTCGGTGCCGCCGTTGTCCTGGCTGCCGTCCTCGTCCTTCGCGCCGTAGACGGCAAAGGTGATGCCGACGCGCCGAAAGATGGTTGCCGCCTCCTCGCGCCGCGAGCGCATGACATCGGCCGGCTGCTCGGCCAGCCAGCGTGCGTAGCTGCGGTAATGCTCGCGCACCAGGTCGGGCGCGCTGTGCATTTCGTCGAATCCGTGGTCCATCATCCCTACTCCTCGCAAGTCCTCTGCCAGCTTGCCCGTGCGCATCGGCGCTAGCCAGCCGGCGCGTGCGCACGCGGACCTCCAGTTCGTGCTCGCCGCCGCCGCGGATCACGCCGCGCAGCGGCGTCACGTCGCCGAAGTCGCGTCCAAGCGCCAGCCGCACGTGGTCACTCGACGCCAGCAGGTTGTTGGTCGGGTCGAGCTCGAGCCAGCGTGCAGGCGCACCATCGGCGCGCGGGCACCAGACGCCGACCCAGGCATGCGACGCGTCGGCGCCCAGCATTGGTGCGCCGTTTGCACCTGACTCGTGCGTGGCGGTGAGCAAGTAGCCGCTGATGTAGCGTCGCGGCCAGGCCCAGGCTGCGCAGCGCGCCGATCATCAGGTGCGCGAAGTCCTGGCACACGCCGGCGCGCCGGGCCAGCACCTCGGCCAGCGGGGTGTCGATCGTGGTGGCGGCACTGCGATAGGCAAAGCCCGAGTGGATGCGTGCCATCAGGTCGATCGCGGCCAGCGCCAGTGGCCGTCCGGGTGCGAACGACGGCAACGCGAACTCGCGCAGTGCCGGCAAAGGCGGTACGTAGGGCGAAGCGAAGACGAATTGACTCGCCGGCTCGAACGCCGCGCCGGCCTCGTAGCGCAGGCGTTGGCGCACCGCTTCCCAGGCCAGCGTGTCCTGCGCATCGAAGGTCTCGGCCGGCGCCACGCTGCACACGGCTGGCGCTGCGTACCTCAGCTCGCGGTGCGGCACGGTGACGGTGAAGCTGTTGCGCCAGTTGCCGGCCCAATCGACGTCGCTGCGCTCGTGCTGCGGTGCGGGATCGATGCCGAGTTCGAACGCCAGCACCCGCTGCACGGTCGTTGTCGAGCGGGCGCAGGTAGGCCAGGTGGTGCGCCAGGTCGACCGCTTCGGCGTAGCGGTACTGGGTCACGTGCTCGACTTCGAGCATGGCCAGTCGGCGCCGTCATCGCGTCACACCCGCTGCACGCCGTCGGCACCATCGGCGTGCGCAAAGTAGCGCTGGCCGATGGCGTCGCTCAGCCGCATCGCGCTGTCGCGCAGCAGCAGCGCACGCTGCGTCAGTTGCGCGCACAAGCTGGGCGTCGTCGGCAGCCGGCCAGGTCGTTGCAGTGCGACGCCGGCGCCTTGCGGCGGCAGCGTGCAGCGCAATTGCGCGCGCCATTCGTCGGCGCCGGGCAGCTTGCCGATCTCGGTGCGCAAACGGCGCAGCGTGCCGGCAAAGGCGCGCGGATTGGTTTCGTCGCAGACCAACAGATCGGCCAGTGCGAGCAGGTCTTCATGCCGCTGGTAGCGCGCGCGGAAGGTGATGCTGCTGTCGAACAGTTCGAGCAGCAACTCGGTCGTCGCAGTCGAGCCGCCGCGGGCATCGAAGGCCGTCAGCAGCTTGGCCAGCGCGCTCGCCATGCCGGTGAGTCGCTCGAGCAGGCGCCCGACCGACAACAGGCGCCAGCCATGGTCACGCGTCATGCGGTCGGTCTGGGCGCCGGTCACCGCGGCCAGTTGCAGGGTCAGGCGCTGCAGCGCGGGCAGCGCCTGCGTGACGTCGGGCACGGCTGCCGGCGATGGCTTCGAAATGGCGCTGGAAGTCGTCGCCCATGCGTCGCACCAGGCCCCAATGCTCGGGCGACAGGCGATCGCGCAAGGCCCCGGCCGTGCGCGCCAGCGCCTGCAGGTTGGCGCCGATGCCGGCCTGGCGGTCTTGCAGCGCTGCCAGCAGGCTGCGCTCGAACAGCGGCGGCGCGCGTTCGGCGCCGGGCGTGCCGGGCGGCACCAGCCCCTGCGTCTCGGCCAGCCACGACAGCGCGCCGAGCAGCGCCGGGGGCGGCTCGTCGTCGCCGTCGGTCAGGTCGAGCGCGGCGCGCGCCAGCCGCACCGCCTGCTCGGTGCGCTCGGTATAGCGGCCGAGCCAGAACAGGTTTTCCGCCGTGCGGCTGGCCACCGGCGGGCGCCGCGCGGCCAGCTCGAGCGCCGACAGGCGCGGCGTCAAGCTCGCGAGGCCATCCAGCGGGCCGTCGGTCAGGACCCAGGTGTCCAGGCTGGTGCCGCCCTGCTGCATCGACACCGACAGCGGCGCGCGCGTGGCCACCCGCGTCAGACCGCCGGGCAGCACATGCCAGCGCTCGCGCGGCGTCGGCGATCGCATACACGCGCAGCAGCGCCGGGCGCGTCGACAGGGTGCCGGTGGCCGTCGCCAGCGCGGCGCGCGAGGGTGGCAGGTGGCCCTGCACCGTCCAGGCGTCAGGGTCGGCCTCGATGTGCTGCTGCACGGCCGCGACTTCGCCGGCTTCGATGCGCCGGGCGCCGTCGCTGCCGCCGCGGGAAAGCCGGCCGCAGCACGTGGCCGGCCAGTTCGTCGCGCACCGCGGCCCAGGACGCCGCTTCGCCACACCACCAGGTCGGCAACGACGGCAGGCCCAGTTCCTCACCGAGCAGCGTCTGCGCCATCGCCGGCAGAAAGCCCTGCACCGCGCTCGACTCCAGAAAGCCGCTGCCCAGCGCGTTGGCCAGCACCAGGTTGCGCGCGCGCAGCACCTGCACCAGGCCGGGCACGCCGAGCGCCGAATCGGGGCGCAGTTCGAGCGGATCGCAGTAGTCGTCGTCCAGGCGCCGCAGCAGCGCGTGCACCGGCTGCAGGCCCTCGACGGTGCGCAGGAACAGCCGCTCGCCGCGCACGGTGAGGTCGGCGCCTTCGACCAGCGACAGGCCGAGGTCGCGCGCCAGGTAGGCGTGCTCGAAATAGGTCTCGCTGTATGGCCCCGGTGTCAGCAGCGCGATGCGCGGCGTGGCACCGTCGCCCAGGCGCGCCGCCACCTCGCCGGCCTGCTGCTGCACGGTATCGAGCAGGCGCCGGTAGCCCGACGCGATGTGCTGCACGCCGAGCATGCGAAAGGCATCCGGGAACAGGCGCGAGACGATCAGCCGGTTGTGCAGTACATAGCCCAGCCCCGACGGCGACTGCGTGCGCTGCGAAATCACCCACCAGCGACCCTCGGGCCCACGCGCCAGGTCGAAGGCGACGATGTGCAGGTGCATGCCGCCGACCGGCGTCACGCCGTGCAGGGCGCGCAGGTAGCCGCTGTGCCGAAAGACCAGCGCCGGTGGCAGCAAGGCCTCTTGCAGCAGGCGCTGCGGGCCGTAGACATCGGCCAGGATGCGGCCGAGCAGACGCGCGCGCTGGATCGCGCCGCGCTCGATCTGGGCCCAGTCCTGCGCCGTCACGATCAGCGGCAGCGCTTCCAGCGACCAGGGCCGCGCCGCGGCCGGCGCCGCACCGTCGCCCGACTCGCGCGGCCGCACCAGGTTGTGCGTCACGCCGTCGGCGCGGATCTGCTGCGCGATCGCTGCGCGCCGGTGTGGCGAACGCCGCCGCTGCGTCGCCGAGCAGCGCGGGCGAGGCGTCGAAGAAGCGCTGCCACACCGGCCGCAGGCGGCCGTCGTCGCCGCGCAACTCGTCCCAGCGACCGGCGCACCGGGGCGTCGTCGGCTTCGAATGCGGGCGGCGCGGTCGGACTGCGAGACGGGCAGGCTGGACAAGGCGGCGTTCAACGGCGTGGCGATGGGCTCACGTTAGCCCAGGCGCAGGTCGAGCGTGAACGGGAATTCCCGGCTCGGCTGCGCGGCTTCGAGCACCATTCGCCCCGGCGTGTGGCCCTGCGCGAAGAAGCGTGCCAGGCGGCGGCTCTCGGCCTCGTAGGCGTTGACCGGGAACGTCGCGTGCGTGCGCCCGCCCGGATGCGCGACGTGGTAGCGGCAGCCGCCGAGCGAGCGCTCGGACCAGGTGTCGACGATGTCGAAGGTGAGCGGCGCGTGCGCGCGAATCGTCGGGTGCAGCGCCGAGGCCGCCTGCCAGGCCCGATAGCGCACGCCGCAGACGAACTCGCCGACACGGCCGGTCGGCTGCAGCGGCAGCGCGCGGCCGTTGACGGCCAGCACATGGCGATTGCCGTTCAGGCCGCTGGTCTTGACCTCGAGCCGCTCGAGCGTCGAGTCGACGTAGCGCACGGTGCCGCCCGGCGCGCCTTCCTCGCCCAGCACGTGCCAGGGCTCGAGCGCGCTGCGCAGCGTCAACGCGACGCCGCCGGCGGCCACCTCGCCAATGCGCGGGAAGCGGAATTCGAAGTGCGGCGCGAACCAGGCCGCGTCGAAGCCGAAGCCAGCGCCGCGCAGCTCGGCGATGACGTCGTCGAAGTCGGCCTTAACGAAGTGCGGCAACAGGTAGCGGTCGTGCAGCCCGGTGCCCCAGCGCGTCAGCCGCGTCGCACCGCGGCCGCCATAGGGCTGGCGCCAGAACCACGCCACCAGCGCGCGCAGCAACAACTGCTGGGCCAGGCTCATGCGCGCATGCGGCGGCATCTCGAACGCGCGCAATTCGAGCAGGCCGAGGCGGCCGGTCGGCCCGTCGGGCGAGTACAGCTTGTCGATGCAGAACTCGGCGCGGTGGGTGTTGCCGCTGGCATCGATCAGCAGGTTGCGCAGCGTGCGGTCGACCAACCAAGGCGCGATGTGCTCGCCGCCGAGCTTGAGCTGCCGCTCGAGCTCGGCCAGGGCGATTTCCAGCTCGTAGACCTGGTCATTGCGCGCCTCGTCGATGCGCGGCGCCTGGCTGGTCGGGCCGATGAACAGGCCCGAGAAGAGGTAACTCAGGCTGGGATGGTTGTGCCAGTAGGTCAGCAGGCTGGCCAGCAGGTCGGGCCGGCGCAGGAACGGGCTGTCGGCCGGCGTCGCGCCGCCGAGCACGACATGGTTGCCGCCGCCGGTGCCGGTGTGGCGGCCGTCGAGCATGAACTTCTCGCTCGACAAGCGGCTCTCGTGCGCGGCCTGGTACAGGAACTCGGTGTGGTCGACCAGTTCGGCCCAGTTGTGCGCCGGGTGGATGTTGACCTCGATCACGCCCGGGTCGGGCGTGACCTGCAGCAACTTCAGGCGCGGGTCGCGCGGCGGCGGGTAGCCCTCGAGCACGATCTTCACGCCGAGTTCGGCGCAGGTGGCTTCGACGGCGGCGAGCAGTTCGAGGTAGTCGTCGAGCGTGGCCAGCGGCGGCATGAAGACGTAGACCACGCCGCGCCGGTCGGCGCTGCCCGAGGCCTCGGCCTTGGGGCCGCTCATGCGCCGCGGGTCGCGCACCTCGACGCACAAGGCGGTGCGGGTGATCTGCGGCGCCGAGGTGAAGGGCAGCGGCTTGGCGAGCGCGTCATCGGCAGGCGCGCTACCGATGCGCGGCTTCAATGCCGCATGGTCGGGCAGGGCGCCGCGCGGCGCGAACGGGTCGGGCTCGATCAGGGGCGTGGCCTCGGCGGCGCCACCCACGGCAGCGAATCGAGCGGCAGGCGGTAGCCCATCGGCGAGTCGCCGGGCAGCAGGTACAGGCGGTCGTCGCGCAGGAACCAGGGGCCGGTCAGCCAGCGCGGGCCGCGCAGCTCGGCATCGTTGCGCCGCAGCGGCAACAGGTAGCCGACGACATGCGACAGGCCCTGGTCGAACACGCGGCGCAGCCGCGCGCGCTCGAGTTCGTCATCCAGGCGCGAATCCAGCGGGTCGACGTTGACCGGCAGCCGGCGCTCGCGCCAGAGGTAGTACCAGGTGTCTTCGTAGGCCGGCTGCACGTACTTCGGGTCGAGGCCGAGCCTGGCCGTCAACGCGGCCAGGAAGCGGGCCGCGTCGGCGCTGGTGTGGCGCGGCGGCTCGCGTTCGTCGGCGAACAGCGTCGGGTCGCGCCAACACGGCTGGCCGTCGGCGCGCCAGGCGATCGACAGGGCCCAGCGCGGCAGTTGCTCGCCCGGATACCACTTGCCCTGGCCGAAGTGCAGCAGGCCGCCGGCGCCGTAGCGCTGGCGCAGTTTCAGCGTCAGGCCTTGCGCCAGGCCGCGCTTGGTCGGGCCGAGCGCGTCGATGTTCCATTCGGCGCCTTCGCGGTCGTCGACCGAAACGAAGGTCGGCTCGCCGCCCATCGTCAGCCGCACGTCGCCGGCCTTCAACTCGGCGTCGACGGCCTGGCCGAGGGCGACGATGGCGGCCCATTGTTCGTCGCTGTAGGGCAGGGTGACGCGCGGCGACTCGTGGATGCGGGTCACGCTCATGCGGTGCTCGAACTGCACCTCGCACTCGTCGACCGCGCCGCTGACCGGCGCCGCGCTCGACGGCTCCGGCGTGCAGGCCAGCGGGATATGGCCTTCGCCGGCCATCAGGCCCGAGGTCGGATCCAGGCCGATCCAGCCCGCCCCGGGCAGGAAGACCTCGCACCAGGCATGCAGGTCGGTGAAGTCGGCCTCGGCGCCGCTCGGGCCGTCGAGCGCCTTCACGTCGGGCTTCAACTGGATCAGGTAGCCGGACACGAAGCGCGCCGCGAGGCCGAGGTGGCGCAGCAGTTGCACCATCAGCCAGGCGCTGTCGCGGCACGAGCCACTGGCGTTGGCCAGCGTGAGCTTCCGGCGTCTGCACGCCGGGCTCGAGCCGGATCAGGTAGCGGATCTGCTGCTGCAGGCGCTGGTTGACGCCGACCAGGAAGTCGATCGTGCGTTGCTCGCGGCGGTCGATGCCGTGCAGCAGCGCGGCAAAGCGCGGCGTCGCCTCGGCCCGGGCCAGGTAGGGGGCCAGTTCGCGCTCGAGTTCGGTCGTCGTAGCGAAACGGGAAGTTCTCGGCGCCGGGCTCGAGGAAGAAGTCGAACGGGTTGTAGACCGCCATCTCGGCCACCAGATCGACCGTGACCTTGAACTCGGTGGTCGGCTCCGGGAACACCAGCCGTGCCAGGTAGTTGGCAAACGGGTCCTGCTGCCAGTTGATGAAATGCCCGCTCGGTTCGATGCGCATCGAGTAGGCCCGGATCGCGCGTGCGGCAGTGCGGCGCCGGCCGCAGGCGCACGACCTGCGGCGCCAGCGCGACGCGACGGTCGTAGCGGTAATGGGTGACGTGGTTCAGCGCGACGTGGATCGACAAGTTGGGGCTCCGGTCATTGGGTGGCGGCGCCACCCGGTACGCGCGATTTGGTTCTGGATCGTCGTCGTCACCTCGGTGGGCATGCAACATTCGCGCCATCAGCCGCTGACTGGCGCGCCGTCCACGCTGCAGCGCCATCAGACGACCTTCTCATCGGGCGTCGTGATCTTCTTCATCGGCTCGAAGCGCAACGACGGCGCGCGCAGCGGGTGGGCCGTGCCGTCGCCGTCGGTGACCTGCCATTGCGGGTCGTCGATGCCTTCGAAGACCTCGTGCAGGCGCTGGCCCCAGGTGCTGCGAATCATCTGGAAGTACGGATTGCGCTCGTCGATGCAGACGAAGTCGTCGCTTTGCAGCGCCCCGGCACGGTAGACCAGCAGGTCCAGCGGCAGACCGACCGAGAGGTTGGACTTCAGGGTCGAATCCATCGACACCAGGGCGCACTTGGCGGCTTCGTCCAGCCGCGTGGCCGGCGTGATCACGCGGTCGAGGATCGGCTTGCCGTACTTGCTCTCGCCGATCTGGAAGTACGGCGTCTCGCGCGTCGCCTCGATGAAGTTGCCCGGTGAATAGACCAGGAACAGGCGCATCGCCTCGGCGCCGATCTGGCCGCCGAGGATGAAGCTGGCGTTGAAATCGATGCCGGCCTGCTTGAGCGCCGCGCCGTCCTGCGCGTAGACCCGCCGTACCGCACTGCCGAGCACGCGCGCGGCGTCGAACAGGCTGCCGCAGTTCCAGATCGTGACCGGCTCGCCGCCGTTGGCGCCATCGATCTTCTCGACCTGCAGGATTTCGCGCACCGATTGCGAGACGCTGAGGTTGCCGCCCGACAACAGGACCATGAAGCGGTCACCGGGCTTTTCGTAGATCATCATCTTGCGAAAGCTGGCGATGTGGTCGAGACCGGCGTTGGTGCGCGAGTCGGACAGGAAGACGAGCCCGGCATCGAGGCGGATCGCTACGCAATAAGTCATGTTGGCGTCTGCTTGCTGAGTTGTTTGAGACGGTACAGCGCGGCGAGGGCATCGCGCGGCGTGAGGCTGTCGGGGTCGAGGTCGGCCAGCGCATCGTCGACGGCCGAGGGCGTCGTGGCGGCGGGCGCCAGCGGTGCGGCGAACAGATCGACCTGCAGATCGGCCGCGCGCTGATTGGCCTCCAGCGCCTCGAGCGCGGCGCGCGCCTGGCGCACCACCGCCGCCGGCATGCCTGCCAGCCGAGCGACCTGCACGCCGTAGCTGCGGCTGGCGGGTCCGGGCTGCACCTCGTGCAGGAAGACGATGTCGTGGCCGCCGCCCTCGACCGCCGAGACATGCACGTTGGCCGCGCCGGCATGCTTGTCGGGGAAGCGCGTCAATTCGAAGTAATGGGTGGCAAACAGCGTGAACGATCGGTTCCTGTCGTGCAGGTGGCTGGCCACGGCGCCAGCCAGCGCCAGGCCGTCGAAGGTCGAGGTGCCGCGGCCGATTTCGTCCATCAGGACGAGCGACTGTTCGCTCGCTCCGTGCAGGATGGCCGCACCCTCGGTCATCTCGACCATGAAGGTCGACTGCGCGTTGGCCAGGTCGTCGGCCGCGCCGATGCGGGTGTGGATGGCGTCGATCGGGCCCAGCCGGCAGGCCTTGGCCGGGACATAAGAGCCCATCGCGGCCAGCAGCACGATCAGCGCGACCTGGCGCATGTAGGTGCTCTTGCCGCCCATGTTCGGCCCGGTGATGACCAGCAGCCGCGTCTTGGCGTCGAGCCGGCAGTGGTTGGCGATGAACTCGCCGCCACCGGTCTCCAGCAGGCGCGCCTGGACCACCGGGTGGCGGCCGGCTTCGATGTCGATCGCCGGTTGCGCGACGAACTGCGGCCGGCTCCAGCCCAGCGTGGCCGCGCGTTCGGCCAGCGCAGCCAGCGCGTCGAGCGCCGCCAGGGCGCGGGCCAGTCTGGCCAGCGTAGCCAGGTGCGGTTGCAGGGCGAGCAGGAGTTGCTCGTAGAGCCACTTCTCGCGTGCCAGCGCAAGGGCTTCGGCGGCCAGCGCCTTGTCTTCGAACGCCTTCAGCTCGGGCGTGATGTAGCGCTCGGCGTTCTTCAGCGTCTGCCGGCGTTGGTAGTCGGCCGGAACCTTGTCGACATGCGAGGTCGTGACCTCGATATAGAAGCCGTGCACCTTGTTGTACTGCACGCGCAGGTTGGGAATGGCGGTGCGGGTGCGCTCGCGGGCCTCGAGCTCGAGCAGGAAGGCGTCGCAGTTCGTCGTGATCGACAGCAGCTCGTCCAGCTCGGCGTCGTGACCGCGCGCGATGACGCCACCGTCGCGCAGCAGCACCGCCGGTTCTGCGGCAATCGCCGCGGCGAGCAGGGCCGCGATGGCCGGGTCGGGTTGCAGCGCCGGCGTGCAACTCGGCCAGCAGCGGCGATCCGCCCGGCGCGGCGGCGCGCAGTGCCGGCAACGACAGCAGCGAATCGCGCAGTCCGGCCAGCTCGCGGGGCCGCACCTGACGCAGTGCGATGCGCGCGACGATGCGCTCGACATCGCTGACCTGGCGCAGCGCATCGCGCAGCGCAGCGAAGCCCTCGGCGATCAAGGCGGCGATCGCGTCGTGGCGTGCGCTGGCCTCGGCCCGCGCGCGCATGGGGTGCGTCAGCCAATGGCGCAACGCGCGGCTGCCCATGCCGGTGCGGCAGGTGTCGAGCAGCGACAGCAGCGTCGGGCTGGATTCGCCGCGCAGCGTCTGCGTCAGCTCGAGGTTGCGATGGCTGGCGGGCGGCAGGTCGAGCAGGTCGCTGGCGCGCTCGACGCTGAGCGTATGCACATGGGCCAGCGCCTGGCTTTGGGTGTGCTCGGCAAATGCCAGCAGCGCGCCGGCGGCGGCATGCGCCAGCGGCAGATCCTGCGCATTGAAGCCGGCCAGGCTGGCGACCTGCAACTGCGCACACAGCTTGCGCGCACCCAGCGCGGCATCGAACTGCCACGCCGGCCGCTGCGTGATGGCCAGGCCCGCAGCCGGACACGGCCGCGGGCAGCGCATCGCGGTCGGCGCAAAGCAGCTCGGCGGCATCGAGCCGCGCCAGCCAGGCCGGCAGTTCGGATTCGCTGCATTCGGTCAGGCCCAGCCTGCCGCTGGCCAGGCCCAGCCAGGCCAGGCCGAAGCCGGCGCGTTCGCGGGCGACCGAAAGCAGCAGGGCATCCTGGCGCTCGGCCAGCAGTTCGTTGTCGGTGATCGTGCCGGGCGTGACGACGCGCACCACCTTGCGCTCGACCGGGCCCTTGGCCGTTGCGACGTCGCCCACCTGTTCGGCAATCGCGACCGCCACGCCCTGCTTGATGAGCTTGGCCAGGTAGCTCTCGAGCGCGTGCACCGGCACGCCGGCCATCACCACCGGCTCGCCGGCCGAGGCGCCGCGCGTGGTCAGCGTGATGTCGAGCAGGCGGTTGGCCTTTCGCGCGTCGTCGTAGAAGACCTCGTAGAAGTCACCCATGCGAAAGAACAGCAGGCTGTCCGGGTGCTCGGCCTTCAGGCGCAGGTACTGCGCCATGACGGGCGTGTGGGCGGCGATGTCCACGCTCGATGCACCCGGACGATCAGTCGGGGGCGGTGGCGGGCTTCTTGATGCGCACCGAAGCCCGCTTGTCCGGCGCAGGCATGTCGGCACTGTCGACCAGGGCCGCCGCCAGCGCGACTTCGGGCGTCACGGCGGCGATTTCGATGGCCTCCTCGCCACCCTTGATGATCCGCGTGTACGGCGCCAGGATCTGCACCAGCTGGCCGTAGACCTTCGGGCAGCCGGCGACGACCTCGCGCTGGTACAGGTAGTCGGATTCACCGGTGAAGTTGCCGATCAGGCCGCCGGCTTCGGTGATCATCAGCGAGCCCGCCGCGACGTCCCAGGGGCTGAGACCGGTCTCGAAGAAGCCGTCGTACCAGCCTGCGGCGACGTAACAGAGGTCGAGCGCTGCGGCACCCGGCCGGCGCAGGCCGGCGCACTTGCTCATCACCTCTTCCATCATCTTCATGTAGCGCTTCAGGTTGTCGCCCTTGCGAAACGGGAAGCCGGTGCCGATCAGCGCCTCGGCCAGGCGGATGCGCTTGGAGACGCGCAGGCGGCGGTCGTTGACGAACGCGCCGCGACCCTTGCTGGCGAAGAACAGGTCGTTGCGCGATGGGTCGTAGACGACCGCCTGCTCGACCTTGCCACGAAACGCCAGCGCGATCGAGACGGCGTACACCGGCAGGCCGTGGATGAAATTGGTGGTGCCGTCGAGCGGGTCGATGATCCACAGGTACTCGCTGTGCTTGGCGCCGTGCTGACGACCCGACTCCTCGGCCAGGATGGCGTGGCCGGGGTAGGCGGTGAGCAGGATCTCGATGATCGCCCGCTCGGCCGCCTGATCGACCTCGGTGACGAAATCATTGACGCCCTTGTTCGTGACCTGCAGGCGCTCGACGTCGAGCGCCGCGCGGTTGATGATCGATCCGGCTGCGCGGGCCGCCTTGACGGCGATGTTGAGCATCGGGTGGAGCGCTTGCGACATGAAGACAACCTAACGGGCGGTGAGGGCGGATCGATCGGCAGGGTGAAAGAGCGGGCGGTGACAATCGGCACTGCGCCTGACGCTTGTTGCGTTCAGGACCGCAGCATTTTACCGGCCATGCCGTCCCGTCACCCGCTTCGTCCTCGTCAACACCAGCCACGCCGGCAACGTCGGCGCCGCCGCGCGCGCGATCAAGGTGATGGGCTTCGACGAGCTGGTGCTGGTGTCGCCGCGCTACGACGACGTGCTGGGCCACGACGAGGCATTGGCGATGGCCAGTGGCGCCACCGACGTGCTGGACAGCGCGCGCGTGGTCGCGTCGCTGGCCGATGCGCTGGACGGCATCACGCATGTCTGTGCCACGGCGATGACGCCGCGCGATTTCGGCCCACCGACCGCGGCGCCGCGCGAGCACTTCGCCGCGCTGCTGCAGTCGCCGCAGGCGGCGGCGCCGAACATCGCGTTCGTCTTCGGCAGCGAGCGCTTCGGCCTGTCCAACGACGACGTCTACCGCTGCCACCAGTGCCTGTCGATTCCCGCCGCGCCGGGCTACGCCTCGCTCAACCTGGCGCAGGCGGTGCAGCTTGATTGCCTACGAATGGCGCCAGGCCCTCGGCGGCTACGACGTGACGCCGCGCACCGCGGCCCCGGCATTGGCCGACGCGCAGGCGGTGCAGGGCCTGCTCGAGCATTGGCGCGAGGTGCTGCTGGCCATCGGCTACCTCGACCCCGCGGCGCCGAAGAAGCTGATGCCGCGCCTGAACCAGGCCCTCAATCGGGCCCGCGTGACCGAGGAGGAAGTGCACATCCTGCGCGGCATCGCCAGAGCCATCACTGGCAACAGGAAATAGCGCGCACGCCTACACTGGCGCGACGCTCCGCCCATCCTGCCGACCATGTTCAGCCGCCTGCAAGAAGACATCGCCTGCATCCGCGAGCGCGACCCCGCCGCGCGCTCGACGTGGGAGGTGCTGACCTGTTATCCGGGCCTGCATGCGCTGGTGCTGCACCGCCGGGCCCACGCCTGCTGGCGGGCCGGCATGCCCTGGCTCGGCCGCTTCATCTCGCATCTGGCGCGCTTCCTCACCGGCATCGAGATCCACCCCGGCGCCACCATCGGCCGGCGCGTCTTCATCGACCATGGCATGGGCGTGGTCATCGGCGAGACGGCCGAGGTCGGCGACGAATGCACGATCTACCAGGGCGTCACGCTCGGCGGCACCGCGCTGGTCAAAGGCGCCAAGCGCCATCCCACGCTCGGCCGCGGGGTCATCGTCGGCGCCAACTCGCAGGTGCTGGGGGGATTCACCGTTGGCGACGGCGCGCGGGTCGGCTCGGGCGCGGTGGTCGTCAAGCCGGTGCCGCCCGGCGCCACCGCCGTCGGCAACCCGGCGCGCATCCTGCAGGCCGAGGTCGAGGCCGCCCGCGAGGTCGCCGCCTCGCGCATGGGCTTTTCGGCCTATGGCGTGACACAGGGCGACGACCCGGTGGCGCAGGCCATGAAAGGCCTGATCGACAACGCCGGCGGCCACGAGCACCAGATTGCGCTGCTGTGGCAGGCCATCGAGCGGCTCTCGCAGCGCTCGCCCGAACTGCCGGCCGAGGAGTGCGTGCCGCAGGACGCGCAGACTGGCGAGCACTTCGACGCCGAGCGCTTGAACCGCTTGGTGAAGTAGCGCCGGCGTTGGGGCGCGCCGAGTCGGCATCGCCCACGTGTTCTGGATCAATCGGGGCCACTGCGCTGTTCTGGCAAACTGCATCGGCGCAGCGTGTCACGCGGCTTTCAACTTCTAGGAGACAAACCATGAACGGTGTTGCAGGGCGGCTGATCGCCGCGATGGTTCTGACCCTCGCATCAATGGCGGCCGGCGCGCAGGCGGTTGAAGTCGAAGGCGTGAAGTTCGATCCGACGGCGCAGGTCGGCGGCGCAGCGCTGCAACTCAACGGTGCCGGGCTGCGCACACGCGCGTTCTTCAAGGTCTATGCGGCCGGCCTGTATGTGCCGCAAAAGGCCAACAACGCGGCGGCTCTGCTGGCGCAGAAGGGCCCGCGCCGCGTCGCCATCACGATGCTGCGCAACGTCGATGCCGACACCTTTTCCGGTGCCTTGACCGAGGGCCTGCAGAAGAACCTCAGCGAGGCGCAGTTCGCGGGCTTCAAGGCGCAGATCGACGTGCTGAGCGCCAACTTCAAGCTCGCGGGCGAGGCCAAGAAGGGCGACGTGATCCACCTCGAATTCGCGCCCGATACGGGCACCCGCGTGGTGATCAATGGCAAGGCGACAGGCAACGCCATCGCCGGCGAAGACTTCTATACCGCGCTGCTGCGCATCTGGCTCGGCGACAAGCCGGTCGACGGCGACCTGAAGAAGGGTTTGCTCGGCGGCTGATTGAGTGTCGCCCGCGGCCGCGGGCCGCGGCGCGCCCCGTGCGCCTCGTTGCAGCCCACGCTGTTGCCCGCTTTCGACGGGCCCAGCGCGGCTGGCGTTCGCGTCAGGCGTGAAGTCGCGAGCTGCGCGGCACGCTGGCGAGCAGGAACTCCATCTGGTCGGCCAGGATGCGGCGGCCGCGCAGGATCATGTCTTCGTGCAGGCTGGGCACGTAAGGCAGGTACATCAGCGTCATGCGCGCCTCTTCGGGCAGGCGGTTGCCCTTGCGGCCGTTGCAGCCGCGGCAGGCGGTGATGCAGTTCATCCAGGTGTCGTGGCCGCCGCGCGAGGTCGGCACGATGTGTTCGCGCGTCAGTTCGTCGAAGTCGAACAGCCCGCCGCAGTAGGCACAGACCTGGCGGTCGCGCGAGAACAGCTTGTGATTGGCCAGTGCCGGGGCCTGGCGCCAGGCCCGGCTGGGCACGGCGCCGCGCACGGCGATGATCGGATGCACCTCGATGCGCGATTGCCGTCCCGTGGTGCGCTGATAGCCGCCGCGCAGCACCCTGATGGTGTCGCCGAGCGTCCACGCCACGCCGTCGCTGGCGTAGATCACCGCCGCTTCCTTGGCGCTGATCCAGGCCTGCGGGCGGCCGGACACATCGAGCTGTAAGACGTCCACGAAGGTGTTGCTCCAATGCCGAAGATTAAACCAATCCTCCGCATTGGCTCAAGGCAGGCCCTCGCGCCGCGCCGCGCCGGCGCGACAAAGTCTCACGCCGGCGCCAACAAGCCGCGGCTGCGCGCCATCAGCCGCACCAGGCCGAACAGCGCGTCGATATTGGGCGTGGCCACGCCCACGCGCTGGCCGATCTCGCGCGTGGCACCGATCAGGGCGTCGATTTCCAGCGCACGGCCGGCCTCGGCATCGTGCAGCATCGAGGTCTTGAAGGCGCCGAGCTGGCGCGTCACTTCCATGCGCGCTGCGGGCGTCTGCTCGATCGGACAGCCGATGCGCGCGCCGATCGCGGAGGCCTCGCTCATCGCGGCGGCCATGAAGGCGCGCACCAGTTCATCGTCGAGGATCGCGTCGCACGTCGCGCCGGTCAGCGCGCTGACCGGGTTCATCGTCATGTTGCCCCACAACTTGAACCAGATGGCGCGGCGCACGTCGGTACTGCGCTCGCCTTGAAACCCGGCACCGTTGAGAATTTCCACGACCGCATCGACGCGCGGGCTCATGTCGCCGAGCGGCTCGCCAATGATGATGCGCTCGCCCAGGCCGTGGCGAACTTCGCCGGGTGCCGTCGTCTGGCAGGTGAGGTGCACCACGACACCGAGCGTCTGCTCCAGCGGCAGCGTCTCGGCGATGTAGCCGTGCGGATCGACGCTGGTCAACGGTGCGCCGGGCACGCCCTGCGACTGCAGAAACCACCACGGCACGCCGTTCATTGCCGGCAGGATGATCGTGTTCGGCCCGATCAGTGGCGCCAGCGCCAGCGCCCCGGAGGCCAGCGCGTGGGCCTTGAGCGCAATCACCAGCAGGTCGGGCGTGGGCAATTGATACGGGTCGTCGGCCACCGTGATGCGGTGCACGCTGCGTGCACGCTTGATGTCGGTCAAGACCAATCCGCGTTCGCGCACGGCGGCCAAGGTGGCGCCGCGCGCCAGCGCCGACACCTCGTGGCCGGCGCCAGACAGCCGCGCCGCGAGCAGCCCGCCGATGGCGCCGAGGCCGGCAATGCACACCTTCATGCTTGATCCTCTGAGTGACGGCCGGGTAGCCGGCCGATGCAGGCGTTCAAGCCCCGATCCTACTTGCGCCGCCGGGCGCACCTTCGGCTGCGCGCGATCCCGTGACCGAGTAGGCGCGGTCCCCTAGAAATAGTCGCTCGCACGGGCCCGTCCGGGCCGCACAGTTCTGCAAAATAGAACGATCGTTCGTTTCTCCGTCAATTCCACCGCCATCGCATGACCGTTCAGAGCGACATCGCCGACGCCTCGCCGCGCCGACTGTCCCAGCCAAAGGGCCGGCAGACACGGGCGACGATCCTCGACGCTGCGCTGGGCATGGCTTCGCACATGGGCCTGGAGGGATTGTCGATCGGCGCGCTGGCCGAAGTGACACGGATGAGCAAGTCGGGGGTGTTCGCCCATTTCGGCTCGCGCGAGGAGTTGCAGATCGCGGTCATCCGCGAATATCACGCCCGGTTCGAGGGCGAGGTGTTCTTTCCCGCGGTGCGCGAGCCGCGCGGCCTGCCGCGGCTGCGAACGCTGTTCGAACGCTGGGTCAAGCGGGTATCGGTCGAGATCGACTCGGGTTGCATCTACATCAGCGGCGCGGTCGAGTTCGACGACCGGCCGGGCCCCGTGCGCGATGCGCTGGCCTCGATGGTGATGGCCTGGCATGGCGCGCTGGAACGCGCGATCGACCTCGCGGTCGCAGAGGGCCACTTGCGCGCCGATACCGATGCGACGCAGATGTTGTTCGAACTGCACGGCCTGATCCTGGCCCTGCACCACGATGCGCGCTTCCTGCGCCGGCCTGGCGCGCTCGATCGCGCACGGCGCGCGTTCGAGCATCTGCTCTCGCATTACATCCGCCCGGTCGATGCCGCGCCGGGCCGCGCCCCCGGCGCGCACACCGGCCAGCGACGCCGCTGAGATCACCTTAGGCCCTGAACGGGAGTCCACGATGACCCAGTACACCCCGCCGTTGCGCGACATTCGGTTCGTGATGCACGAGTTGCTCGACGCCGTGCCGCAGCTGAAGCAAATCCCGGCCCACGCCGACCTCGACGCCGAGACCATCAACGCCGTGCTCGAAGAAGGCGGCAAGTTCGCCGCCGAGGTGCTGCTGCCGATCAACCACAGTGGCGACCGCGAAGGTTGCACGCTGGACCCGGCAACGCACGAGGTGCGCACGCCCGCGGGCTTCAAGCAGGCCTATGCCAAGTACGTCGAAGGCGGCTGGCCGGCGTTGTCGACCGACCCGGCGTTCGGCGGCCAGGGCCTGCCGCACCTGGTCAACCAATGCCTGTTCGAGATGCTGAACTCGAGCAACCAGTCGTGGACCATGTACCCCGGCCTGTCGCACGGCGCCTACGAGTGCCTGCATGTGCACGGCACGCCGGAGCAGAAGGCCACCTACCTGCCCAAGTTGTCGTCGGGTGTGTGGACCGGCACGATGTGCCTCACCGAAGCCCATTGCGGCACCGACCTGGGCCTGCTGCGCAGCAAGGCCGAGCCGCAGGCCGACGGCAGCTACAAGATCACCGGCGACGAAGATCTTCATCAGCTCGGGCGAGCACGATCTGGCCGAGAACATCGTCCACCTGGTCCTCGCGCGCCTGCCCGACGCGCCCGCAGGCAGCAAGGGCATTTCGCTGTTCGTGGTGCCCAAGTTCAACGTCAATGCCGACGGAACGCTCGGCTCGCGCAATGCGATCAGCTGCGGCGCGATCGAGGAGAAGATGGGCATCCACGGCAACTCGACCTGCCAGATGAACCTGGACGGCGCCAACGGCTCGCTCGTCGGTCAGCCGAACAAGGGCCTGGCGGCGATGTTCGTGATGATGAACGCGGCGCGATTGGGCGTCGGCAACCAGTCGCTCGGCCTGACCGAGGTGGCCTACCAGAACGCCGTCGTCTACGCCAAGGACCGCCTGCAGATGCGCTCGCTGAGCGGCCCGAAGGCGCCCGACAAGCCCGCCGACCCGATCATCGTGCACCCCGACGTGCGCAAGATGCTGCTCACGGCACGGGCCTACGCCGAGGGCGCGCGGGCCTTGTCGATGCACACCGTGCTGCTGCTCGACATCGAGCTCAAGCACCCCGACGCCGAGTTGCGCCAGGCCTGCGCCGACGAGGTGGCATTGCTGACCCCGATCATCAAGGCCTTCTTCACCGACAACGCCTGGCTCGCCACCTCGCATTGCCTGCAGGTCTTCGGCGGTCACGGCTATATTGCCGGGTGGGGCATGGAGCAATATGTGCGTGATGCGCGCATCAACATGCTCTACGAGGGCACCAATACGATCCAGTCGCTGGACCTGCTGGGCCGCAAGGTGCTGGCCGACAACGGCAAGAAGCTGAAGGCCTTCGGCAAGCGCATATCCCGGTTCATCGAAGACGAGGGCACCAACGAGGCGATGCAGGAGTTCGTCAACCCGCTGGCCGATCTCGGCGACAAGGTCACCAAGCTGACCACCGAACTCGGCATGAAGGCCTTCGGCAATGCCGACGAGGTCGGCGCCGCCGCCGTCGACTACCTGCGCGTGGTCGGCCACCTGGCGTTCGCCTACCTGTGGGCGCGCATGGCCAAGATCGCGCTCGAGAAGAAGGACGCCGGCGACCCGTTCTACATTGCCAAGCTCGCGACCGCGCGCTTCTACTTCGCCAAGCTGTTGCCCGAGACGGCCGGACTGATCCGCAGCGCACGCGCCGGATCGGCGCCGCTGATGGCGATGGACGCAGCCTATTTCTGATCGGAGAAGAGCATGACCCGTTTTCAAGTTCGCAAGGTGGCGGTGCTCGGCGCCGGCGTGATGGGCGCGCAGATCGCCGCCCACCTGGTCAATTGCCGGGTGCCGGTGGTGTTGTTCGACCTGCCGGCCAAGGAAGGCGCCAAGAGCGGCATCGCCATCAAGGCGATCGACAACCTGAAGAAGCTCAAACCCGCGCCGCTGGGCGTGGCCGAGGAGGCCGCACTGATCACGCCGGCGAACTACGAAGAGCATCTCCCGCTGCTGGGCGAGTGCGATCTGGTGATCGAAGCGATCGCCGAGCGCATGGACTGGAAGCTCGATCTGTACCGCAAGATCGCGCCGCATGTGCCCGCGCATGCGCTGCTGGCGTCGAACACCTCGGGCCTGTCGATCACCACGCTGTCGGCCGCGCTGCCCGAGTCGATCCGCCCGCGCTTTTGCGGCATCCACTTCTTCAACCCGCCGCGCTACATGGCGCTGGTCGAGTTGATCAACACGCCGACGACCGAGCCACAGGTGCTCGACGAACTGGAAGCGTTTGCGACCACCTTCCTCGGCAAGAGCGTGGTCCGGGCCAAGGACACGCCGAACTTCATTGCCAACCGCGTCGGCATTGCCGGCATGCTGGCGACGATCAAGGAGGCCGAGAACTTCGGCCTCGGCTACGACGTGGTCGATGACCTCACCGGCAAGAAGATGGGCCGCGCCAGCAGTGCCACCTTCCGCACTGCCGACGTGGTGGGCCTGGACACCATGGCGCACGTGATCAAGACGCTGCAGGACAACCTGGGCGAAGGCAAGGCGACGGCGGACCCGTTTTCCGCGCTGTACGCCACGCCACCGGTGCTCGCGGGGCTGATCAAGGCCGGCGCGCTGGGTCAGAAGACCGGCGCCGGTTTCTACAAGAAGGTCGGCAAGGACATCCTGCGCCTCGATCCCGCCAAGCAGGATTACGTGCCTGCGGCGGGCAAGGCCGATCCGATCGTCGAGCGCATGCTGAAGAAGCCCGCTGCCGAGCGCCTGAAGCTGTTGCGCGAGTCGAGCAACCCGCAGGCGCAGTTCCTGTGGGCCATCCTGCGCGATTCGTTCCACTACGCCGCCGTGCATCTCGAGGCCATCGCCGACACCGCGCGCGACGTGGACTTCGCGATGCGCTGGGGTTTCGGCGCCAAGCAGGGCCCGTTCGAGCTGTGGCAGGAGGCCGGCTGGCAGCAGGTGGCCAACTGGGTCAAGGAAGACATCGAGGCCGGCAAGGCACTGTGCAAGGCAGCGCTGCCGGCGTGGGTCTTCGACGGCCGCACCGGTGTGCACACGGCCGAAGGCTCGTGGAGCCCGGCCAAGAAGGCGCAGGTGGCGGCCAGCAAGCTGCCCGTCTATCAGCGCCAGCACTTCCCCGACGCCGTGCAGGGATCCGGTGCAGCGCAGCCGCTGCAGAGCGGCACCGAGCTGTTCAAGAACGACGAGATCAGGGTCTGGACGCTGGACGGCGAGGTCGCGATTGCCAGCATCACCGCCAAGCTGCACCTGATCAGCCCGACCGTGACCGAGGGCCTGCTCAAGGCACTCGAGATCGCCGAGCAAGGCTATCAGGGCCTGGTGATCTGGTCGCCCGACGATGTGTTCTCCGCCGGCGCGAACCTCGAGTCGCTGATGCCGGTGTTCATGAAGCTCGGCGCCAAGGGCATCGCGCCCGAAGAGAAGAAGCTGCAGGACCTGATGCTGCGCATCCGCTATGCGCAGGTGCCGGTGATCAGTGCGATCCGCGGGCTGGCGCTGGGTGGCGGCTGCGAGATCGCAATCCACAGCGCCCGGCGCGTCGCGGCGATGGAGAGCTACATCGGCCTGGTCGAGGTCGGTGTCGGCCTGATTCCGGGCGGTGGCGGCCTGGCCTATGTCGCACGCCGCGCTGCCGAGATGGCCGGCGCGGGCAATGCCAATGCCGACATCTTCAGCTTCGTCAAGGACGGCTTCACCAGCGCGGCAATGGCCAAGGTCGGCACCAGTGCCATCGAAAGCCGCAAGCTCGGCTACCTGCTCGACGCCGACCTGATCGTGCCGCACAGGAACGAGTTGCTGTACGTGGCCACGCAGCAGGCCAAGGCGATGTTCGCCGCGCGGCTATCGCCCACCCGTGAAGCGACTGTTCCCGGTGGCCGGCCGCAACGGCATCGCCACGATCCAGGCCCAGCTCGCCAACATGCGCGACGGTGGCTTCATCAGCGCGCACGACTTCCACATCTCGAGCCTGATCGCCGACGTGGTCTGCGGCGGCGACGTCGACGCCGGCTCGCTGGTCAGCGAGGAGTACCTGATGGCGCTCGAGCGCAAGCACTTCTGCGGCCTGCTCGAGCACCCGAAGACGCAGGAACGCATCATGGGCATGCTGTCCACGGGAAAACCTGTTCGCAATTGAGCGCGGAGTCAATCACATGAGCAAGCAAGTGCAAGACGCCTACATCGTTGCCGCCACGCGCACGCCGATCGGCAAGTCCGGCCGCGGCTACTTCCGCAACACTCGGCCCGACGACCTGCTGGTGGCCGTCGTGAGGAGCGCTCTGGCCCAGGTGCCCAACCTCGACCCGAAGGCGATCGAGGATGCCATCATCGGCTGCTCGTTCCCCGAGGGCGAGCAGGGCATGAACATGGCGCGGGCGGCGATGGTGCTGGCCGGCCTGCCGCATTCGGTGGGCGGGGTGACGGTGAACCGCTTCTGCGCCTCGGGCCTGACCGCGCTGCAGATGGCCGCCGACCGCATCCGCGTCGGCGAGGCCGACGTGATGATCGCCGGCGGCGCCGAGAGCATGAGCATGGTGCCGATGGGCGGCAACAAGCCCTCGTTCAACCCGCTGGTGTTTGCGCGCGACGAGAACGTCGGCATCGCCTACGGCATGGGGCTGACGGCAGAGAAGGTCGCGACGCAGTGGAAGGTGTCGCGCGAGGCGCAGGACGCATTTGCGCTGGCCTCGCACCAGAAGGCGCTGAAGGCCATGGCGGCGGGCGAGTTTGCCGACGAGATGACGCCGATCGAGGTCGTCGAGCGCTTCCCGAACCTGGCCACCGGCGAGGTCGGCACGAAGACGCGCACCGTCAAGCTCGACGAAGGCGCGCGCCCCGACACCTCGCTCGAAGGCCTGGCCAAGTTGAAGCCCGTGTTCGCGGCCAAGGGTTCGGTGACCGCGGGCAACAGCTCGCAGACCAGCGACGGCGCCGGTGCGCTGATCGTGGCCAGCGAGCGCGCGGTCAAGCAGTTCGACCTGAAGCCGCTGGCCCGCTTCGTCAGCTTCGCCGCCCGTGGCGTGGCGCCGGAGGTCATGGGCATCGGCCCGATCGAGGCCATTCCCGCGGCACTGAAGTACGCCGGGCTGTCGCTCGCCGACATCGGCTGGATCGAGCTGAACGAAGCCTTCGCGGCGCAGGCGCTGGCGGTCATCAATACCGTGGGCCTGGACGCCGGCAAGGTCAACCCGATGGGCGGCGCGATCGCGCTCGGCCACCCGCTCGGCGCCACCGGCGCGATCCGCGCTGCGACGGTCATTCATGCCTTGCGCCGGCACAACCTGAAGTACGGCATGGTCACGATGTGCGTGGGCATGGGGCAGGGCGCGGCCGGCATTCTCGAACGGGTGTGAAGTGAATCACCCCCGAAGCGGCTTCGCCGCTCCCCCTCGAGGGGGCCAGGCTGCGGCTCCAAGCCGACCAGCGTCGGCTTGGACGGGCCGAGGCATGGCCGCGTCCTGCTGCCATGCGGCCTGCAAGGCCCGCTGGCGGACCGGCAAAGCTGGACCCGCGGCGGTTGCTTGGCAAGTCACTGGTTCGTGCATCGCGGGCGGTGCCGCGCCATGGAGAACTGACATGAGCATCAAGACCGGCATCGTCAACGGCGTCGCGACGATCGAGATCGCGCGGCCGGAGAAGAAGAACGCGTTGACCATTGCGATGTACCAGGCGATGGCCGACGCGCTGAACGCCGCGCGCGACGATGCCACGGTGCGCGCGGTGCTGATCACCGGCCAGCCGGGCATCTTCACCTCGGGCAACGACATCGAGGACTTCGTGGCCCGGCCGCCGGGCCAGGGCAGCGACGCGCTCGACTCGCCGGTGGCGCGTTTCATGCGCGCGCTGTTCGAGTTCGACAAGCCCGTGGTCGCCGCGGTCACCGGCGGCGCGATCGGCATCGGCACGACGATGCTGCTGCACTGCGATCTGGTCTACGTCGCCGACGACGCGCGGCTGGCGATGCCCTTCGTCAGCCTGGGCCTGGTGCCCGAGTTCGCGTCGAGCCTGCTGGTGCCGCAGCTGATGGGCCATCGCCGCGCGGCCGAGAAGTTGCTGCTCGGCGATCCGTTCACCGCCGAGCAGGCGGTGGAATGCGGTATCGCCAACGCCGTGCTGCCCGCCGGCGAGGTCGTCAACCACGCCCGCCGCATGGCCGAGCGCTTCAACGCGCTGCCGCCGGGTGCCGTGCGCGAGGCCAAGCAGCTGATGCGTGCGCCCCAGCGCGAGCTGATCGCCAGCACGATCCGCACCGAGGGTGAGCTGTTTGCCGCACGCCTGCGCAGCCCCGAGGCGATGGAGGCCTTCCAGGCCTTCTTCCAGAAGCGCAAGCCGGATTTCTCGAAGTTCTGACGGCCGGGGCTGCGTTGAGTCTGACCGCCAAGCTGCTGCTGTCTCCGGTGCTGGTCGCCCAGGCCGTCGTCACGCGTGCGCGCATGCCGCGCCTGCCCGAGGCCGAGGGCCCGCGCGCAGGCACGGTCGGCCGCGGACCGCTGCTGCGCCTCTTGATCATCGGCGACTCGTCGGCCGCCGGCGTCGGCGTGGCCCGTCAGCGACGACGCGCTGGCCGGGCACTTGAGCCGCGCGCTGGCCGCAGTCGTGTTCTGCGCAGGTGGCTTGGCAGCTGCTGGCGCGCTCGGGGCTGACCAGCGCGCAATGCCTGGCGATGCTGGCCGACGAAACGTTCGGCACCGCGGATGTCGCGGTCGTCGTGCTCGGCGTCAACGATGTCGTCGCGCAGGTGCCGTCGCGGCAGGCCGTGGCCGTGCGCGAGGCGATCGCGAACCGCCTGCGCAATGCGCACGGCGTGGCGCATGTCGTGTTCGCGCCGCTGCCGCCGGTGCACCGCTTCGTGGGCCTGCCGCAGCCGCTGCGCTGGATCGCCGGCGCCGATGCCCGCCGCCACGACCGCGCGATCGCGTCATGGGCCGCCGGCCGCGACGACGTGTCGCATGTGGCGATCGACCTGCCGCTCAACCGCGGCGTGATGGCCGACGACGGCTTTCACCCCGGCGAGCCGGTCTACCGCGTCTGCGGCGTGGCGCTGGCCGAGCACATCGCCGCTGCTGTCTGGCCGCGACTGAGCGACCGCTGATCGCGACGCGCTAAGCCGCCGCCGGTGGCTTGACGGCAGCAAGCACGTTGAAGGCGAACAGCAGCACGGCGATGCCGGTCACGATCGAGCCGACGGCGAGCACAGGCTCGAGCTCCTTGTGCCCGCGCAGCAATGCCGCCAGCATCGCCAGCAGCAGCGGCACGCTCAGGTTGTAGAAATCGAAGGCCCGCGGCGTGGTCAGGTCGTGGTTGAGGCGGACCGCGTGGCTGTCCAGTGCTGCAGCTTTTCGCGCGCCCCGTTGCGCGACGGGTCCATCGCGGCGTCGTGGTGGGGTGCCTTTGCGCACAGCTCGACGACATAACCGTTGGGGTCGCGAAAGTAGATCGACTCGATGAAGCCGTGCTGTGAAATGCCGCGCGTCTCGATGCCCTCGGCGCGGCCCTTGGCCAGCATCGCGTCGAGTACCGGCCGTTCGACTTCGAGCGCGATGTGCAGGTCGTAGTCGTGCTGCGGCTTGAAGTCGAACGCCATGTCGGTGGCTTCGAAGAAGGCCATGAACGAGCCGTCGTCCAGGCGGTAGAAGGTGTGCAGGGTTGCGGTGGCCCGGCCGCTCTTGGTTTCCTTGATCTCGAGCGTGCCCGACAGCGGCAGGCCGAGGAAGTCCTCGTAGAAGCGCCGCGTCTGCTCCGAGTCGCGGCAGCGGTAGGCGCTGTGGTGCAGCTTGCGGATCATGGTCAGACCGCCACCATCGGGTTGCCCTTCAGCGTGGCGGCGTAGCCGTCGATCGCGGCGTTGACCTCCTTCCATCGGGGCAGTGCCTTCATGCGGCCGAGCCAGCGCTGGATGTTCGGGTAGTCGGCGAAGCTGCTGCCGGTGGCTTCGCCCAGCGCGACGAAGGCCGCGGCGTAGTAGTCGGCGATCGTCATCGCGTCGCCACAGACCCAGCCGTTGCCCGCGCCGAGGAAGTTGTCGTTGAGCACCTTCAACCAGCCCCGCGCGCGCTCCTGGCCCCATTGCAGGGTGGCCTGTCTGAGCCTCGTCGCTGCGGCGCTTGTGCCCCGGAAATATCTGCGGGTAGACCAGGCCGTAGGCGAAGTCACGGCACAACTGGGTGTTGACCCAGTCCATGCGCTCGTTGACGCGGGCGCGCTGCTGCAAGTCCTTCGGGTACAGGGGCGAGCCGACCTTGTCGGCCAGGTACTTCAGGATCGCCGAACTCTCGGTCAGGCGAAAGGCGCCGTCCTCCAGCACCGGAACCAGGTGGTTCGGGTTGATGGCGCCGAAGGGCGGCTGCATGTGTTCGCCGGTGAACAGGTCGACGACCTGCAACTCCAGCGCAATGCCGCTCTCGGCGGCGAACAGCACGACCGGCCGGCTGGTGGTCGATGCGGGGTGGTAGTAGAGCTTCATCGGCGCGTCCCTTGATGCGGGTCAAATCAGGGTCGTGATCGTCGGCTCTGGGGCTGGCGAATGCATCAGCAATCACCCGTATCGACACCGCCATGGGGGTGCGCGAGCGCGTCAAGCCCACGCGCGGGCCGTCGGCCTACTCGCGGGGCAGCGGCCGCGGCTTGCCTGCCGCGTCGATGGCGACATAGGTCAGGTTGGCCTCGGTGACCTTGACCACCTGCAGGTTGGCGGGGTTGCGCTCGGCGTAGACCTCGACGTGCACGGTGATCGAGGTGTTGCCGATGCGCTCGATCCGGGCGTAGAAGCTGAGCAGGTCGCCCACCGACACCGTCTGCTTGAACAGGAACTGGTTGACGGCCACCGTGGCGATGCGGCCCTTGGCCACGCGCGAGGGCAAGACCGCGCCGGCCAGGTCGACCTGCGCCATCAGCCAGCCGCCGAAAATGTCGCCGTTGCTGTTGGTGTCGGCCGGCAAGGGCATCACCCGCATCACCAGCTCGCTGCCATCGGGCAGGCGCGGCGGGGCCATCACGGTGGCACTGTGGGTGGGTGTCGTCATGGTTATCGACCTCGATCGCGGGCAACGCCAAAGCAGGGATGGCATTCTTCCACGACACTTGCAACATGCGCCGCTACGCCACCGCCTCCATTGCCCGTTCCCGTGACCGCGTCGGGCGCACTGCCCAGCGCCGGCCTGTCCACGGTGCGCAAACTGCTGCCCTACATCTGGCAATGGCGCTGGCGGGTGGCGATTGCGCTGGCCTGCCTGGTGGCGGCCAAGCTGGCCAACATCGGCGTGCCGCTGGTGCTCAAGTCGCTGGTCGACGCGCTCGACCTCAAGCCCGGCGACCCGCGCACCGCGCTGGTCGTGCCGGTGGCGCTGCTGCTGGCCTACGGCGCCTTGCGCGTGTCGGTGACGCTGTTCACCGAACTGCGCGAGTTCCTGTTCTATCCCGTGGCCGCGCGCATCGCGCGCCAGGTCGCGCTGCAGACCTTCGACCACCTGCTCAGCCTGTCACTGCGTTTTCACCTCGAACGCCAGACCGGCGGCGTGTCGCGCGACATCGAGCGCGGTTCGCGCGCGATCCACTCGCTGCTCAACTATTTCATCTACAACATCCTGCCCACGCTGGTCGAGATTTCGCTGGTGATCGTGCTGCTGGCGAGCAAGTTCGACGGCTGGTTCGCCGCCATCACCCTGGCCGCACTGGCCAGCTACATCGGCTACACCATCACCGTGACCGAGTGGCGCACGCATTTCCGGCGCGCCATGAACGAGCAGGACAGCAAGGCCAACACGCGGGCGATCGATGCGCTGATCAACTACGAGACCGTCAAGTACTTCGGCAATGAACGCTTCGAGCAGGCGCGCTACGACGAGAACCTGCAGCGCCTCGAGCAGGCCTCGATCAAGTCGCAAACCTCGCTCTCGCTGCTCAACCTCGGCCAGAGCCTGATCATCGCGGTGGCCGTGACCTTGCTGGTCTGGCGCGCCACCCTCGGTGTGGTCGACGCCAGCCTGACGCTCGGTGACCTGGTGCTGGTCAACGCGCTGATGATCCAGCTCTACATCCCGCTCAACTTTCTCGGCGTGATCTACCGCGAGATCAAGCAGTCGACGGTGGACATGGAGAAGATGTTCACGCTGCTGTCGACGCACCGCGAAATCGCCGATGCGCCGAACGCCCCGGCGCTGATCGTGCGCGAGGCGACGGTGCGCTTCGAGCAGGTGAACTTTTCCTACGAGCCGGCGCGGCAGATCCTCGACGGCGTCAGCTTCGAGATCCCGGCCGGCAAGACGGTGGCCGTGGTCGGCTCGTCGGGCGCCGGCAAGTCGACGCTGGCGCGCCTGCTGTACCGCTTCTACGACGTCGGCGGCGGGCGCATCAGCATCGACGGCCAGGACATCCGCAGCGTGACGCAGGCCAGCCTGCGCGCGGCGATCGGCATCGTGCCGCAGGACACCGTGCTGTTCAACGACACGGTCGAGTACAACATCGCCTACGGCCGACCCGGCGCGAGCCGCGCCGAGGTCGAGGGCGCGACGCGCTCGGCGCACATCCACGACTTCATCGCCCGCACGCCGCTGGGCTACGAGACGATGGTCGGCGAGCGCGGCCTGAAGCTGTCGGGCGGCGAGAAGCAGCGCGTGGCGATCGCGCGCACCCTGCTGAAGAACCCGCCGATCCTGATCTTCGACGAGGCCACCTCGGCACTCGACTCGGCCAACGAGCGCGCAATACAGGCCGAACTGAAGAGCGTGGCGCGCAACAAGACCACGCTGGTCATCGCACACAGGCTGTCGACGGTGGTCGACGCGCACTGCATCCTGGTCATGGAGCAAGGGCGGATCGTCGAGCAGGGCGCGCATGCCGAATTGCTGGCCCTGGGTGGGCGCTACGCCCGGATGTGGCAGTTGCAGCAATCGAGTGCCGACCGTGCCGGTGTCGATAGCGCGGGTTAACCCCTGGTTGCGCCATCGTCGCGCGACGTATCGTCGCCGGCGTTCCTACAATTCACGTTCCGTTCGTTCCCCAAACCTCCTGCAGGAGCTCCCGCGTATGAAGAAGTCACTTATTGCCGTTGCCGCCTTGCTGGCCACCGGCGTCGCCTTGGCCCAGGCCAATGACACGCTGAAGAAGATCAAGGACAGTGGTGCCGTCACGATGGGCGTGCGTGAATCGTCCGGCGCACTGAGCTATACGCTCGGCGACGGCAAGTACGTCGGCTTTCACATCGACGTGTGCCAGCAGGCGCTGGCCGACATTCAAAAGCAGTTGGGTCTGGCCAAGCTCGAAATCAAGTACCAGCCGGTGACGTCGCAGAACCGCATTCCGCTGGTGCAGAACGGCACCGTCGACATCGAGTGCGGCTCGACCACCAACAACGCGACGCGGCAGAAGGACGTGGCGTTTGCCGTCACCACCTACGTCGAGGAGGTGCGCATCGCGGTGAAGGCCAATTCGGGCATCACCTCGATCGCCCAGTTGAAGGACCGCAACGTCGCCACCACCACCGGCACCACCTCGGTGCAATTGCTGCGCAAGCACGAGCGCGCCACGGGCATCGATTTCAAGGAACTGTTCGGCAAGGACCACGCCGACAGCTTTCTGCTGCTCGAGAGCGGCCGTGCCGACGCCTTCGTGATGGACGGACAGATCCTGGCCGGCAACATCGCGCGCGCCAAGAACCCGGCCGACTTCAAGATCGTCGGCGAGGTGCTGTCCGTCGAGCCGATCGCGATCATGATGCGCAAGGACGACCCGGCCTTCAAGAAGGCGGTCGACGACAGCATCAAGGCCCAGATCGCCAGTGGCCAGTTGGCCAAGGCCTACGACAAGTGGTTCATGCAGCCGATCCCGCCGGCCAACACCAAGGTCGGTTTGCCCGCCAGCGACGCGACCAAGGCCGCCTGGGCCAACCCGAACGACAAGCCGGTCGAGGAATACCTGAAGAAGTGATTCGCCGCCCCCAGGCAAGCCCCGACGCGTGAGGCTGCGGGGCCTGCTTATGCTGCGGCGACGCGGCGCGGGAATCTCCGCGCCGCGCCTTGCGCTGGAACGACCCGCAAAGAACAACAGGAGGCGGTGCGATGACGTGGGACTGGCAGGTCTTCCTGCAAGACACCGGGGGCGGGCGCAACTACCTCGAGTGGATGATGAGCGCCTGGGGCTGGACGCTGTCGGTGGCGCTGTGCGCGCTGATCGTGGCGCTGGCCGCAGGCTCGTTGATGGGCATCCTGCGCACCACGCCGAGCAAGTGGCTGGTGGCGCTGGGCAATGCCTGGACCGAGTTGTTCCGCAACATTCCGCTGCTGGTGCAGCTGTTCCTCTGGTACCACGTCATCCCGTCGATGTTCCTGGTGCTGCGCGGCGTGCCGAGCTTCGTGCTGGTGGTCTTCGCGCTCGGCTTCTTCACCTCGGCGCGCATCTCCGAGCAGGTCAAGGCCGGCATCCAGTCGCTGCCCACCGGGCAGCGCTACGCCGGGCTGGCGATGGGCCTGACGCTGCCGCAGACCTACCGCTATGTCCTGCTGCCGATGGCGTTTCGCATCGTCATCCCGCCATTGACCAGCGAGTCGATGAACATCATCAAGAACTCGTCGGTGGCGTTTGCCGTCAGCATCGCCGAGCTGACGATGTTCGCGATGCAGGCGCAGGAGGAAACATCGCGCGGCATCGAGGTCTATCTGGCGGTGACGGGCCTGTATTTCGTCTCGGCCTTCGCCATCAACCGGCTGGCACTGTTCATCGAGCACCGCGTGCAGGTGCCCGGCATGATGATCGGGGGCGCGAAGTGAATCTGAACCTCGACTTCGGGTTCTTCAACTGGGGCGTCGTCTCGAGCTTCGTCGTCAAGGGCTTCATCTTCTCGGTGCAGCTGACGCTGGTGGCGATGATCGGCGGCATCGCGCTGGGTACCGTGCTGGCGCTGATGCGCCTGTCGGGAAAGAAGTGGCTGGTGATGCCGGCGGCGTTCTACGTCAACACGCTGCGCTCGATCCCGCTGGTGATGGTGATCCTGTGGTTCTTCCTGCTGATCCCGCTGCTGATCGGGCGGCCGATGGGGGCCGAGCTGAGCGCCATCATCACCTTCACCGTGTTCGAGGCGGCGTACTACTCGGAGATCATGCGCGCCGGCATCCAGAGCGTGCCCAAGGGCCAGGTCTACGCCGGCTACGCGGTGGGCATGACCTACCCGCAGTGCATGCAGCTGATCGTCCTGCCGCAGGCCTTCCGCAACATGTTGCCGGTGCTGTTGACGCAGACCGTGATCCTGTTCCAGGACACGTCGCTGGTGTATGCCATCGGCGCCTACGACCTGCTGAAGGGCTTCGAGGTCGCGGGCAAGAACTTCAATCGCCCGGTCGAGACCTACCTCGTCGCCGCGGTCGTCTACTTCGTGATCTGCTTCAGCCTGTCGATGCTCGTGCGTCGCTTGCAGAAGAAGATCCAGATCATTCGATAGCGAGGGTTGTTAGATGATCGACATCAAGAACGTCAGCAAGTGGTACGGCAGCTTCCAGGTCCTGACCGACTGCACGCACCAGCATCAAGAAGGGCGAGGTCGTCGTCGTCTGCGGCCCGTCGGGCTCGGGCAAGAGCACGCTGATCAAGACCGTCAACGCACTCGAGCCGTTCCAGAAGGGCGACATCGTCGTCGACGGCATCAGCATCGGCGACCCCAAGACCGACCTGCCCAAGCTGCGCGCACGCGTGGGCATGGTGTTCCAGCACTTCGAGCTGTTCCCGCACCTGTCGGTGACCGAGAACCTGACGCTGGCGCAGATCAAGGTGCTGGGCCGCAGCGCCGACGAAGCCAGGACGCGCGGCCTGAAGATGCTCGACCGCGTCGGCCTGATGGTGCACAAGGACAAGTTCCCCGGCCAGCTCTCCGGCGGCCAGCAGCAGCGCGTGGCCATCGCCCGCGCGCTGTCGATGGATCCGATCGTGATGCTGTTCGACGAGCCGACCTCGGCCCTGGACCCCGAGATGGTCGGCGAGGTGCTCGACGTGATGGTGCTGCTGGCCAAGGAGGGCATGACGATGATGGTCGTCACGCACGAGATGGGCTTTGCCAAGAAGGTCAGCCACCGCGTCATCTTCATGGACCAGGGCCGGATCGTCGAGGATTGCAAGACGGCCGAATTCTTCGGCGACCCGGATGCGCGCACGCCGCGGGCGAAGGAATTCCTGTCGAAGATCCTGCAGCATTGAGCGCCGTGCGGGGGCCGCAGTGACTGGCGTGCCGTCAACATGGAACATGCCTCGCTGGAATGCGATGAACGAAGGTCAATCAACGCCGAGGGATCGGCCGCCGAGCCCGCAGCTGACGATTCGGACCCACCGGGTGGGCGATGCAGGCTGGGCCATCGAGCGGCACGCGCAACTCTATGCCGATGAGTTCGGCTGGAACATCGAATTCGAGGCGCTCGTTGCGAAGCTGTTCGCACAGTTTGTCGCCAAGCACGATGCGGCGACCGAACGCTTCTGGGTCGCCGAACTGGACGGCGAACGGGTCGGCTGCGTATTCCTGGTGCGCAATGCCGACGATCCAGACGCCGCGCAACTGCGCTGCCTGCTGGTCGACCCGAAGGGTCGCGGGCACGGTGTCGGGCGCCGGCTGGTCAACGAGTGCATCGCCTTCGCAAAGCGCGCCGGCTACAAGAGAATCATGCTCTGGACCAACGACATCCTGGTTTGCGCGCGCCACATCTACGAAACCGTGGGCTTCACCCTGGAGCGGGAGGAGCGTCACCACAGTTTCGGGCACGACCTGGTGGGTCAATTCTGGTCGCGGGCTCTCTGATGCGTGCAATGGCGATGGATGCGCCGATCACGCATGAAGTGCAATGCTGAAGGCAACGATCCGGCTGCGCGCCGCAGCGCACGGGCCGGGCCTGTGCGGATGCGTTTGGTGTCTAGATCGCCACCGGCGCCTTGATGGCCGGGTGCGGGTCGTAGCCCTCGAGTTCGAAGTCCTCGTACTGGTAGTCGAAGATCGACGCCGGTCGACGTTTGATGACGAGCGTTGGATATGGCCGTGGTTCGCGCGCCAATTGCGTGGCGACCTGTTCGTGGTGGTTGCTGTAGATGTGGCAGTCGCCGCCGGTCCAGATGAAGTCGCCGACATCCAAGTCGCACTGCTGCGCCAGCATGTGCGTGAGCAGCGCGTAGCTGGCGATGTTGAAAGGCACGCCGAGGAAGATGTCGGCGCTGCGCTGGTAGAGCTGGCAGCTCAGCGTGGGCCGAGCCGAAGGCGACGCGCCCGGCGCGACGTAGAACTGGAAGAACGCGTGGCACGGCATCAGGGCCATCTTGCCCAACTCGGCCACGTTCCAGGCGCTGACGATGATGCGCCGCGAATCGGGATTGGTCTTGAGTTGCTTGACGACCTCGGCGATCTGATCGATGTGTCCGCCGTCGGGCGTTGGCCAGGCCCGCCACTGCACGCCGTAGACGGGGCCGAGGTCGCCGTCGGGCTTGGCCCATTCGTTCCAGATCGTCACGCCGCGCTCCTGCAGCCACTTCGCGTTGCCGTCGCCGCGCAGGAACCACAGCAGTTCGAGGATGATCGACTTCAGGTGCACCTTCTTGGTCGTGATCAGCGGAAAGCCTTCCCTCAGATCGAAGCGAAGCTGGTGGCCGAAGACGCTCTTCGTTCCGGTGCCGGTGCGGTCGGCCTTGACGACGCCATGCTCGAACACATGGCGCATGAAATCTTCGTACTGCGTGCGGATCGGGGCGCTCATGCTCAGGAATTATCCCTTGCTGCCGCCGGTTCGAGATCGAACTGCATCGCCGCCAGCCGCGCATACAGGCCGCCGCGCGCCACCAGCTCGGTGTGCGTGCCGGTGTCGACGATGCGGCCATGGTCGAGCACGACGATGCGGTCGGCGCGCTGCACGGTGGCCAGCCGGTGGGCGATGACCAGCGTGGTGCGCCCCTGCATCGCCGATTCGAGCGCGGCCTGCACCATGCGCTCGCTCTCGGCGTCGAGCGCGCTGGTGGCCTCGTCCAGCAACAGCAACGGCGGGTTCTTCAGCATCGCACGCGCGATCGCGATGCGTTGGCGCTGGCCGCCAGACAGGCGCACGCCGCGCTCGCCGAGGTAGGTGGCGTAGCCCTCGGGCAGGGCCGTGATGAAGTCGTGCGCGAAGGCCGCCTTCGCCGCTGCGATCACATCCTCGTCGCCGGCGTCGGGGCGGCCGTAGCGGATGTTCTCCAACGCGCTGGTCGAGAACACCACGCTGTCCTGTGGCACGATGCCCACGCGCTGGCGCAGGGCCGACAGGGCCAGCTCCTGCACCGGTACGCCGTCGATGGCCACCGTGCCGTGTTGGGCATCGTAAAAGCGCAGCAGCAATTGCAGCACCGTGCTCTTGCCTGCGCCGCTGGGACCGACCAGGGCCACCGTTTCGCCGGGGCGGACGTCGAACGAGACCTCGCGCAACGCCGGCGTGCAGCGGCCGCGACGGGTAGTTGAAGCTGACGCCCGACAGCCGCACCGACGAGCCGCCCTGCGCGGGGGGCAAGGAACGCGGCACCGCGGGCTCGACCACCGGCGAGCGCGTGGCCAGCAACTCCATCAGGCGCTCGGTGGCGCCGGCCGCGCGCAGCAGGTCGCCATAGACCTCCGACAGCACCGCCACGCTCGAGACGAGGATCAGCACGTAGACGACGGTCTGACCCAGGTGCCCGGGGCTGATCGTGCCGGCCAGCACCGCCTGCGTGCCCTGGTACAGGCCCCACAGCAGCGCGCCGAAGGTGGCGCTGATGATGAAGGCCACCAGCATGGCGCGCACCCGGGTGCGCTTCCTGGCGGTGTCGAAGGCATTCTCGGTGGCCACGGCAAAGCGCGCCGCCTCGCGCTGCTCCTGGGTGTAGCTCTGCACCACGGGAATCGCGTTCAGCACCTCGGCCGCGATCGCGCTGGAATCGGCGACGCGGTCCTGGCTGGCGCGCGAGAGCTTGCGCACGCGGCGGCCGAAGTAGACGCTGGGCAGCACCACCAGCACCAAGATGCCGAGCACCTGCGTCATCACGTACGGGTTGGTGATGACCAGCATGCCCAGCGCACCGATGCCCATCACCGTGTTGCGCAGTCCCATCGACAGGCTCGATCCGACCACGGTCTGGACCAGCGTGGTGTCGGTCGTCAGCCTCGAGAGCACCTCGCCGGTCTGGGTGGTTTCGAAGAATTCGGGGCTTTGCTCGACCACATGTGCATACACGGCGTTGCGCAGGTCGGCGGTGACGCGCTCGCCAAGCCAGCTCACCATGTAGAAGCGCGCCGCGGAGAACAGGCCGAGCGCAGCGCCGACCAGAAACAAGGCGAAGAAATGGCCACGCAGCGCCATCACCCGCTGGCCGGGTTCGGCGGCGACCAGGCCGCTGTCGATCAGCGATTTCAGCGCCACCGGCAGCACCAGTGTGCTCGCCGCCGCCAGCACCAGGAACAGAACCGCCAATGCGATGCGACTGCGGTACGGGCGCAGAAAGGGCAGCAGCCCCGACAATGAACGGGGGCTGGGCGCGCTGGCGCGCAGCGAAGAATCCTTGCTCATGCGCGCAGTCTATGCGGGCGCCGCAACAGATGCATTGCGCACCGCGTGCGGGGTTCGAGCGGCGGTGACGATGGCTCGCGCGAAATTCACCCCCTTATTCACGCGGGGCGCGGTTGATCGATGACACGATCTCGGTGTCGTGGCTGTGGTCGAATGCTGATAGTCAGTCGTTACGCTCGAACGCTGTTTCATGCCTGCAGATTCGCCTCGCTCCGCCAAGTGGCTGCGCGTGCAGCGCTGGGTGCTTGCCCAGGGCGCGCGGCGCGTCGCAATTGCACTGACCATGGCTGCGGGCGCCGTGGCGCTGGGTTTGGCATTGGCATTGACCTGGTTGACGGGCGCCACGCCCGTGCTGCCGACGCTTGCCGTGGCGGTCCTGTGCGCGGTCACGGTGGCGCCGCTGGTGGCCTGGCCCGTGCTGCGGCTGCTGTTCGACGTCGAGCGCAGACGCGCGCAACTCGACGTGCTGGCCACGCAGCGATGAGCTGACGGGCGTGCACAACCGGCGCCAGTTCCTGGTCTTGGCCGACCGGGAATGGTCACGCTGCCGCCGCTACAACATGTCCGCCGCGCTGTTGATGCTCGGCGTCGATCACTTCGAAGACATCAACGACGAACATGGCCACGCTGGCCGGCGACCTCGTGTTGCGCGAAATCGCCCGCGCCGTCGGCGAAACCTTGCGCCAGCCCGACCTGTGCGGCCGCTTCGGCGGCGAGGAGTTCATCGTCTTCCTGCCGCACGCCGACATCGTTGGGCGCGCTCGACGCCGCCGAACGCATCCGCGAGCGCATCGCGAAGTTGAGTTTCGAGTGGAAGAGGCCAGTCCGTGCGCGTCACCGTCAGCGTCGGCATGGCTGCACTCGATCTCTCGCACGATTCGCTCAGCGCTCTGATCCAGGACGCCGACGAGGCCCTGTACGTGGCCAAGGACGCGGGCCGCAACTGCGTGCGCACGGTGCTGTCGCCGGCACGCCAGCGCGGCGAGACCAAGCCGATGGTGTTGCGCTAGGCCGGCGTGCGACTGCCCGGCGGCCCGGCCCGCGGTCGCGGCGCCGCCGCTTAGGCGGACCAGCATCGCTACAGCCGCAGCGGCAGCGCGTAGCCGGTCATCTCGAGGTAGCCCAGACCGAGCCGCGGCTGCTCGCTGCCGAGCAACTCGGCCAGACCTTCCCAGTAGACGGTGCCCGTGCTGCCGCGGCCGTCGAGTTCCTGTGCGTCGAGCAGCGCGCGGACTTCGAAGCCGCCGACGGGTGTGGTCACGCGCCAGCGCACCGGGTAGCGGGCCCGGGTGGCGCTGCTGCTCCAGTGCGCGAGGGGCTCGAAACGCACATCGTCGGCGCCGAACGCGATCACGGCACCGTTGCGTGACCGGTGGCTGCCGCCGGCCCACACAGCACTGCCGTCGGCGCGGCGCAGCGAAAAGGCCGTGAGCGCGCTGCCGTCGGCCAGATTGATGCCGATCCAGTCCCAGCCAACGGCACCTTCGGGCAGCAGCGACTCGCTCCATTCATGGTCCAGCCAGGCCAGGCCGCGCACGTCGCGGGTCTTGCCGGCGTGACGAAGCCGGCCGCTGACCGCCAATTGTGGTTGGCTGTAGTAGTGGCTCGCCTGCGCCGGGTCGGGGCCCTTGCGGCTGAAGCCGCCGTCGCCTTGCAGCAGCAGCGCTTGCGTGGTCGCAAGTGTCAGCTCGTAGCCGAAGCCGGCCGCCTGGTCGTCGAGTGCCGCGTGGTAGCTGCCGCCGTCGCGCGCGAGGCGCCAGTCGCCGATGTGCAGCACGGTATCGGTCAGCGAAGCGGCGGCACGTGCGGCGTTCGCGTCGCCGGTCCAGCGTGCGATGCGCTCGGCGTGGGTCATGCGCCGGCCCGCCAGGTCGCTCAGGGCCGCGTGCGCGAACAGCAGCTGGCGCGCCGCGAAGCGGCTTGCCACGTCGGCGGCCAGCCCCGTGCGCGAGCGGAAGAAGGTCAATTGGAAGCCGAAGGCCGGCGCGTCATCGCTGGCTTGCGCATCCCGCAGCCAGCCGGTGGCGTACCACCACTCGATGCGCGCGTCGGGGTGGGCGCCGTGGTCACGCGGGAACTCCAGGGTGCGAGGCTCGATGCGCTCTGCGGCCTGCGA
>CAVVVW010000002.1:0-114753 GCA_963751775.1 uncultured beta proteobacterium
CTGGTGCTGTTCAACCCCGCGCCCGTGACCTGAGCCGCCGCGCGGCAAGCCAGGGCCGGTTCACACGACAGACGGCGGTGCGAACATGCCCTAATGCGCTGGCGCGCCGGCGACCGGCCGCTGCAGCGTCGCCAGCAGCGCGCCCAAGGCCAGCACCGCGGCCGAGACGACGAAGCCGCGCGCCAGGCCGCCAGGCCCGTCGGCCACCCAACCGACCAGGCTCGGCCCGATGATCTGGCCGGCGGCGAAGACGATGGTGAAGGCAGCAATACCACCCGGCCACGCCGCAGCCGGCAGGTTGTGGCGCACCAGCGCCGTGGTCGACGCCACCACCGAGAGAAAGACGCCGCCGAACAGCGCACCGGAGGCAAACACCACCAGCGGCTGGGCACTGAGCACCGGCAGCAGCGTGGCCAATGCGAGCAGGCCGTTGAACAGGGCCAGCGGCCAGCCGCCGCGGTGGCGCTGCAGCAGCCCGGCCCACAGCCACGACGACGCCATCACGCCGGCGCCGAGCAGGACGTAGAAGGCCACGATCTGCGCGGCCGGCAGTTGCTGCTCGCGCAACAGTGTGATGACGAAGGTCATGTAGCCGATGTAGCCGAAGCCGAACAGCAGATAGGCGGCCAGACCGAAGCCGAGCGGCCGCCAAGCGAACGCCGCGTGCCCACTCCTTGCGCCGGGCGCGCTGGCAACCGAGCGTGTCGCGCGCAGCGCCAACGCGGTCGCCAGCAGCGCCACCACGGCCAGCCCGAACCAGGCCCAGCGCCAGCCGGCGGCGCCGCTCAGCGCCAGCCAGGCCGGCACCAGCAAGGCCGAGACGACGATGCCCAATCCAACGCCGCCGTAGTAGATGCCGAGCACCAGGCCGGCCGACGCACGCCGCGATTCGGTCACGGCGTTGGCGCTGCCGAGCCGCGCCGCCAGCAGGCCGCCGGCGACGAAAGCGGCGGCGCTGGCCACCCCGCTTACGCCGCGCAGCGCATACAACACGGCGTCACTGCCAGCGAGCCCATGCAGAGCCAGCAGCAGCGCGGTGACGAACATGCCGGCCAGCATCAGCGCGCGCGCGTCGTGGCGTGCCAGCCAGCGTGGGGCCAGCAAGGCGCCCAGCAGATAGCCCGCGGCGTTGACGGTGTTCATGGCACCCGCGGTGAGGTAGCTCCAGCCGAGGTCGGCGCGCATCGGCGGCAACAGCAGTGCGTAGGAAAACCGCGCCAGGCCGAGCGCCACCGCAGCGCCGAGCGCCAACGCGGCGGCCGTCCACAGCGGTGATGGCGCGCGCGCCGCGACGCTCACGCTGCCACCCGCGCGGCGATCAGTGCGCGCGCCACCTCGGCAAAACCCGCACCCCGTTCGCCGTCGGCGAGGTACGCCGGCCAGGTGTGCAAGCGGTCGGCAAACTGGCGCAGGTTGGCCACGCCGATCGAGAGCGGGAAGTGGCCGAACATGGCCTGGTCGTTGGTCGAGTCGCCGACATAGACCCAGCGCCCGATCTCGGCGTCGAGTTCGCGGCCGAACAGACGGCGCAACATCCAACGCGCGCCCGACAGCTTGGTGTGGTCGCCGAACCAGCCGTTGACGTGGATCGAGCTGACGGTGGCGTGCATGCCCTCGCGCTGCATCACGGCCACCACGCGCGCCACCGCATCGGCGTCGAGGTGGGCGAACTCGCTGTGGTCGATGGCGATGTCGGTGACGCGGCCGGCGCTGTCCTGCGCCAGCGTTGCGGCGGGCACTTCGCTCAGCACCATGGCCGACACGGCACGCAGGCGCAGCGCGTTGCGCGCTCGCGTGGCCTCGTCCTGCGCGTACTCGGTGTGCAGGCGCTCGCCGTCGCGGAACATCGCCACCGCGCCGTTCTCGGCGACGATGGCGGCCACCGGCCAGTCTGTCGCGAACGGCAGGCTCCAGCCCATCGGCCTGCCGGTGATGGCGATCACCGGCAGGCCGGCGGCGCGCAAGGAGCGCAGCGCGTCCAGCGCCGCGGGCTCGATCGCACCGTCACGCGTCAGCGTATCGTCGATATCGGTGAAGACGCCGACCACCTGGCGCGCCAGGGTGGTCGGCAAGTCGGCGAGGGGGCGGGGACGCTGGGCCATCGCGGCACAGTGTCCCACGCGGCATGGCGCCGCTCACGCCTCGGGGGCTGCCTGCGTCACCACGGTCTGCGCGGCGACCTGGCTGTCGAACTGCATGAACGAACGCGCCAGCAGTTCGGGCAGCCCGAGCGCGATGACCAGCGACAGCACCAGCGCAAACGCCCGCGGCAGCATGGCCTGCGGCGCGGGCAACAGCGCGCCGAGACGCCGCGCCATGCCCATCGCCGGCTGCACGAGCTGCAGCCGGGTGCGGCCGATGCCCTCGACGATGGCGCGACCGCGGTGGGTCACGCGCAATTCTTCGCCTGGCTGCGCGAAGCGATCCTCGGGCTGGCCTTCCTCGGTCAACCACGCGCGGCCGGAAAGCACCTTGATGCGCGTGCCGGGGCGGTCGGCGAGGACCAGCAACTGCTGGTGCGCCAGCTCTTGGGTACGGGTGATTGGTTGCGAAGAGGTGATGGCGATGTTCACTTGAAGCCTCCATGAGCCGCGCTGCGGCATGGCGCTATTGAATGCCTTGGGCCGGGCCACGACAAACGAAACGATCGCAGTTGATGCATGCGTTCATTGCATGTATGGTGTCGGCGATGGCCACCCGCCCAAGTCAGACCAAACAGGCCCGAGCGCGCCGCCGCCGCCCGATCCAGCTGGCGGCGCTGCGCGGCTTCGAGGCCTCGGCCAGGCACCTATCGTTCACCTTGGCGGCCGACGAGCTGGCGCTGACCCAATCCTCGATCAGCCGCCAGGTTGCTGCGATGGAGAGCCAGGTCGGCAGGGCGCTGTTCGTGCGCAAGACGCGGGCCCTGGAGTTGACCGCCGACGGCCGGCAGCTGCACATGGTGGTCGCGCAGGCGCTGGCCGGCATCGACCGCTGCGTCGACGAGATTCGGGGCCTGGACCAACCCCCGCGCATCGGCTTGACCACGTATGCGTCGTTTGCATCCTTGTGGTTGGGCCCGCGGCTGGCCGTGTTCCAACGCCAGTACCCCGAGATCGAGATCCGCGTCGACGCCAGCGACCGCGTGGTCGACCTCACAACCGAGGGCCTCGACCTGGCGATCCGGCGCTGCCTGCCATCGCGGCTCGGCGACGCCGGGCACGCCACCCAGCTGTGCGAGGAGTTCGCGACGCCGGCGCTGAGCCCGCAACTGCTCGAGCGTGCCGGCACGCGCCTGCACAAGCCGGCCGATCTGCAGCACCTGCCGCTGATCGAGATGGACGACGAGCGCTGGCAGGCCTGGCGCGCGGGCGGCTGGGCCCGCTGGTTCGAAAGCGTCGGCGTGCCACCGCAGCCGGCCTCCGGGGGCAAGCTGATTTTCGGTTTCGTCGACCAGGCGATGCAGGCCGCCGTGCGCGGCCAGGGCGTGGTGATGGGCCTGACGCCGATGCTGGCCGATGCGGTCGCCAGCGGGCAACTGGTGACGCCGTTCCCTCGCCTGATGCTGGCCACCGGCTACCGCTACTACCTCGTCGTGCGCCCGGAGCGGGCCACCGCGCCGGAGGTGGCCGCATTCGTGCGCTGGATCAGCGACGAGTTCGCGCGCCGGCCGCAGCCGCAGGGCTGAGCGTCGCCATCACGGCGCCGGGAGCAGCCGCAGCGTTGTGCGTCGCCGTCGCGGCGCCGGCCGCCGCGGGCCGCGCGACTCGACGCGGCGCGGCATCCCGCTACAATGCGCGGCTTCCGAGGAGCGTTGCAACCCCGTCCTGGGGCCAGGCTCGGAAGTCACCATTGCAACCGCGCTCACCTGCACGATGGCGTCGTGGGTGAGCACCGGATGTCCCCGCTGGCCGTCGTGCAGGTTCCTCACCGTTTGGAGCCCGAGATGAACGCCGTTTTGCAACCCGCCACCGCCCGCCAAGACCACCATGTCGCCGACCTGTCGCTCGCCGACTGGGGCCGCAAGGAAATCAGGATCGCCGAGACCGAGATGCCCGGTCTGATGGCGATCCGCGCCGAGTACGCCGCCAAGCAGCCTTTGCGTGGCGCGCGCATCACCGGCTCGCTGCACATGACGATCCAGACCGCCGTGCTGGTCGAGACGCTGCAAGCCCTGGGCGCAAAGGTGCGCTGGGCCTCGTGCAACATCTTCAGCACGCAGGACCATGCCGCCGCCGCGCTGGCGGTGCAGGGCACGCCGGTCTTCGCCTACAAGGGCGAGTCGCTCACCGACTACTGGGACTACACGCACCGCATCTTCGAGTTCGGCGAAGGCGTGAAGGGTGCCCGTCCGGGCGCCCCGGGCACCGACGGCGAAGGCCCGAACATGATCCTCGACGACGGCGGCGACGCCACGCTGCTGATGCACCTGGGCAAGCGCGCGGAGAAGGACGCATCGCTGCTCGACCGGCCCACCAGCGAGGAAGAGACCTGCCTGTTCGCCGCGATCCGCGCCAAGCTGAAAGAGGACGCCACTTGGTACAGCCGCAAGAGCGCGCAGATCATCGGCGTGACCGAAGAAACCACCACCGGCGTGCACCGCTTGAAGGAGATGAGCGCCAAGGGCACGCTGATGTTCCGCGCCATCAACGTCAACGACTCGGTGACCAAGAGCAAGTTCGACAACCTCTACGGCTGCCGCGAGTCGCTGGTCGACTCGATCAAGCGCGCCACCGACGTGATGGTCGCGGGCAAGGTGGCCTGCGTGGCAGGGTATGGCGACGTGGGCAAGGGTTCGGCGCAGGCGCTGCGCGCGCTGTCGGCGCAGGTCTGGGTCACCGAGATCGACCCCATCAACGCCTTGCAGGCGGCGATGGAAGGCTACAAGGTCGTGACCATGGAGTACGCCGCCGACAAGGCCGACATCTTCGTCTCGGCCACCGGCAACAAGAACGTGATCCGCTACGAGCACATGGCGGCGATGAAGGACGAGGCCATCGTCTGCAACATCGGCCACTTCGACAACGAGATCGACGTCGCCTCGCTCGCCAAGTGCGAGTGGGACGAGATCAAGCCGCAGGTCGACCACGTGAAGTTCCCGTCCGTGGATGGAAAGCCGGGCAAGAAGATCATCCTGCTGGCCAAGGGACGGCTGGTGAACCTGGGTTGTGCGACGGGCCATCCGAGCTTCGTCATGAGCAGCTCGTTCGCGAACCAGACCATCGCCCAGATCGAGCTCTTCACGCGCAGCGACTACTACGAGCAGGGCAAGGTCTATGTGCTGCCCAAGCACCTGGACGAGAAGGTCGCGCGCCTGCACCTGAAGAAGGTCGGCGCGATGCTGACCGAGCTCACCGACGAGCAGGCCGAATACATCGGCGTGCCCAAGCAGGGGCCGTACAAGGCCGACACATATAGATACTGATGCGCCACCCCCGGAGCGGCTTCGCCGCTCCCCCTCGAGGGGGCAACGCCAGCGGCCGGGCAAAGCCCGATCCGCGGCGTTTGCTGGGGAAGGCAACCCGCTTCGATGCGCGCCGACCAACTCATCCTGCAACGCGGCCTCGCGCCCACACGCTCGGCCGCGCAACGCCTGATCACGCACGGCGCCGTGCGCTGGCTGGGGCCCAAAGGCTGGGCCGTGCCAAGCAAGGCCGGCGAGGACCTGCCCGATGGCTGCGAGATCGAGATCACCGACGACGCCGAGCTGCGCTGGGTGTCGCGCGGCGGTCTGAAGCTCGACGCCGCGCTGACACGCAGCGGGCTGGCCGTGGCGGGCCGCCACGCACTCGACGTCGGGCAAGGCAGCGGTGGCTTCACCGACGTGCTGCTGGCGCGTGGCGCGGCCTCGGTGGTCGGCGTCGACGTCGGCCATGGCCAGCTGCATCCCCGGCTTCGTGCCGACGCACGCGTCACGGCGCTCGAGGGCGTCAATGCGCGCCACCTCGACGCCGCGGCGCTGCCGCGCGCTCGGTTCGACCTGATCGTCGGCGACCTGTCGTTCATCTCGCTGACGCTCGTGCTGCCGGCGCTGGCGCCGCTGCTGCGCGGCGACCTGCTGATGCTGGTGAAGCCGCAGTTCGAGTTGCAGCCGGCCGACATCGGCAAGGGCGGGATGGTCGCCGACCCGGCGGCCCATGCGCGCGTCGAGGCCCGCATCCGCGCCGCCTGCGGCGCGATCGGCCTCGGTGTGCGCGACTACTTCGAAAGCGCCGTCGCCGGTGGCGATGGCAACCGTGAATACTTTCTCTGGGCCGAGAAGACATGAGCACTGCCGTTCCGATCAGCTTCGAGTTCTTCCCGCCGCACACCGCTGTCGGCGACGACAAGCTCAAGCTCGTGGTGCAGGAGCTGGGCCACTTCAAGCCCGAGTTCTTCAGCGTCACCTACGGCGCCGGCGGATCGACGCGCGACAAGACGCTGCAGACCGTGCAGGCCATTGCGGCGGCCGGCTTCGACGCCGCACCCCACCTGTCCTGCGTCGGTTCGACGCGCGAAGGCATCGTCGCCACGCTGGCCACCTACCGCGCGCAGAACATCCGCCGCATCGTCGCGCTGCGCGGCGACATGCCCAGCGGCACCGCGGTCAGCGGCGAATTGCGCTACGCCGCCGAACTGGTGCGCCTGATACGCCAGGCGCAGGGCGACGACTGGACGATCGAGGTCGCGGCCTATCCCGAATACCACCCGGGCCAGCGCTATGCCGCGCGCGATCTGCAGCACTTTGCCGACAAGATCAAGGCCGGCGCCAGCAGCGCCATCACCCAGTTCTTCTTCAACCCCGACGCCTACTTCCACTTCGTCGAGCAGACGCGCAAGCTCGGCGTCACGGTGCCGGTCGTGCCGGGCATCATGCCGTTCCACAATTTCGCCCGCATCGCCCAGTTCTCGGCCCGCGACGGCATCGACATCCCGCGCTGGGTGGCACTGAAGATGGAAGGCTTCATGGACGACACCGCGTCGATCCGGGCCTTCGGCCTGGACGTGATCGCCGGCCTGTGCGAAAAGCTGATCGCCGGCGGCGCGCCGGGGCTGCACTTCTACACCCTCAACCAGTCCGCGCTCACGGCCGAGCTTTGCAGGCGGTTGCGGCTGGGGTGACCTGTGCGACGCCGCGGCAATGCGACGCGGTCTGCCCAACGATCGAAACCGATCGGGCTCAGACAGCCGCCGCCGGCAGCCGCGCTCAGCACGCGCAGCTCGGAGCCGAAGATGACACCGGCCTGCACGATGAATCCCGCGAGTGCCAGCACCAGGCAGGCGGATTCGCTCCAGGTGGCGCCGACGAAGCCGCCGAGCGCAGCCCCGATCGGCCGCGCACCCGTGTTGGCCGCCAGGAAGATCGCCGACACGCGGCCCAGCATGGCACCGGGCGTGACGGTCTGACGCAAGGTCGTCGAGGTGATGGTCCAGACGATCGGGCCGGCACCGAACAGGAAGAAGCCGAGACCGGCGACGGCCCCGGATGGAACGGCGATGGTCGCGACCAGCGTCAGCGCCGCGAGCACCGACACCGCCGGGCCGAGCTGGATCGCGCGGCCGAACGGCAAACGAGCGACCACGCGCGGTGCCAGCAACGCGCCCGTCACCATGCCAGCGCCGTACGCGCCCAGCGTGAAGCCGATCGCCGCGGCGCTCAATCCGAGCACGCGAACGGCATACGGCACGTAGGCGGCCTGCAGCACGAACCACGAGACATTCCAGACCACGGCCGTCAACAGGATGGGGCGCAGCAGGGCGTGATGCCAGACCAGGCGCGCACCGTCGCGCAGTTCGAACCACGGGTGGCGCGGTGCCATCGCCGCGCGTGGCGGCTCGACCAGTTGCCACAGCAGGGCCAGCGCCGCGGCCGACAGCACGGCGGCCAGCACGAAGGCCGCGCTCGCGCCGGCCCATGCCACCAGAGCACCCCCCAGTGCAGGCCCGGCCGCGAAGGCCGCACTGCGCGCCAACTCGAGCCGTCCGTTGGCCCGGGCGAGCCCCTCGCGCGGCACCAGCGAAGGCACCAGCGCAGGCGCCGCCACGCTGAAGCCCACCGTGCCGATGGCACCGATGAAGCCCAGCACGGCCAACAAGCCGATCGACAAGCGATCGACGGCGACGGCCGTCAGCAATGCCAGCAAGGCCAACCCTCGCAGCGCCTCGGACGCCAACATCAGCCGCCGGCGCGAGCCGCGGTCGGCGAGCAACCCGATCGGGATCGACAACAACAGGAACGGCAGGCTTTGCGCGAAGGCCAGCAGGCCGATCTCGCCCGCCCCCGCGCCCAGGGCGAGGACGGCCACGATGGGCACCGCCGCCAGGCTCAGTTGCTCGGCCGATTGCGCGGCCAGGTTGGACCAGGCCAATGTGGTGATGGAGCGAGCCGGCGGCGAAGTCATTTGATGGCGGTCCTCTGCGAGGCGCCATCATGGCCGCGATGCCGTGGCACGACTGGCTGTTTTCGGACCCGTGATCGGGCCCCGTGACGACCCGACAGGCCGGTCAGGGGTCGCGCTGCCAGGCCACGCCGTCTTCCGTCAGCACCGCGTCCAGCGGCACGTCGTGCGCCTCGGCCTCGAGCCATGGCACGAAGCCGTGCGAGTAGCCGACGCCGAGCGTGAACGGCCGCGGCTCGAGCGTGGCCAGGGTGCGGTCGTAGAAGCCGCCGCCGTAGCCCAGCCGCATGCCCTTGGGCCCGAAGCCGACGCAGGGCACCAGCAGCAACTGCGGCTCGAAGCGGTCGGTGTCCTTCGGCTTGGGGATGCCGTAGGCGTCGTCCTCCATCGGGCAGCCGGGGTACCAGACGTGAAAGCGCAGGCGTTTGGTCTCGCGGTCGATCACCGGCAGCCCGATCTGGCGGTGCCGGCCCTTCACGTCCTCGCCCTCGGTCCAGCGGTACAGCGCCGGCAGCGCGTCGAACTCGCCCTTGATCGGCCAATACGCGCCGATCGCGGTCTCGTCGCGATTGACCAGCCACACGCGCAGCACCTCCTGCAGGTGCATCGCGCGCTGGTGGCGGTCGTGCAGGGCCATGCGCTCGGCCTGCAGCTGGCGCCGCAGCAATTTCTTGTCGCGCGGCGGGGTCAGGTTGAAGTCGGGGGTCATGGACGGCGGCGCGGGCATTGAAGTGCGCATTGTGCCGACCTAGACTGACCCGATGCGCAGCGACCTCGTCGACCACTGTCTCGAGTTGCTGGCCCCGCTCGGCGCGGTGCGCGCGCGCCGCATGTTCGGCGGCCACGGCTTGTATTGCGACGACCTGTTCTTTGCGCTGATCGCGTCGGACCGGCTGTACCTGAAGGCCGATGCGCAGTCGCAGCCGGCGTTCGAAGGCGCCGGCGGCGAGCCCTTCGTCTACGAAGCCAGGGGCCGGGTCACCGCAACGAGCTACTGGACGGTGCCGGCCGAGGCGATGGAGTCGGCCGCTCAGATGCAGCCCTGGGCGCGGTTGGCCCTGGCCGCGGCGCTGCGGGCCAGGGCCGCCAAGCCCTCGGCCGCGCCACGCAAGGCGCGCGCACTGCCGGCCCAGACCCAGGCCGGAACCGCGCGGCGCAGACGGTGAGTCCGCGGCGTGGCGCGCGGCTGCCAGTCCCACACCGCAGGCGTGTCGCGGCGCCAGGCCTGGACCACGAGATCGTCGCCGCGGGACACCGCCAATCGCTCGCCGGGCGGCAGCACATGGTCCTCGGGGTCGCCGCTGCGCGTCACCCACAGCGTACCTTCGCGGGCCACCAGCCAGGCCGGCCGCGGGGCCAGCCAACGTTGCACATCGCGCATCAATACCTGTTCCATGGCAAACTCCTGTGTGTACCCAATCCGTGAGTGAATGATCGGCTCATAATGGGCGTGTGTCGAATGAGAATCGAGACTCGCATTGATGCGAAACGATCATGAATAGACCAATCCACCGGCCACTCGCCGTGGGTCCGCTGCGGGCCTTCGAAGCGGTCGCACGGCGGGCCAGTTTCTCGGCCGCCGCCGAGGAGTTGCACCTGACGCAGCCGGCCATCAGCCGCCAGATCAAGGGCCTGGAGGACGAACTCGGCACGCCGCTGTTCAACCGCGGCACGCGCCGCGTCGAAGTCACCGCTGCCGGCACCTCGTTGCTGCGCAGCGTGCTGCCGCTGTTGCAGCGGCTGGACACCACGGTGCGCCAGATCCGCAGCGCACGCGGCCGGCGCCACGTCAGCATCACCACCTTCCCGTCGTTCGCGTCGCTGTGGCTGTTGCCGCGACTGGTGTCGTTCGAGCGCGAGCACGCCGACATCGACATCCGCATTTCGGCCAGCGACAAGATGGCCGACCTCGACGACCCCGACGTCGACCTGGCGCTGCGCTATTGCCATCCCGACGTGGCCCCGGCCGCTGCCACGCGGCTGTTCGGCGAGGTCGTGACGCCGGCGGTCGGCCGCGGCCTGGCCGAGCAGGCTGCGCGCGGTCTGGCCGCGCCGCTGGCCGAACCGGCCGACCTGGCGCGCCACACCCTGCTCGAAGAGGACGACCACCGCCCCAGCGCCGAATACCTGGGCTGGCGCCACTGGCTGCGCCAGCACGGTGTGCCCGGCCTCGAACCGGCACGCTGGCTGCTGCTGAACTTCACCTACCAGCAGGTCCAGGCCGCGCTCGCGGGCCAGGGCGTGGCGCTGGCGCGCCTGCCGCTGGTGGTCGAGGCGCTCGAACGCGGCGAGCTGGTCGAGCCGTTCGGTGCTTCGCACCGCGTCGTGTCGCCGTTCGCCTACTGGTTGATCGAGTGCCAGCACGCCCTGGCCGTGCGGCCCGAAGTGACGCTGTTTGCCCGCTGGCTGGCTCGGCAGGCGGAGCAAACTCGCCACGCCACCGAACGGGCCGTCAACGCCGCGACGGCCTGAACCATTGGGAGAGTCGACAATCCGAACTGCAGTACAAATCCGGTGGCCGACCACCCTGCGTCTGCCCGCAACCATGCCCGCCCGATCCCCCAACCTCCGCCGTACCGTCCTCACCCTGCTGGCCGCGCTGCTGCCGTGGCTGGGCGCCGCCCATGCGGCGGCCCCGCCCACGCCGGCCGACGTGGTCGTCGAGGCCGCCGACGCGCTGCGCAAGAAGGACGCACCGCGGCTCGCGCTGCTGCGCGTGCGCGCCAGCGCGCAGCGCCATCCTTTGGCGATGTGGGTCGATTACTGGGAGCTGGGCAACCGGCTGGCGCAGGCGCAGCAGCCCGAGCTCGACGCCTTCTACGCGCGCTGGAGCGGCACCTATGTCGAAGACCGGCTGCGCAACGACTGGCTGCTCGAGCTCGGCAAGCGCCAGGACTGGGCCAACTTCACGCGCGAGTTCCCGCGCTTTCGCATGAACGACGACCGCGAGGTCACCTGCTACGCCCTGCTCGCCGAGCACCTGGCCGCCGTCGACGCCAAGGCCCGGGCGGCCGACTTGCGCGTGCGTGCGCTCGACGCCTGGTTGGCACAGCGCGACCTCGACGACGGCTGCAGCCAGATGGCCACCGCCCTGGCCGAGGCGCGCGTGTTTTCGCCCGACGACATCTGGCTCAAGGTGCGCAGTGCCACCGAAGCCGGCCGGCCCAAGGCCGCACGCGCCGCCGCGGCGCTGGTGGCCCCGGCGCTGCAGGTACAGGTGGCGCGCGCGTTCGACAACCCGGCGCTGTACCTCAACGCAGGGGCCACCGTCGGCACGCGCGCCAACAGCGAGATCACGGCGGTGGCACTGGCGCGCATGGCCAGCAACGACGCCGATGTCGCCGCCGCGCAATTGCGCGAGCGTTGGCAACAGCGGCTGCCGGTGGATCTGTCGGCCTGGGCCTGGGCACAGATCGGGCGTCAGGCCGCGCTCAAGCTGGCGCCCGAAGCCACCGCGTACTACGCCAATGCGTGGAGCGAGGCCGAACGCGGCAACCTGGCGCCGGCATGGAGCGACGAGTTGCTGGCCTGGGACGCGCGTGCCGCCTTGCGCAGCAACCTGGGCGCCGAGCGATGGCGCGTGGTGCAGCGCGCCATCGACCACATGAGTGCGGCCGAACAGCGCGAGCCGGCATGGCGCTACTGGCGCGCGCGGGCGATGCGCGAGACCGCGGCGCCCGGCGCTGCCGGCGATCACCAGCTGACGCAGGCGCTGGCGGCGTTGAACCAGCTCTCCGGCAAGCTGCACTTCTACGGCAACCTGGCGGCCGAGGACCTCGACCAGCCGGTGCCGCTGCCGCCGCTGCCCGCGCCGCTGACCGCGGACGAACGGGCGGCGGCCAATGCCCATCCGGGCCTGGCCCGCGCCCTGCAATTGATCGCGCTGGGCCTGCGCAACGAGGGCGTGCGCGAGTGGAACTTCAGCCTGCGCGGCATGAACGACCGCGCCCTGCGCGCCGCCGCCGAACGGGCCTGCGAACAAGCGGTCTGGGACCGCTGCATCAACACCAGCGAACGCACCCGCAACGAGATCGACCTGGCGCAGCGCTTCCCGATGCCGTACCGCAGCGAGGTGGTTGCCAAGTCGGCCGAACTCGGGCTGGACCCGGCCTACGTCTATGGCCTGATCCGGCAGGAATCGCGCTTCGTCGCCGATGCGCGCTCCAGCGTCGGCGCCTCGGGCCTGATGCAGCTGATGCCGGCCACCGCGCGCTGGACGGCGCGCAAGATCGGCGTCGCCTTCAGCGCCGACACGATCACCGACCGCGACGTCAACCTGAAGATCGGCACCGGCTACTTGAAGCTGGTGCTCGACGACTTCGACGGCTCGCAGTTGATGGCCGCCGCGGCCTACAACGCCGGCCCGAACCGCTCGCGGCGCTGGCGCGAAGGCGCGCTGCTCGAGCCCGCCATCTGGGCCGAGAACATCCCGTTCAACGAAACGCGCGACTACGTCAAGAAGGTGCTGTCCAACGCCACCGTGTACGCCGCGTTGCTGGACGGGCGGGTGCAGGTCGCGCAGCGCCGCCCGCGCCGCCCGCCGCGCCTGGCGCGCATCGGCGGCATCGGCGGCATCCGAGCCCGAGGTCGTCGCCGCGCCGCCGGTCGTGCATGCGCTGCTGCCGTCGCTGAAGGCGCGGCTCGGCGCGTTGATCGGCCCGCGCTTGAGCGCGGCGCCGCCGGTCGACGCCGACCTGCCATGAGCCGCCGGGCCGCTCCCAAGGCGAATACCTCCGCGCGCGGCGCGGAGCCTCGTCCATGACCCGGAGCGACGCAGCGAACACCTCGGCGCGCCATGCGGAGCTTGCGCCGTGAGCGCAGCGCGCATCGCCGTGCTCGGCGGCACCGGCTTCGTCGGCCGCGCCGTCTGCGAGCGCCTGGCGCGGCGCAGCGCCGGCGGCGCGATCGTGGTGCCGACACGGCGCGCGTTGCACGCCAACCAGGTGCGTGCGCTGCCCACCGTCGACGTGCGCGTGGCCGACGTGCACGACGATGCGGCCCTGGCCAGCGTGCTGGCCGGCTGCGACGCGGTGATCAACCTGATCGCGATCCTGCACGGCAATGCGGCGGCCTTCGCGAAGGTGCATGCCAGGCTGCCCGAGCGCATCGCCGCCGCCTGCGCCACGGCCGGCATCCGGCGCGTCGTGCATGTCAGTGCACTCGGCGTGTCGCCCAGCGCGCCGTCGAACTACCTGCGCAGCAAGGCCGCCGGTGAGAGTGCCCTGCGCGCGGCGCCGCTGGACCTCACGCTGCTGCGGCCGTCGGTGATCTTCGGTGCGCGGGACCGCCTGCTCAATCTGTTCGCCGAGCTGCAGGCGTTCGCGCCTTTCGTGCCGTTGGCCGGCAGCGATGCGCGCCTGCAGCCGGTGTGGCTGGACGACGTGGCCGAGGCCATCGTTCGCTGCCTCGACGCGCCGGCGACGATCGGCCAGACGATCGAATGCGCGGGGCCCGACGTCGTGACGCTCGCCGAGCTGGTGCGACTGGCCGGCCGCTGGTCGGGCCACGAGCGGCCGGTGTTGCCGCTGCCGCGGGCGCTCGGCCAATTGCAGGCGCTGTGCATGGAGTGGCTGCCCGGACCGCCGCTGCTGTCGCGCGACAACCTGGCGTCGCTGCGCGTGCCCAACGTGGCCAGCGGCACGCTGCCGGGCCTCGACTCGCTGGGCATCGAAGCGTCGTCGTTGGCGCAGATCGCCCCCGGCTACCTGGGCCGTCGCGACGGCCGCGCCATCCTCGACGCCTGGCGCGCTCGCGCGCGCCGCGATTGATGCGGGTCTACCGCGTCGGCGGCGCGGTGCGCGACCGCCTGCTCGGCCTGCCGGTGACCGACCACGACTGGGTCGTCGTCGGCGCCAGCGCCGAGCAGATGCTGGCGGCCGGGTACACGCCGGTCGGGCGTGACTTTCCGGTCTTCCTGCACCCACAGACCAAGGACGAATACGCGCTGGCGCGCACCGAGCGCAAGTCGGGTCCGGGCTACCGCGGCTTCACGGTTCACGCCGACCCTTCGGTGACGCTGGAGGAAGACCTGGCGCGGCGCGACCTGACCATCAACGCCATAGCGCAAGCCGACGACGGCACCCTGATCGACCCCTATGGCGGCCAGCGCGACCTGCAGGCCGGCGTGCTGCGCCATGTCTCTGCGGCCTTCGTCGAGGACCCGGTGCGCATCCTGCGGCTGGCGCGTTTTGCCGCACGCTGGCCGCGCTTTCGCGTCGCCGCCGAGACCACGGCGCTGTGCAGGCAGATGGTGGCCGACGGCGAGGCCGATGCGCTGGTCGCCGAGCGCGCGTGGCAGGAGCTCTCGCGCGGCCTGATGGAGTCGCAGCCGAGCCGGATGTTCGAGGTGCTGCGCGACTGCGGCGCGCTGGAGCGCGTGCTGCCCGAAGTGGCGCGCCTGTGGGGCGTGCCGCAACCGGCCGCGCATCACCCCGAAGTCGACACCGGCGTGCACCTGATGCTGGTGCTCGACACCGCGGCGCGCCTGGCGGCGCCGCTGCCGGTGCGCTGGGCCTGCCTGGTCCACGATCTGGGCAAGGGCAGCACGCCGCCGGCCGAGTGGCCGCGCCACATCGCGCACGAGGCGCGCAGCGCCAAGCTCGCCGACGCGCTGGCCGAGCGCCTGCGCGTGCCCACGGATTGCCGCGAACTGGGCGCCGTGGTGGCGCGCGAACACGGCAACATCCACGCCAGCGAGACGCTCGGCGCCGCGGCCACGCTGCGCCTGCTCGAGCGCTGCGACGCATTGCGCCGGCCCGAACGCTTCGAGCAGGCCTTGCTGGCCTGCGAGTGCGACGCGCGCGGCCGGCTCGGCCTGCAGGACGCGCCCTACCCACCGCGCCAGCGCCTGGCCGCCGCATTGCGCGTCGCACTGGCAGTCGACGTCACCGCCGCCGCGGCGGCCGCTGCCGAACGCGGCGCGACCGGCCCGGCCATCGGCGACGCCGTGCGCCGCGCCCGCGAGCAGGCCCTGGCCGCGGCGCTGTGACGCGGCCCGGTTTGTGCCACGATGGCGCACCATGAAGCTCGCCCAGGGCATTCAAAAACACGGCTTTCGCAAGTGGTACGAGCGTGAACTGCTGCACTGCCACGCGCACCTGCTGCTGACGCTGTTCTGCGCGGTCGGCCTGTTCGCGGCGTTCGAGGCGCTGGGTCGCTTTCGTTCGCTGGGCGACCAGTTGACCGACATCATTGCCATCGCTCTTTGCTTCGGCGTCGGCCTGTGGGCGCTGCGCCGCTACCTGGGCTTGCTGATGCACGCCGAAGCCACCGCGCGCCAGGCCGATTGCCCGCAATGCAAGGCCTATGCGCGCTTCAAGCTCGAACACGAGAACAGCGAGCGACGGCAGCGTGCTGGTCTGCTGCAACAAGTGCCAGCACCGTTGGACGATCTCGCAATGAGCGACGTCAGACCAGGGCCCCGATCGCCATCGCGATCAGGCTCAGCAGCAGGCTGCTGGCCAGCGGCACGAAGTATTCGCGGCCGCGCCACCTGAAGCTGAAGTCGCCCGGCAGGCGGCCCAGGCCGACCTTGCGCAGCCAGCCGGCCAGGCCGTTGAACAGCACGAAGGCGAGCACGAAGACGATCAGCCAGCGCATGGGTCGCAACCGGTCACAGGCGGTGGCTGCGGTCGCCGGTGGCAAAGCCGATGGCGTCGAACGCCGCCACGCCGCGCACCAGGCCGATGACCTTGAACAACTCGCCCATCTCGTGCTCGGCGATCAGCTTTTGCGCTGCGGCCAATGCCGGCCAGTCGCTGCGCTGCTGCGCCTCGCTCATCAGCGTGGCCAGGCCGCAGTTGAGCAGGAAGCGCGCCTGCGAGGTGTAGCCCAGGACCTCGAAGCCGGCGTCCTGGGCGGCCAGCGCGATGGCGCTGAAGTTGACGTGCGCGGTGATGTCCTTGTCGCCGATGTCGGCCAGCGGGTCGGTGTCGGCCCGGTGCGCACGGTGGCACATCAGCGTGCCGCCGACGCGTTCGGGCAGGTAGTACTCGGCGTCGGGGAATCCGTAGTCGATGAACAGCGCCGCGCCGCGCTCGAGGCGCTCGGCCAGCGTGCGCACGAAGGCCTCGGCCTGCGGGTGGATCTCGGTGGTGGTGCCGGGCACGAACGCCGCCGCCCGCGGCGGGCGCAGCGGCGTGGCGCGGTCGGCGAAGCTCACGCCATCACCGCTGACGACGACGCCGCGCTCGAACCAGCGGTGGCCGTCCCAGTGCAGCAGTTGCACCGGCATCGCGTCGAGCACCTCGTTGCCGACGATCACGCCCTGCATCGCGTCGGGCAGCGCATCGAGCCAGCGCACGCGCTCGCCAAAGGGCGCCAGCCGTTCGCGCTGGCGCTCGCGCAGGCTGCCCGACAGGTCGACGATGGTGTAGCGCCGCACCCGCTCACCCAGCGCTTGCAGCAATTGCGCGGCCAGCGCGCCGGAACCGGCGCCGAACTCCCAGACCTCGTCGGTGGCGGTGGCCTCGAGCGCCTGGCGCAGCTGCTGCGCCAGCGCGGCGCCGAACAGCGGGCTCAGCTCGGGCGCGGTGACGAAGTCGCTGCCCGAGGCCGGCATCGTGCCGAACTGGCGGCTGCCACGCGCGTAGTAGCCCAGGCCCGGTGCGTACAGCGCCAGCGCCATGAAGCGGTCGAACGGCAGCCAGCCGCCGGCCGTGTCGATCGCGCGGCGGATCAGACGCATCAGCGGCGTGGCGGCGGCCGATACACTGGGGGCCGGATTCGCGTCCTCTGGCTGCTGCGTCATCGGCGCATTGTAGGAATGGCCTCTTCTTCGTCCCGCCCCGTCGTGCTGGTCACCGGCGCCGCGCGCCGCCTGGGCCGCGCCATCGCCGTCGAGCTGGCACGTGCCGGGTACGACATCGCCCTGCACTACCGAAACTCCAGCGCCGATTGCCAGGCCAGCGCCGCCTACGTGCGCGCGCTCGGCGTGCGCGGCGAGTGCTTCCAGGCCGACCTTGCCGACGAAGCGCAATGCCGCGCCCTGCTGCCGGCGGTCGTCGCGCGCCTGGGGCGCATCGACGCGGTGGTCAACAACGCCTCGCATTTCGACTACGACAACGCCGAGCGCTTCAGCTACGCGGCGATGGAAACGCATTGGCGCGCCAATACCGCGCCGGCGATCGTGCTGGCGCAAGCCCTCGCGGCCCACCTGAAGGGCGGCAGCCGAATCGGGAACAACAGCGGCTGCGTGGTCAACCTGCTGGACCAGAAGCTGTGGAACCCGAACCCCGACTACCTGTCGTACACGCTGTCCAAGGCTGCGCTCGAGGCCGCCACCACACTGCTGGCGCAGGCGCTGGCGCCGCAGGTGCGCGTGGCCGGCGTGGCGCCGGGCGTGACACTGGTGTCGGGGCCGAAGATGAGCGCCGAAGGCTTTGCCGCCGCACATGCGATGACGCCACTGGGCCGCAGTTCGACTGTCGACGACGTGGCGCGCGCGGTGCGCTTCATCATCGAGTCGCCCGCCATCACCGGCACGACGATCGTCGTCGACGGTGGCCAGCACCTGGCTGCGCAGCCGCGCGACGTGGCCTTCCTCACACCTAGGCAGTAGCACCATGCACAGCCCGCTCGCCCACCCTGCGCTGATGGACTGCCGGCGCCTGTTCCTGCGCGACTACGAGGTCTGGATCAACATCGGCGTGCACGACTTCGAAAAGCGCGGCGAGCAACGCGTGCTGATCAACGTCGACCTCTACGTGCCGCTGGCCTTGTCGACACCCAGGGCCGACGAACTCGACGAGGTGGTCGACTACGACTTCATCCGCCGCTCGATCGCGCTGCGCGTGCAGCAGGGCCACGTCCACCTGCAGGAAACGCTGGCCGACGACGTGCTGCGCCTGATGCTCGCGCACCCGCGCGTCAAGGCCGCGCGGGTGTCGACCGAGAAACCCGACGTCTACCCCGACTGCGAGGCGGTCGGCGTCGAAGTCTTCGGCCTCAAGGCCTCGACCGCGCCATGAACGCGCCGCAAGACGCGGCCGCACTGAAGAAGGCGGCCTTCGAAGCCAACAAGCTCGCCAAGCGGCTGCACCGCCAGCTTGGCGCAGCGATCGCCGACTTCAACATGATCGAGGCCGGCGACAAGGTCATGGTCTGCGTCTCGGGCGGCAAGGACAGTTACGCCCTGCTCGACCTGCTGATCGGCCGCCAGCAGCGCTCGCCCGTGCCCTACGAGCTGGTGGCGGTGAACCTCGACCAGAAGCAGCCGGGATTTCCCGCCGATGTGCTGCCGGAGTACCTGGCCCGCGTCGGTGTGCCCTTCCACATCGAGAACCAGGACACCTACTCGGTCGTCAAGCGCCTGGTGCCCGAGGGCCGGACGATGTGCAGCCTGTGCTCGCGCCTGCGCCGCGGCATCCTGTACCGCGTGGCGAGCGAACTCGGCGCGAACAAGATCGCGCTCGGCCACCACCGCGACGACATGGTCGTCACGCTGATGATGAACATGTTCTTCGGCGGACGCATGAAAGGCATGCCGCCCAAGCTGGTCAGCGACGACGGCCGGCATGTCGTCATCCGCCCGCTGGCCTATGTCGCCGAGGCCGACCTCGAACGCTGGGCCGCTGCAACGCGAATTCCCGATCATTCCCTGCACCCTGTGCGGCAGCCAGGACAACCTGCAACGGGTGCAGACCAAGGCGCTGATCCACGAATGGGAGCGCAAGTTCCCGGGCCGCATCGACAACCTGTTCAATGCCATGAGCCGGATCACGCCCTCGCACCTGATGGACCGCAGCCTGTACCCGTTCACCACGCTGCAGGCCACCGGTGTGGCCGACCCGGCAGGCGACAAGGCCTTCGACGACGACGAGGGCTGCGCCAGCCCGCCCGTGCTTCGCGTGACGCCGATGCCCGATTGAGCTCGCGGTCGGGCGGCAGTGCGGCCGTCAACGACTGACGACGCCGTTGCCGCTGCTTGCGGTCTGTGCGGCGATCAGTGTGCGCAGATCGTCTTCCCAGCCCTTGAGTTTGCTGCGGGCGTTCTGCCGCTGCGCAGGCGTCATCGCATTGTGCATGCTGGCGACGAGGGCACAGTTGTCCTGCGTCAGGCGCTGCTGGTAGGCGCGGTAGTCGGCGCGCGGCGAGCGCGCCGTCCGGTCGACGATCAGGTGCGCGGCCACCTTGGCCTGCTGCAGCGCCTCGCTGCGCTCGGCACCGTTGCGCGCGGCCGTGCTGGCCGCGGTCATGGCCTGCAGCATGTCGCGCTGGCGCGCGCGGCGCTCGCCAAGCCAGCGCTCGGCATCGAAGGTCGAGGCGGCCAGCAACGCGGCCAGCCGCTGACGCTGCGCCGCGTCGAGGCGGCCGTACAGCGTCTCGAAGCGCTCGACCGTGCGCTCGAGCGACTTGGCCCGGCGCTCGGCCGGCTCGGCCTGCAGGAAATCGACGCGCATTTGCTCCGCCGCCTTGGCCATGCGGCGCTCGATGTGCTGCAGTTGCTCGGGCGTCAGCGTCAGGATCAACTCGGCAGTGGCCGGCGCCGCCGCCTCGAGCGCCGCGTCCAGCCGGCGCTCGCCGTCGGCCTGCCAGGCGCATATCGCCGCCGGCGTCGTCGGCTCGGTCACGTCGCGCTGCAGCGCGCGCCAGCAGGTCGGCGTAATCGGGCAGTTGCGTGCGCCGGTGCCAGACAAACCAGCGGTCGATCGCGTCGCGCAGCGGCGGGCGTCTGCTCGCCGTTGACGTCGACGTAACCGTCGATCCAGAAGTACACCAGGTTCGGCGCCTGGTCGTAGGCCAGCCGCAGCATGCTGCAGCCGCTGATCGCCAGGCCGGCGAGCGACAGCAGGGCCAGCCGGATAATCCGGCGCAGCTTCAAGACCGGCGTGGCTGGTGACAAGGAACAAGGCATGGCATCGCTCGACATCGTGATCATGGCCGCGGGCAAGGGCACCCGCATGAAATCGGCGCGGCCCAAGGTGCTGCACCCGCTGGCCGGCAAGAGCCTATTGCAGCATGTCCTGGACGCCGTGGCCGGGCTGGCCGCAACCAGGACGCTGGTCATCACCGGTCACGAAGCCCAAACGCTCGAGGCGCAGTTCGGTGCACAGGGATTGACCTTCGTTCGCCAGCAGCCGCAACTCGGCACCGGGCACGCCGTGCAGCAGGCCGTACCGCACCTGGACGGCGAAGGCACGACACTGATCCTGAACGGCGACGTGCCGCTGATCGAGGCGGCCACGGCCGCCGCGCTGGTCGCCGCCAGCGGCGGCACCAAGCTGGCATTGCTGACGATCGAGCTGGCCGATGCCACCGGTTACGGCCGCATCGTTCGCGACGGCGCCGCCGTGCGCGCCATCGTCGAGGAACGCGACGCGAGCGCCGCGCAACGGGCGATCCGCGAGGTCTACACCGGCATGCTCGCCGCGCCCACCGCGTGGCTGAAGACGGCCGTGATGGCACTGACCAACGCCAACGCCCAGCGCGAGTACTACCTGACCGACATCGTCGCCATGGCGGTGGCCGACGGCGTGCCGGTGGTGGCCACGCAGGCCACCAACCCGACCGAAGTGCTCGGCGTCAACAGCCCGGCACAGCTGGCCGCGCTCGAACGCCGCTACCAGGCGGCCCGCGCCGACGCGTTGATGCAGGCCGGCGTGCGTCTGGCCGATCCGGCGCGCTTCGACGTGCGCGGCACGCTGGCCTGCGGCAGCGACGTCGAGATCGACGTCGGCTGCGTCTTCGAAGGCCAGTGTCACGCTGGCCGACGGCGTCAAGATCGGCGCGCATTGCGTGATCCGCGACACGCGCATCGATGCCGGCGCCGTGATCCATCCCTTCACCCACGCCGAGGGCGCGCATGTCGGCGCCGGCGCCCTCGTCGGCCCCTACGCCCGCCTGCGCCCAGGCGCCGACCTCGGCCCCGAGGTGCACATCGGCAACTTCGTCGAGATCAAGAACAGCACGCTCGGCCGCGGCGCGAAGGCCAACCACCTGGCCTACATCGGCGACGCGACGGTCGGCGAGCGCGTCAACTACGGCGCGGGCAGCATCGTCGCCAACTACGACGGCGCCAACAAGCACCGCAGCGTGATCGGCAACGACGCGCACGTGGGCAGCAACTGCGTGCTGGTGGCGCCGATCAGCGTCGGCGACGGCGCCACCATCGGCGCCGGCTCGACCATCGCCAAGGATGCGCCGGCCGGGCAGCTCACGCTGGCGCGCGCGCGCCAGGTCTCGATCGCGGGCTGGAAGAGGCCGAAGAAGACCGCCAAGTAATCGCGGGAAGGGCCATCGCGTGAAGCCGGTCGTCACCAACCCTGCCGAGTTGCGTGCCAACAGCAGTGCCCCACCGCTTTCCAGCTACGGCCGCAGGCTGCTCGCGGAAGGCGACTCCTGGTTCACGCTGGGCTCGCTGAACTTGCTGCGAAACTCCAACCTGCTGTTCGAACTCGAACTCGCAACCAGCACCGTCATCGTCAATTGCGCCTATCCGGGCGACACGCTACGGCGCATGGTCGACGGCATCAACGATGTCGACTTCGATCGCCTGCTGCGCAAGCGCAACTTCGCCAGCTTCTGGGAGGCCATCATCGTCTCGGCCGGCGGCAACGATCTGATCGACGCGGCGCAATTGCCGCTGCGTGACCGGCTGGGAAGGCCGACACCGCTGGCCGACCGCCTGTTGCTCGCGCCGGCCGAGGCCAGCCGGCGATCCTGGATCGACCGGCGGCTACGTCAGCAGCGACGGCTGGCTCCGGCTCGAGGCCTTCCTCCTGGCCAACTTCCGCGCCCTGGTGTCGCGGCGCGACGAAGGGCCGAGCCGCGGCCGCCCGCTGCTGCTGCACACCTACTCGGTGCCCACCGTCTGGTCCGCCGGCACCGTGGGCGCGAATCGCGGTTGGCTGTTTCCGGCGTTCGAGGCCGCTGGCATTCCAGTGCCCGATCGGCAGGGTGTGGCCGGCGAGCTCTTTGGCCGACTGCGGCGCCTGCTGTTGTCGATCGATGCCGGCTCGGGCCACGCCAACGCCCTACCCGCCGTGCATGTGTTCGATTCGGCCACGGTGGTGGCGCTGCAGAAACCCGACCCGTCGTCAAGCGGTCCGTCGGGCGATTGGGTCAATGAGATTCACCCGAACCGCACCGGCTACGCCAAGCTCGGCGCGGCGATGGGGCCGTGGATGGAACAGGTGATAGCCGCCGCTTGAGGTGGCCGTCGGCCGGCGCGCCGCGATCGAATGCGCCCAGGCCGTGGCAGGCGAAGCCCGCGTTGCGTCGGACGTCGCGACCGTTCCGACAATCCGATGCGTGTCGACCGGGCGTTGACTTCGCGCGGTCGACAGCCCTCGCACTCTTACTCCGGCCTGAACCCCGCGTCCTTCAACAACTCGGTGCCGTCCTTCACCTCCGCCGCGATGTAGGTCCTGAACTGCGCCGCCGTCTCCATCACCGGCTCGATGCCGAGCACGGTCAGTGCGCCGGTCTTGGCGAGCTCGGTGGTTGCGGCATTGATCGCAAGATTGAGCGCGGCGATGCGCGCTGGCCGGCGTGTCGCGCGGCGCCCAGACGCCGTACCACGACTCAAATTCGAATGTCGGCAGTCCGCTCTCCTTGAAAGTGGGCACGTCGGGCATGAGGCTGCTTCGCTTGGCCGAGGTGATGGCGATCGGCCTGACCTTGCCCGACTTGGCCATCTGCATCAGCGAGATCATCGAATCGAGCAGCAGGTCGGTGTGGCCGCCGGCCACGTCCATCAACGCCGGTTGTGTACCCTTGTATGGCACGAGCGACAACTTGAGTTGCGCCTGCTTGGCCATCAGCAGCGTGGCCAGGTGGCTCGGCGCCCCGGCGGCCGGGATGCCAGCCGTCCACTTGTCGGGTTCCTTCTTCACCGCGCCGAGCAGGTCGGCGAGTTTGGCCTGCGGCTTGGCCGGCGCGATCACCAGCATCAGCGGCGCGGTGCCGGTGCGCGCCACCGGCGCGAAGTCGGTCTGCGGGTCGTAGGGCGGGGCGCTCAGCACCTGCTTGGCCAGCACGTGCGTGGCGGCCGAGAACAACAGCGTGTAGCCGTCGGCCGGCGCGGTCTGCACCGCCTTGCCGCCGATGGTGCCGCTGCCACCGGCCTTGTTTTCCACGACCACCGTCACGCCAAGCTGCTTTTGCAGCTGCGTGCCGAGCAGGCGGGCCGCGGCGTCCACGCCGCCACCGGCGGCGAACGGCACCACGATCTTCAGCTGCTTGTCGCGTTCGGGGAACGGGGCTGCCGTCTGCGCGAGGGCCGCCAGGTTTGTCGACAGCGCCATCGCTGCCAGCACTTTGATCAGTCGCATCTCGTCTCCTCGGAACAGGTTGGATGGCCGTGGCAGGAGCGTGCGCTCCGGCCCCGGCACATGGCGTCGATCTCAGTTGACCTTGCCCAGACCGGCCGCACGCATCGCGTCGGCGATCTCCTTGTCCGCGCCCTCGGCCAGCGGCAGCAGCGGCGAGCGCACCGTCGCGTGGTCGAGGATGCCGCGGGCCACCAGCGCCCATTTCAGCGCGACCGAGCCTTCCATGTGCGAGCCGCGGTGATAGACGTTGGCGGTCACCGGCAGCAGGCGGTCGTGCAGCGCGCGCGCCTTGACGTAGTCCTTGGCCTTGCCGGCGGCAATCATTTCGACCAGCGGCTCGGGTGCGATGCAGCCATAGCCCACCAGCGCACCGTCGACGTCGAACATCGTGTGCAGCAGGTATTCGTCGTGGCAGGTCAGGATCTGCAGGTCCGGCCGCTCCTTGCGCATCACCGGGATCTCGCGGTCCCAGCGCTTCATGTTGCGCACGCCGTTCTTCATCGCGAACACGCCGGGCAGAGCGGCGATCTCCAACTGTGTCTCCAGGTCGTAGGTCGCCTTGGTGGCATCCGGGTACTGGAACAGGATCAGCGGCAGGCCGCTGGCCTCGTGGATCGCGCGGTAGCGGTCTTGCGGGGCGCCCTTCTGGTAGCCGAAGCGCAGCCAGCCGTGCGACGGATACACCAGGCCGGCCGAGGCGCCGGCCTTGACGGCGCGCTTGGCTTCCTCGGCGGCGACCTGGGTGCCTTCGAGCGTGATGCCGGCGATGATCGGCAGCTTGCCGCTCACCGACTCCTTGAAGGCCTCGATCACCTTCAGTTGCTCGTCGCGCTCGAGAAACGTGCCTTCGCCGGCATGGCCGAGCACCGTCAGGCTCTTGACGCCCGGCACGCTGGCGAGCCATTTGCCCAGGCGCTGGATCGCGGCGTAATCGACGGCGCCGTCGCGGGTGAACGGGGTGATGGGGGCGGGGTTGAGGCCGCGCAGATCGATCGTGGGCTTGCTCATGTGGGTTCCTTTCAAAGGGTTGAGCGGTGGTCGGTGCACGCACTGTAGGAATCCGTCGCCTCTGTGCATAGATACACTTCAGAGCTTTCAGACTTGCCTTTTTTGGCATGGCCGCCTTGGCCATCACACACGGGGACCTCCATGAACGTTTCGTCCGTGCAGCTCTTTCTCGAAGTCGCCGAGGCAGGCAGCCTGAGCAAGGTGGCCGCGCGGCGGCAGACGGTGCAGTCGCACGTCAGCCGGCAGATCACCGAGTTCGAGAAGCAATGCGGCGGGCGCCTTTTCAGTCGCACGGGTCGCGGTGTCGAACTGACCGAGCTGGGCACTGACCGCGGCGTCGCGCCTACGTACCTGGCTGCAGGACACGGAACAGATCGCGCAGGAGCTGCGATCCGAGTCGACACGGCTGACGGGCACCGTCCGCGTGGGAATCATTCCGACGGCCGCCCACCCACTGATGACACGCGTGTTCGAGTGGCTGCAAGGCGAGCATCCCGCCGTGAAGCTGGACATCATCGAGGCCCAGGGTACCGAGCTCGATGCTTTGCTGGACAGCGGTGCGGTGGACCTGGCCGTCCTGTTCCGTTTCCACCGGCCGAGTGGGCGCGAAGAGAAGCTGCTGTGCAGGGCCAATACCTACCTGGTGTCCGCGCCGGGCGACGCCAGGACTCGCGAGCCGACCATGCCCTTCGCCCGCCTCGCGGGGCTTCGCCTTGTGCTGCCGCGCCGGCCGAGTCATTGGCGCAACGCGCTGGACGAGACGGCGCGCAGCCTCGGCTTCAGCCTTCAGCCGGTGGCGGAGGCGGATTCGCTGACTTTGCAGAAGGAACTGGTGGCCCACAGCAAGGGGCTGTACTCCCTGCTCGGCCCGTATTCCATCGTCGACGATCTCCGCAGCGGTCGATTGCAGGCGACGCGTCTTGTCCGACCCGACCTCGTCAGGCACGTGACGCTGGCCTCCCGCAAGCAGGGAAAGATGCTGCCGGCCGTGCGGGTCGTCGCCGAGCGAATCCAGCAACTGGTCCGATCTTGGAACGATCAGCTGACAGAGCCGTGAACACGATCGCTGCCCCACCGGGCGTTGTCGCGGCTCCGGCGCACATGTGACACCTGCGGACTCCCTGGTGGACGCGACCTTGTCAACCCGCCCAATGCAGATGGGTTGATCTGACCCGCCGGTTGCTATAACGCAGCCAGCAATTGGTAGGAGCGCAGCCGGGCCGCGTGATCGTGGATCGCGCCGGCGACGATCAACTCGTCGGCCTGCGTTCGCTCGACGATGGCATCGAGCTGCCGGCGCACGGCATCCGGCGAGCCGACCGCGCTGGCCGCCAGCATGCGCTGCACGCCCGCCTTCTCCTGCGCGGTCCACATCGACTCGAGTGCGGATGGGTCTATCGGTTTGGGCAGCGGCCCGCGCCGCCCACGCTGCATGCCCAGAAAGCGCTGCTGGATCGAGGTGAACAGGAACGCGGCCTCGTCGTCGCTGTCGGCGGCGACCACGTTCACGCCGACCATCGCGTGCGGCTCGGGCCAGTCGGCCGAAGGCCGGTAGCCGCCGCGGTAGACCTCCAGTGCCTGCAGCAGCATGTCGGGCGCGAAGTGCGAGGCGAAGGCGAACGGCAGCCCGAGGTAGGCCGCCAGTTGCGCGCTGTACAGGCTCGATCCGAGCAGCCAGATCGGCACGCGGGTGCCGATGCCGGGAATCGCGCGCACGGGCTGGTCGGCGCCGCCGTCGCTCAGATAGCCCTGCAACTCGACCACGTCGCGCGGGAAGCCCTCTTCTTCGTCACTGCTGGCCAGGTGGCGCCGCAGCGCGCGCATGGTCTGCCGGTCGGTGCCCGGCGCGCGGCCCAGGCCGAGGTCGATGCGGCCCGGGTACAGCGTGGCCAGGGTGCCGAACTGCTCGGCGATCACCAGCGGCGCATGATTCGGCAGCATGACGCCGCCGGAGCCGACGCGGATCGTCTTCGTGCCGCCGGCGATGTGGCCGACCAGCACGGCCGTGGCCGAGCTGGCCACGCCGTCCATGTTGTGGTGCTCGGCCACCCAGTAGCGCCGGTAGCCCCAGGCCTCGGCATGCCGGGCCAGATCCAGCGAGTGGCGCAGCGCCTGTGCGGCGTCGCCGCCTTCGACGATGGGGGCGAGGTCGAGGATCGAGAGCGGGGTCTTCATGGCCCGCATCATGCCCTTGCGCCAGGCTCGGTGCGGCGCCGGCCGCGCCTGTCACACTGCGGAATGGCCCGCCCCCGACTTCACAGCGCCGACCTGCGCGGCGCAGCGCGGCTGGCCACCGACGCCACCGCCGGCCTGACCGATCTGGTCGAGGCGATGCACGAGCGCATCGCGCGCATTCCCGGCCTGGGCAGCAAGGCGCTCGACGGCCGCACCAGCGGCATCACCGGCCTGGTCTACAAGACCATCCGCGGCGCCACGCGCGTGGTCGGCGGCAGCGTGGAAGCCCTGCTCGCGCTGCTGGCGCCCGCGCTCTCGCCCGCCGCCGACGCGGCGCACCGAGCGCGGAGCGCGAAGCCATCGTCGCGGCACTCAACGGCGTGCTCGGCGATTACCTCGTCGCCACCGCCAACCCGCTGGCCGTCTCGATGGCCTTTCGCCGCAAGGGCAAACCGCTGACGCTCGAAGCCGCGGCGCTCGCGCAGCGCATGCCCGAAGCCGGGCCGCGCCTGCTGGTGCTGTTGCACGGCCTGTGCATGAACGACCTGCAGTGGCAACGCGCCGGCCACGACCACGGCGCGGCGTTGGCGCGCGAATGCGGCTACACGCCGGTGTACCTGCACTACAACAGCGGCCTGCATGTCTCGATCAACGGCCACGCGCTGGCGGCGCAGCTCGAACTCCTGCTCGCAGGCCTGGCCGGTCCCGGTCGAGCGCCTGGTGCTGCTCGGCCACAGCATGGGCGGCCTGCTCGCGCGCAGCGCGCTGCACTACGGCGCGCAGGCCGGCCTGCGCTGGCCCTCGCGCACCGACGACCTGGTGTGCCTGGGCACGCCGCACCACGGCGCACCGCTCGAGCGCGCCGGCCACTGGGTCGACCTGTTGCTCGGCGCCACCCCCTACGCCGCACCCTTCGCACGACTGGGCAAGCTGCGCAGCGCCGGCATCACCGACCTGCGCCACGGCAACCTGGTCGACGAAGACTGGGTCGGCCGCGACCGCTTCGCGCGCGGCGCCGACCGGCGCCAGCACCTGCCGCTGCCCGACGGCGTGCGCTGCTTCGCCGTGGCCGCCACCACCGGGCAGGAAAGCGGCGACCTCAAGGACCGCCTGCTCGGTGACGGCCTGGTGCCGCTGGACAGCGCGCTGGGCCGGCACAAGAACCCGGCGCGCTGCCTGGCCTTTGCCGAACACCGCCAATGGATCGGCTACGGCATGAACCACCTCGACCTGCTCGGCCACGGCGAGGTGATCGCGCAGCTGCAACGCTGGTTGCAGTGAGACCGGCCCGCCGCTGCGCGGGCTCGGCTTGGGCGCGCGGGCGCAGCCAGGGTTCACCACGGTTCGCCGCACTTGCCAGCGGGCGACGAACACTGGTATGCTTTCCGTACCAGTTGACGCAGAACGCATTTCTCGCACCACTTCATGGACCTCCTCGCCCGCATCCCCGGCGACAACGCGCCGATCGGCAAGCGCACGGTCAAGGCCCAGATCAGCGACAAGCTGGCCTACATGATCCATTCCGGCCTGCTGCGGCCGGGTGACGAACTGCCGTCCGAGCGCGAACTGGCGAGCACGCTCGGGGTCTCGCGCGAAACGGTGCGCGCCGCGATCGGCCTGCTGCAATCGCGCCAGATGATCGAGATCAGCCAGGGCGCGCGCACACGGGTGCTCGGCGTCGGGCCGGTGCCGCTGCACGAGTCGGTCAGCGTGCTCGGCAGCCTGAAGGGTCGCTCGCTGGCGGAGGTCTCCGAGGCCCGTGCCGCGGTCGAGGTGCAGGTGATTTCGCTGGCGGCAAAGCGCATCAAGGCGGCGCAACTGGCGCGGCTCGACGCCTTGCTGGCCGAGCAGCGCGGCATGCTCGACGACCCGGTGCGCTTCCAGATCTCGGACCAGGAGTTCCACGCCACCCTGTACCGGGCCTGCGGCAACGCCCTGCTGGCCGACGTGGTGTTCGACTTCTACGGCTACGCGCTCGAGTTCCGGCGCCTGGCCCTCAAACGCAAGGGCGCGATCGCGCACAGCGTGGCCGACCACCAGGGCATCGTCGATGCCCTGCACCAGCACGATCCGCAGGCCGCGGTGGCCGCGATGCATGGCCACCTCGAGCAGGTTCAGCGCACGACGCGGGCCGTCATGCGGCCGGCACGGTGAGGCCATGAACTACGAACTCCTCTTCAGCGAGCTCGGCGAGCGCCGGATCCGCGTCGCCCTGACCGGCGCCAACGGCGGCTTCGGCCGGACCTTCCTCGCCCAATGCCGCGTCGCGCGCCATGTCGATCTGGCCGTGCTGTGCGATCGCGACGTCGAAGGCCTGCGCGCCACCTTGCTGGCGCTGGGCTACGCGCCCTCCGCGCTGCACGTGTGCAACAGCGAAGCCGAGGTCCGCGCGGCGGCGGGCGGCACCGCGCTCGTGGCCGATGCCGGCTGGCTGGCCCAGGCAGCGCACGACATCGTCGTCGAGGCCACCGGCGTGCCCGAGGTCAGCGTCGAGATCGCCGAGGCCGCGCTGCGCCGGGGCGTGCACGTGGGCATGGTGACGAAGGAAACCGATTCGGTCGTCGGTCCGTGGCTCAACCGGCTGGCACTCGAGCACGGCGTGGTCTACACCACGGTCGACGGCGACCAGCCCGCGGGGCTGATCGGCCTCGTCAGCTGGGCGCGCTTGCTCGGCTTCGACGTGGTCTGCGCCGGCAAGGCGAGCGAGCACGATTTCGTCTACGACGCGCGGCGCGGCGTCGTCACGCACGCCGGCGTATCGCATCGGGTGCCGGGCCTGGACACGATGTGGGGGCTCGGCTCGGACGTGGCGGCGACGCTCGCAACGCGTCGCCAAGCGCTGCAGGCGTTTCCGCTCAGCGCGACGCCCGATTACTGCGAGATGAACGTCGTCGCCAACTCGACCGGCCTGATGCCGTCCTGCGATGCGCTGCATTACCCCCTTTGCCGCACGACGGAGCTGGCCGATGTGTTCGTCCCGGTGGAGGACGGCGGCCTGCTCACGCACACCGGCGTGGTCGACGTTTTCAACAGCCTGCGCCGCGACGACGAAGCGAGCTTCGGCGGCGGCGTGTTCGTGATCGTGCGCTGCACCGATCGCGCGACCTGGCAGCTGCTGCAAGAGAAAGGGCATGTCGTCGGTCGCAGCGGCAAGTACGCCTGCATCTACCAGCCCTTCCACCTGATGGGGCTCGAAAGCCTGACCTCGGTCTACTCCGCCGTGCTGCACGGCCGCTCGTCCGGCAGCACGCAGCAGCGGCCGCACGCGCGCATGGTCGCGCGCGCCGCGCGCGACCTGCGTGCGGGCGAGACGCTGGCCATGGGCGGCCACATGCACGAGATCGAGGGCGTGCAGGCCCGCCTCGTTGCCCGCGCGGCAAGCGCAGGACGCCGCGCCCTACTACCTCGCCGCCAACCGCCGGCTGCTGCGCGACGTTGCGCGCGGCACCGACGTGCCGCAGGCGGCGCTGGCGCTCGACGGTTCTGCGCTCGCGCGCGCCTGGGCGCAGATGAGCATCTTCGACACCGCTTGACCACCTGCCCGCACAGCGCGGGCCCCATTCACCGTCCCTCGATCCCCACCCCGCAAAAGGAGCAGACCATGAATCACCTGAAGACCCAACGGATGCACGCACTCTCAGCCGCCGTCGCTGCAGCGATGCTGCTGCCCGCGGCCGCGCCGGCCGCCGACTGGAAGCCGACCAAGCCGGTCGAGTTCGTCGTCCCGTCCGGCGCCGGTGGCGGCACCGACCAGTTCGCGCGGCTGGTGCAGTCGATCATCATCAAGTACAAGCTGTTGGACCAATCGATCATCGTCAGCAACAAGTCCGGCGGCGCCGGCGCCGAGGGCTTCTTCGACGTCGCCTCGGCCAAGGGCGATCCGCACAAGGTGGCGTTCGGCACCAACAACGCCTACCTGCTGCCGCTGGTGCTGAAGGTGCCCTACCAGTACGCGCAGCTGACGCCGGTGGCCATGATGGCGCTGGACGAGTTCCTGATCTGGGTGCCGGCCGACGCGCCTTTCACCACGGCGAAGAGCTACCTCGATGCGGTGAAGGCCGATCCGAGCAAGTACATCATGGGCGGCTCGCAGTCGAAGGACACCGACCAGACGCTGAACGAGCTGATCAACAAGACCTACGGCACCAAGCTCGCCTACGTCCCGTTCAAGAGCGGCGGCGAGGCGGCCACGCAGCTGGCGGGCAAGCACATCAGCTCGAACGTGAACAATCCGAACGAGAACATCTCGCAGTGGCGCGCCGACCAGGTCAAGCCACTGTGCGTGTTCGCGAAGGAACGCATGGCGTACACGCAGAAGGTCACGACCACGATGTCCTGGGGCGACATCCCGACCTGCAAGGAACAGGGCCTGCCGATCGAGCAGTACCAGATGCCGCGCGTCATCTACATGTCGGCGGGCGTGAAGCCGGAGCAGATGGCCTTTTACTCCGACATGTTCAAGAAGGTCTCGGAGTCGCCGGAGTGGAAGGACTTCCTCGCCAAGAACGCACTGAACGGCAACTTCGGCACGACCGAGGCCGTCGGCAAGTACGTGACCGAAGACATCGAGCGTGCCACGGCGGTCTTCTCCTACGCGGGCTGGCTCCTGAAATGACGATGGAGCCCGCGCCGCAGGGCGATGCGACCGGCACGGCCGACCAGTGGATATTCCCGCTGGTCGGCCGAGCTCGGCCTCGCGATCGTATTCATCGTCGCCGGCGCGCTGATCGTCAACGGCAGCCTGGAACAAGGGGTCGGCTGGACGCCCACCGGCCCCGAGTCGGGCTACTTTCCGCTGCGCATCGGCTGGCTGATCGTGGCGGTCGGCGTGATCCAGTCCGGCATCGCCATCGCGATGGCGCGCCGCGGCGTCGCGGACCCGTCCAGCCGCGAGAGCTTTCCTGCGACGCGACCGCCTCAAGCCACTGCTGCAGGTCTTCGTGCCGACGGTGGCCTACATCGTCGCGGTGCCGTGGCTCGGCTTGTACATCGCATCGGCACTGTTCATTGCCGGATTCATGTGGTGGCACGGCGCTTACCGCTGGCGCGCCCTGCCGACAGGGATCGCCGTCTGCGCCGTGTTCTACGTGCTGCTCGAGGCCTGGTTCCAGGTCGAGCTGTACAAGGGGCCCGTCATCGAGTGGCTGGTCGACACGCTGCGAGCCTGAGGACCGGCCATGGAATCGTTCCACGCACTGATGCACGGCTTCGCGGTCGCGCTCACCCCTTACCACCTGCTGCTGATGGTGTTGGGGGTTCTGCTGGGCATCCTGGTCGGCGTGCTGCCGGGGCTGGGTGCGCCCAACGGCGTCACGCTGCTGCTGCCGCTGACGTTCACGATGCCGCCGGTCTCCGCCATCATCCTGCTCTCGTGCATGTACTGGGGCGCCCTGTTCGGCGGCTCGACGACCTCGATCCTGTTCAATATCCCGGGCGAGCCGTCGTCGGTGGCGACCACGTTCGACGGCTACCCGATGGCGCACCAGGGCCGGGCCGGCGAGGCGCTGACGGCCGCGTTCACCTCGGCCTTCTTCGGCGCGCTGTCGGGCGTGGTGATGATCACGTTCCTGTCGAGCTGGGTGGCGGACTTCGCCATGCGCTTCTCGCCGCCGGAGTTCTTCGGCGTCTTCCTGCTCACCTTCTGCAGCTTCATCGGCATGGGGCGGCAGTCGCCGCTGAAGTCGATCGGCGCGCTGCTGCTCGGGCTGGGCTGCGCCGCCGTCGGCATGGACACGATCTCGGGCAACCTGCGCTTGACCTACGACCGGCCCGAGCTGCTGCGCGGCATCAGCTTCCTGGTTGCCGTGATCGGCCTGTTCGGCATCGGCGAGATCCTGGTCACGATGGAGGAGGATCTGGCCTTCAAGGGCCTGGACTCGAAGCTGAACCTGAAGGTCGTGTTCCAGACCTGGAAGAAGCTGCCGCGCTACTGGCTGACGATGGTTCGCAGCATGGCGATCGGCTGGTGGATGGGCGTGACGCCCGGCGGGCCGACGGCGGCATCGTTCATGAGCTACGGCATCGCGAAGAAGTTGTCACGCCACCCCGAACGCTTCGGCTCCGGCGAGATGGAAGGCGTGATCGCGCCCGAGACCGCGGACCACGCCGCCGGCACGAGCGCACTGCTGCCGATGCTGGCGCTGGGCATCCCGGGCTCGGCGACGGCCGCCGTCATGCTCGGCGGCCTGATGATCTGGGGCCTGCGGCCGGGGCCGATGCTGTTCGTGGAGCAAAAGGACTTCGTCTGGGGCCTGATCGCCAGCATGTACCTGGGCAACGTGGTCAGCCTGATCGTCGTGCTGGCGACGGTGCCGCTGTTCGCGGCCATCCTGCGCATTCCGTTCTCGATCATCGCGCCGGTGATCATCGTCGTCTGCGCCATCGGCGCCTACACGGTCAACAGCTCCGTGACCGACGTCGGGCTGATGCTCGGCTTCGGCGTGCTGGGCTACTTCTTCAAGAAGCTCGACTATCCGGTGGCGCCGATGGTGCTGGCCATGGTGCTCGGCGACAGGGCGGAGGAGGCGTTCCGCCAGTCGCTGCTGCTGTCGCGCGGCAAGCTGTCGATCTTCTGGAACTCGCCGATCTCGGCCACGCTGATGTCGCTGTCGGCGTTGCTGATCGTGCTGCCGCTGCTGTCGCGACTGCGCGCGCGGCTGCGCGCCTGAACCAAGGGGAATCCCATGCAAGCCTCAATCAAGAAACCCGTCGTCGCGCTCACGCTCGGCGACCCCGCCGGCATCGGCGCCGAGCTGATCGCACGCCTGCTGGCGCGCCCGCAAACCACGGCGGACGCCAACGTCGTGCTGGTCGGCGACGACTGGCTGTGGCGGGAGGGCCAGAAGATCGCCGGCACGGCGCTGCCGCTCGAGCCGGTGCGCTCGCTGGCCGCCGTGCGCGGCCGCGCCGACACCTCGCGCGCCGCGTTCCTCGCCGTCGACACCGTGCAGCCCGCACAGGTGCACCGCAGCCAGTCCGAGGCCGCCGGTGGCGCGTCGGTGCTGGCGGTGCTGAACCGCTGCCTGGACGCGGCCAAGGCCGGCGAGATCGACGCCATCACTTTCGCGCCGCTGAACAAGTACGCGATGAAGCTCGGCGGCCTGAAGCACGAGGACGAGTTGCACCACTTCGCCGAATACCTCGGCGTGAGCAGCTACTTCTGCGAGTTCAACACCCTGGGCCGGCTGTGGACGGCGCGCATCTCGTCGCACGTGCCGATGAAGGATGTGGCGCGCTACATCGACAAGCAGCGCATCGTCGACGCGGCGACGCTGATCTACCGCTCGCTGCAGGCCAGCGGCAGCGCCGCGCCGCGCGTGGCGGTGGCCGGCTTCAACCCGCATAACGGCGACGGCGGCACCTGCGGGCGCGAGGAGATCGACGTCATCGCGCCGGCGGTGGCCGAGCTCAATGCGCGCGGCATGGCGGTCGTCGGCCCGTTCCCGGCCGACACGATCTTCCTGCGCGCGCGCGAGGGCGAGTTCGACGCCGTGGTCACGATGTACCACGACCAGGGCCAGATCGCGATCAAGCTGCTCGGCTTCAGCCAGGGCGTCACGGTGCAGGGCGGATTGCCGCTGCCGATCACCACGCCGGCCCATGGCACGGCCTACGACATCGCGGGCCAGGGCAAGGCCAACGTCGACGCCACCGCCAACGCATTCACCATCGCGGCGCGCATGGGTACCCGCCTGACGGCGGTCCCCCGTGGGGCGTAACAGGCTCGCCCCACCCAACCCTCCCCGTCCGGGGAGGGCTCCAAAGACCAACCTCCCAAAGTCACTGCCATGAAGATCACCAACGTCCGCGCCCGCACCTTCGAATGGAAGGGCAAGACCGTGCCGCCGCAAGGCAACTTCTGCTCCAACGCGATGGACCTGCTGTACAGCAAGCAGGAGACGATGAGCAGCTTTCGCTTCCACGGCTGGACCGTGGTCGAGGTCGAGGCCGACAACGGCCTGGTCGGCTACGGCAACGTGGCGCTGGCGCCGCGCATCAGCAAGCAGATCGTCGACCAGTACCTGAAGCCGCTGGTCATGGGCCAGGACCCGTGGGACTACGAGTACCTGAACCAGCGCATGGGCCGCTCGACGCACGCCTGGGGCCGCAAGGGCGTGGGCATGGCGGCGATCTCGGCCGTCGACATCGCGCTCTGGGACCTGCTGGGCAAGAGCGTGAAGCAGCCGGTGTTCAAGCTGCTCGGCGGGCGCACGAAGGAGAAGATCCCCTGCTACTACAGCAAGCTCTACCGCACCGACCTGAAGGCGATGCAGGACGAGGCCGCCACCTACATGAAGCAGGGCTTCACGGCCTTCAAGATGCGCTTCGGCTACGGCCCGGCGCACCTGCAGAAGGGCGTGGTCGAGAACCTGAAGTCGGTCGAGGCGGTGCGCGAGGTGATCGGCTACGACAACGACCTGATGCTCGAGTGCTACATGGGCTGGAACCTCGAGTACGCCAAGCGCATGCTGCCCAAGCTGGCCAAGTTCGAGCCGCGCTGGCTCGAGGAACCGGTGATTGCCGACGACATCGACGGCTATGCCGAACTCAATGCCATGAACATCGTGCCGATCTCGGGCGGCGAACACGAGTTCGGCCTCTATGGCTTCAAGCAGTTGCTCGACCGCAAGGCGGTTTCGGTGGTGCAGTACGACACGAATCGCGTCGGCGGCATCACGGTGGCGCACAAGATCAACGCCCTGTGCGAGGCCTATTCGGTGCCGGTGATCCCGCACGCCGGCCAGATGCACAACTACCACCTGACGATGAGCAGCCTGAACTGCCCGATGAGCGAGTACTTCCCGATGTTCGACGTCGAGGTCGGCAACGAGCTCTTCTACTACATCTTCGACGGCGAGCCGGTGGCCGAGAACGGCTTCCTGCAGCTCGACGACGACAAGCCCGGCCTCGGGCTGAGCTTGAAGACCGAGTACTTGGACCAGTTCAACGTGATCGAGTGAGCGCGATGACCCGACCCTACCGCGGCGTGTTCCCGGTGGTGCCGACCACCTTCACCGAAGCCGGCGAGCTCGACCTCGCGAGCCAGAAGCGTTGCGTCGATTTCATGATCGACGCCGGCTCGAACGGGCTGGCGATCCTGGCCAACTTCTCCGAGCAGTTCGCGCTCTCGGACGCCGAGCGCGAGTTGCTGACGCGCACGATCCTCGAGCATGTCGCGGGGCGCGTGCCGGTGATCGTGACCACCACCCACTACGGCACCAGGGTCTGCGCCGAGCGCAGCCGGCAGGCCGAGGATCTGGGCGCGGCGATGGTGATGGTCATGCCGCCGTACCACGGCGCGACGATCCGCGTCGGCGAGGCCGCGATCCACGAGTTCTTCGCCCGCGTGTCGGACGCGATCGGCATCCCGATCATGATCCAGGACGCGCCGGTGGCCGGCACGCCGCTGTCGGCCGCCTTCCTGGCCCGCATGGCCCGGGAGATCGAGCAGGTGGCGTACTTCAAGATCGAGACCGCCGGCGCGGCGAGCAAGCTGCGCGAGCTGATCGCGCAAGGCTGGCGCTGCGGTCGAGGGCCCATGGGACGGCGAGGAAGGCATCACGCTGCTGGCCGACCTGGATGCCGGCGCGACCGGCTCGATGACCGGCGGCGGCTACCCCGACGGCATGCGCCGCATCGTCGATGCCTACGCCGCCGGCCGGCGCGAGGACGCCATCGCCGAATACACGCGCTGGCTGCCGCTGATCAACCACGAGAACCGCCAGGGTGGCCTGCTCAGCGCCAAGGCGCTGATGAAGGCCGGCGGCGTGATCGCGTGCGAGGCGCCGCGGCATCCGTTCCCGGCCATGCAGCCCGCGGCACGCGCCGGCCTGCTCGAAGTGGCGCGCCGGCTCGACCCGCTGGTGCTGCGCTGGGGGCACTGAGGCCGGTTCGAGCGGTGGCGGATTCAGCGCGCCGCTGCGCCGAGCAGCCCGCGGCGGGCCAGGTTGTCCATCAGCGCGCGCAGGCCGAAGCGCCACGGCGCAGCGCTCTCGCTGTGCGTGACGCGGTTGCGCAATTCGCCCAGGCGCGCGCTGCGGATGCTGACCACGTCGCCGAGCTTGTGCGTGAAGCCGCCGCCGGGCTGGTCGCGGTCTTCGATCGGCGCGAACAGCGTGCCCAGGAAGAGCATGAAGCCATCGGGGTACTGGTGCGCCGCGACGGTCTGCGCCACCAGATCGGTCGGGTCGCGGCTGATGCGGGCCATCGAATTGATGCCGCGCAGCTGATAACCCTCGGGCCCCTGCACATGCAGGTGCAGGGTTTCCTGCCGCACGTCGGGCAGGCCGAAGCTGGCATCGAACAGGCGGATGAAGGGCCCGATCGCGCAGGAGGCGTTGTTGTCCTTGGCCTTGCTCAGCAACAGCGCGCTGCGGCCCTCGATGTCGCGCAGGTTGACGTCGTTGCCCAGCGTGGCGCCGACGATGCGGCCGCGGCTCGAGACCGCGAGCACGACTTCGGGCTCGGGGTTGTTCCAGACCGAAGCGGCCAGGATACCGATGTCTTCGCCGGTGCCCACGGCCGACAGCACCGGTGCCTTGGTGAAGACCTCGGCATCAGGCCCGATGCCGACCTCGAGGTACTGCGACCACAGCCCACGCTGCTGCAGCATCTGCTTCAAGCGCCGCAGCCTGCGCCGAACCCGGCTTCAACGTGGCCAGGTCGTCGCCGATCACGGCCAGCACCTCGGCCCGCGCCGCAGCGGCACGCGAGGCATCGCCGCCGGCATGCTCCTCGATCACGCGCTCGAGCAGGCTGGTGGCGAAGGTCACGCCCGCGGCCTTGAGCACCTGCAGGTCGCAGGGCGCAAGCAGGTGCGCACGCGCCGCATCGCGCGTGGCCGCGACGCTGTTGGCCAGCAGCTCGTCCAGGCTCGCGACACGCCGGCCCGGGCGTGGCCTGCACTGACGCGGCAGGGTCGGCTTCGTCGAGCAGGCCGCTCATGGTTGCAAAGCGCGCCGACAGGTCGAAAACACCATCGTCGCGGATCGCCGCCACCGCCGGGCCGGCTACCGCACCGGGGCTCCAGATGCGCGCCACCAGCGTGCCGGCGCAGCCGTCGTCGGGCAGGAAGTTCGCGCGGTTCAGTTGCATGGTCGTTCCTTGCATCGTGAGTCTCGATCGGTGGCGCGGTGCCTGAGGCGTCGAATGCCGCGCCGGTGGCAATACTGCGGTCTGCCTGCCGAGCATAACCAAGCCGTCAGCCCGGCCGTGAGCCAACTGACCTGCTACCGGCTCGAACACCAGCGCTGCAGGGTGGCGGCGGGGGATCGCTAGGCCGGCGCGAGCGCCCCGGCACAGCGCTTTGCAATCGGCATAGGTGCAGGCATGTGAAGGGTCGTCATCTGTAGGCCATCTGTCATCGATCGCTAGGTCTGCCGCCGACCCATTGGCTCAACACTGTGCACGCAGAAGTCTGAGCTCGTTGTGCTGGTTCAAACGTGGTAGGTCGGGGTTGCCACGCACCAGACATCGGACCAGACTGATCCGCACTTGGCTGTTGCTTTAGCACATGGCCGGGGTTCATCGATTGACTTGCGCAACGCTTTCAATTGGAGGAGTCATGAGCAATACGGTATCGATATGTCTCGCGGGTCTGCTGCTGTCGCTGGGGCTCGCCGGCGCTTCCTACGCCGACAACAATGGCAACGGCGCAATAACGCGCGGTGGCGTGCTGAGGTGCGGTGGAACGAACAATCTCAGACTGGATGGAACCGAAATCCAATTTACGGCCTGGGACTTTCGAAACCTGAGTTCGACCGTGTCCATAACCGTCGAGCGCGTCGTGATCTTCGACGCCTATGGCAACGTGTTGTTCAATTCCAGTGTCGCGGGACTCCCGCCGTTTCTAGCCGGCGTATATCTTGGACCGGCCACGGGTGTCGCTGCGGCGAACAATGTGCTGGGGCCAAATCAGACCACGGGGTTGTCCTCGTATGACGTCATCGGATTTCTGCCCCCGGCGCAGCGACCCATTCAGGTGGAATTCGCATGGTCCGCTCCGACCCGCGTTCCTCCGCTCGATGTGCGCACGATCAGGCTTTCGCGCGAACGCAATCCGGCAACCGGGGCCCAACTCGCGGATCGTGCGCGCGGCGACTTCAGCTGCGTCTCCATCGGCTGACTGCCGCCAAGCTGCGTCATGAGCGCCGATCCATCCACCATGTCCTGCATCGCCACCTCGAGCGCGCGTCGCCTCAGGACCTGGTTGTTTTTCGGCTGGGTGCTGCTCGGCGGCTGTGCATCGTCACCGCCGATTGTGGGTCAGCCGCCGCCGCCTCCGGTTACCTTCGCCGAAAACCAAAGTGCAGTCTTTGGGCGCATCGCACAGTTGCGCGATCGTAAAGAGGTCGATTGGGAAACCGGGCCGGCAATGCTTGGTCCGGGCGGCCACCTGGTCTATCTGCGATCGGAACAAACCGGGACGTTCGAGCAAAAGGTGATCGGCGCCGACGGACGCTTTGTCTGGCCGCTGGCCCCGGGCGATTACACGATCGCCACGATCCGTTTGGACAATGTGCCTCGCGGCCTGGCGCGATTGTGGGCTACCTTCCGGATCGAGCGCCCCGGTGAAGCCGTCTACATCGGCAATCTGCGAATGCTTACCAGCGCAGGGCGCTATGCCTTCGATGTCGAGGATCGCTTCGATGCCGAGGCGGCCAACATCGGCGCTCGAGTAGCCGCCACGCTACCTCCGGTCAGCCGGGCGATCGTCCGGTTCGAACCGCGAGTGGGGACATTCAGCTCGCTCTGGGCGATCTGCGGGCCGCGCGGCGGAGTGAAATGCGATCGCACGTGGCAGGGCCTCGAGCCCCTCAAGCCGGTTGACACGGCGCGCAGTTTCGTTGCCGTTGACAACCTGGCGCCCGTACTCGAATGGAAGCCGGTGGCGCGTGAGACCATGCGTTACGACGTGGCCGTGCATGAGTCGCTGCCACTAGGCCTCAACCTGCCAGGCAGCCCCCGCGTTCGCGGCTCGCTGGTGGCCTATGCGGAGGGTCTTGACGTACCACGCTGGCAGGTGACGCCGGCACTCAAGCCGGACACGAAATACGAGTGGTCGGTTCGAGTGCGGGACGGCGACACCGTCTCGACGTGGTCAACCACGAGCCAATTCACGTTTCTGCTTGTCGCAGCCGTCTTCAGTCACGGCGATTGGTTCAGTCTGTCGACCCCGGCCCGCTAGGAAGCGGTGCCGGTTTCAAATCCGCCACGCTGGGCAACGGGCGGCGCCTTGGGCGATGTCCTGTCGTTCGAAGGTGTCGGCCTGAGGGCGTGAGGCAGCACCTGCATCGGCGGGCCAACGCCTGGCTCAGCGCTGCTGTCCACAGCGCCGTTGCTCGTGGGGACCTTCCCGCTGTTCAGCCGCTTCGAAGCCACGACTGGCAAGGCGACCGCGATGTCGTGCCGGCCGCTGCAGTCGTGATGCGATAAACCCAGGCATTGGCGGATACTGTGCACCGCGTCCACGGGGAAGCGGCGCCGGGCTGGCGATCCTGTACCAGGTGTGAATTGAGTCTGCCGTACCCTGGCGCGAGGTGTGAGAAGCGCAGTCGATGAACATGCGCCGAGGTTCGATGCCCCCAACGCGCCACGTTCGATGCGGGGGGGCACAAGCGCAAGCGATGAAGACACATTCAATCCGATTTGTTGTCATTGTGTTGCTGGCCGCTTGCTGGGGCACGCAAGCATGCTCGCAATCGATCAATACAAGCAAAGGGCCACGGTCATCGCAGCATGGGGCGCTGAGTCCGGCGCCGCGTGAAACGATAACGCTGGCCGGACTCGCTGCACCAGCGCAGATTCTTGTCGACCACTGGGGCGTGCCTCACATCTACGCGGGCAATGAGGACGATGTGTTCTTCGTGCAAGGTTTCAACGCGGCGCGTGACCGCTTGTTTCAAATCGATTTGTGGCGCCGCCGTGGTCTGGGAAGGCTTGCTTCGGTGTTCGGCGCAAACTTCGTCGAGCAAGACCGCGCGGCCCGCCTGTTCCTGTATCGCGACGACATGCGCAAGGAGTGGCTGGCTTACGGCAAGAATGCGCAGCGCATTGCGACGCGTTTTGTCGCAGGTATCAATGCCTACATAGACTGGGTTGGCGGCGACGCGACGAAGCTGCCCTTCGAGTTCAAGTACTTTGGCTATTCACCCGAGAAGTGGCAGCCGTACGACGTGGTGCGCATTCGCAGCCATGGCTTGACGCGCAATCTCGATTCGGAACTCGCACGCGCAAGCCTCGCTTGCAGCAGTGATCTGAAGTCAGACGAAATACGGTCTTCGCTCTCGCCACCGTGGGTGACACAAATTCCCGAGGGGCTTGACCCCTGTATTCCGCCCGAAGTCCTGCGCGTGTTCAACCTGGCCGCGCAAGGGGTGCTCGTCAGCGGTCGGGACGGGAAGCGCGCGGCCCGCGAGGCTGCATTGACGGTCGCGACGGCCGATGCACTGAGCCCGCTGGAGGGCAGCAACGCGTGGGTGGTATCTCCCGGCAAGTCGGCCACCGGTCGACCGATTCTGGCCAGCGACCCGCACCGCAATTACGCCGCGCCGTCGCTGCGCTATATCGTGCATTTGAACGCGCCCGGGCTGAACGTGATCGGCGGCGGCGAACCGGCCCTGCCCGGCATATCGATCGGCCACAACGGCACGATCGCTTTCGGCCTGACCGTGTTCGCCATCGATCAGGACGACCTGTACGTCTACGAAACAAATCCCGCGAATGCCGCGAATACAAGTACCGGGGCAAGTGGGAACAGATGCGCACGTTGACGGAGTCGATTCCTGTGCGCGGCCAATCGGCGCAAGCAGTCGAATTGCTCTTAACCCGCCATGGGCCGGTAATTCACATCGATCGCGCAAGAAACCGCGCCTACGCGGTGCGCTCTGGTTGGTTCGAGCCCGGCATGGCGCCCTACTTCGGCAGCGTCGACTACATGTATGCGAAGAACTTCGCAGAGTTCAAGCGCGCCATGTCGAACTGGGGTGCACCGGCCGAAAATCAGCTCTACGCCGACGACAGCGGCAACATCGGTTGGGTCGCTGGCGGTCTGGCGCCCAAACGCCCGAACTGGGACGGCCTGCTGCCCGTGCCGGGCGACGGCCGTTACGAATGGGCGGGCTTCTGGTCGGGTGACCAGTTGCCGTCACTGTACAACCCGGAACAAGGGTGGTTTGCCTCGGCCAATGAGCAGAACCTTCCGCCCGCATATCCATACCGCGAACGCAAGTTGGGCTTCGAATGGTCGCCGCGCTCGCGCTACCAGCGCGTGTCTGAAGTGTTGTCGCAGTTGCCCAAGGTGAGCATCGAAGACTCGATGCGCTTGCAGAGCGATGTGTTTTCCGTCCCGGCGCGTCGTCTGCAAGTGTTGCTGAAGTCGTTGCATGCGACTGACCCGCGCGCCCAGGCGGCGACCCGGTTGTTGATAGAATGGGATCTCTTCGTCACTGCGGATTCGGCGGCGGCCGCGCTGTTCGAAGTCTGGTGGTCGCGGTACCTGCGTGCAACATTCAAGAATGCGGTGCTGCCCAGCTCGGCTGCAGCGTTGATCCGGTCGGCGGACGAGGAGCACATGTTGGACACGCTCGAGAAGCCGGAAGCACGCTTCGGCAAGGATGCCATCGCCAAGCGCGACGATGTGCTCGAAAGAAGTCTGCGCCTTGCCTGGATCGACATGCAAAAGCTCGGCGGCGCCGATCCTGCGCAGTGGCAATGGGGACAAATTGCACCATGCCTTCTTCGGTCATCCCTTGGCCAATGCGGCCGACGAGGTGACAAAGCCAGGCTGAATGTCGGGCCGATGCCGAAGCAGGGCGGCAGCGACACCGTCAATCTTTCGGCTTTCGACCCGAACAACTTTCGCCAGTACGGCGGCCCCTCGTTTCGCATGGTGCTCGATGTCGGCGCTTGGGACAACTCGCGGGCCGTCAACGCCCCCGGCCAGTCTGGCGACCCGGCGAGCCCGCACTATCGAGATCTCGCGCCGATGTGGCTAAAGGGCGAGTACTTCCCACTGCTGTATTCGCGCGCAAAGGTCGAGGCGTCGCTGGCACGGCGCATCGAGCTCGTACCTGCGTTGTCATCTAGACCTGCTGCTTCAACGGTGCCCACCGATCCGAGCCGGTGACGTCACGGCTGCCGCTAGAGCCGAAATGCCGGTATCTGCCGGTACGTAAAGCCGCGCCAGAACCATTCCATCGGGCCGTAGCGAAATCTCGACAGCCACCAGTGGCTGAAAGCAATCTGCGCGGCGTAGACGATGGCCACGAATGCCAATTGCTGCGCGCGCGGCATGCCCCAGTGGCCCAGTGCGAAGCCATAGAAGTAGATCGCGCAGATCAGCGACTGCGGCAAGTAGTTTGTCAACGCCATGCGCCCGAGCGGCCCGAGAACGGTGACCCGCGAAAACACCGTCTTGCTGTGAAGCATGAGCACCAACAGACCCACATAGCCCAGGCACGCCGGCAGGTTGCCCAGCATCAGCAGCCCGCGCGCGATACCCCAGCCGTCGGTGCGGTCGCCGGGCGTGTGCGACATCGCGATCAGGCTGCCCGCCAGGCCGAGGCCGATGCCGATGAGCAGGCCTGCCACGGCGAGTTTGCGAAAGAACGGCAGGTGCGCGCCTGTGTTCTCCATCACCCCCGAGCGCACGAACCAGACGCCGAGCAGAAACATGGCCATCAAGACAGTTGCGAAGACGAAGTCGCCTGCCGCCTTGTCGGCAAACCGCTGCGCGCTCAACTCAACCGCTTCGAGGTAGCTGCCCTGTGTATAGATGCGCACCTCCTTCTCTTTCTCGGCCTTGCTTTCGTTCAGTCGCTTTTCGCGTTCCGCCTTGCGCTCCGCGGCTCGCTCCTCCCTGCTCTTGCCGGGCTTCTTTTCAGCGCTCTTCTGGTCAGCGACCGGCTGGGCACTGGCCGTAGCCGGCGCATCCGGATCGGGCGCAAAGCGCTGCATCAGGCCGCCAGTGGTCATCGCCAGGGCGCCGAACAGGTACAGGCTGACCGCTAGGCGGACACTGCGCTTCTCGACCGGCTCGTAGTATTTCCAGGACAGCCAGGCCGCAATCAGTACCAGCGGGCCAAACACCGACAGTGGTACACGCGGCTCCGTAGGGCCATTGGGCAGCAGCCAGAACACCGCCGCAGCAATGCACAGCCCGGCGCCGATCACCAGCAGCAGGAAGGAGAAGATCGGCAAGCGCAGGCGCGGCAGCGGCACGCGTTTATCGCTCCGCAAGTAGAGCGCCAACATGCCTGCGGCGGCGAGCCCACCAGCGACGCGAAAGAAGCCGTCCAAGTCGGGAATAAATCCAAGACCAATGGCGACCGCGATGGCCAGCAGCAGCGGCCAGGTTCTGCCATATGTGACGATCATGAGCATCAGTGCTGCGATGGCGTAGCTGAAGAGGATGTCGCCTTCCCACAGGAAGATGTAATGCAGGGCCCCGAAAACGGCCAAAGCCAGCACGCGCCGTAGATAGACCCGCTTGAATTCGCGCCCGGCCTGTTCAGCCCGCACCATCATCACCGCGAAACCCATGCCGAAGAGCAGCGAAAAGATGGTCCAGAACTTTCCCTGGACGAAGTACGCGACGAACCAACTAGCCCACCAGTCTGCGCCCGTCAGCTCACGGGGCATGCCTTCGTTGAATGCAGCGAATGGTCGATTGAACCACTCGATGTTCATCAGGAAAATGCCGATGAGCGCAAATCCGCGCACAACATCCAGGGCTTCGATCCGCTGGGCGGTGGCAATCGGAACCATGGAAGCGCTGGTGTCCTTTGGCGTTGCAGCGACTGCCGGCGTTGTCAATTCCATAGCGTGGAGCCGTGTTCAAGAAGCGACGCGAGTCAGGTGATGCGGCAGGGCGATGAGGGCGTCCTGCCGGGACGAAGGATGTCTTGACCTTGGCGAGTATGTGCACTTGCTCTTTCGGTCCCGCGTTGCATCATCCATGCGTCAAGGCGCGATCCACACCGGATCTTCCCTGACGACAGAAAGCTTGAGGCCGCCCCTTTTCTGACCGCGGCCCGGATTAGCGGGGTACTCGGCACTTGCGCAGCGGCAGCGAGGTCAGGCGCAATGGCTCGCAGCGGTCATCCGCGAGTCACGCTCCAGGGGTTGAGGACAGGTTGTGTCTGCAGCGAGAACCACAATTGCGCGTCTCCACCGCCGGCCATCTCGACCAGCCCGCATACTGTGCCTGCCGCATGTTCAGCCTGACCCGCCAAATCATCCGCCGCGCCCGGCAGGAACGCCTGCCCCAGGCGGCCGGCAGCCTGACGTTCACGAGCCTGCTGTCGATGGTGCCGTTTCTGGCGGTGAGCTTCGCGCTGTTCACGCACTTTCCGCTGTTCAGCCGCTTCGAGGCCGCGCTCGAAGAACATCTGTTGAAGAGCCTGCTGCCGGCAGACATCGCGCGCACGGTGCTGAACACCCTGCACCAGTTCGCCGCCAATGCCAGCGGCCTGACCTGGGCGGGCTCGTCGTTCCTGCTGGCCACGGCGATCGCGATGCTGCTGACGGTGGAGAACACGCTCAACCAGATCTGGAACGTGAAGAGGAATCGCCCGCTGCTCAAGCGCGTGGGCCTGTACCTGCTGGTCCTCGCCGTGGCACCACCGGCGCTCGGCGTGAGCCTGTGGGCCACCTCGTATGTGCTGGGCGTGTCGATGGGTCTGGCTCGGGCCGTTGCCGCCTTCGGCCCGGTTCGTGCTGGACCTGGGCCCGGCGGCGCTGGCCTGGGCCGGGCTCGCCTGCCTGTACTACTACGTGCCGAACACGCCAGGTGCGGCGGCGCGATGCGATCGCGGGCGGCTTGATCGCCAGCGTCGCGCTCGAGTTGGGCAAGCGCGGCTTCGCCGCCTACCTGCTGAAGATCCCGACCTACAAGGCGGTGTACGGCGCCTTCGCGGTGTTCCCGGTCTTCCTGCTGTGGGTGTACTTCTCGTGGCTGGTGACGCTGGCGGCGGCGCTCATCGCCGCCAACCTGGCGCGCAAGCGCTGAGCAGGCTGTGGCGATGAACGAGTCCAAGCTGATCCTCGACCATGTGTTCGACCACGAAGCCGCGCAGCCCGAGCGTGTGTTCCTGACGCAGCCGGTCGGTGGCGGCAGGGTCGTCGACACCACCTGGCGTGAAACGCTGGACCAGGCGCGGCGCATGGCCGCGCACCTGAAGAGTCTGGGCCTGCCGCCCGGCGCGCGCATCGCATTGCTGACCAAGAACTGCGCCCACTTCTTCATCGCCGAGCTGGCGATCTGGATGGCCGGCGGCACCACGGTGGCGATCTTCCCGACCGAGACCGCCGCCACCGTGCGCTACGTGCTCGAGCACAGCGAGGCCAGCCTGCTCTTCGTCGGCAAGCTCGACGCGTGGGCACAGCAGGCGGCGGGCGTTCCGGCCGGCCTGCCGTGCATCGCGCTGCCGCTGGCGCCGCCCGCGGCGGAGCTGCCCGGCGTGCCACGCTGGGAAGACATCGCCCTGCGCACCGCGCCGCTGGCCGGCCGGCCGCGGCGCGCGGCCGACGACCTGGCGATGCTGGTCTACACCTCGGGCTCCACCGGCGAGCCCAAGGGCGTGATGCACAGCTTCGGCCGCATCACGCGCACCGTCGAATGCATGCTCGCCGACCCCGAGCGAAACCTGCCCGACGGCGTGCCGTGGCGCACCGTGTCCTACCTGCCGCTGGCGCACATCTACGAGCGCGCGGTGGTCGAATGCCGCAGCCTGATGGCCGGCAACGTGCAGGTGTACTTCAGCGAATCGCTGGCCACCTTCATCGACGACGTGAAGCGCGCGCGGCCGACGGTGTTCGTCTCGGTGCCGCGGCTGTGGCTGAAGCTGCAGCAGGGCGTGTTGCAGACGCTGCCGGCCGACAAGCTCGACGCGCTGCTGGCCGACCCCGCCACCGCCGCCGCCACCGGACGGCGCGTGCTGGCCAGCCTGGGCCTGGACGAGGTGCGGCTGGCCTCCTGCGGCGCGGCGCCGGCGCCGCCTTCGCTGCTGGCCTGGTACCGGCGCCTGGGCCTGCACCTGGTCGAGGGCTATGGCATGACCGAAGACTTCGCCTACTCGCACCGCACCACGCGCGAGCTCAATGCCGCCGGCCATGTCGGCATCGCCTGCCCCGGCGTGCAGGTGCGCATCGACGACGCCAGCGGCGAGGTGCTGATCAAGTCACCGGGGCAGATGGTCGGCTACTACAAGCAGCCGGCGCTGAATGCGGCGTGCTTCACCGAGGACGGCTACTTTCGCACCGGCGACCGCGGCGAGCTGGCGCCCGACGGCCAGTTGAAACTCACCGGCCGCGTGAAGGAGCTGTTCAAGACCAGCAAGGGCAAATACGTGGCGCCGGCACCGATCGAGGCGCTGCTCAACGCGCACCACATGGTCGAGCAGGCGGTCGTCTCCGGCAGCGGCCAGCCCCAGCCGTTTGCGTTGGTGGTGCTGGCCGAATCGGTGCGGGCTCGCCTGCCCGACAGCGAGCTGCAAGCAGCGCGTCCAGCGCGAACTCGTCAAGCTGTTCGACAGCGTCAACCAGGGCCTCGCGTCGCACGAACGCCTGCAGCGGCTGGTCATCGTGCCCGAGCCTTGGTCGGTCGAGAACGGCTGCCTGACGCCGACGATGAAGATCCGGCGCAGCCGCATCGAGGCGGCGGCCGCTTCGCACATCGACGACTGGACCTCGCGCCCGGGCCCGATCGTCTGGGCGTGAGCGACGGCCGCAAGCGCGCCGCGCCTCAGTCGGGCTTGACGTTGCCCGCCTTCACCACTTCGCGCCAGCGCGGGATCTCGCGCGCGATGAGGTCGCCGAAGGCGGCCGGCGTGGTCGACATCGGCACCGCGCCTTCGGTGGCCAGTTGCTGCGCCACATCGGGCAGCGCCAGCGCGCGATTGACGATGCCGTTGAGCCGGTTCACGACATCGGCCGGGGTGCCGGCCGGCGCGACCAGGCCGTACCACTGGTCGGCCTCGAAACCAGGGTAGCCGCTCTCGGCCACCGTCGGCACATCGGGCAACACCGCGATGCGCGCCGGGCTCGACACCGCGAGCGCACGCAGCCGGCCGCTGCGCACGTGAGGGATCACCGCCGGCGCGCCGGTGAAGGTGGCGTCGACCTGGCCGGCGATCAGATCGGTGATCGACGGCGCCGTGCCGCGGTAAGGGATGTGCAGCATGAAGATCTTCACGCGCAGCTTCAGCGATTCGAAGGTGATGTGCGCAGCGCTGCCGTTGCCGCCGGAAGAAAACGTCAGGCCGCCGGGCCGGGCCCTGGCGCTGTCGACCAGGTCTTTCAGCGTGCGCATCGGCGAGTTCGCGTTGACCACCAGCACGTTGGGCACGCGCGCCACCCAGGCCACCGGCGCGAAGCTCTTCACCGGGTCGTAGGCCAGGTTCGGGTAGATCGAGGGGTTGACGCCGAGCGTGCCGATATGGCCCATCAGCAACGTGTTGCCGTCGGCCGCGGCCTTGGCGACCTCGGCCGCACCGAGCGAGCCGCCGGCGCCCGGCTTGTTGTCGACGACGACGTTCTGGCCCAGCGCCTGCTGCAGCTTGGGCGCCAGCGCGCGGGCCAGGATGTCGGTGCTGCCGCCCGGCGTGAAGGGCACGACGATGCGCAGCGTCTTGCCGGCCTGCGCCTGCGCGCGGGTTGTCGGCAAGGACATGAATGCCGCGCCCGCCAGCAGCGTGCGGCGCGTGATCGCGGGCTTCGCAGGTCGACGCGGATGGATCATGCGATGCGAGGCACTCAGGCCCGCTTCAGCGCGGGCTGGGCGAACATCTCCTCCATCGCCTTGCGCGTGCGGTAGGCGTTGGTCGTGGTGTCCATCGCCACGTCGGCCCAGCAGAGCGACTGGCCCTGCTTGACCGGCCGCGTGAGCTTGACGTTGTGCGCCAGGCCCAGCGGCAGCCCACCCATCGCCGCCGATGTGGCCGCCGGCAGCAGCTTGCCCCACACGGTGTAGCCGCCCTCGCCGTCGAGCATCTCGCCGACCTGCAGGTCGCGCTTGGCGGTGGCCACCACATCGGCGTTCCAGCCGGTGGCCACGCCGGTGGGCTCGCCGCGCAGGGCCACGCTGGCCACCGACACGCCGACTTCGAGCCCGATCAGGTGCCAGCGCTTGTAGAGCGTGAAGTAGCGCCCGCTGGGGTCGGTGTGGGCGTTGTATTCCTCGAAGCAGTGCTTGATGTAATCCGTCTCGGCCTCGACCGTGACCCACACGCCCATGCGGATGTCGTACCCGATCTTGCGGCCATCGGCCTCGAGCGAGGAGATGACCTCGACCATGCCCTTTCTTTCCAGCACGCCGCCTTCGCTGACCGGGCGCGTGACGAACGGGATGTCTTCGACGCTGGCCGGCGGATACAGCAGGCCGTTGCTCGGCACGCCCAGGCCGGTGGCGTTGGCTGACCGCGGTGCTTTCGATCGACGGCTTGCTGCCGTCGAGAAAGCTGTTGAACATCTTCGGGTTCAGGCCGCCGCGCGCGGCCTGCTCGGGCGTCAGGCCGTAGTAGCCCCACACGGTGTCGGGCGTGCTCTGCGCAAAGTGCGGCAACCACTTGTGGCCGCGCCCCGCCGCCACGACCGGGAAGCCGCAGGTGCGTGCCCAGTCGACCAGGTCGCAGATCAGCGCCGGCTGGTCGCCGAAGGCCAGCGAATAGACGCACGCCGGCCTCGGCCGCCTTGCGCGCCAGCAGCGGGCCGCAGAACGCGTCGGCCTCGACGGTCACGTTGACCACATGCTTGCGCTGCGCGAACGCCTCCAGGCAATGGTCGACGGCGGCCACCGGGTTGCCGGTGCATTCGACGACCACGTCGACCGCCGGATGGCGCACCAGCGCCTGCCAATCGTCGCCGACGAACGTGGTGCCGCTCTTCGCCCGCGTCGTCCAGCGACTTGGCCGACGTGCGCTGCGGCGCCCAGCCGACACGCTCGAGGTTGGTCCGTGCCGCAGCGGGCGACAGATCGGCAATGCCGACCAGATGCACGCCCGGCGTGCGCGGAACCTGCGCCAGGTACATCGAGCCGAACTTGCCGGCGCCGATGAGGCCGATGCGAATCGGCTTGCCATCGGCTTGGCGTTGCTGAAGTTTGCTGTACAGACTCATTTCAGTGGCTCCGCTCTACTCAACATTGGCCTTGCCGACTGTAGCGCGGCAAAGTCGCGCCCGGGCAGGCGGCAGCGCTTCGGCGAAGCGGTCGGTGCTGCGCACCGACTGCCCTGCGGTGCTCGGCCTTGTGGCCCGTCGCACAACTCGCTGCGCTCACTGCGTTCGCTACGCTCAGACAGGGTGCGACAAGTCAGATCACGAGGCGCGCTGCGCGCGCGGGCCACAAGACCTGTGCTCCTCGGCGCCCCGCAGGCGCGCTGCCACCTGCCCGGGCGCGCCTTTGCGGAACCTACGGTGGTGTGCGATGGAAGACCACCTATGCTGGCCTTCGCGGCAGGCGGTACCCGGCAGGGGCGATTTGTGGGGCGGCGAGGAGCACAGGGCTGGGGTCGGCGCGCGCAGCGCGCTTCGTGATCTGACTCGCCGCACCTGTCCGAGCGCAGTGAGCGCAGCGAACGTAGCGAGTTGTGCGGCGCGACCCCAGGCCGAGCACCGCAGCGAAGTCGGCGCAAAGCGCCGACCGCTCCAGCATGAGCCCCTGCCGGGTACCGCCTGCCGCGACGCGCAGATCCGACCGCAAGGGCGGCCGACGACAAACCAGTGCCAGGCGCCGCCCGCCTGAAGTCCAACGTCACGCAGCCTGCTTGGCGTCGGCGTTCAATTCGCTCGACGTGACGAGCGCGCTCGCCGGCATGCCGCTCTTCCAGGGCAGATCGACCGGGTAGTCGACCAGCAGGCAGTCGTCAGGCAGGCACTCGATGGGCGTGAAGTCGCGGTGGGCGATGTACTCGGGCCGCTTGAAGCGGCGGATGTGGTTGCTGACCGCGCACAGGCTGAGGTAGACGCTGACCCGGTTCCACGGCGACAGGTTGCTGGTCGAGGCATGGACCAGGCAGGAGTGGAACAGGATCATCGAACCGGCCGGCCCCTTGGGGCTGACGATGCCGCCGTTCTTGCCACCCGCGCGCTGCACCAGCTGCGCAATCAGCTCGTTGTCGACCGTCCACAGCGGATAACTCGTCGTCGTCAGGTCGTGCCTGGCATCGATCACGCCCTTCTTGTGGCTGCCCGGGATGAACATCAGCGGGCCGTTGAACTCGTTCACGTCGTCGAGGAAGATGGCCACGTTCATGGCCCGCTCGGTGGGCATCAGGTCGTCGTTCTTCCAGGTGCCGTAGTCCTGGTGCCATTGCCAGACATCGCCCTCGAAGGCCATCTTGCCGTTGATCTTGAACTGGTGCATGTACAGCGCTTCGCCGAGCAAGTCCTGCACCGGCTCGACCATGCGCGGGTGGCGCGCCAGGCGGGCGAAGGGTTCGCTGACCAGGTGCGCGGCGAAGTTGGTGCGCACGGCGTCGGAGTCCTTCTCGCGCACGTTGTACGGCTCGCGCCGGCCGTACAGCGCGGGTACGGCATCGAGCATGGACTGCATTTCCCGGCCGCTGAACAGGGCGGGGAAGAACAGGTAGCCGTCGCGGTCGAAGGCCGCGCGTTGCTCGGGCGTCAGTCTCATGTTCGCTCTCCTGCGGCCGGAAGCCGCGCCAGGTGCTCGCTCGGCACGCTCGTTCATGCGGCCAATATACGCGCGGTCGCCGGCGCGTCAACGGCGCGTCGACAGCCAGATGCCGGGCAGGATCAGCAGCGCCCCCACCAGGTGGAACCACTCGACGCGCTCGCCGAGCACGGCCCACGCGATGACCGCGCTGTACAGCGGCCCGAGGTAGAGCACCACGCCCACGCGCGCCGCACCGAGCACGCGCTGCATGAACGAATAGGCGCCGTAGGCACCGGCACCGGGCAGCAGCGCCGCGGCGAGCACCAGGCCGGCGCTTTGCCACGACAGCCGTCGAAGGCAGCCAGTACAGCGCCTCCCACAACGTGAACGGCAGCAGCACCAGCACGCCGCCGCAGGCGGTCAAGGTCAGGCGCGCCAGCGTGCCGAACGCCGACGGCCAGGCGCGCAACAGCAACGAGTAGGCGGTCCAGCACAGCACCGCGACGGCGACCCACAGGTCGCCCGGGTTGACGCCCAGGTGCAGGGCCGCGGCCCACTCGCCCTTGAACAGGATGTGCACGACGCCGATCACGGCCAGCAGCACGCCGAACGCCTGCTTCAAGCCGAACGCCTCGCGCAGCCACCAGGCCGAGGCCAGCGCGATCAGCACCGGCGAGGCGGCATAGATCAGGCCGATGTTGACGGCCAGCGTGCTGCGCCCGCCGATGTAGACGAAGGCGCCGCAGACCCACATCCCGAGTGCGCCGAGCACGATGAACTGCCCGGCCTCGGCGCGGATCAGGTGCCGCTTGGCCACCAGTTCGCGCCAGCAGAACGGGCCGAGGATCAGCACCGCCACGCACCAGCGCCCCAGCGCCAGCATGTGCGGCGCGATCTCGCCGATCGCCCAGCGCGCGACCAGGTAGTTCACGCTCCACATCGCCGGGGTGATGAAGATCAGCGCGGTGGCCAGGCGCACCTGCGCCGCGCGTGCACTGGCCGTCATCGTGTCAACCTGGCTCCACGAGCGTTGCCGCCAGGCACAGGTCTTCCCAGGCGCGGGCCTTGTCGGCCGGCGTGCGCAGCAGGTACGCCGGGTGGTAGGTCACGATCACCGGCACGCCGCGCCAGGCATGTGCGCGGCCGCGCAGCTTGCCCAGCGGCTCGGTGCTGGCCAGCAGCGCCTGCGCCGCGAAGCGGCCCATGGCCAGGATGATGCGCGGCTGCACCAGCGCGATCTGGCGTTCGAGGAACGGCGCGCAGGTCGCGGTCTCGGCCGGCTCGGGGTTGCGGTTCTTCGGCGGCCGGCACTTGAGGGTGTTGGCGATGTAGACCTGTCGCTCGGGCGGCGCCTCGGCGCGCGTCAGGCCGATCGCGTGCAGCATGTTGTCGAGCAACTGCCCGGCGAGGCCGACGAAGGGCTCGCCCTGGCGGTCTTCCTGCTCGCCGGGCGCTTCGCCGACGATCATCCAGTGCGCACGCGGGTGGCCGACGCCGAAGACGGTCTGCTGGCGCGATTCGCACAGCGCGCAGGCGCGGCACGAGGCCACGGCCTCGCGCAATGCGGCCCAGTCGAGCGTGGCGATCTCTTGGACGAGCGCAGGCGTTCGGGCCGAGCCCGTCGAAGCCGGCATGCTCTGCGCACGGTCTTCTTTCGACGGGCCCGGAGGGCGTCGCCGGCGCGAGCGCGGAGCGGTCGGCTGCCGGCGCTGCCACACGCGGCGGCGTCGCGGGCACGCGGGGCGCCGTGACGGACGGCGGCGGCGCATGCGGGGCCGTGCGGGCGCCGTCGACGCTTGCGGCGGCGGCGCCGCCTCCGGCCCGAACAGCCGGATGCCCATCGCCCTCAGCATCGCGCGCTGGCGTTCACTCCAGCGCATCGCGGCCCTCGGTGAGCGGCAGCCGCATCACGCAGGCGTCCTCGCGCCGGCCGGCCGCGGCAGGGTAGTAGCCGCGGCGCCAGCCGACCTGCGTGAATCCATAGCGGCGATAGACCTCGCGCGCGCGCCGGTTGCTCTCGCGCACCTCGAGCCAGAGCCACAGCGCGCCGTCGGCGCGGCATTGCGCCACCAGTGCGTCGAGCAGGCCGCGCGCCAGGCCGCCATGCTGCCGGCTCGGCGCCACGGTCAGGTTGAGCAGGTGCATCTCCTGCACGCCGGCCATCGCGACGCAATAGGCACACAGCGCACCGTCGGCCGCGCGCAGGGTGTGCGCGCTGTAGCCGGCGGCCAGCGAGTCGATGAAGTTGCCACGCGTCCAGGGAAACTCGTAGACGCTGTCCTCGATGGCCAGCACGGCGTCGAGATCGGCGACGGTCATCGCCTCGCGGCGCAGCCCGCCTTGCGCACGCAGCACGGCGCTCATGGGCGCCCCCGCGCGCTTCGCGCCGCAGGACTTGCCTTGGGCGCGGCCGTTCGTTCATGCGACACCGGCGGCCGCGGCCTTCGCGGCCTTCGCGACGTCGCGCTCGGCCGTCGTCAGCGCCACCTTGTCGCGCAGGTACAGCGGCAGCGCCAGCGCGGCGTCGACCGCTTCGCCGCGTTGCCAGGCCGCGCGGGCCAGGCGCGCCAGCGCCGCGGCGCGGTCGTGCGGCGTCGGCAGCTGCAGCGCCGCCGCGCAGGGCAGGCGCGGCCCGAACGCGGTCGAGCGCCGTGCCGGCGACGCAGGCGGGCGGGTCGCGCTGCCAGGCAGCGTCGAGCGCCGCCAGCGGCCACAGCGCCGGCGCCTGCACGGTGGCCCAGTGCGCGCCGTCGCGGCGGTAGGCCGCGGCATAGACCTCGTCCATGCGCGCGTCCATCGCGACCCAGACATCGGTCGCGCCATGCGCCGCGAACGCGTCTTCGGCCAGCAATGCCAGGCTGTCGATGGCCAGCACCGGCAACGCGGCGCCGAGGGCCAGGCCCTGGGCCACCGAGCAGGCCGTGCGCAGGCCCGTGAACGCGCCCGGCCCGCGGCCGAAGGCGATCGCGTCGAGGTCGCCAAGCGCGAGGCCCGCGCGTTCGAGCAGCGCAAAGACCAGCGGCAGCAGGCGCTGCGAGGCCAGCGGCCCGCCGGCCTCGTCGGCGACCCATTGCCGATCGCCGTCGACCACCGCCACGGCCAGGCGTTCGGTGGCGGTATCCAGCGCCAACAGCCGCGGCGAATGCGGGCTGGCGAGCGGCGTGGCGGAACTCATGCAGCCAGTGTATGACGCTGCTCTGCATGCGATCATGGCGGCGATGTGGATGCGCCTGTCACTGCTGATCGTCGGCCTCGGGGCCCTGCTGTCGGCGCCGCCGTGCGACGCTGCGGACGCGCGCGGGCTGCCGCCGGCGGTCGAGCGCGTCTTGCGCCGCGAAGGCGTGCCGCCCGACGCCGTCGCGGTGCTGGTGCAGGAGGCCGGCAGCACGACGCCGCGGCTGGCGCTGAATGCGCAAAAGCCGGTCAACCCGGCGTCGCTGGCCAAACTGCTGACGACCTACGCCGCGCTCGACCAGCTCGGCCCGAGCTTCACCTGGCAGACGCCGGTGTGGCTGGCCGGCCGGGTGCAGGACGGCGTGCTCGAAGGCAACCTGCACCTGCAGGGCCGCGGCGACCCCAAGCTGACGCTCGAGCGGCTGTGGCTGCTGGTGCAGCGGCTGCGCCAGATGGGCATCGCCGAAATCCGCGGCGACATCGTGCTCGACCAGAGCGCCTTCGCGGTGCCCGAGATTTCGACCGCCGAGTTCGACAACGAGCCGCTGCGGCCCTACAACGCGCGGCCGCAGGCGCTGCTGCTGAACCTGAATGCGGTGCTCTACACCTTCACGCCCGACGCGGCGGCGGGCGTGGCGCGGGTGTCGGCCGAACCCGCCCTGCAAGGCTTGCAGGTCGACGCCACGCTGCCGCTGGCCGGCGGCCCGTGCAACGACTGGCGCGCCGCATTGAAGGCCACGCCGGGCGACACCGAACGCATGCGCTTTGCCGGCAGCTACCCGCTGGCCTGCGGCGAGCGAACCTGGCCGCTGGCCTACCCCGACGCCCGGCTGTACGCGGCGCGCCTGCTGTCCACGCTGTGGCACGGCGCGGGCGGGCGCCTCACCGGCAGCGTGCGCGAAGGCCCGGCGCCCGAGGGCGTCAAGCCGAGCTTCGAGATCGCCTCGCCGCCGTTGGCCGAGGTGGTGCGCGACATCAACAAGTACAGCAACAACGTGATGGCCCAGCAACTGCTGCTGACGCTGGCACTGCAGCGCCCGGGCACCACGCGCGCGACGCCCGAGGCCGCGCGCGAGGTGCTGCGCGAATGGATGCAGCTGCGGCTGGGCGCATCGCTCGACGGCGTGGTGATCGACAACGGCTCGGGCCTGTCGCGCGACACGCGCGTCTCGGCCGCCTTGCTCGCGCGCGCACTGCAGGCCGCCTGGGCCGGCCCGGTGATGCCCGAGCTGATGGCCTCGCTGCCGGTGAACGGCCTGGACGGCACGCTGCGCGAGGCCCAGTCGCGCGCCGGCATGGCGCACCTGAAGACCGGCTCGCTGCGCGGCGTCGCGGGCGTGGCCGGCTACGTGCTCGGCAGCAGCGGCAAACGCTACGTGCTGGTGGCCATCGTCAACCACCCCAACGCCAACGCCGCCAAGCCGGCGCTCGACGCACTGGTGCAATGGACCATCGACGACGGCGCGCCGCGCATGACGAGGCCGGCCGAACCCAGCCGCGAGAGCGCACGCTGATGGCGGCCGATGCCATCATCGAGTGGACCGGCTACGCCGCGGCCAGCCTGACCACCTTGTCGTTCCTGCCGCAGGCCTGGTTGACATTGCGCACGCGCAATGTGGCGGGCATCTCGACCGCGATGTACGGCGTGTTCACGCTCGGCACCGCGCTGTGGCTGGCCTGGGGCGTGCAGATCGGCGCCTGGGCCGTCGTCGCCGCCAACGCCATCACGCTGGTGCTGGCCTCGTCGATCCTGGCGATGAAGGTCTGGCTGTCGTGGCGGGCGTGAAAGAAAAAGGGCCGGCGCGAGGCGCCGGCCCTTGGCTGGATGTGGCTCAGCCGATCACAGGTTCGGCGGGACCCAGCCGAACGCCTTGATCTGGCTGATCACGTAAGTCGCCGAATGTCTTGTGCGCCGCCGGTCGTCGGGTGCACGCCGTCGGCAAAGAACCAGGTCGCTGGCATCTCGCGCCCGTGCGTGATGCGAATTCAGGTTGGGCAACCCGCTGCCGTGAACGCGCCGCCGGCGCGGCATTGCAGAACAACGCCGAGCCATCGGTGACTCGGCCGCCGGTGATGGCCGCGATCTTCGCCGCGATCGCAGGCCGTGGCTGGTGACATTGGCGAAGCCGTACGCCGACGGCTGCGCGACGACGTCGGCAAAGCAGGCGCGCGGCATCGATGATCTGCACGCTCGACCCGCTCAGGCCCGTGAGCAGCGCGCTGTTGAACGCGGCCGGTCATCTGCGTCAGGAACGCCTTGGTCCGGCTGCGGGCAGCGATGCTGCGTAGTCGGGGTGCCGCCGGATCCGGCAAGGTCATGACAGCCACGCGCGTCGCGCCCTTGGCCACGATCTGGTTCTTGACCAGCGTGGCCAGTTCGGTGCCGGCGGTCTGCATGTTGGCCACTGCAGTGGTCGGCGTGATCGGCCACTGGCTGACGATCGTCGGCATCTGCACCAGGAAGTCGTTGCCGCCGGTCCAGGCGAAGACGATGTCGTGCCGCCGAAGCCGCCGAAACGCGCCAGGTGCGCGGCGACCTGGGTCGACTGCAGCGGATCGGTCAGCGCGCCTTGCTGCGTCTTCCATGCCATTGGGGTTGGTGACGCGCGAGCCGCCTTGGCCGTAGCCGGTGCAGCTCTGCGCCAGGCCGGCTGGCCGCTGCCGGGCAGGGCACGCGCGTGGTGGCGAAGCCGAGCCTCGGCCTGCGTGATCGGCGACACCGACCTGCGCCGCGACCCACTCGACCCAGATGTCGGCATTGTTGGTGTTGCTCGGCGGCGCGTGTAGCCCGTGTGACGTGTTGGTCGTGAACTTGCCGCCGAAGAAGGGCGGCGCCCCGGTGCCCTCGTGATCGACGTCGCCGGCGTGTAGGTGCCAAGGTCGGACAGGCTGTCACCGAACGAGACCACCTTGCTGACATTGAGTTCCTTGTCGTCCCCGCCGCCGCCGCAAGCGGCAAGCAAGGCCGCGCCAACGATCGCTGAGAGGGCTGACAAATGCCATTGACGCCGAGTGGCCATGGTGTGCTCCTTGGTATTTGAGTGGGTTGGCGCCGCACGATCGGACCTCGTGCGCGCCAATTCACCGGTCACTATACGGTTGCCAGCGCGCCGGCCCGAGCCGGGTTAACCCACCCAGTTGCGATACGGCTGCACTGGCCGCGTCGCCTTGCTTCGGATCAAGCAACGCGCCCCGCTGCCAAGCCGCCGGAATGCCCGTGCGGACGACGCCTTGGCAGCCTTGACGCGCGAGCCGTCCCTCAGAACGGATTGCTGTGGGCGCGGTTCGACGCCAAGTACGCCAGTCGGGCCTGGAATGCGGGTGTCGGAAGCAGCTTGTCGGCCCAAAGCCAGGTGTTGGCCGTGGCGGCGGCTTCGGTGGGCGTGGCGGGGACCAGCGTCGCCGTGTTGCAGTCCGGCAGCGGCGCCGTGTCCAGGCAGGCCGCAGCGGTCACGTTGGCCAGGCCATAGGCGGCCGGGTTCTTGACGACGTTCTGCAGGTCGATGTCGCCGTAGGCCAGGCCGATCAGGTGGCCGTCGTTGATCAGCGTGACGCTCATCCGGTTGTTGAACGCCTCGACCAGATCGTGGATCAGCGTCGAGCGCGTCGCGTCGCCGGTGTCCGTGTTCTGTGCAATCGCGAACGGCGAAAAGCCGATGTCCGGCGTGGTGATCACGACCACGGCCGGGCCGCTCTTGCGCGAGCTGGTTGACCAGCGTCCCCAGCGCCGCGCCACGCGTGCGCGCCTCGCCCAGCAGCGCATCGCGGCCGACCGTGGGGTACATGCCATACAGCTCGAGGATGTCGTTGTGTCCGAACATCACCAGCGCCAGATCCTTCTCGCCCAGCGCGTCGCCCTGCACTGCGGCGATCTGCACCGCGAAATCGGCCACCTTGCCTTCTGCGGTTCCTGGACGGGCCGGACGCGCCAGCACCTGGCCCGCGGCCACGGTGGCTGCGCCCAGGCAGCGGTCGAAGTGCCAGCCCGAAGCTGGTGGCCACGGTCTGCACCCAGATCGGGTTGCGCGTGCAGTCGAGCGTGGTCGGGTCGTCGACGACCGTGCCATCGGGCAGGGTGATCTGCTTGAACGCGTTGATGCTGTACTTGCGGCCGTCGGTTTCGATCGTGCTCAGCTCGTCACCGAAGACCAGCACCCGGGTCGGTATGAACGGCTCGATCTGGGTGCCGCCGCCGCACGACGCCAGCAGCACGGCGCCCGCCAAAGCCGCGGTCCGGCACCAGGGGTGCGCGCCCAGGCGGGCCAGTAACTTGAAACTCATGCCATCTCCAACACCAACGATCAATCGGTCAAAAACCGGCCCCGAACGAGGCCGCCGCCGCGCGCTGCAGGCGGTCGCGCACGCCGTCCCAGTCGGCCCCGGCGGGGGGCTGCTCGACCCAGATCAGTGCCACCCCGAGCGCATCGAGTTCCCGCAACACCGCAAACAATTCGTAGGCCGCTGCGCGCGGCGCGTCGGGCATCGTGCGTTGCACCAGACCAGCGGCCGGCGGCACGCGCACGGTGCGGGAATATACCGCCAGCCTCGGCCCAGCCGCCGCGCTCGGCTTGGCCGGTGCTGCCGCGGCCTGCGCGTCGGCCCATAGCGCAATGGCGCCCTGCAGCGCCGCGCGTGGCATCAGGCGCACGCTGGCATGCGGCGCGTAGTGCGCGGCCAGCGTGCCCGAGGCACGCGGCGCGTCGGCATCGCGGTCGGCCAGCGGTGCGCCGGCCGCCGCGGCCAATGCCTCGCGGGACAGGCTGCCCGGGCGCAGCAGCACCGGCACGCTCGCGCGAGCAATCGACGATCGCCGACTCGATGCCCACGGCGCACGGCCCGCCGTCGAGCACGGCGAGCGCTGGCGCCGTGTCGGCGAATTCGCTTTGCACATGTGCCGCCGTGGTCGGGCTGACGCGGCCGAAACGGTTCGCGCTCGGCGCAGCCACACCGGGCACGCCGCGCCGCGCCGCAGCCAGCAACAAGGCGTGCGCCAGCGCGTGGCCCGGGCAGCGCAGGCCGATCGTGCCCTGCCCGCCGGCGGCGGCGCCGCCCAGGCCAGGCCGGCGCGGCACGATCAGCGTCAGCGGGCCGGGCCAGAAGGCCTGGGCCAGCCGTTCGGCCAGCGGCGGCCAGTGGGCGGCGAATTGGCGCGCCTGGACGGCATCGCTGACGTGCACGATCAGCGGGTGGTCGGCGGGCCGGCCCTTGGCGGCGAAGATCCTGCCACCGCGGCATCGTCGTCGGCGCGCGCGCCGAGGCCGTAGACGGTTTCGGTCGGGAAGGCCACCAGCGCGCCGGCGGCCAGCAAGTCGGCCGCCTGCTCGACGGCCTGCGGGTCTGCACCGTTCAGCAACATGCCGTGTCAGAACAACGGCAGGCCGAGCATCTGTGCGGCCTGCTGGGCCACGCGGCGCGCGCCGGCGGCATCGGCCGCGGTGATCGTCAGGTGCCCCATCTTGCGGCCGCGCCGGGGGCTCGCCTTGCCGTACAGGTGCAGGTGCGTGCCGGGCAGCGCCAGCACCTCGGCCCACGGCGGTGTGCGTTCGCCGCCGCCGGCGCCCTCGGCGGTGAACCACAAGTCGCCGAGCAGGTTGAGCATCACGGCCGGCGAATGCAGCCGCGGCTCGACCAGCGGCAATCCGGCGAGGCAGCGCACCTGCAATTCGAACTGCGAGACGTCGCAGGCGTCGAGGCTGTAATGGCCCGAGTTGTGCGGCCGCGGCGCCATTTCGTTGGCCACCAGCGTGCCGTCCTCGAGAACGAAGAATTCGACGCAGAGCACGCCGATGTAGCGCATCGCCTCGGCGAGCTTGGTCGCCGCGGCGATGGCCTGCTGCTGCAGGGCCGGCCCGACATCGGGCGCAGGCACCTGCGTGACGGCCAGGATGCCGGCGCGGTGCAGGTTCTGCTGCACCGGCAGGTGCACGCAGGCGCCGTCGGCACCGCGGGCCACGATGACGCTGAGTTCGTGCGCCAGCGCCAGCCGCTGCTCGAGCACGCAGGGCACGCGCTGCATTGCAGCCCACGCGGCGGCCAGCGCTGCGCGGTCGCCGACCTGCGCCTGGCCCTTGCCGTCGTAGCCCATGCGCGCCGTCTTCAGGATGCCCGGCAGCAGCGATGCCGGCGCCGCGTCGAGCTGCGCGGCGTTTTCGATCAGCGCGAACGGCGCGCAAGGCACGCCGTTGGCAATGAACTGCTGTTTCTCGACCGCGCGGTCCTGGCACAGGGCCACGCTTTCCGCCGACGGCGCGACCGGCCGGTGCGCGCCGAGCGTGTACAGCGCCGAGGCCGGCACGTTCTCGAACTCGGTGGTGATCGCCGAGCTGCGTTGCATCAATTGCGCCAGGCCCGGCTCACCGAGGTAATCGGCCTCGACGTGGTAATGCGCAACCAGGCCGGCCGGGCTGGTCGGGTCGGGGTCGAGCACGGCCGTGAAGTAGCCCATGGATTGCGCCGCCTGCACGAACATGCGGCCGAGCTGGCCGCCGCCCATCACGCCCAGCGTGGCCGGGCGGCCGTCGGCGCCGTGGCTGCCGGGGAGGATCGTTTTCATCTCGGGGCCCGCACGGCCGCCCGAAGGGCCCCGAGCGCCCCCCGGGGGGCCGCGAACGCAGTGAGCTTGGGGGCCTCATTTCAATTGTTGAGTCATGTCGCGCGCGGCCTCGGTCTGGCGCGTGCGATAGGCGTCCAGCTTGGCCAGCAATGCTGCATCCTCGCGCGCCAACAGCGCCACCGCGAACAGCGCGGCGTTGGCCGCGCCCGCCTCGCCGATGGCGAAGGTGGCCACCGGCACCCCCCTGGGCATCTGCACGATCGAGTACAGCGAGTCGACGCCGCTCAGGTGCTTGGAAGCCACCGGCACACCGAGCACGGGCAGGCTGGTCTTGGCCGCCAGCATGCCCGGCAGGTGGGCCGCGCCGCCGGCACCGGCGATGATCGCGGCCAGGCCGCGGCCGCGCGCCTGGCTGGCATAGGCGAACAGGTCGTCGGGCATGCGGTGCGCCGAGATGACCCGGCACTCATGGGCCACGCCGAACTCGGCGAGAATGGCGGCCGCGTGCTGCAGGGTTTGCCAATCGCTGGCCGAACCCATCACCACGCCGACCAGGGGGCTGGGCTCAGACAAGCGCTCGCTCCGGGTTCATGCTGCAGGAAGCCTTGAATTGTAGGCGGCGCTCCCAAACTTCCATCCCATATATGCACGACATCACGATCGCCAACTTCGAGGCCGACCTCATCAAGGCCTCGCAGCACCAGCCGGTGCTGCTCGACATCTGGGCCCCCTGGTGCGGCCCGTGCAAGCAACTCGGGCCGGTGCTGGAGAAGCTCGAGGTCGCCTACGCCGGGCGCTTCAAGCTGGCCAAGCTGAACAGCGACGAGCAGCCCGAGATCGCCTCCCAGTTGAGCCAGGCCTTCGGCGTGCGCTCGATTCCGTTCTGCGTGCTGTTTGCCGGCGGCCAGCCGGTGGACGGTTTCGTCGGCGCGCTGCCCGAGGCGCAGGTGCGCGCCTTCCTCGACAAGCATGTGCCCAGCACCGGTGAGCTCGAGGCCGAGGCCGAGATCGACGAAGCCGAGGCCCTGATCGCCGAGGGCGACACCGAATCGGCGTTGGCCCGGCTGCAGCAGGCCGTGGCCATCGACCCGGCCAACGAGGTGGCACGCTACGACTACGTCAAGCTGCTGCTCGAATGCGGCCAGCTGCCGCAGGCCGAGCAGGCCTACGCGCCGGTGGCGAGCAAGGCGCTGGGCGATGCACGCATCGACGCCCTCGGCCGCTGGCTGGCCGCGCACCGCGCCGCCGCCGGCGCGCGCAGCGCCGAATCCTTGGCCAGCGCGATTGCCGCCAACAAGCGCGACTTCGAGGCCCGCTTCGAGCTGGCACAAAGCCACTTTGCCGCCGGCCGCTTCACCCAGGCGATGGACGAGCTGCTCGAGATCGTGATGCGCGACAAGGCCTGGAACCAGGAGGCGGCGCGCAAGACGTATGTCGCGATCCTGACCGTGATGAGCAAGCCGGCGCCCAAACCGGCGGCCGAGGCGGCCAAGGGCGCGCTCGAGCTCACCGGCAGATCGGCACCAGCGGCCGGCACCGACCCCATCGTCGATCAGTACCGGCGCAAGTTGAGCATGGCGCTGTTCTGACGTCGCCTGCGACGGGTTCGTGAGGCGCTGACTGCTTTGCCTTGCATTGCGGCGTCCCGCCCCGGCGGGCCAACGCAGTAAGAAGAGGGTTAGACCCGCGCCGGGTCGAGTCCGGTGAGCGCCTGATCGAGCAACCCCACGATGCGCTGCTGCTGTTCGCGGTGCGCGGCGTAGTGCGTCTGCGCCGCTTGGCGATGGCGCTGGGCTGCCGCGGCGTCGCCGAGCGCGGCGGCCACTTGCGCCAGCCGGGCGGTGGCCATCGCGCGATCGTCGGTGTCGCAGGCCTGCGCCAGCGCCTGCTCGGCGGCCGCCGCGAGCACGCGGGCCTTGGCGGCGCGCTCCTGATGCCATTCGCACCAGGCGCGATCGGCCAGCAGGCACGGGGCCAGGCGCGTCAGGCCGTCGGTCAGGGCGGCGTCGAAATGCGCATCGAACAAGGCCAGCGCCTCGGCCCAACGGCCCTGCGCGGTGAGCACCTGCGCGCGCAGCATCGGCACCAGCGAACCGAGCGACGCGGTGCCGACCCCGGCGTCGTAGTGGCCGATCGATTCGGCGCCCAGCAGGGCATGGCCGAGCGTGTGGCCGTGCGCGGCGTCGCTGCCATTGGCGTCGAACAAAAGGGCCAGCCGGGCCTGGCTGGCCCGCATCCAGGCCTGGTTGTGCATCAGCGCCGAAACGTGGGTTTCGTCGCCTTCGGCAATGGCGTGGCGGCGCGAGGCTTCGTACCAGGGCATCGCGCGCGGATGGTCGGCCGCGAAGTGATACGCATAGGCGGCGACCAGCGTGGCGCGGGCACGCGCGCCGTGGTGCTCGGGCGTGGTGTCGGCCAGCGCCTCGCGCACCAGCGAGGCCATGCGTGCCATGTCGTCGTTGGCGAAGGCCATGTTGGCCAACCAGGCCGCGGCCAGGCCATGCAAACGATGGAGCGCGGCCACGCCCTGGGTCAGCGTGTAGGCCTGTTCGATGTTCGTCTGCGCGCCGCGGCCGAGTGCGCTGTAGTAGCCGTGCAGGCCCTCGGCCAGGGCCAGCCAGGCACGCAGCGGGGTGTTGGGTTGCCAGGCCAGTTGCGCGCCGAGGTCATCGATCACCGCCTTGGCCGCTTCGAGCTGACCCTGTCGCGCCAACAGCGCGGCGCGCTCGGCCTGCAGGCACTTGGCCTCGATCGGATTGGGCGCCGCCGCGATGGCAGCGTCGAGCTTGGTCAGCAGGCGCGACTTGGGCGCAGCCATCACTTCAAGTCGTCAGGCGCGCCAAGGCTTCGCGGTACTTGGCCGCGGTCTTCTCGATCACCTGCGCGGGCAGCGCCGGCGCGGGCGCGCGCTTGTTCCATGGCCCGCCGTCGATGCGCACGCCCTCCAGCCAATCGCGCACGAACTGCTTGTCGAAGCTCGGCGGGTTCTCGCCCTCGTGGTAGCTCTCGAGTGGCCAGTAGCGCGACGAATCGGGGGTCAGGATCTCGTCCATCAGCGTCAGCGTGCCCGCGGCATCGAGGCCGAACTCGAACTTGGTGTCGGCAATGATGATGCCCTTGCCGAGTGCGAACGCAGCCGCCTCGCGGTACAGCCGGATCGAGACCTCGCGCACGCGGTGGGCGAGTTCGCTGCCGACGATCTGCTCCATGCGCTCGAACGCGATGTTCTCGTCGTGCTCGCCCATCGCGGCCTTGGTCGCCGGCGTGAAGATCGGCTCGGGCAGGCGGCTGGCGTTCTTCAGGCCCGGCGGCAAGCTCACGCCGCAAACCCGACCATTGGCCTGGTACTCCTTCCAGCCGCTGCCGGCCAGGTAACCACGAACCACCGCCTCGACCGGTAGCGGCCGCAAGCGCTTGACGAGCATGGCGCGGCCGCGGATCTGCGCGCGCTCGTCGGCGGCGACGACGCTTTCGGGGTCGGCACCCGTCAGGTGATTCGGCACGACATGTCCCAGGCGGGCGAACCAGAACAACGCCATGCGCGTGAGCAACTCGCCCTTGCCCGGGATCGGCTCGCCCATCACGACGTCGAAGGCGCTCAGGCGGTCGCTGGCGACCATCAGCATGCGGTCGTCGCCGACGGCGTAGTTGTCGCGCACCTTGCCCCTGGCGAGCAGCGGGAGCGACTTCAAGTCGCTCTCGAGCAGCGGCACCGGGTGCAGCGTGGGTTGCAGCGGCGCCGCCACAGCGCCAGCCTCAGACGACGGTCTGGGCCAGTGCGCCGCTGGCGTAGCGCTGGGCCACGCTGTTCAGGCTCTGCGGCTTGATCTTGGCGGCCTGGCCTTCGCAGCCGAATTGCTGGTAACGCTGGCGGCAGATCGCCTTGGCCGCCTCGCGTGCGGGCTTGAGGTAGTCGCGCGGGTCGAACTTGCTCGGGTTCTCGAACAGGTACTTGCGGATCGCCGCCGTCATCGCCAGGCGGATGTCGGTATCGATGTTGATCTTGCGCACGCCATGCTTGATGGCCTCCTGGATTTCCTCGACCGGCACGCCGTAGGTTTCCTTCATGTCGCCGCCGTATTGGCGGATCGTGGCCAGCAGGTCCTGCGGCACGCTGGAGCTGCCGTGCATCACCAGGTGCGTGTTCGGGATGCGGCGGTTGATGGCCTTGATGCGGTCGATGGCCAGGATGTCGCCGGTGGGCTTGCGCGTGAACTTGTAGGCGCCGTGGCTGGTGCCGATGGCAATCGCCAGCGCATCGAGCTGGGTGCGCTTGACGAAGTCGGCGGCCTGCTCCGGGTCGGTGAGCAGTTGCTCGCGCGTCATCGTGGCTTCGGTGCCGTGGCCGTCTTCCTTGTCGCCACGCATGGTTTCCAGCGAGCCCAGGCAGCCGAGTTCGCCCTCGACGGTGACGCCGACGCGGTGCGCCATCTCGACCACCTTCTTGGTCACGTCGACGTTGTAGTCGTAGCTGGCGATCGACTTGCCGTCGGCCTCGAGGCTGCCGTCCATCATCACCGACGAGAAGCCGAGGTCGATCGCGCCGCGGCAGACATCGGGGCTCTGCCCGTGGTCCTGGTGCATCACCAGCGGCACGCCGGGGTAGGCCTCGAGGGCGCCTTCGATCAGGTGCTTGATGAACGGCTCGCCGGCGTACTTGCGGGCCCCGGCGCTGGCCTGCAGGATGACCGGTGCGCCGAGCTCCTGCGCCGCGGACATGACGGCCTGCACCTGCTCCAGGTTGTTGACGTTGAAGGCCGGGATGCCATAGCCGTTTTCGGCGGCATGGTCGAGCAGTTGGCGCATCGAGACGAGTGGCATGGTGCAATTCTCCGGACACGGGAGTGGAACTCAGCCGATTCTAGAACCGCGCTCACGCCCACCGGCGGCGGCGGTTAGACGCCGATCAATGCAGAGCAGGTTCAATACAGGCAGCGGCCGGCTCACGCGACCCGGCACACCTTGAGCATGTTGGTGCCGCCTGGGTGGCCCATCGGCTCGCCGCAGGTGATCGCGTAGGTGTCGCCCGGCTTCAACACGCCGCGCTCGACGAGCAGCCGCTCGGCCGCCGCCAGCGATTTGTCGCGGTCGCCGTGGTTCGGCGTCAGCAGCGGCCGCACATTGCGGTACAGCGCCATGCGACGCTGCGTCACGGCCTGCGTGGTCAGGCCGAAGATCGGGGTGTGGATGTTGTAGCGGCTCATCCACAGCGCGGTCGAACCCGATTCGGTCAATGCCAGCACCGCCTTGCAGCCCAGGTGGTAGGCGGTGAACAGTGCGCCCATCGCGATCGTCTGGTCGATGCGGCCGAATTGCTTGTTGCTGAAGTCGGTGTCCAGCCGCACCTCCTCGGCGCGCTCGGCCTCGATGCAGATCTGCGCCATCGTCTCGACCGTTTCCACCGGGTACTTGCCGGCGGCCGTCTCGGCGCTCAGCATCACCGCGTCGGTACCGTCGAGCACCGCGTTGGCGACGTCGCTGACCTCGGCCCGGGTCGGCACCGGGTTGACCATCATCGACTCCATCATCTGCGTCGCGGTGATCGTCACCTTGTCGAGCGAGCGCGCCAGCTTGATCATGCGTTTTTGCAGTGCCGGCACGCTGGCGTTGCCGACCTCGATGGCCAGGTCGCCGCGCGCGACCATGATCCCGTCGCTGGCCTTGACGATGCTCTCGAGCACCGGGATGGCTTCGCTGCGCTCGATCTTGGCGATCAGCCCGGGCTTGTGGCGCCACGGCTCCCCGGCCACGTTGGCCAGCTGGCGGGCCATTTCCATGTCGGTCGCGCTCTTGGGGAAGCTCACCGCCAGGTATTCGCACTGGAAGCTCATCGCGGTCTTGATGTCTTCCATGTCCTTGCCGGTCAATGCCGGCGCGGTCAGGCCGCCGCCCTGCTTGTTGATGCCCTTGTTGTTCGACAGCACGCCACCGACCTTGACCGTGGTGTGGACCTGATCGCCGCGCACGTCGTCGACGACGAGCACGAGCAGGCCGTCGTTGAGCAGTAGCGTGTCACCGGGCTTGACGTCGCGCGGCAACTCCTTGTAGTCGAGGCCGACGGCCGCGTTGTTGCCGGGCTCGACACGCGCACCGTCGAGGATGAACTTCTGCCCGGGCGTCAACTCGGTCTTGCCGCCCTCGAACTTGCCGACGCGGATCTTCGGGCCCTGCAAGTCGGCCATGATGGCCACCGAGCGACCGACCTTGTCGGCCGCCGCGCGGACCATCGCCGCGCGCTCGATGTGGTCTTGCGCCGTGCCGTGCGAGAAGTTCAGCCGCACCACGTCGACCCCGGCGGCGATCAGGCGTTCGAGGACTTCGGGCGACGACGACGCAGGGCCGAGGGTGGCGACGATCTTGGTCTGGCGCGGCATGGGTCTGGGCCTTCGGGCAGCAAGGGCAACCAGCGATTATGAGTGCGCCGCCGATCCCGGATCGGCGGCCGGGTACGGCGCGGTTACGGCGCGCCGCGGGCCGGCTCCGCCCGTCAGCTTCGGATCAGTTTGCTGTCAGCCCGTGTTGGTTTGGAGTCAGGGCAGGGTCAGTGCCCTGCCCAAAGATGCGCGACCGGCGCAAGATAGCAAGAGCCACATCAGGAGACAACGATGGAAATTGACCTGGCAAGCAAGATAGCCAGCCACCCGAAGTACCAGGAGCTGAAGGCCAAGCGCACCAGCCTCGGTTGGTGGCTGACCCTGGCCGGGATGGTGGCCTATTACGGCTTCATCCTGCTGGTCGCCTTCGACAAGCCGCTGCTGGCGCAGAAGATCGGCAACGGCGTCACCACGCTGGGCATGCCGATCGGTGTTGCCGTCATCGTCTTCACGATCATCATCACCTGGGTCTACATCCGGCGCGCGAACAGCGAGTTCGACTCACTGACCGAGCAGATCGTGAAGGGGGTCGTGAAATGAGCTTCGACAAGCAAACCGCCATGGTCCTGGCCAAGGTCCTGGCCGTGTGCGCGGTCACGGCGCTGGGCGTGGGCGCTTACGCGGCCGGCGCCGATCTCGGCCAGGCCACCAAGCAGGCCACCAACTGGACGGCCATCGGCATGTTCGGCGTCTTCGTGGCGGCACACGCTGTTCATCACCAAGTGGGCGGCGGCCAAGACCAAGAGCGCGGCCGATTTCTACACCGCCGGCGGCGGCATCACCGGCTTCCAGAACGGCCTGGCGATCGCCGGCGACTACATGTCGGCAGCGTCCTTCCTGGGCATCTCCGGCCTGGTGTTCGCCAACGGCTTCGACGGCCTGATCTTCTCGATCGGCTGGCTGGTCGGCTGGCCCGTCATCACCTTCCTGATGGCCGAGCGGCTGCGCAACCTGGGCAAGTTCACCTTTGCCGACGTGGCCGGCTACCGCTTCAGCCAGACGCCGATCCGCATCTTCGCCGCCAGCGGCTCGCTGGTGGTGGTGGCCTTCTACATGATCGCGCAGATGGTCGGCGCGGGCCAGCTCATCAAGCTGCTGTTCGGCATGGACTACCTGTACGCCGAGATCCTGGTCGGCTCGATCATGATGATCTACGTGCTGTTCGGCGGCATGACCGCCACCACCTGGGTGCAGATCATCAAGGCCTGCATGCTGCTCGGCGGCGCCACCTTCATGGCGCTGATGGTGCTGATCCAGTTCGGCTTCTCGCCCGAGGCGATGTTCACCAAGGCGGTCGAAGTGCACTCCAAGAAGGACGCCATCATGGGCCCGGGAGCGCTGATCAAGGACCCCGTCTCGGCGATCTCGGTCGGCATGGCGCTGATGTTCGGCACCGCCGGCCTGCCGCACATCCTGATGCGCTTCTTCACCGTGCCCAACGCCAAGGAAGCGCGCAAGTCGGTCGGCTGGGCCACCACCTGGATCGGCTACTTCTACATCCTGACCTTCATCATCGGCTTCGGCGCGATCACCAACCTGATCCCCAATCCGGCCAACTACTTCGTCGGCGGCGAGATCTCGAAGGGTCTGGTCGGCGGCGGCAACATGGCAGCGGTGCACCTGGCCGGCGCGGTGGGCGGCAACTGGTTCCTGGGCTTCATCTCGGCGGTGGCCTTCGCCACCATCCTGGCGGTGGTCGCCGGCCTGACGCTGTCGGGCGCGTCGGCGGTGTCGCACGACCTGTACGCCTCGGTCTGGCGCCACGGCCGTGTCGACCAGGCGCAGGAACTGCGCGTCTCCAAGATGACCACCGTCGCGCTGGGCATCATCGCCGTGGTTCTGGGCATCGCCTTCGAGAAGGAAAACGTCGCCTACATGGTGATGCTGGCCTTCGTGATCGCGGCCTCGGCCAACTTCCCGGTGCTGTTCATGTCGGTGTTGTGGAAGGGCTGCACGACCAAGGGCGCGGTGACCGGCGGCTTCGTCGGCCTGGCGGCCGCGGTGACACTGACCATCGTCTCGGCCAGCGTGTGGGAAGCGGTGATGCACCACCCGGCGGGCTCGGCCTGGTTCCCGTACGACTCGGCGGCCATCTTCTCGATCCCGGCCGCGTTCATCACGATCTGGCTGGTCTCGCTGCTCGACCGCAGCGCGCGCGGCAATGCAGACCGCGCCGGCTTCCCGGCGCAGCAGGTGCGTTCGGAAACCGGCATCGGCGCCGCGGGGGCGAGCGGGCACTGAGCGCACCGACGCGCCTCAGCTGAACCAAGGGGACTGCTGGCACACTGCCGGCAGCCCCTTTTTCTTCATCGAGCAGCGCCCCATGCCGGAATCCCCCGGACAGGAAGCCCAGCGCGAGATGCTCTCGCTGGTGACCGCGCGCGTACGCGATGCCTGTTTGCGCAAGCCGCACTATCGTCGATGGTGCACTCGACCTGGTGTCGGTGTGCCGCCAGCTGGCGGCGCATGGGGTGAACAATGCCCTGGTGCGCGACAACCGTGCCGGTGCGTCGCGCCTGGGGATCTTCACCACCACCGATCTGCGCGATGCGCTGCTGCGCGACGTGCCGCCGGCCGTGCTGGCCGTGCGCGAGGTGGCGCAGTTCGACCTGATCGAGATCCATCCCGATGCCGAGCTGTTCGAGGCGCTGTGGCTGATGGTGCGCCACCGCGTGCACCGGCTGCTGGTGCGCGATGGCCCGGGTGACGCCGGGGTGCTGGGCCTGCTCAGCCAGCTGGACCTGGTCAGCTTCGTCGCCAACCATTCGCACATCATCGCGCTGCAGATCGACGATGCCGGCTCGGTGGCCGAGCTGAAGGCAGCCGCCGAACGCATCGACGCCATGCTGGCGCTGTTGCACGATGGCGGCATCAAGATCGAACGCGTCACGCGCCTGGTCGGCGAGCTCAACCGGCGCCTGTTCGCGCGCCTGTGGAGCCTGGTCGCGCCGGCCGACCTCGTCGCCAACAGTTGCCTGCTGGTGATGGGCAGCGAGGGCCGCGGCGAGCAACTGATCAAGACCGACCAGGACAACGCGCTGCTGCTGCGCGACGGCTATCAGCACCCCGACATCGCGAGCCATCGCGACGCGCTTCAACGCCGCGCTGGCCGAGCTCGGCTACCCGCCCTGCCCGGGCCAGATCATGCTCACCAACCCGCTCTGGCGCAGCAGCGTGGCGACGTTTCGCGACTCGCTGCGCGAGTGGATCTACGGCGCCGACCCGGAGGGGCCGCTGCGTCTGGCGATCTTCTTCGACGCCACAGCGGTGGCCGGCGACGCGCAATTGCTGCAGGCCGCGCGCGAACACCTCGACCGCATCCTGGTCGGCAGCGATGCGTTCCTGGCGCGCTTTGCCGCGGCGGCCGACCAGTTCGATGCACCGCAAAAGTGGTGGGCGCGGCTGACGGCACGCAGCGACGAGCAGCCGCTGGACCTGAAGAAGCTCGGTACCTTCCCGATCGTGCACGGCGTGCGCGCCCTCAGCCTCAAGCACCAGGTACGCGAGAGCGGCACCGCCGAGCGCCTGCGCCGGCTGGTCGAAACCAGGCACCTCGACGCCGTCCTCGGCCGCGACCTGCAGGAGGCCCTGCATTACTTGATGGGTCTCAAGCTGCGCCATCAATTGCGCCAGCGTGCGGCCGGTCAGCCGGCCGACAACGACGTGCGCCCGTCCGAGCTGAGCACCATGGACGGCGGGCAATTGAAGGCCGCACTGGCCATCGTCAAGCGCTTTCGCATGCTGCTGCGCCAGCGCTTTCGGCTCGACGCGTTTAGGAGGCCGCGAACCGCATGTCGACCTCGCTGCGCAACCAGCGCCTGCTGGCCCTCTTCGCCGCCGGTTGGCTGCTGCTGAACTTCCCGCTGCTGACCCTGTGGGACCGCGGCGTCAGTGTGGCCGGCATCCCGTTGTTGCCGGCGGCGGTGTTCATCGGCTGGGCAGTGTTGATCGGCGTCGCGGCGTGGATCGTCGAGGCGCGCGGCGACGACTGACACGATGACGACCCCAAGCACACTTCGTTCGCGGCCCCATGGACCGGCACGGGCTTCTTCGTGGCCCATAGGCGCTCGGTCCGCCGAGGTCCACGAAGTGGGCCACTTTGTGACCCTTGGCGGCCCGGCGCTGGACTGAGGTCATGCTCCCCGCCTCGCTGGTCCTCGCTGCGTCGTTCGCCTACCTGCTGCTGCTGTTCGGCGTGGCGACTTTCGCCGACGGCCGGGCGCGCAGCGGCCGCTCGGTCATCGGCAACGCCTGGGTCTACACGCTGTCGATGGGCGTGTACTGCACGGCCTGGACCTACTTCGGCAGTGTCGGCCGCGCGGCGTCGTCGGGACTGTGGTTCCTGCCGATCTACCTCGGACCGACGCTGGCGATGCTGTTGGCCTGGCCGGTGCTGCGCAAGATGATCCGCATCGCGCGCCAGTACCGCATCACCTCGATCGCCGACTTCATCGCCAGCCGTTACGGCAAGAGCCGCGCGCTGGCCGCGCTGGTGACGCTGATCGCGCTGGTCGGCATCCTGCCCTACGTCGCGCTGCAGCTCAAGGCCATTGCCAGCGGCTATGCACTGCTGACTTCCGCCGGCGCCGACAGCGCACACGCCAGCGGCCCCTGGTGGCGCGACAGCACGCTGTACTTCGCACTGGCGCTGGCCGGGTTCACGATTGCGTTCGGCACGCGGCACCTCGACACCAGCGAGCGCCACGAGGGCATGGTGGCGGCGATCGCGCTCGAGTCGGTGGTCAAGTTGCTGGCCTTCATCGCGGTCGGCGTGTTCGTCTGCTGGGGCCTGTTCGACAGCCCGGGCGAGATCTTCGCGCAGGCCGCGGCCCGCGCCGACCTGAAGCCCCTGCTCGGCCTCGGCGGCGAGAGCCGCTTCGCCGGCGGGCAGTGGTTCGCGCTGACCTTGCTGGCGATGCTGTCGGTCCTCTTCCTGCCGCGGCAATTCCAGGTCATGGTGGTCGAGAACGTCGATGAGCGGCATGTCAAGCGCGCGAGTTGGGCCTTTCCGCTCTACCTGCTGCTGATCAACCTGTTCGTGCTGCCGATCGCCCTCGGTGGGCTGCTGCACTTCGCGCATTCAGGCCCGGGCGGCGCCGACCCGGAGACCTTCGTGCTCTCGCTGCCGCTGGCGCTGGGCCAACCGGCGCTGGCGCTGGCGGCCTTCATTGGCGGCCTGTCGGCGGCCACCGGGATGATCATCGTCGAAGCGATTGCCGTCTCGACGATGGTCAGCAACGACCTCGTGATGCCGCTGCTGCTGCGCCTGCGCGGGCGCGACGACGCACGCGACCTGAGCCGCACGCCGCTGGCGGTGCGCCGGGTCGTCATCATCGTGCTGCTGCTGCTCGGCTACCTGTACTTCCGCATTGCCGGCGAGGCCTACGCGCTGGTCAGCATCGGCCTCATCAGCTTCGCCGCCGTGGCGCAGTTCGCGCCGGCGCTGCTCGGCGGCATGTTCTGGAAGGGCGGCACGCGCGCCGGGGCGATGGTCGGATTGAGCGCCGGCTTCGCGTTGTGGACCTACACGCTGATGCTGCCTTCGATCGCCAAGTCGGGCTGGCTGTCGACCCGGTTCATGACCGAGGGCCTGTTCGGCATCACCCTGCTGCGGCCCGAGCAGTTGTTCGGCCTGGCGGGGCTCGACAGCCTGACGCACGCATTGTTATGGAGTCTGCTGGCCAACACCGGCTTGTACGTCGCGGTTTCGCTGGCGCGCGCGCCGTCGGCGCGCGAGGCCGGACAGGCGCTGCTGTTCGTCGATGTGCTGCAGCGCCCGGCCAACAGCGGCGGCGGCGCGCCGGTGTTCTGGCGCGGGCATGCCAGCCGGGCCGCACTGCAGCAGGTTGCCGGCCGCTTCCTCGGCGCCCCGGCCGCGCAACGCATGTTCGCCGACTACGCCGAGCGCAGCGGGGCCGGGCGCATCGAGCACATCGTTGCCGACGCGCAACTGGTGCAGTACGTCGAGACCCAGCTCGCCGGCGCCATCGGCAGCGCCTCGGCGCGTGCCGTCGTGGCCTCGGTGGTCGACGAGGAGCCGCTCGCGCCCGACGACGTGCTGCGCCTGCTCGACGAGGCCTCGCAGGTGCGCGCATTGAACCGCCAACTCGAGAGCGTGGACAAGTTGAAGGACGATTTCATGTCCTCGGTGACGCACGAATTGCGCACGCCGCTGACGTCGATTCGCGCCTTTGCCGAATTGATGCGCGACGACCCCGAGATGGACAGCGAGCAGCGCCAGCAGTTCGTGGCCCTGATCGTGGCCGAGACCGAGCGTCTGTCGCGACTGGTGAGCCAGGTGCTCGACATGGCCAAGATCGAATCCGGTCACGGCGACTGGCGCAACGAAGCGATCGACCTGCGCGAGCTGATCGGAGCACGCCGTGCAGACGACGCGCGAGACCTTTCGCGAACGCGGCGCGCGGGTCGACGTCGAGCAGCCCGATTCGGTCCCATTGCTGCACGCCGACCGCGACCGCCTGCTCCAGGTGCTGCTGAACCTGCTGTCCAATGCCGCCAAATTCGTGCCCATGGCCGATGGCCGGGTGAAGGTGGCGTTGCGCGCCGATGCGCGCGGCGCGACGATCGAAGTCAGCGACAACGGCCCCGGCGTGCCCGCCGGCCAGCAGCAACTGGTATTCGAGAAGTTCCGCCAGGGCGGCGACGGCGGCAACCGGCCCCAGGGCACCGGGCTGGGCCTGCCGATCAGCCGCCAGATCGTCGAACATTTCGGCGGCAGGATGTGGCTGCGCAGCGAGCCCGGAAAGGGCGCCTGCTTCGGCTTCGAGCTGCCATGGCATCACGAGGAGACGACGGCATGACCCAGCACATCCTCATCGCGGACGACGAGCCCAACATCGTCATCTCGCTCGAGTTCCTGATGAAGCGCGAAGGCCACCGCGTGACGGTTGCGCGCGACGGCGACGCCGCGCTCGAAGCCATCCGCCGCGAGCGGCCCGACCTGGTGCTGCTCGACGTGATGATGCCGGGGCGCAGTGGCTTCGAGATCTGCCAGGCGGTGCGCGGCGACGACGCGCTGGCGGGCGTGAAGATCCTGATGCTCAGCGCCAAGGGCCGCGACACCGACCTGGCCAAGGGCAGTGCGCTCGGCGCCAACGCCTACATGACCAAGCCCTTCTCGACCCGCGAGTTGGCCGCCAAGGTGCGCGAGTTGCTGGATGAACCACCCCCGTAGCGGCTGCGCCGCTCCCCCTCGAGGCGGTCGAAGGGCGGCTTCAAGCCGACCGTTGTCGGCATGGACGGGCCGAGGAACGGACGCGTCTCGCGGCCGTGCGGCCTGCAGGCCCGCGCCGACCGGCGGAGCCGGATCCGCGGCGGCCGCTGGAGATTCCGTCGTGCGCATCGCGGCTGGCGCGTGGCGCTGCAGGGGCCGCACGGTGAAAGTTCGACCGGCGCGAACTGGTATCGGCACTGGCGCCGGGTGTGGTGCTTGCGCTGACTGCTCTCGTCGGCGGCGGCTTGTTTGCCGCCACGCTGGACGCCGCCGAGCGCGCCGCGTTGATGGCGATGCTCGAACCCCGCGGCGCGCTGCTGCTGCTGGCCTGGCTGCTGCTGTCGGGCGGACTCGGCGCGCTGACACGCGCCGCGTACCTGCGCTGGGTCGCGGCATCGGCGCGCCTGGCCGAAGAGGCTGGCGTGCTGCTGGCCACCGACGCACAGCGCGACATCGCGCCGCAAGGCAGCGCCGAAACGCGCGCGCTGGCCGAGGTCATCAACCAGCTCGTGCGCCAGCGCAGCGCCCTGCGCGCCGACATCGCCGCCCAGGTGCAGCAAGCCAGCCGCGGTGTCGAACAGGAGCGCAACCGCCTGGCCGCACTGATGGCCGAGCTGACGCAGAGCGTGGTGGTGTGCAACCTCGACGGTCGCATCCTGCTCTACAACAACCGCGCGCGAACGCAGTTCCGGTCGCTCTCGAGTGCACCGGCCCTGGCCGGTGGCGCCGAGCTGATCGGCCTGGGCCGCTCGATCTACGCCGTGCTCGACCGCGCGCTGGTCGCGCACGCGCTGGAATCGGTGCAGCAACGGCTGCAGCGCGGCGCGGCGCACCCGTCGGCACAATTCATCACGGGCACGCGCGCCGGGCAGCTGCTGCGCGTACAAATGGCCCCCGTGCGCGCGATCGCCAGTGACAGCGAGGCCACGGCACTGAACGGCTTCGTGCTGATGCTGGACAACATCACACGCGACTTCGCCGACGAGTCCGAGCGCGATCACCTGCTGCACGCGCTCACCGAAGGCAGCCGCGCCTCGCTCGGCAACCTGCAGGCGGCGGTCGAGATGCTCGACTACGACGATATCGACGCCGCCACGCGCGAGCGCTTTCATGGCGTGATCCGCGACGAGGTGCGCACGATGAGCCAGCGCATCCATGACCTGGCCCACCACACCACGCAGAGCCTCAAGACGCGCTGGCCGCTGGAGGACATGCTCGGCGCCGACCTGCTGGCCGCGGCGTGCCGGCGCATCGAGGCCGAGTACGGCTGCCGCACCGCGGCCGACGCCGTCGACCCGGCGCTGTGGCTCAAGGTCGACAGCTACTCGCTGCTGCAGGCCCTGCTCTACCTGGTCGGCCGGCTGGTGGACGAGTTCGGTGTCAGGCTGGTGCAATTGCGCCTGGCGCGAAGCGATGGTCGCGCGCGCCTGGACCTGGTGTGGAGCGGCCACACGCTCAGCAGCGAGACCGTCAGCAGCTGGGAGATCGACCCGATGCACAGCCGCGGCAGCGGTGCCGAGGGACCGGCGCTGACGCTGCGCGACGTGGTCGAACGCCACGACGGCGCGTTCTGGTTCGAGCGTGAGCGCGTTCGCCACGAATCGCTGCTCTGCCTGCTGTTGCCGCTGGCCGCGTGCCGGCGAACAACTCGACGCCGCGCAGTTCGTGCGCGGCGAGAGCCGTCCCGAGGTCTATGACTTCGATCTCTTCGCCACCAGCGAGCAGGCGCGCGAACTGGCCGACCGGCGCCTGGCTGACTTGACCTACACCGTGTTCGACACCGAGACCACCGGACTCGATCCCGCTGCCGGCGACCAGATCATCCAGATCGGCGCCACGCGCATCGTGGCCGGCAAGTTGCGCCGCGAGGATTGTTTCGAGCAACTCGTCAACCCGCAGCGCGACGTGCCTGCGGCGGGTATCGCGATTCATGGCCTGCGGCCCGAAATGCTGGTCGGCGCGCCGATCATCGACGCCGTGCTGCCGGCCTTCCACGCCTTTGCGACGGACACCGTGCTGGTGGCCCACAACGCCGCCTTCGACATGCGCTTTCTGCAGTTGCAGCAGGTGCCCAGCGGCGTGACGTTCGACCAGCCTGTGCTCGACACGCTGCTGCTGTCGGCCGTGGTCCACCCGCAGCAGGCATCGCACGGCCTGGAAGCCATCGCCGAGCGCCTGGGGGTGGCCGTGCTCGGTCGCCACACCGCGCTCGGCGACGCGATGGTCACGGCAGAGATCTTCCTGAAGTTGATCCCGCTGCTGGCCGAGCGCGACATCCACACCCTCGGCCAGGCTCGCCACGCGGCACAACAGACCTACTACGCGCGGGTCAAGTACTGAGATCTCAGGTGGTCGTCGTGCGGTCCGCGGTGTAGCGCGCCACCAGCGACAGCAGATCCTCTTCGGAGTAGGGCTTGCCGAGGTAGTGATCGACGCCGAGTTCGACGGCGTGGTCGCGGTGCTTCTGCGCAATGCGCGAGGTGATCATGATCACCGGCAGGTCGCGCAGCCTGGCGTCGGCGCGCATGTTGCGCACCAGGTCGAAGCCGTCCATGCGCGGCATCTCGATGTCCGACAGCACCACCGCCGGGACCTCTTCGGCCAGCTTTTCGATCGCATCCAGGCCATCCTTGGCGAGCACGACGCGGTAACCCTCGCGCACCAGCAGGCGCTGGGTGATGCGGCGCACCGTCAGCGAGTCATCGACCACCAGCACCAGCGGGGCCTGGCGCGGCGCCGGAGCCTCGTCGCCACTGGGCAGTTGCGGCGGTGCCGCACTGTCGCGCATCGCGGCGCGGGCTTCGTCACCGTACAACGTGGCCAGCGCCACCGGGTTGTAGATCAGCGCCGGAACGCCCGACGCCAGCAACGTGATGCCGGCCAGGCCCGGCACCCGCGCCAATTGGGCGCCGAGGTTCTTGACCACCACTTCCTGGTTGCCGCGGACTTCGTCGACATGCAACGCAATGCGCTGTTGCGCACTCTTGACGACCACGACCTGCGACGAACGCAATGCGACTTCGCTGCTGCGCCCGCCGGCCTGCAGCAGCGCGCCGAGCCAGAAGAACGGCAGCGCCGTGTCGGCCAGCATGTAGCGGCCGCTGCTGTAGGCGGCCGCGATCTCGGCCGGCGTCGCACGGCGCACGATCTCGATCAGCGTGGCCGGCACCGCCACCGTGACCTCGCCCGCACGCAGCATCACCACCTGCGTCACCGCGGTCGTCAACGGCAGCAACAGGCGAAAACTGGTGCCCTGCCCGGGCGCGCTGGCGGTCTCGATGCGCCCGCCCAGCGCGTTGACTTCGGAGCGCACGACGTCCATGCCGATGCCGCGACCGGCCAGCTCGGTGATGGCCTCGGCCGTCGAGAAGCCGGGCGTGAAGATGAGTTGCGCGAGTTCGCCATCGCTGACCGGCGCGTCCGCGGCAATCAGGCCGAGCGCGACGCCGCGTTCGCGGATGCGGGCCAGATTCAGGCCGCCACCGTCGTCGCGGAATTCGACCGCCACTTCGTTGCCTTCGTGCGCCACCGAAACCGTGATCTGGCCGGCCGCGTCCTTGCCTGCCGCCAGGCGGGCCTCGGGCAATTCGATGCCGTGCGCGACGCAGTTGCGCAGCAGGTGCTCGAAAGCCCCGCCCATGCGTTCGAGCACGCCGCGGTCGACTTCGATCGAGCCGCCGACCAGGTCCAGCCGCACCTGCTTGTGCAACTCCTTGGCGGCCTGGCGCGCGACGCGGTAGAGGCGGTCGGACAGGCTCTCGAATTCGACCATGCGCGTGCGCAGCAGGTCGTCCTGCAGATCGCGTGTCAGTCGCGCCTGCGCCGCCAGTTCGTCTTCGGCCGACTGCAATGTGCGTTGCAGGCCGCGCTGCACGGTGGCCACGTCGTTGACCGACTCGGCCATCATCCGCGTCAGTTCCTGGAAGCGCGTGAAGCGGTCCATCTCGAGCGGATCGAAGGCATGGCCTTCGGCCTTGGCGGCCTCGAGTCGCGAGCCGATCTGCGTTTCGGCCTGCAGTTCGATCTCGCGCAACTGGTGGCGCAGGCGCTCGAGGTTTTCTGTCAGGTCGGTCAGCGCGCTCTTCATCTGCGCGACTTCGGCGTCGATGCGCGAGCGTGTGATGCTGACCTCGCCGGCGTGATTGACCAGCCGGTCGAGCAGCGGCGCGCGCACGCGCACCGTGCCGGTGCCGGCGCCCAGTGCGCCCTGCCCGCCGACCGGCGCAAACTCGGCCAGCACCGTGGCCGACGGCCGGTTGGCGGCAAAGCGCTTCCAGTCGATCTGCGCCGATTCGTCGCCCGGCAATGGCGTCGGCTACGCTGGCCGGGCCCGGCTGCGCAGCCGGCGCGCCCGCCTGCGGCGCCGCCGGCGCGGCCGCTGGTGCAGATGGCACGCCGAGCGGGACCACTTCGGCAAGCGGCGGCGCGGCCACGGCGCGGCCGCGCAGCGCGTCGAACGTCACGCCGATGGCATCGACCTGTGCCAGCAGCGCCTCGACGTCATGGCTGCTCGCCGCTTCGCCCGCCACCAGCCGCTCGATCGCCGTTTCCAGGCGGTGCGCGCGCTCACCCAGGCGCATGGCCCCGGCCAGGCGCGCGCCGCCCTTGAGCGTATGCAGCGCGCGCATGCACGCCGCAGGGCCGGCACCCTCGCCAGGCTGGGCGGCCCATTCGCGCATGTGCGCGGCCAACTGCGGCAGCAGCTCGAGCGCCTCTTCTTCGAAGATCGGGAACAGTTCGGCATCGATCGCATCGACCGCATCGATTTCCTGTTCATCGGGAGCGCCGTCGTGTTGCGGCGCCGTGATGCGGCGCGCGGGAGCCACCGGCGACAGTTCGCTCAAGGCGTGGAACTGCGTCTGACCGAGCGGCAGCGGCGCGCTGGCACTGTCCTGCGCCTCGACGGGCAGTGTCGCCTCGACCGGCAGCGTCGCCTCGATTGGCAGCGCCGCCTCGATTGGCAGCGTCGCCTCGGCCGGCAGCATCGCGTCAGCCGGCGCCACCGGCGACTGCCAGGCTCGGGCTCGGGCGCCGGCGGGCTCGGTGCAGCGAATGCCATGTCTTGCGCGTCGGCGCTGCTGTCAGGCTCTTCGGCCCATTGACTCTCGGCATGCAGGCGTTCGGCGCTGTGGCGTTCGTGATCCACCAGCCTGGCCACGAGCTCGGCGGGCGGCGCCATCAGAAAGCCGGCCGCAAACTGGTGCAGCAGGTGGCGAATCTGGTCGGCGGTGTCGTTGAACAGTGCGGCCTCGGTGGCGTCACCGTGCTGCAGCGCCTGCGACCGCGTCAGCGCATGTTCGAGCAGGCGCGCCAGATGCGACAGATCGGCAAAGCCGACGGTGGCCGAGTTGCCGGCCAGCGAGTGCGCCAGCGCGACCGCATGGTCGGCGACCGGACGCTGCAGCTCATGCGCCCACTCGGCCAGCTCGGTGCACAAGCGGCGCGACTGCTCGTCGGCCTCATTGAGAAAGATGTTGAACAGCGGAATGCCCACGCGCAGCGGGCCGATCATCTTGTACGGCTCGGGCTCGGGCTCGGGCTCGGGCGCGGATTCGGCATGCGACCTCGGTTTCGGCGATGTCCAGCGACATCATTCCCGAGGCGGCATCGAAGCTCAGCGAATCGCTGGCGCTCTCGGGCGTGGCAATGGCCTGCAGGGCGTCCTTGCCGCCCACCGGCATCGCTGCGGCCTCACCCAGATCGAGTTCGAACGCGACTTCGGTATCGGCAGCGAGCAACTCGTGCAGCGGTTGCACCGCCGACGACTTGGGCCGCAACTGGAGCGCATCGGCGTCCGGCAAGTCTGGCAGCAGATCGCGCAGCGGTATCGGCGCCGACACCTGAGGCATGCTCAGCGCGGCAAAGTCGGTGCGCCGGGGGGCCGACGGCGTCGCCGGTGCGAGCGGGCGCTCGTGCAGCACCAACGGCACGCCAGGCAGCGCCAAGGCCGTGTGCTGGCCATTGATGCCGAACGTATCGACCGCGCCCTGGACGTCCTGCGCGCTGTGGCCGCCGTCGCGGCGCGCGCCGATGGCCTCGACCCAGTCGCCCAGGTAGGCCATCACATCGGTGGTCAGCGCCAGCAGTTCGCCATCGGCCGCCTGGCTGTCGGCCAGGCGGCGGTTGAAGAGTTGCTCACAGGTCCAGGCCGCTTCGCCGAATGCGGTCAAGCCGACCATGCGCGAACTGCCCTTCAAGGTGTGGAAGGCGCGGCGCACGGTGGTCATCTCACCCAGGTCGTCGGGCGCCGAAACCAACGCCGCCAACGCCCGCTCGGCATTGCCTATCACCTCGCGCGCTTCCTCGAGGAAGATCTCGCGCATCTCGTCGTCTTCTTCGAGGCCGGTCATGCCGGCCGGCGTCGGCGCGCCCGTCAGCGGTGGCATCGCACGCGCCGGCGGAATCTCGTCGAGCCCGGCAGGTTCGGACGAGGTATGCACGAAGTCGGCCATGGCCTGCGCCAGTTCGTCGCGCACGGCCTGGCGTTCGCCTTCGTCCTGCGCACCGGCAAATGCGGTCTTGACCGCATGCATGGTCTCGGCGAGCACCGGCTGGTCGGCGACCATCGCTTCCTGCGACAAACGTTCGAGCTCGAGCGAGACCTCGTCCAGCGACACTTCGGGGTGCGCGGCGGCCATCGCCAGCGCCTGCGCCTGCTCGATCAGCCGCGGCTCGACCGGCGCCGGCGCCGCGGCCCCCGGACCGTTGAGCGCACCGAATTCCGAAGCCCGGTGGCTGCCACCGCCGACCGCAGAGCGCAGCAGACCGCTGGCCGCATCGAAGGTGAACAGCGACTTGGCCATCGCCGGCTGCACGCTGAGCATGTCGATCAGGAAACCGAGCGCACCGAGATTTCTGGCCAGCCGCTCGACGGCGGCAGCGTCGGGCTTGTCGCCGACAGCTGCGGCGAGCATGTCGACGTCGTCGCGCATGCGCACGACCGCGTGCGCGGCATGCTCGAGTCCGAGCACCGAGAACACGCCGCGCATGGCGTTCAATTGCCCGGGCACCGGATGCAGTTGCTCGCGCGCGGCGGGCTGGCGGAAGAAGCCGTCGATGGCCTTCTCGGCTTCGGTCAGCGTGCCGCGCAGCTCCTGGACCACGCTGCCCATCGTCTGCCGATCCGACACGCGCCGGTACAGCTCTTCCATCCAGCCCTCGAGCGGATCGGGCTTGGCTGCCGCCCTGCACCTGGACCACGCGCTGGGCCAAGCGGCGCACGCGCTCGCCCTGGCTGGGTTGGTCGAAATCGGCGTCCTCCAGCGATGCCTCCAGATACAGCACCGCGGTGGCCACTTCCATCGCCAGTTCCATCTGCGGCACCGTGCCGGCAGTGACCGTCTTGCTGGCCACCTTGCCGAGCGCCTGGGCCAGCATTTCGCCGTTCGGGTAGAGCTTCCTGAGCGACTCGCCGACGAGCTGGAATTGTTCGCTGAGCGTCGAAAGACGATGCAATTCGCCGGCCGCGACGGCGGCCCAGCCTTCCTTGGCCGCGACCACGCGCTTCTTGGCCTGGGCGATCCACGCCGGATCGAAGCGGCCGAGTTGGGCTGAGAGGTAATCCACCGGCGCGCGGCGCGCCAGGTTCCAGGCCAGGCGCACGGCAGCCAGGCGCGGTGCATGCCGGCCGTCGCCCGGCGACGCGGCTTGGGCGCAGAAGAACAGCAGATCCTGCGCCAGGCGCTGCGAGACTTCAGCCCCCTGCGCGCCGTCGGCGCGTTCGCTGATGCGCAATTGCGCCAGCAGGCGCGAGGCGACACGCTTGGTGTAATTGTTCGGCTGCAGCAGCCCCTGCGCCTGGGCTTCGAAGAAGGCGCTGGCCATTTGCCACAGCGTGGCCAGCCGGCGCTCGGTGCCGCCACCGGCCTGCACCTGTGCGCCGGTCGCCAGGCCGGCAAACAGGTCGCTCAAGGCCGCCGCCGCCTGGCCGTCGGGCCTGCGCATCAGGGCCAGGGTCTGCGCCTCGACTTCACTGCGCAACGCCGAATCGGCGTGGTGCGGGGTGACATCGGCATCGACCGGGATCTCGCGCCATTGCCAGTCGTACAGCCACAGGTCGGCCGGGTGGATGCGGTCAGCGCCGGCCAGTTCCTGCACGGCGCGGTATTGGGGGAACAGGGCCAGCGGCGACACCGGCTTGTCGGCCAGCAGGCGGGCCAGGTAGTCGAGCAACGCGAACGAGGCCTGCTCGATCGTGTCGGCGGCGGCCGCGTTGAGCGTCACCGGGCGCCCGCTGAGCTTTTGCAGCGCGGCCTCGTTGGCCCGCAGCACTTGCGCCGCTGCGGGCAGGCCCACCAGTTCGAGTGCGCCGACCCCCTGGTGCAGTTGTGCGCGCGCCGCGCGCAGCACACCCGGGTCGACCGCATCGACGTCCGAGCCGGCCAGGGCCTCGGCCTCCTTCAGGTAACGGCGGATGGACTTGTGCGCCGTTTCCAGCGACCGTCGCAATTCGTCGTGGACCCACGCCAAGGCGCTCAGGTCGTCGATCTTCTCGGTGTCGTGCGGCGCATCCATCGGCGTCAGCCTCGATCAGGATTCTTGTGGGACGGCACGAACAAGGTCAGCGCGCGGGCCGTCATGCGATCTTGAAGCGAGCGACCGACTGCTTGAGTTCTTCGGCCGTGCGCGACAACTCGCGCACCATCTGGGCGGTCGAGCGCGTGCCCTCGCCGGTCTGCTCCGTGACCGCGAAGATGTGCTGGATGTTCTGCGCCACGACGTTGGCCGAGCGCGCTTCCTTGAGCGCGTTGCCCGAGATCTGCTCGATCAGCTCGGCCAGTTGGCGCGTCACGCGATCGATGTCGCCCAGCGCAGTTCCCGCCGCGTCGGACAGCCTGGTGTTTTCGACCACGCCCTGGGTCGAGCGCTCCATGGCCGCCACCGCATCCTGGGTGTCGGTCTGAATCGCCTTCACCAGTGCGGCAATCTGGCGCGTGGCGTCACCCGAGCGTTCGGCCAGGCGCTGCACTTCTTCGGCCACGACCGAGAAGCCGCGGCCGGCTTCGCCCGCCGACGCCGCCTGGATGGCGGCGTTCAACGCCAGCACGTTGGTCTGCTCGGTAATGTCGGAAATCAGTTCGGTGATTTCGCCGATCTCCTGCGACGACTCGCCCAGGCGCTTGATGCGCTTGGAGGTTTCCTGGATCTGGTCGCGCATCGTGTTCATGCCGCCGATCGTGTTCTGCACCGCATCGCGCCCCGTCTCGGCGGCCACCAGCGAACGCCGTGCCACCTCGGCCGTCTGTTGCGCCTTTTCCGACACCTGGTTGATGCGGCCGGCCATCTGCAGCACCGACTCACCGGTCTCGCGGATCTCGCGCAACTGCTCGGTCGACGCGGCCAGCAGCTCGGTCGACGTGTTCTCGACCTGCTGCGTGGTGTCGGTCACCCGACCCACCGTGCCCTGCACCTGCGACACCAGCGTGCGCAGTTCTTCCACCGTGTAGTTCACCGAGTCGGCGATGGCGCCGGTGATGTCTTCGGTCACCGTGGCCTGCTGGGTCAGGTCGCCTTCGGCCACCGTCTGCAACTCGTTCATCAGGCGCAAGATGGCCGCCTGATTGGCATCGTTGACGCGCTTGGCTTCCTGCTCCTGGCGTTGGGCCTGGATGCGCTGCGCCTCGGCTTGTTTCGCGCGCTGGCTGTTGTCTGCCACGAACAGGCGCAGGAAGCCGATGCCCCCGACCACCAGACCAACGATGCCGAGCACGATCAGCACCGTGCGGCCGGCGCCGACGCCACTCTCCGACAGCCGTTCCTGGACCACTTCGAGGCCCTTGCGCAGCGGCTCGCTGTCGGCGACCACCGCCGCCTGCGCCTCGCGCGCCGCCACCAGGCCCTGCAGGTTGCCCAGGATGACGCCGGCCTCGGCGCGCGTCTTCTCGTACTGCGCGATCAATTGCGTCAGGCGCTCCTTGGTCTGCGCGTCCTTGGTCGGCGGCAGGCGCAACTCCGCGCTACCGCTGAGCAGGCCATTGGCGATCTCGCGAAACGAGCTCAGATCCTTGCCCAACAGGAACACCGCCTCGGGGCTGACACCCTCGGTGGTCAGGAACTCGTTGGCGCTCTTGCCGATGCGCTGGGTCAGCATCACCAATTGACCGACGGCCGACAACTCGGCGGCCGACGCGTCCTGCTGCAACTTGAGCGACGACACCGTCTCGGCGGTCTCGAGCAACTCGGACGACTGGCGGTTGATCGCGCGCAGCGACTGACCGACCTGGGTCAGCGTCTTTTGCTGGGCAGTCACCACCGCGGCGTTCTTCTCCGCCCGGTCGATCAATGGCATCAAGGGCTCGATCGCCTCTTGCGCCGCGGTCGAGGCGGCCGGAATGTCGGCGCTGCCGGCCTTCAGGCCGCGCGTGTTGCGGGCCAGCACTTCGACACTCTCGCGCACTTCGGGGAACGCCGAGGCGCTACCCACCAGGGCCTGCGATACCGACTTGGCCAGGCGCTGCGACTGCATCAGCGCCTGACCGGCGGCGCCGACCTGCGTCGCGCTGTCCCTGGCCGCGGTCAAGGCCAGCCAGGCGCCGACGAGCAGTGCCAACAGGCCGACGCCGAGGGCCCCGAACAGGACGCGCTGCTGCTGCGCCAGCGGCAAGTGGCCGATCAGCGGCAGACCACTGCGAACGGCGAAGCTGCCGTCGGCACCCGGCAGGCGTGTTTCGCTGAAGTCGCCGGCCGACTCGGACGGCATGACCTCGGACACGATCGACGGATCGCCCGAGATCGAGCGTGCGTGCGTGGCTGCGTTCACGTTCTGCGTCATCGCCGCGGCTGCCGTGCGCGCGCGCGCCTCCTCTTCGTCGGGACTCGCGGCCTCGACTTCGTCGAAGATCGAAACCAGTTCATCGGTCTTGGCCTTGCTGCGGCGACGGGACTTGGGAACCTTGTTCGCGAACTTGTCTAGCAAACTCATGCTGACCCCTTGGGGAAGTCTGGACGGTGAAGGGCGGACGCCACTATCGACAGGAAGCGCACGTCCTGGGTCAGCGCGACCAGGTCCAGCGCCTGCCACTTGCGGCCGTCGCTGTCGTGCCAACGCATGGCAGCGAACGATGGCCGGTCGGATGCGTCGTCGTCGTCGAGGTCGACCTCGCTGCGCATCTGGTCGATACCGCGCAGTCCGGCCAGACGGTCGACGAGGAGAGCGCCGTTGAGTCCCAAACCGGCACCGAAGGCGATCAGGCGGGCCTGATCGCGCCCGGTGTCGGCCGGCAACTCATGCAAGCCGAGAAAGCGCGCCAGATCGACCACGCCGTGCAGACCACCACGCAAGTTGGCGACACCGGCGAACCACGGCTGGGTGTGCGGCACCGGCAGCAGCGAGCCCAACGCGAAGATCTCGCCCGCCTGCTCGAGCGGCAAGAGCAGGCCGTGACCACGGCACTCGACCGCCAGCCAGGACTGCCCGCGTGGCTGCGTACGCGCGGCCTGCATGCGCTCGGCCAGGCGTGTCTGCAACTCGCGCAGGGCTTGTTTGTTGGCCATGGTGGATTCAGCGCCTGCGCGGTGCAGCGCGCCGCGGTGGCCATGCACCGATTCCGCTCCTGCCCCTGGGGCAGCGAACAATGCGAGCTTGGGCGCTCATTGGTTCAGTCGAAGGCGTGAATCTTGGCCATCAGCTCGTCGGCATCGACGGGCTTGACCACATAGTCGCGCGCGCCCTGGCGCATGCCCCAGACCTTGTCGGTCTCCAGGCCCTTGCTGGTGCACATGATCACCGGCACGTCGGCAAAGCGCGGATCGCGGGTGATCGCGCGCGTGAGCTGGAATCCGTTCTGGCCCGGCATCACGACGTCCATCATGATCAGGTCGGGCTTGTCGTCAGCCAGCCGGCGCATCGCCTCTTCGCCGTTCTCGGCCGTGCGCACCTCATAGCCCTTGCGCCTGAGCAGCTCGGAGAGATGGTGCAGTTCGGTCTTCGAGTCGTCGACCAGCAGAATTTTCTTGATCGCCATGGTCTGTGGAGTTCAGGAGTTGAATCGGGTTGGGCCGCGCCGCGGGCGTTACGCGCCCGGCCGGTACTGCGCCACGGCGCGCAACAATTGCTCTTTGGTGAAGGGTTTGGTCAGATAGTCCTCGGAACCGACCATGCGACCGCGTGCCTTGTCGAACAGGCCGTCCTTGGACGAGAGCATGATCACCGGCACATGTGCAAAACGCGGGTTGCGCTTGATGATGGCGCAGGTCTGGTAGCCGTCAAGCCGCGGCATCAGGATGTCGCAGAAGATCAATGCCGGCGTGTGGTCGTTGACCTTGGCCAAGGCATCGAACCCATCTTCGGCCAGCACCACCTCGTGGCCGCCCTGGGCCAGGAAGATCTCGGCACTGCGACGGATGGTGTTGCTGTCGTCGATGACCAGCACCTTGACGCCGGGCGCCGCACCTTCAGCCAGCGGAACAGTGTTCAAACGGTTTCTCCTCGATCGGTCGGCAGCATGCGATGCAAGTCGTCCCAGGGCTCAGATCTGCACCATCTCGAAGTCTTCCTTGCGCGCGCCGCATTCCGGGCAGGTCCAGTTCATCGGCACGGTACTCCATGGCGTTCCGGGCGCCAGGCCGTGCTCCGGATCGCCCTCGGCTTCGTTGTAGATCCAGCCGCAGATAAGGCACATCCAAGTACGCGCTTGTTCGCTCACGGGTCGCAAGTCAATCACTACAATGGGTGGCGATTGTAGACACCGCATACTTGAAGAACCCGTGTCTGCGTAGGCACATACGCAACTTTCTTCACAATCTTCTGGAGGTCTGACCAACCCCCGCAACCGCGCCGGACGACGCCTCATGAACGCCCCCACCCCTCCGTCCGACCCCCAGGCCGCACCGTCCGAAGAGCCCACCCCGGCCTGCGTGATGACCTTCAATGCCAGCGATGCCAGCGGTGCCGGCGGCAGCGCCGGTGACGTCGCGACCATCGCGGCGATGGGCGCGCACGCGCTGCCGGTGGTGACCGCCATCGTCGTGCGCGACAGCGCCGAGATCTTCGACCAGCATGCGATCGATGTCGACGCGATCAGCGAGCAGGCGCGCACCATCCTCGAAGACGTGACCATCGCCGGCTGGAAGGTCGGCTTTCTCGGCAATGCCGAGGCCGTCAGCGCGGTGGCCGAGATCCTGTCCGACTACCCCGACGTGCCGCTGGTGAGCTACCTGCCGAGCCTGGGCTGGATCGACGACGACGGCTTGCAGCCCTACCTCGACGCCTTTCGCGAACTGATCCTGCCGGCCACCGAGGTGCTGGTCGGCAACCACAAGACCTTGACCGACTTCCTGCTGCCCGAGTGGGACAGCGAACGCCCGCCGTCGGCGCGCGAGTTGGCGGTGGCCGCGGCCGAACACGGCACGCGCTACGTGCTGGTCACCGGCGTGATGCTGCCGGGCAAGACCAGCGAACAGTGGATCGACAACGTGCTGGCATCGTCGCAAGGCGCCATCACCGGCGAGAAATTCGAGCGCTTCGAGGCCAGCTTCGTCGGCGCCGGCGACACGCTGTCGGCCGCGCTGGCCGCGCTGCTGGCCGCCGGCAGTGAATTGTCGGCTGCCGTGGGCGAGGCGCTGGCCTTCCTCGACCAGAGCCTGGACGCCGGCTTTCGCCCCGGCATGGGCAACGTGATTCCGGACCGCTTCTTCTGGGCCCTGCCGCCCGGGGAGGAGGGCGAGCCGGGTGCCGGCGAGGAAGGCAACGTCCCTGGCGACGACGCCACCGGCGAGACGAAAGGGAGCCCGCGCCGTGTCCACTAGCCAGAGCAACGCCGCGCTGTTCGAACGCGCCCAGCGCGTCATTCCCGGCGGTGTCAACTCGCCGGTTCGTGCCTTCCGGGCCGTCGGCGGCACGCCGCGCTTCATCGCGCGCGCCGAGGGCGCCTACATGTGGGACGCGGAGGGCCGGCGCTACATCGACTACATCGGCTCCTGGGGCCCGATGATCCTCGGCCACGGCCATCCGGCGGTGTTGGAAGCGGTACAGCGCGCGGCCCGCGACGGCCTTTCGTTCGGCGCCCCGACCGAGCGCGAAATCGAACTGGCCGAAGAAATCATCCGCCACGTGCCCAGCGTCGAGCAGATCCGCCTGGTCTCCAGCGGCACCGAGGCCGGCATGAGCGCGCTGCGGCTGGCGCGTGGCGCCACCGGCCGCAGCAAGATCGTCAAGTTCGAAGGCTGCTACCACGGCCACGCCGACGCGCTGCTGGTCAAGGCCGGATCCGGGCTGGCGACCTTCGGCCACCCGACGTCGGCCGGCGTGCCGCCGGAGGTAGTGCAGCACACGCTGGTCCTCGAATACAACAACGTCGAGCAGCTGGAGCAGGCCTTCGCTGCCCATGGCCGCGAGCTGGCCTGCGTGATGATCGAGCCCATCGCCGGCAACATGAATTTCGTGCGCGCCAGCCTGCCATTCATGAAGCGGCTGCGCGAGCTGTGCACGCAATACGGCGCGCTGCTGGTGTTCGATGAGGTCATGACCGGCTTTCGCGTGGCGCTGGGCAGCGCGCAGGGCCTGTACGCCAAGGCCATTCCAGGCTTCGCGCCCGACCTGAGCGTGTTCGGCAAGGTCATCGGCGGCGGCATGCCGCTGGCGGCCTTCGGCGGCCCGCGCCAAGATCATGCAGCAACTGGCCCCGCTCGGCCCGGTCTACCAGGCCGGCACGCTGTCGGGCAACCCGGTGGCCACGGCCTGCGGCCTGGCCACGCTGCGTGAGGTCGCCAAGCCGGGCTTCTTCGAGGCGCTCGGCGCGCGCACGCGGTCGCTGGTCGCTGGCCTGGCCGCTGCGGCGCGCGACGCCGGCGTGCCTCTGGTCGGCGACAGCGAAGGCGGCATGTTCGGCTTCTTCTTCGCCGATGCCTTGCCGCAGAACTACGGCGTCGTGATGGGCACGGACAAGGAGCGCTTCAACCGTTTCTTCCACGCCATGCTCGAACGCGGCGTGTATTTCGCGCCGGCACTGTACGAGGCCGGCTTCGTCAGCGCGGCCCACAGCGAGGCCGACATCGCCGCGACCCTGGCCGCCGCGCGCGAGGCCCTGGCCACGCTCTGAGGCCTGCCGTGCACATTCACATCCTGGGCATCTGCGGCACGTTCATGGGCGGCATCGCGGCCATCGCGCGCGAAGCCGGGCACCGGGTGACCGGCTGCGACGCCAATGTCTACCCGCCGATGAGCGACCAGTTGCGCGCGCTGGGCATCGAGTTGATCGAGGGCTACGGCGCCGACCAGATGGCCGTGAATCCCGACGTCTTCGTCGTCGGCAACGTGGTGTCACGCGCGCGTTCGCAGGACTTCGCGCTGATGGAAGCGATCCTCGACGCCGGCGCCGACTACACCAGCGGCCCGCAGTGGCTGGCCGAACAGGTGCTGCGGCACCAGCACGTGCTGGCGGTTGCGGGCACGCATGGCAAGACCGGCACGACCTCGATGCTGGCCTGGATCCTCGATGCCGCCGGCCTGAAGCCGGGCTTTCTGGTCGGCGGTGTGCCGCTGAATTTCGACGTTTCGGCGCGCTCGGGCGCCGGCAAGTACTTTGTCATCGAAGCCGACGAATACGACACCGCATTGTTCGACAAGCGCAGCAAGTTCCTGCACTACCGCCCGCGCACGGCGATCCTGAACAACCTCGAGTACGACCACGCCGACATCTTCCCCGACCTGGCCGCGATCGAGACCCAGTTCCACCATCTCGTGCGCACCGTGCCCAGCCAGGGCCGGCTGGTGGTCAACGCCAGGGACGAGGCCTTGCAGCGCGTGCTGACACGCGGCTGCTGGAGCGAGGTGGTGCGCTTCGGGGCGCTGCGCGAGGAGCCGGGTGCGCTGCGCGCGCGCGGCGAGGCCCAGGCCTTCGACGTGCTGCGCGGCAGCCTGAAGATCGGCCGCGTCGAGTGGGGCCTGCAGGGCGAGCACAACCAGCTGAACGCGCTGGCCGCGATCGCCGCGGCCGAGCATGTCGGCGTGACGCCGGAGGCGGCGGCGCGGTCACTGGCATCGTTCAAGAACGTCAAGCGGCGCATGGAGAAGGTCGGCGAGGCCGGTGGCGTCGTGGTGTACGACGACTTCGCGCACCACCCGACCGCGATCCGCAGCACCGTGGCCGGGCTGCGCCAGCGCGTCGGCCTGGCGCGCGTGCTGGCGGTGTTCGAGCCGCGCTCGAACACGATGAAGCTGGGGGCAATGAAGGCCCAGCTGCCCTGGGCCCTCGAAGATGCCGACTTGTCGTTCTGTCTGCAGGGCAACTACGGCTGGGACGCGCGCGACGCATTGGCGCCGATGGGCGGGCTGGCGGTCGTGGCCGACAGCGTCGACGCATTGGTCAGCGCGGTGGTGGCCGCGGCCAGGTCGGGCGACCACGTCCTGTGCATGAGCAACGGAGGCTTCGGCGGCATCCACGCCAAGTTGATGGCCGCGCTGCGCGCGAAGTTCGGCTGAGCATGGGCGCTGCCGCGCCGGGCAGGCGAGGACGCGGCAGCGGCCCCGCTTCGTCGCGACGGCCAGCCCCGGCCGAGGGCGAGGGCGAGGGTGGGCCGGCATGCGCGGCCCGTCGCGGGAGGGGCGCATGACGATAAGCCACCTGCTTTACCTGCATGGCTTTCGCTCGTCGCCGAAATCGGCCAAGGCGCAGCTCATGCGCGCCTGGATGCAAGCGCAGCGGCCCGACGTGCACTGGTGGTGCCCTCAGTTGCCCCCGTCGCCCAAGCAGGCGCTGGCGCTGGTCGATCAGCAGCTGGCGAGCTGGCCGGTCGAGCACATGGCGGTGGTCGGCAGCTCGCTCGGCGGTTTTTATGCCACCGTGGTCGCGGAACGCACCGGCTGTCCGGCGGTGTTGCTCAATCCGGCCATCGACCCGTCGCGCGACCTGGCAGGCTACATCGGCGAGTTGAGCTCGTTCCACGATCCCGGCGATCATTTCGACTTCCGCGCCGAGTACGTGACCGAGTTGCGCGCCATGACACCGCGCGAGATCACCCACCCCGAGCGCTACTTTGCGGTCATCGCCAAAGGCGACGAGGTGCTCGACTGGCGCGAGATGACGGCCCGCTACGCCGGAGCGACGCAGCGGCTGCTCGAAGCAGGCGACCATGCGTTGTCGGACTTCGACGTCCACCTGCCGCACGTGCTGGCATTCCTCGGCCTGCAACGCTGAGCCCTCGCAGTTGCCGCGCGTCGGCGACAATTCCACGCCTATGTACGCCCTGTTCGAAGACGCCGGTAAGTTCCATGCCGGCCGCGTGATGACCGAAGCCGACAGTTCGGCGCAGATCGAACTCGACTCGGGCAAGCGCGTCAAGGTCAAGGCCGCCAACCTGCTGCTGCGCTTCGAGCAGCCGGCCCCCGCCGAGCTGATGGCGCGAGCGCTGGCGCTGTCGCGCGACATCGACCTCGATCTGGCCTGGACCTTTGCGCCCGACGCCGAATTCGGCTTTGCCGATATGGCGCGCGACTACTTCAGCGCCAAGGCCGGCGCGGAACAGCAGGCGGCGGCCTTGTTTCGCCTGTTCGAAGCGCCGCATTACTTTCGCCGTCTCGGCAAGGGCCAGTTCAGGAAGGCCCCCGAAGAGGCCGTCAAGGCCGCGCTGCTCGGCATCGTGCGCAAGAAGGAGCTGGCGACGCAGATCGAAGCCTGGGCCGGCGAGTTGCAGGCCGGCCATTGCCCGGCCCCGGTGCGCGAGCAGCTCTACAAGATCTTGTTCAAGCCCGACAAGAACGCGCCCGAGTACAAGGCCGTCGTCGAGGCGGCCAAGCGCTCGCAGCGTGCGCCGCTCGACTTGCTCAAGGCCGCCGGTGCAATCACGAGCCCCTATCAATTCCACTGGAAGCGCTTCCTTTTCGAGCAGTTCCCGCGCGGCACGGGCTTCGCCCCCGCGCTCGATGCGCCGGCGATCACCGAGGCCTTGCCGCTGGCGGCGTGCCGGGCGTTCTCCATCGACGACTCGGCAACGACCGAAATCGACGATGCGTTGTCGGTTCAGGGCCTGGGCAGCGGCACGGTCACGCTGGGCATCCACATTGCCGCGCCGGCGTTGGCGATCGAGCCGGGATCGGCCATCGACCGTGCCGCGGCGGAACGCCTGTCGACGGTCTACATGCCGGGTTGGAAGCTGACCATGCTGCCCGACGCGGTGGTGCAGGCCTACACGCTGATCGAAGGCAGCGATTGCCCGGCGGTGAGCCTTTACGTGACGCTCGACGAAGTCACGCTCGAGGTCCGGGCCAGCGAAACCCGCCTCGAACGTGTGCCGATCGCGGCCAATCTGCGCCATGACAAGCTCGACGCCGTCATCAGCGAGGCCTCGCTCGAAGGCCGCGCTGACGCCGACTATCCGTTCGCTGCTGAATTGGCGTTCGCATGGCGCCTGGCGCGCTGCGCTCAAAGCGCAGCGTGAGTTGGTGCGCGGCAAGCCCGAGACCTTCAACCGCCCCGATTACAACTTTCGCCTCGAAGGCGGCAATGGCAGCGAACCGCGCGGCGACGAGACCGTGCTGATCAGCACGCGCACGCGCGGCGCGCCGCTGGACTTGATCGTCGCCGAGGCCATGATCCTGGCCAACAGCACCTGGGGTGCCTGGCTGGCCGCCTGCGGCGTGCCCGGCATTTACCGCAGCCAGCCCAGCCTGGCCCCCGGCGTCAAGGTGCGCATGGGCGTCAAGCCCGCGCCGCATGCCGGCATCGGCGTGGCGCAGTACACCTGGGCCACATCGCCGCTGCGGCGCTACGTCGATCTGGTCAATCAATGGCAGATCGTCGCCTGTGCGCGCCACGGCCGCACCGCGGCGTTGGCGGCGCCGTTCAAGCCGCGCGACGCCCAGCTGTTCTCCGTCATCTCGGCCTTCGACGCGGCCTACAGCGCCTATGCCGATTTTCAGCACGGCATCGAACGCTACTGGACGCTGCGTTGGCTGGCCCAGCACGACGTGACAGAACTCGACGCGACGGTCATGAAGGAGGGACTGGTGCGGGCCGAGACGCTGCCGCTGGTGTTCAAGGCGCTGGGCTGCGAGGGCCTGCCGCGCGGCACGCAGGTGCGGGTGCGCATCACCGGCAGCGACGCGCTGACGCTCGAAGTGCACGCCAGCCTGTTGGCACGCCTGGATGCGGCACCGGCGCCGGCCACCGAAACCGACGACGACAGCGACGAGTCCGCCGCGGCGGCACCGCTGACACTGGCCATCGACCTCGAAGAGCCCGCCGCCGACGCGGCCGCGACCGCCTCGCCCTGACACGAATGCCCCGCCGCGAATACGTCAACAGCCGACTGACGCCGTCGCAGCGGCTGCAGCGCATGTCGCGCGGCGGGCGCTGGCTGGCCCAGCTGACGACGCTGCAGGTGGCGCTGCTGGTATCGCTGGCGGTACACGCGGTGCTGCTGACGGTGCGCTTCGTCGATCCGGAGAGCTTCAATCGCCTGTTCAAGGACACGCCGCTCGAGGTCGTCCTGGTCAATGCACGGTCGGACGAGGTGCCGCTGATCAGCGCAAGCCATCGCGCAGGCCAACCTGGCCGGCGGCGGCGAGGCGGCCAGCGGGCGCGCCACGTCGCCGCTGCCGCCGTCGCCCACCATCGCACTCGGCGAGACGACCGAAGAGTCCAGGCGACAGATCAAGGAGCTGCAGGAGCAGCAGCAGCAATTGCTGGCGCAGATCCGGCGTGAGGTGGCGCTGCTGCCGCCGCCCGACCCGGCGCGCGAGGCCGGCACGCCCGAGGAGCGCGCGCAGGAGGAGCGGCGGCGCCAGTTGTTGCGCTATCTGGCCGAGATCGAAAAGCGCATCAACGAGGAGAACGCGCGACCGAAGAAGCGCTACATCAGCCCGGCCACGCGCGAGGCCGCGTACGCGATCTACTACGACGCACTGCGGCGCAAGGTCGAGGAGCGTGGTACACGCGATTTTCCCGAGTACCAGGGCAAGAAGCTGTACGGTGAGTTGACGATGAACCTGACGGTGGATGCCGAGGGCCGGGTCGTCGATGCCGACGTCGTGCGGCCTTCGAACTCGCGGATCCTCGACCGCCGGGCGATCGCGATTGTTCGCGCCGCCGGGCCGTTCGGCCGCTTCTCCGACGCGATGCGGCGCCAGGCCGACCAGATCGTCGTCACCTCGCGCTTTCGCTTCACCCGCGACGAAGGCCTGGAAACGTCGCTCAGCAGCGGCAGCGGCCAGTGAGCGAGGTGTTGCGATGAAGGCGACAGCGCTGCAACACCTGCTCCGGATCGCCGGCCTGCTGCTGATCGCCCTGCTGGCGCTGCAGTTGTATTTCATCGCACGCGTCGCACTGATGGCGGTCGTCGACCCGCATTCGACGACCTTCCAGCGCAGCGAAGCCTGGCGCCTGCTGCGCGAGAAGGGCCGCATCGATTGGAGCCAGCAATGGGTCGGTGACGAGCGCATCGCCGTCAACCTGAAGCGGGCGGTGATCGCCAGCGAAGACGCCGCGTTCACGGAACATGGCGGCGTCGACTGGGATGCCATCGAGCGCGCCTGGGAGCGCAACCAGAACGCCGAGGCCCGCGCCGAGCGACGCAAACCCCTGGCCAGCGACGGCCGGACGCGCGCCGCGCCCAAACTCGTCGGTGGCTCGACCATCACGCAGCAGCTGGCGAAGAACCTGTTCCTGTCGGGTGAACGCACGCCGCTGCGCAAGGCGCAGGAATTCGTGCTGACGCTTGCCCTCGAATGGACCTTGTCCAAGCGCCGCATCCTGGAGATCTACCTGAATCACGTCGAGTGGGGCGAAGGCTTGTTCGGGGCACAGGCCGCAGCGCGGCACTACTTTCACGTCGACGCGGCCCAGCTCGGCGCCCCGGCCGCCGCGCGCCTGGCCGTCATGCTTCCGGCGCCCAAGCGCTTCGAAAGGAATCCCGGTTCCCCGTATCTGGCCAGCCGCTCGGCGACCGTAGTCGCGCGCATGGGCGCGGTCGAGCTGCCATGAGCCCCGGCTGTCGCCAACTCGGAGGGGTCGCGTCGGCGCGCGACGCAATGTGGCGATGAGCGGGCCGGCAATCGGAGTTGGCCGCCGCCGCGGCCCGGCTGGTGGTCGAGCAGGGGTTGGAGTATGCCGACGCCAAGCGCAAGGTTGTGCGGGGCCAAGGCCGCGTCAAACTGCCGACCAATGCAGCCATCGAAGACGAAGTTCGCAGCCACCTGAGCCTGTACTGCTCCGACACCCAACCGGCCGAGTTGCGCGCCCTGCGCAGGCTGGCATTGAAATGGATGTTGCGCCTGGCCGCCTTTCGCCCGCACCTGGGCGGCGCCGCCTGGCGCGGCACGGCAACACGGTTGTCGAGCCTGCACCTTGATCTTTACTGTGACGATGCCAAGACCATGGAGATCACGCTGATCAACCTCGGTATTCCATATGACAGTGCCAGCCTGCCGGCGGGCCAAGGAGGCCGCCGCGGCGGCGAGCCGGTCCCGCTGCTGAGCATCGCCGACGCCTGCCCCGAACTGGGCTCGACCGTCACCCTGTTCCTGGCCGTACGCGACGTCGACGACCTGCGCGGCGCGCTCAAGCCCGATGCCGGCGGCCGCAGTTGGCGTGGCGACGCAAGCGCGTTGCGGCGCCTGCTCGATACCGAGGTGGGGCCATGAGGCCCGATCGGCGCGGTTTGATCGTGGCGGCGAGCGTCGCCACCGGCGCCGTCGCGGCGGGGGCTGGCTGGGCCGTCTGGCGCCGGCGCGGCGGGAACTCGGAGGCCGAAGACAGGCCTTTGGTCGGCGAGCTTCGACACCCCGACCGGTACCCGCCTGGAGCTGGCCGCGTTGCGCGGCCAGCCCCTGGTCCTGAACTTCTGGGCCACCTGGTGCCCGCCGTGCGTGCGCGAGATGCCGGCCCTCGATCGGTTCGCGCGCGAGTTCGGGCCGATGGGCTGGCGCGTCGTCGGCTTGGCGGCCGACAACGTGCAACCGGTGCGCGAATTCCTGGCCCGCACGCCGGTGTCGTACGCGATCGGCCTTACCGGGTTCGACGGCATTGACCTGTCACGGCGACTCGGTAACCTGAGCGGGGGCCTGCCGTTCACGCTGCTGTTCGGCCGCAACGGCAACGTCGCGCAACGGAGGATGGGCGAAACCAGCTTCGACCAGTTGGCAGAGTGGGCCAAGGCGATCGGATAGGCTCTTGCCCGCAAAATGCTGCCATCGGCGGCCAAATGGCGTAGAGTCCGGGCCTTTGCCAACGTTGAGTGACTGCCTCTGCCATTCCGTGCTTTTGGGCCGAGAAGTCGTGGCGTTGGCGACAGTAGATAGCGCGATGCGGCAAGCTGCCGACGCACCGCCCTCTTGGAGATCCGTCTATGGACCTGCGAAAACTCAAGACCTTGATCGACCTCGTCTCGGATTCCAACATCTCTGAACTCGAGATCACCGAAGCCGAAGGCAAGGTGCGCATCGTCAAGTCCGACCCGCACCTGTCGGCCGCGCCGACGATGATGATGCCGGCGCCCACCCCGACCATGTCGATGGCGCCACCTCGCAGCGCTGCGTCGGTCGCAGCCGATGCGGCACAGGCCGCGGCGGACGCTGTCGCCGAAACCGGGCACATCGTCAAGTCGCCGATGGTCGGTACCTTCTACCGCGCCGCCAGCCCGGGCGGCAAGCCGCTGGTCGAGGTCGGCTCGGCCATCAAGGCCGGTGAGGCGGTGTGCATCATCGAAGCGATGAAGATCATGAACGAGATCGAGGCCGACGAAAGCGGCACGGTGGCGAAGATCCTGTGCGAGAACGGCCAGGCGGTCGAATTCGGCCAGCCCCTGTTCATCGTCGACCGACGCAGCTGAGCGAGCCCGCCGGCCTATGTTCAAGAAGATACTGATCGCAAACCGCGGCGAGATCGCCCTGCGCATCCAGCGCGCCTGCCGCGAGATGGGCGTGAAGTCGGTGGTGGTCTATTCGGAGGCCGACCGCGACGCCAAGTACGTCAAGCTGGCCGACGAGGCGGTCTGCATCGGCCCGGCAGCGTCGGCGCAGAGTTACCTCAATATGCCGGCGATCATCTCGACGGCCGAGGTGACCGACGCCGAGGCGATCCATCCCGGTTACGGCTTTCTCAGCGAAAACGCAGACTTTGCCGAACGCGTCGAGCGCAGCGGCTTTGTCTTCATCGGGCCGACGCCGGAGTCGATCCGTACCATGGGCGACAAGGTCGCGGCCAAGCAGGCCATGATCAAGTCGGGTGTGCCCTGCGTCCCGGGATCCGAGGGTGCCCTGCCCGACGACCCGAAGGAGATCATCAAGAGCGCGCGCGCAGCATTGGCTACCCGGTGATCATCAAGGCGGCAGGCGGCGGCGGCGGCCGCGGCATGCGCGTGGTGCACACCGAGGCCGCCCTGTTGCACGCCGTGCAGACAACCCGGGCCGAGGCCGGCGCAGCGTTCGGCAACCCGGCCGTGTACATGGAGAAGTTCCTCGAGAACCCGCGGCACATCGAAATCCAGGTCATGGCCGACGAGCACAAGAACGCGGTCTGGCTCGGCGAGCGCGACTGCTCGATGCAGCGCCGGCACCAGAAGATCATCGAGGAGGCGCCTGCGCCGGGGATCGCACGGCGGGTGATCGAGCGCGTCGGCGACCGCTGCACCGTGGCCTGCAAGAAGATCGGCTACCGCGGCGCCGGCACGTTCGAATTCCTGTACGAGAACGGCGAGTTCTACTTCATAGAGATGAACACCCGCGTGCAGGTCGAGCATCCGGTGACCGAACTCGTGACCGGCGTCGACATCGTGCAGATGCAGATCCGCGTCGCGGCCGGCGAGAAGCTGCCCTTCACCCAGCGCAACATCCAGATGCGCGGCCACGCCATCGAGTGCCGCATCAATGCCGAGGATCCATACAAGTTCACGCCCTCACCGGGCCGCATCACGATGTGGCACGCACCGGGCGGGCCGGGCGTGCGCGTCGACTCGCATGCCTACACCAACTACTTCGTTCCGCCCAACTACGACTCGATGATCGGCAAGATCATCGTCCACGCTGACTCCCGCGACCAGGCCCTGGCACGCATGCGCACCGCGCTCAGCGAAACGGTTGTCGAAGGCATCTCGACCAACATCGCTCTGCACCGCGAGCTGATGGTCGATGCGAAATTCATCGAGGGAGGCACCAACATCCACTACCTCGAAGCCTGGCTCGGACAGCACAAGCGCTGATCGCGCGATGCACGAGCTGGTGTTGAGCGCGGGCGCGGACTTGGTCGAGCCGGTGTCCGATGCGTTGATGAACGAACTCGACGCGTTGTCGGTTTCGGTCGAGGATGCCGACGTCGACACCGATGCGGAACTGGCCCTGTTCGGCGAACCCGGCCAGCCAGCGCCGCGGCGCAGGCTGGCAGCACTCGATCTTGCGCGCCTTGTTCGCCGACGAGGCCATGGCCACCGCCGCGGTGACGCTGCTGCTGGCGCAGGAATGGGCGGCCGAGCAGTGCGGCTGCAGGCGCTGCGGGCCGTGCCAGCGCAGGATTGGGTGCGCCTGACGCAGGCTCAGTTCGCGCCGGTGGCGATCACGCGCCACGTTCTGGATCGTGCCAAGCTGGCATCAGGCGCCGGCGGCGGCGCAACGCGTGATCCGGCTCGACCCGGGAATGGCATTCGGCACCGGTACGCACCCGACGACGCGCATGTGCCTGCGCTGGATCGCGCACCACGCCCAGGCTTGGCCGTGCGTGCTCGATTACGGCTGCGGCTCGGGGATCCTGGCCATCGGTGCCGCGCTGCACGGTGCGCAGCAGATCGATGCATTCGACATCGACCCGGCCGCGGTTGCGGCGACGCAGGCCAACGCAAGCACCAATCGCGTGACACGTGCGCACCATGACACCGGGTCACGGTGGCGCAACCTATGCGCTGGTGCTGGCCAACATCCTGGCCAAACCGTTGGTGCTGCTGGCGCCGCTGCTCAGTGCGCATGTGGCCGTCGGCGGCCATCTGGTGCTGGCCGGCATTCTCGAGCGCCAGGTCGACGAACTGCGCACCGCCTATGCGCCCTGGTTGGCGCTCGAGGTGTGCGACCGCGAGGAAGGCTGGGTGTTGCTGGTGGGCCGCCGGGTCGATTCGCGCGCGCAGGACATGCCATGAGCCTGGCCACCCGTTGCGTGGCCTGCGGCACGGTATTTCGCGTCGTGCAGGACCAGCTCAAGGTGTCCGAGGGCTGGGTCCGCTGCGGCCGCTGCGGCAGTGTCTTCAGCGCACTCGAAGGGCTGTTCGACCTCGAGCGCGAGGCCGCACCGACCTGGACGCCGTCGCAGCAGGCTGCCCTGGGCCCCGAGCTGGCCAGTGTCGACGAGGACGCAGCCCAGACTGCACAGGCTGCGCAGCGCGCCAGTGAGCAATGACGACAGCGACCGAGAGTCGGCCGTTGTCAGCGAGGCGCACGACGACGCCGACATCGACACTCGCAGCGAAACGCAGGTTCGGACGCAACGGCTGCAGCACGGCGATTTCGACGACGATGCCGTCGGTCGCGGCGAAGGCTCCGAGTTCGACGATCCCGTATCCGACGAGGCGGGCCCGGGCCCAGCTGCGCCGCAACCCGCGCCGGGGTTCTTGCGCCAGGCCGACAATGCCGCGCGCTGGCAACGTCCTCGCGTTCGTCGGGCACTGGCGACGGCGGCGACGCTGCTGGGCCTGTTGCTGGCCGCGCAGGTCGTGCTGCTGCAACGCGACACCATCGCCACACGCTGGCCACAAGCCACGCCACTGTTGGCTCTGTTGTGCGCTCCGCTGGGTTGCAGCATCGATCCGCTGCGCCGGCTCGAGGGTCTGGTCGTCGAGAACAGCGGCCTGACCCAGCTCGACAATCCGTCGCTGTACCGCCTGCAAGTGTTGCTGCGCAACCGCGATACGGTGGCGCTGGCGGCGCCGGCGCTGGACGTGACACTGACCGACAGTCGCGGTGAAGTCTTGGCGCGCAAGGTGCTCGGCCGGCAAGAGTTCGGCGACGCCGTGGCCGCCACTGTCGCCGCGGGCTCGGAGCTGCCGCTGCAGGCCGTGCTGGACGCCGGCGAACGGCGAATCACCGGCTACAGCATCGAAATCTTCTACCCCTGACTATCAGAGGCCCCATGCCAGCATTGATCTGCGGTTCGCTCGCGTTCGACACCATCACGAATTTCCCCGGCCGCTTTGCGCAGCAGATCCTGCCCGAGCAGGTGCACATCCTGAACGTGTCGTTCCTGGTGCCCACGCTGCGCCGCGAGTACGGTGGCTGCGCGGGCAACATCGCTTACAACCTGAAGCTGCTGGGCGGCGAACCGGTCGTGCTGGCCGCGATCGGCAACGACGGGCGTGACTACCTGGCGCGCTTCGAGTCCCTGGGCATCGACAACTCGTCGGTGCGCGTCGAGCCCGAGCACTACACCGCGCAGGCGATCATCATTACCGACGCCGACAACAACCAGATCACGGCCTTCCACCCGGGCGCGATGACACAGTCGCACCTGAGCCCGGTGCCGGCGCGCGCTGACCTGGCAATCGGCATCGTCGCCCCCGACGGGCGCGAGGCCATGCTCGTGCATGCGCAGCAGTTGCATCTCGCCGGCGTGCCGTTCATCTTCGACCCGGGACAGCAGTTGCCGATGTTCGACGGCGCCGAGTTGCGCCATTTCGTCGAGCAGGCGAGCTGGGTCGCGCTCAACGACTACGAGGCACGCATGTTGTGCGAGCGCATGGCCACCGACCTGCAAACCCTCTCACGCGCACCGGGTCTGCGCGGCGTGGTTGTGACTCTCGCTGCCGATGGCTGCGATGTCTGGCAGCAGGGCCGTGTTACACGTGCGCCCGGTGTCACCGCCGACGCGGTGCTCGATCCCACCGGATGCGGCGACGCATTTCGCGCCGGATTGCTGTTCGGACTCGAGCGCGGCTGGACGCTCGAGCGCTGCGCTGCGCTCGGCAATCGGCTGGGCGCACTGAAGATTTCCTGCCGTGGTGGGCAAAATCACCGGATCGAGCCGTCCTTGTTGGGTCCGTAGCCGGCCGCGACGCCGCACCGCACTGCGCGCGCCGCTACAGTCACGCCGTGAGTGCCCGCTAAATCCGACGCCATGGACACCCTGCATTTCCTGACTCTTGCCGGCGCTGCCATTGGCGGCGCCATGGTCGGTGCTGCTGCCTGCTACTGGCCGCTGAGTCGCGTTATCAGCGAATTGCGCGACCGCCTGGAGCGCTCCGAGCAGGCCCGCAATGGCGCTGTCGAGCGTTCGGCCCAGGCCCGCGAGCAGATTGCCCAACTCAACCGCTCCATCACCGAGTTGCGACGCACGCACAGCGCGCACTCCGATCTCGTCAAGGCGCGGGCGCACGTCCATCCGCGCACGCTGGTCGAGAACGCACTCGCCGAAGGTGACGAAAAAGTGGCGCCAGCTGGCGCACCGCGAAGGGGCTCAGGGCTTCGCCGACACCCAGGTGATGAGCAAGTTGTAGGGCCGCGCGGAGACCCCGCGCGCCGCCAAAAAAAACCCGGCCGAAGCCGGGTTTGCCTTCTTCGGCGGGACGCTCGTCGCAAGCCGCTGGGCCTGCGACGAAGCTCCCAACCTCAGGGCTTGTTGCCCGTCGGGAACGGCCATGCGGCCGCCGGGCTCAATGCCGTCTTGGCCATCGGGGCCGCAGGCGCTGCTGCCGCCGCTGGGGCAGCCTTCTTCGGTGCAGCCTTCTTGGGCGCAGCCTTCTTCTTCGCTGCAGGCTTTTTCGCGGCCGCCTTCTTCTTGGCGGCCTTCTTCGGCGCAGCCTTCTTCTTGACGGCCTTCTTCGCCGTCTTCTTCGGCGCAGCCTTCTTCTTGGCGGCCTTCTTCGCAGCCGGCTTCTTCTTCGCCGCTGGCTTCTTGGCGGCCTTCTTGGCTGCCGGCTTCTTGGCTGCCGGCTTCTTCGCCGCAGCCTTCTTCTTCATCGCCGGCTTCTTGGCCGCAGACTTCTTCGCCGCCGGTTTCTTCGCAGCGGCCTTCTTGGCCGGAGCCTTCTTCTTCGCAGTTGCCATTTCAATTCTCCTTGATCAAGTTGCAAAGAGCACCGCATCGGTCGAGCTCGACCGCCTGCGGCGATTCACCGCCCGAGGGTTGTCCGGCAGGATTACCGGCTCCCCGGTTCGGTGAACGGGGTTGCGTCATGTGGTCCGGGCTTCGAGCGGCCTGGTCTCACACAACGCGGGTCTTGATCTCACGGTTTCGAGAATACGGCTGGCTCTGCGGCCAACGCTATTCCCAGGACAGCGCGCCACCCGATTGGTACTCGATGACGCGGGTTTCAAAAAAGTTTCGCTCCTTCTTCAGGTCGATCATTTCACTCATCCAAGGAAACGGGTTCTCCTCGTTCGGGAACAACTCCTCGAGTCCGATCTGCGTCGCACGCCGGTTGGCGATATAGCGCAGGTAGCCTTTGAACATGCTCGCGTTCAGACCGAGCACGCCGCGCGGCATGGTGTCTTCGGCATAGCGATACTCGAGTTCGACGGCCTTCAGAAACAGGCCCTTGATCTCGGTCTTGAATGCGGCAGTCCAGAGCTGTGGGTTCTCGAGCTTGATCTGATTGATCAGGTCGATGCCGAAGTTGCAGTGCATCGACTCATCGCGCAGGATGTACTGATACTGCTCGGCAGCACCGGTCATCTTGTTCTGCCGCCCCAGCGCGAGGATCTGCGTAAACCCGACATAAAAGAACAGGCCTTCCATCAGGCAGGCGAACACGATCAGGCTCTTCAGCAGCGTCTGGTCGTTCTCGGGCGTGCCAGTGGTGAAGTGCGGGTCCATCACCGCATCGATGAACGGAATCAGGAATTCGTCCTTGTCGCGGATGGACGCCACCTCATGGTAGGCGTTGAAGATTTCGCTCTCGTCCAGGCCGAGCGACTCGACGATGTACTGGTAGGCGTGGGTGTGAATCGCTTCTTCGAAGGCCTGCCGCAGAAGGAACTGGCGACACTCCGGCGCAGTGATGTGGCGGTAGGTACCGAGCACGATGTTGTTCGCCGCCAGCGAGTCGGCGGTGACGAAAAATCCGAGGTTGCGCTTGATCAGACGGCGCTCGTCGTCTGTCAACCCGTTGGGATCCTTCCAGGTCGCGATATCGCGCGACATGTTCACCTCCTGCGGCATCCAGTGATTGGCGCAGGTGGCGAGGTACTTCTCCCAGGCCCACTTGTACTTGAACGGCACCAATTGATTGACGTCGGTCTGGCCGTTGATGATGCGCTTGTCGGCAGCCGACACGCGACGCGTGTCCATGCTGGTCTCGCGGCGCACGCTGGCTGCCGGCCTGATTGCCGCCTCGGCGCCTGCAGTCGCAGCAGCGGTGAAACTGACGCCCTGCAAAGGCGGCATCGGATGAAACGGAAGGGGTGACGACTCCATGGCCCGCGCCTCACGTGAAGGCTCTTGCGCGGTGCGATTCGGCGGTGTCGTCCTGTTGCTGACGTTGTCTTCCCAGACCAGCATGTAGTGGTTTCCTGTACGTTGAATTATCTGAGTGTTGTGCGCAAACACCAAGCACTTCTTGACATTCGGGCGCCCACGTTGTTGCGCTCATGCATCGTGCGAGCGCCGTGAACGCATCGGTCTCGCGTCACTGACAAGCCTCGCACGTCGGGTCGTCGAGAGCACAGAACATCACGCCGTTCGCCGCGCCATCCTTCATCTGTGCCTTGGCTTGCGCGGCCGCCGTGTCGAGTGCCGACACGGACTGTCCGGCGGCAACGCTGCCTCCTCCCGAGCTGACGGAGTTGTGATGTCCTCCACGATTGACGGTGCTCATCTCGACATGCGTGGCGCCCATCGTGCGCAAGTAGTAGGTCGTCTTGAGGCCGCGTACCCACGCCAGCTTGTAGGTCTCGTCCAAGCGCTTGCCTGAGGCACCGGCCATGTAGATATTGAGCGATTGCGCCTGGTCGATCCACTTCTGGCGCCGGGCCGCGGCCTCGACCAACCACGACGCATCGACCTCGAAGGCGGTGGCGTAGAGCTGCTTGAGCGAATCGGGCACACGATCGATCGCCCGCAACGAGCCCTTGTAGTGCTTCAAGTCCATCACCATCACGTCGTCCCACAGCCCGAGCTTCTTCAACTCGCGCACCAGGTACTCGTTGACGATCGTGAACTCGCCCGACAGGTTGGACTTGACCGACAGGTTGCCGAAGCACGGTTCGATCGACGCGTCGACGCCGATGATGTTGGAGATCGTCGCCGTCGGTGCGATGGCCACGCAATTGCTGTTGCGCATGCCGTGCTCGGCGATGCGCGCGCGCAGCGCGTCCCAATCGAGCGAAGTCGAAGTGTCGACCTCGACGTAGCCGCCGCGCTGCTCGGCCAGCAACTTCAGCGAATCGAGCGGCAGTACACCGCGGTCCCACAACGAGCCGCGGTAGCTCGAGTAACGGCCGCGTTCAGCGGCCAGTTCGGTCGACGCCCAGTAGGCGTGGTAGCACACCGCTTCCATCGAGCGGTCGGCGAACTCGACGGCTTCGGCGCTGGCATAGGGCAGGTGCAACTGGTACAGCGCATCCTGAAAGCCCATGATGCCCAGCCCCACCGGGCGATGCCGCAGGTTGCTGTCGCGCGCCTTCTTCACCGCGTAGTAGTTGATGTCGATGACGTTGTCGAGCATGCGCATCGCGGTGGCGACGGTGCGCTTGAGTTTGGCCTGGTCGATGCGGCCCTCGTTCAGGTGCTGCGCCAGGTTGACCGAGCCGAGGTTGCAGACCGCGATTTCGCTCTCATTGGTGTTGAGCGTGATTTCGGTGCACAGGTTGGAGCTGTGTACGACCCCGACATGCTGCTGCGGCGAGCGCACGTTGCAGGCATCCTTGAACGTGATCCAGGGATGCCCGGTCTCGAACAGCATCGTCAGCATCTTGCGCCACAGGTCGCGCGCCGGCATGCGCTTGAAGAGCTTCAGCTCACCGCGATCGGCCTTGGCCTCGTAGGCGCAGTAAGCGGTCTCGAACTCGCGCCCGAACTTGTCGTGCAAGTCGGGGCAGGTGCTGGGCGAGAACAGGGTCCAGTCGCCGCCGTCCATGACGCGCTTCATGAACAAGTCCGGAATCCAGTTCGCGGTGTTCATGTCGTGCGTGCGGCGCCGGTCGTCGCCGGTGTTCTTGCGCAGGTCGAGGAACTCCTCGATGTCGAGGTGCCAGGTTTCCAGGTACGCGCAGACGGCACCCTTCCTCTTGCCGCCCTGATTGACGGCCACCGCGGTGTCGTTGACCACCTTCAGGAACGGCACCACGCCCTGACTCTTGCCGTTGGTGCCCTTGATGTAGGAGCCCAGGGCGCGTACGTTGGTCCAGTCGTTGCCCAGGCCGCCGGCAAACTTGGACAACAGCGCGTTCTCCTTCAGCGCCTCGTAGATTCCGTCGAGGTCATCGGCGACCGTGGTCAGGTAGCAACTCGACAGTTGCGAACGCCGCGTGCCGCTGTTGAACAGGGTCGGCGTGCTGGACATGAAGTCGAAGCTGGAGAGCACGCCGTAGAACTCGATGGCCCGCGCCTCGCGGTCGATCTCGTTGAGCGCCAGGCCCATCGCCACGCGCATGAAGAAGGCCTGCGGCATCTCGATGCGCACTTCATCGATGTGCAGGAAGTAGCGGTCATACAGCGTCTGCAGGCCGAGGTAGTCGAACTGCAGGTCGCGTTCGGCCTTCAGGGCCGCGCCCAGGCGCACGAGGTCGAACTGAAGCAGCTTCTCGTCGAGCAGTTCGGCGGCAACGCCCTTCTTGATGAAGCCCGGGAAGTACTCGGCATAACGCGTGGCCATTTCGCCCTGCGTCACCTCGTCACCGAGGATCTCGCGACGGATCGTGTGCAGCAGCAGCCGGGCCGTGGCGCGGGTGTAGGCCGGCTCCTTTTCGATCAGCGTGCGGGCGGCCAGGATCGAGGCCTTGTAGACCTCGTCGATCGGTACGCCGTCATACAGGTTGCGCCGCGTCTCGGCCAGGATCGGCTCGGCCTTGACGTCGGCGCCCAGATCGGCACAGGCCGATTCGACCAGGCCTTGCAGCTTGGCATCGTCCAGCGGCACGCGCTGGCCGCGGTCGATCACTGTCAGCGCCGGGGGCGTCGGCGCCGTGCGCGCCTTCGCCTGCCGGGCGCGCTCCTGGGCTCGGCGCTCGCGGTACAGCACGTAGGCCCGCGCGACCTCATGGTGTCCGCCGCGCATCAGGCCGAGTTCGACCTGGTCTTGCACGTCTTCGATGTGAAAGGTGCCGCCGCCAGGTCGCGAGCGCAGCAGTGCGCGGACGACGGCTTCGGTCAATCCGTCCACCGTTTCGCGCACGCTGGCCGATGCCGCACCCTGCGTGCCATGCACCGCCAGAAAGGCCTTCATCAGCGCCACCGCCACCTTGCTCGGCTCAAACGCGACCACCGACCCGTTGCGGCGAATGACTTGGTAGCCCTGGTAGGCCGAGGCGGCCGTCGCCGCAGCGGGCATCGTGCCCGGCATGGCGGCGGCAGTGGCGATAACGGGAGCAACTTGCATGGACAAGGCCTCTAAGTGAAATGCAGGGTCAGGACTGGAACGGCACGGGCCACGAGCGTGATTCAAGCGGCGGCGGCAAGGAGCGGAGGCGGCGCGAAGCGGCGGGCCGATGCGCAGTCAGGCAACTGTGCGGGCAACACACGCGCGTGTGGGCAAATTCGCCGCATGCGACCGCCCGCTTCGGCCATCGCCGCGGCCATCCTGGTCGGCGACATGGATTGCGGCGGCGCTCTCGAAGAAAATCCAGGATATCACGCGACACACTATATCTGGGGTGTCGCGGCAGGACAAGCCACTACCGCTAGCGTTCTTATCCGGACCTTCCCCGATATTCGGCGAGCACTTGCGCCGCTACGCGAGGCCGACTGCCGAGCAAGTGGCCAAGCGTGGTCCACTCAAATCCAGGGCCCGGATCACGCTTTCGCCCTGGCGCGATGTGCTCGTGGCCGACCACGGTATCGATCGGATAGCGGCGGGCCAACGAACGCAGCAGCCGCGCCAGCATGGCGTACTGCACCGGCTCGAAGTGCGCGCCCTCGAGACCCTCGAGTTCAATGCCGACCGAGTAGTCGTTGCACTGGTCGCGTCCCGCCCAGCATGAAGCACCGGCATGCCAGGCCCGCTCGTCGCAGGACACGAACTGCAGGACACCCCCACCACGGCGGACGAAGAAGTGGGCCGAGACCTGAAGGCCGCGCAGGCTCTCGAAGTGCGGACTCGCGCCGTGGTCGAGGCGGTTGGTGAACAGGTCGACGACTTCGGTGCCGCCATATTGGCCCGGCGGCAAGCTGATCGAGTGCACCACCGCCAGTGTGATGCGCTCTGCAGCCGGGCGCGCGCCGAAGTTGGGTGACGGCAGGCGTCGCGCGTGGCGCCACCAGCCCTGTTGCCAGACCGCGCGCTTCAAGTCTCAGTCGCCGGTATCGGCGCCGGCCACCACCACGCCCAGGCGCGCCATTCGGTATCGCATCTGGCGCAGCGAAAGGCCCAGGCTGGCGCCGGCCGCGGTGCGATTGAAGCGGTGACGTTCGAGCGCGCGTGTCAGGATGTCGCGCTCGACGTCGTCGAGATGCGCCACCAGGTCGGTTGGCAGGCTCGGTTCGGTGATCGCGGCCGGTGCCGCCACGGCCTGGGCGATGCGCGCGTCGAGTTCGGCGACGTCGCTTTCGACGAACACATCATCGGCCAGCCCCAACTCGTCGCGGCCAATGATGTCGCCGCCCGAAAGGGCCACGGCGCGGTGCAGCAGATTTTCGAGCTCGCGCACATTGCCCGGAAACGAGTAGTGCGCCAGCCGCGCGAAGGCGTCGCGCGACAGCGTCGGCGGCGGCGAAACGCCGGCGTCGCGCGCAATGCGCTCGAGCAACGCGGCGCAGATCGGCGCCAGGTCGTCAGCGCGCTCGCGCAGCGGCGGCACACGTATCTGGATCACGTTCAGGCGGTAGAACAGGTCCTGGCGAAAACGCCCGGCCTGGACTTCGGCGGCGACGTCCTTGTGCGTGGCGCTCAACACGCGCACGTTGATCGGCGCCTCGGTGACCGCGCCGATCGGCCGCACCAAGCGCTCCTGGATCACACGCAGCAGCTTGCTCTGCATTGCCAAAGGCAGGTCACCGATCTCGTCGAGGAACAGCGTACCGCCGTGCGCGGCCTGGAAGAAACCGTCGCGGTCTTCCGACGCGCCGGTGAACGAACCCTTGCGGTAACCAAAGAACTCGGCCTCGAGCAGGTGCTCGGGAATGGCGCCGCAATTGACGGCGATGAATGGCTGGCTCGCGCGCGGGCTGACATCGTGAATGGCACGCGCAACCAGCTCCTTGCCGGTACCCGATTCGCCTTGAATCAGGACCGGTGCCATGCTGCGCGCCACTTTCTCGATCAGCGAGCGCACCTGCTGCATCGCCGCCGAGTCGCCGGACAGGCGGCGCAGCGCGGGCGCCAGCACTTCGACCGCCGGCATCGGCGGTGGCAGGTCGCCGCGCGTCAGGTCCGGCGGCGCAGGCCGCGACAACTGGCGCGCATGACGCGGCGGCCCAGAGCGTTGCGCCGCCTTGACTGGGCAGGCTGGCAGGCACCACCGTCGGCGCGGACTGCGGCGCCCTGCCGAGCGCCGAGGCCACGACCGAGCGGAATTGGCGCAGGTCGACTGGCTTGGTCAGGTAATCGTAGGCACCGGCCTTGAGCGCTTCGACGGCGTTTTCGGCCGAACCGTAAGCGGTGATGACGATGGCCTTTTCGCGCCGTCCGCCGTGCTCGAGCTTGGCCAGCAGATCCAACCCACTGCCATCGGGCAGGCGCATGTCGGTGATGACCGCGCTGTAGGTGCGATCCTTGAGCTGCAACAGCGCCTCCTCGACCGAGCCGGCCGTGTCGACGTCGTAACCCTCGCGCAACAGCGTCAGCTCATAGAGCGTGCGCAAGTCCGGCTCGTCGTCGACGACGAGCAGGCTGAAGTGGGCAGGAGCGTTGGATGTCATTGGCATACCTATGGACGCGGCGCACGGGCTTTCGCGAACGGCACCGGTGAAATTCGTTTCTGCCCGTGGCGGTCCGATCGTTTCATGCCAGCGGGCCACTCCGGCTCGGCGCCGGAGATGTCGCCGCTGCCAACCGTGCCGTCATCACGAATTCGTTGCAATGCGCACTGCCGTCCGGGTGCTTCCAGTAGTCGATGCTGCCGCCGTAGCGCTCGCACAGTTCACGGCAAATATACAGGCCCAGTCCGGTGCCGCGACTGCGCGTCGAGAAGAACGGTTCGAACAAGTAGGGCTCGATGTCGGGCGGGATCGGGTCACCATCGCTGGCCAACGACAACCGCGCCTGCGCGCCGCCCAGGATTTCGGCGCGCAATGCAATCGCGCCGGGGCGGTCGCTGGCGTAACGGCGCGCGTTGTCGAGCAGGTTGACGAGCACGCGGCGCAGGTGCTCGGGATCGAACAGCACGGCCAACGGTCGTTGCGGCAGGTCGACCTGCAGGCGGCTGCCGCTGCCCAGCTCGAACGCGCTGGTGCGCGCCCAGTCGGCAACGATGCGACCAACCTCGGCACCCAGATCAATGGTGCGTGGCGTGGCGTCGATGCCCGGCGCGACCTCCATCACATCGTCGACCAAGCGCTTCAGGCGTTCGACGTTGTCGGCGACCATCGCAGTCAGCATCTTCTGCTCGTCACCGACCGCCTCCTCGCTCAGCAGGGCATTGGCCTGCGCGATGGCAGCCAGCGGATTGCGGATCTCGTGCGCAATGCCCGCCGACACGCGGCCCATTGCCGCCAGCTTCTCCTGGCGCATACGCGCCTGCACACTGCGCAAGTCCTCGACGAAGACCACGCAAAACGCCTCGCTGGCCGACACGCCTGGCATCTGGCCGCCATTTGCTGTGTCGCCCGAACGCGGCCGCGTAAAGCGTGCGCGCAGTCGCAGCGCGCGTGTCATGCCGCCCGGGAAGTGCAGCGTCAGATCACGCACCCCTTCGGGCCAGTGGCCGGCGTCGAAGGCCTGCTTGACGACCGCGGAGAGCTCGCTCCAGGCGGGTTCGTCCTGCAACTGGAACGGCGCCGCGCGGCCCAGGCCGTGCAGCACGAGCAGGCGCCGGGCGGCTGGATTGGCCGCTCGGACTCGGATACGGCGATCGATCACGAGCACGCCGTCGACCATCTCTTCGATCACCAACCGATTCAACTGAGCCTGTTGACGCGCCAGTTCGAGGCTGCCACGCGCGGTTTGCTCCTCCCGGGCCAGGCGCCCGGCCAATTCGCCAGTCAGCAACGTGATGACAAAGAAGCCGACACCGGCCAGACCGGCGGGTGTCATCGTGGTCGCCATATCGCCCAGGCTGTGGCCCGTGCGCCAAGCCGCCACGAGCAGCATCAACGACACCGCCGCGGCCGTGGCCAGCGCCGGCACACGCGCGGTCAGCACGCCGGCCATCAGCACCGGCAGGACGAGCAGCGCCACGTAGTTGAACGCCGAGCCCGGGTCGAGGGCATGCAATGCCGAAAATGTCAGCAGATCGAAGCCGATCGTGGCCAGCCACTGCCTTCGGCTGAGTCGCGTGTGCGTTTGGGGGCTGGGACGAAAGCGCGGCAGCAGCCAAAGCGTCAGGGCCTGCGCCGCATAGAGCACGCACACCGTCACCGCCAGCGGCGCCCGCACGCCAAGGACGTTGCCAACGAACTGTGCGAGCAGAAGCGCCAAGCCGAGCACCACCCGTGCACCGATAAAGATCCGGTACAGGCGCTCGAAGGTGCTGCTGCCGGCCGAGACGATGCGCCGCGCCTGGCGCGACAAGAAGCGGCTGTCGGCCGGCAGCGAGCTCTGGCCCCAGGCCGGCGCGACTCGCGCCCGCTGCGCGTTCCCGGCGGCGCCTTCGCGCACGTCGCTGTCGAGTCCGACACCCATGGCATCGAACAGCGACTCGTCCGTCACTGTTGCCGACCAACGCTCGCCGCCGCGCGGCACTCTGCGCCGCTCGCCTTGCCGGCGTTCGCGCATTGCACCACCCGTCGCTGCGGCGTCGGTCATCGCGGCGTCACAGCGCGCGCGGCCCGGCGTCGCGGTGCGCTGCACTGCAGTAGCTGCGACCCTGCGCCTGCAATGCCAGGCTGGCAGGCAGATGCACGCCGCAGTGGGCGCAGGCCACCATGTCCTCTACCGGCGCGTTCGCGCCGGGCGCCCCTGTGCTGTCCCGGCGCGCATCGCGGCCGCGCCGGCGCGCACTGCCGAAAATCAGCCACGCCAAGAAGCAGCAGCGCGAGCAGGACGACCAGGGCTTTCACGCCGTCGCCCCCTCATGCACCGCGGTGCAGGATGACTTCGAGCACGAAGCGCGAGCCTATGTACGCCAGCAGCAGCAGCACGGCGCCGCTGTAGACCCAACGCGTGGCCTGGCGGCCGCGCCAGCCGCGCCAATGACGTCCCGCGAGCAGCATGGCAAAGGTGGCCCACCCGAGCAGCGAAAACACCGTCTTGTGGGGTTCCCAGCGACCCGCCGCCATCAAGCCACCGAGCAGCAGCGCGGTGGTCAGGACGACGAAGCCGACCTCGACGAAGCGAAAGGTCAGGCGCTCGAGTTGCATCAGCGGCAGGGTACCGTGCGCACCCGGCGCCGATGCGGCAGGTACCCCCGAATGACTGCGAAGGCGGCGCTCGGCCATGTCGAGCAACCAGGCGTGCATCACCGCCACGGCAAGCAAGCCATACGACACCACACCGAGCAGCCAATGCAGCGGCAGCCAGGGCGAGCCCGCATGCGGCCGTGATTCACCCGGAAAGGCGGTGGCCAGGAGCACGACGGCGGCCCCGGCCAGCGCCAACACGCGCCGCACCGCGGGCAGAGGCAGCAGTCGGCTCTCCACGGTATGCACCGCGAGCGCGATCCAGACCGTGGCCGACAGCGCTGGCGCAAATCCGAACCGTGCACCGGGCACCAGGGCGCCGATGCCCAGGATGTCGAGCGCCAGCGTCAGCGCATGGGCCAGCCATCCCAGCGCCAGCGCGGCCTCGGGCCAGCGCGCGCGTGATGCCAGTGGCCAGGCGGCACAGGCATAGGCCAGCACCGCGACGAGGCCGGCAGACCAGGCCAGCGTCAGGCCCATCGGCCAAATGCCCACAAAGCTAAACTCATGTGGTCAGTGTACTTTCGGCCGCGGCCGCCTGCTCTCTTGGCCTCAACGCTTTCCGATCGCCTGTCGCGCCTGGTCAAGACCATGCGCGGGCAGGCCCGCATCACCGACAGCAACGTCGCCGACATGCTGCGCGAGGTGCGCATGGCCCTGCTCGAGGCCGACGTGGCACTGCCCGTGGTGCGCGACTTCATCGCCCGCGTCAAGGACAAGGCCCTTGGCCAAGCCGTTGTGGGCTCGCTGAACCCGGGTCAGGCACTGGTCGGCATCGTGCACCGTGAACTGGCCGCGACGATGGGTGACGGCGTCGCTGACCTGAATCTCGCCACCCAGCCGCCGGCGGTGATCCTGGTGGCCGGCCTGCAGGGCGCGGGCAAGACGACGACCACGGCCAAGCTGGCCAAGCACCTGATCGAAAAGCGCAAGAAGAAGGTGCTGACGGTTTCTGCCGACGTCTACCGGCCGGCCGCCATCGAGCAGTTGAAGGTCGTGACACGCCAGGCTGGTGCCGAGTGGTTCCCCTCGACGCCGGACCAACAGCCACGCGCCATCGCGCTGGCGGCGCTCGACCACGCCAAGCGTCACTATTTCGACGTGCTGCTGGTGGATACCGCCGGCCGCCTGGCCATCGACGAGGCGTTGATGGCCGAGATCCGCGAACTGCACGCGGTGCTGGAGCCGGTCGAAACGCTGTACGTGGTCGATGCCATGCAGGGTCAGGACGCGGTCAACACCGCGCGGGCATTCAAGGACGCGCTGCCGTTGACCGGCGTGGTGCTGACCAAGCTCGACGGCGATGCACGCGGCGGTGCGGCGCTGTCGGTGCGGCAGATCACCGGTGCGCCCATCAAGTTTGCCGGCGTGTCGGAGAAGATCGACGGCCTGGAGATCTTCGACGCCGAGCGCCATGCCGGGCGCGTGCTCGGCATGGGCGACATCGTGGCCCTGGTCGAAGAGGTGCAGAAGGGTGTCGACGTCGACGCGGCGCAAAAGCTCGCCGTGAAACTCAAGAGCGGCGCCGGCTTCGACCTCAACGACTTCCTGGCCCAGATTTCGCAAATGAAGAAGATGGGCGGCCTGTCGTCGTTGATGGACAAGCTGCCCAGCCAGTTGGCGGCCAAGGCCGGCAAGCCCGGGGCTGCCGACATGGACCGTGCAGAGCGCGACGTGCGGCGCATGGAGGGCATCATCTGCTCGATGACGGCATTGGAGCGGCGCAAACCCGAATTGATCAAGGCCACCCGCAAGCGGCGCATTGCCGCCGGGGCGGGCGTCGCCGTTCAGGAGGTCAACCGCCTGCTCAACCAGTTCGAGCAGATGCAGGGCATGATGAAGAAGATGAAGGGCGGCGGCCTGATGAAGATGATGCAGCGCATGGGCGGCGCAGGTGGTCTGGGCGGGCCGCAGGCCGGGAAGGGGCTTCCCGCGCTAGCGGCCGGGCCGCTGAAGCAGACCAGCGGAGTGTGCGCGACTTCACATTCCACCGCCGCGTCGCCGATGGGCGTGTCGCCATCTCGTCGCATACTGTGCGGCATGATGGCCGAAATCCTTTTGTGGTTGCTGCTGGCGGGGGCTGCCGTCGGCGGATTCGTGCTGTTCGACAGGCGCCGCCAGGCCAGGAAGGGCGAAGCCGAAGCCAAGCGCGCACGCGACAATCTCGACACGGTAACCGGGTGGCCACCCGAAGCCACCCGCCTGTTGACCAGCGGCGAACGGGCCGCCTTTGCGGTGCTGGTCAAGGCCCTGCCCGAGTGCAGAATCTTTCCGCAGGTTGCGCTGTCGCGCTTCATCCGCGTGCCGCGACGCAATTCGTATAGCGAGTGGCTGAGCCGCGTGGGTAATTTGAGCGTCGACTTCGTGGTCTGTGATCGGGCCTCGCTGGTCATCGCCGCCGTGGCGTTGCGCCCAACCCAGGAAAGCGAAGGTGCTT
>CAVVVW010000003.1:0-274428 GCA_963751775.1 uncultured beta proteobacterium
GGGCACGCCGATCTGGTCGCCGATTGCTTTGCCTGCCATGCACCATGGCGCGGCGCCATCTCGCAGCGCTGCGTCTCTTGCCACAAGCTGCCGGACATCGGCCTGCGGACGACCAAGGGTGCCGCGTTGGCGCAATCAGGCGTGAAGACCGCCTTCCATCAGGAACTGGTCGAGCAGGACTGCATGGCGTGCACAGCGACCATGCAGGGCCGAAGCTCGCGCAGCGCAGCCGCAAGCTGTTCTCGCATGAGCTGTTGCGCACTGAGGTCCAACAGCGCTGCGAGTCATGCCATGCGAAGCCAGACGATCGGATGCACAAGGAACTGGCGATCGGGTGTGCCCAGTGCCACTCGGCGCAACGCTGGAAGCCCGCAACCTTCAATCACGCCAAGCTGTTCGTGCTGGATCGCGACCACGAAACGACCTGCGAGACCTGCCACGTTGCCAGCGACTACAGCCGCTACACCTGCTATGGCTGTCATGAACACACACTGCCCAAGGTGCGCTCGAAGCACCAGAAGGAGGGCATCCAGGACTTCGAGAACTGCGTCGAGTGCCATCGAGATCCGCGTGTCGAACCGGAGAAGCGGGGTGGCTCGAGGGCGGAAGAAAAAGCACAGGAAACTAGCCAGCCGCGCCGAGTGCTGAGTACGGTTATCACGAGGCTTGTACAGTCGATGCGTCGACGTCACGTCAACCAGATGAGGAGATTGAACATGGCCACTGCGAAAGCTCAGGCGAAGTGGATGGGAACCCTCAAGGAGGGCACCGGCTCGATGTCGGGTGCCTCGGGGCACTTGAACGCGCCCTTCACTTTCGCCACGCGGTTTGAGGGCGCGGCGGGCGGTACGAGTCCGGAAGAGTTGATCGGCGCCGCGCAGGCGGGCTGCTTCTCGATGTTCCTGGCCGCCCAGCTCACCAATGCGGGCCACGCGCCGTCGAGCATCGAGACCACGGCCACCGTGCATCTGGGCGCCGGGCCCACCGTCACGAAGATCGACCTCGAGACCGTGGCCGTCGTGCCGGGCGTGAGTGCCGATGTCTTCAAGGAGAAGGTCGACTTCTCGAAGAAGAACTGCCCGATCTCCAAGGCCCTGGCGAGCGTCCCTGAAGTCACCTTCAACGCGACGCTCAAGTAGGCAACCCGCCGCCGGCGGCTCAGGCGGCTTGGGCGTCGCCCTGGACAGGCGGCGCAGGGTGCTTCGTCACTTGTTCTTGTTCGGGTCGCACCTCGGATCGGCTACGTAGGTGCCGCCCTGCATCCGGTGATCGGCGCCGATCGTGATCTGGTACCACAGGCACAGGCTGGTCGGGTGAGCGGTATGACCACGTGGTCGTCGAGACTGCAGGACTTCTGCCGTTCCGACGGCGGGCCGATCTCGCGCAGCAACTCCTCTTCGGTCATGCCGGCCGGCAGCGCAGCAAACTGCTTCTCGCCGAGGACCTCGCGCACCGAGGTGACACGTCCGTCCGGGCCCAGGTCGACCATCGTCGTGCCCTGGCCGGCCGGCCCGCGTGGGTAGACCAACCGCGACGCGCCGCCCGGCAAGGCGTGCCGCGCCTTTGGTTTGCCCATCGCCTTGACGACGGCCGGTTCGTCGGCGCCGACCGCGACGGTCGCCGCCTGCGCGGTCACAAAGCAGGCCGCGAGGGCCAGCGCGCAGATGGCGGCGACCGCTCGGAGTGTGATCTGCTCATGGCGTCAAGTCTCCTGTCAATCTGGCGCGATGCGATTGAAGAGCTATCGATTGGACGATCGTTGCGACTGACCACTCGGGCGGGTCCCATTGCGGGGCGTGGCCGCTCGCGCGGGCGCTGGCTTGAGCTGTATACGCCGGGCCCTCTTCGACTTCGTTCACCCGGCTCAAAAATCGCTGACCGATGGTACGCCGACCTGCATGCCGAAATCACCGCACTCGAGGGGCCGGCTCCGGGTTCACCGCAGCGCACTCGGCGCGGGGCCAACTGGCCATTGCGCGATCAGTCGCCCGCACGCGCCATGGTGGACGGGCGTCGCGCCTCGTCCACAAGCGATGCCGCCCAGTTTTTCAACTGCTGCGGCGATGCATACCAGTCGGTGCCGAACAGCGCCATGCCATTGCCGTACATCACGCGGACGATCCGGGCCGCTTCGGCGTTGCCATGATCGGCCAGGTAGACGGAATCGGCCATATGCGCCGGCGAAATGCTGGCTGCGGAACTCGATCGCCGCGGCCGTGAAGGCAGCGTCCTGCTCGGCAGCGGTCATTCGCTGCCGCTGTGCCGATGCGACGGTCGAGAAGGTCAGACCGGTCGCAAGGGCGAGCGCGACGGCAAGCGTGGTGAATTGACGGGTGTGAATGACTTGGTTCATGACGATCTCCTTGCTGGTTGAGGTGAAGTGGCCAATGGCACCGCCGCGATGGCCGGTAGCGGGAATGCAGCTGCGACCGCCCGCCGTCGTGACAGGGCCAGCAGCAGAGCGAGCCCGCATGCGGCCGCCACCAGCCATGCCGTGGGGCCCAGCTCGCGTGGCAGGAGCCACGCCAGCGCACCGAGAAAGGCCACCTTGGCCATCAGGCCCTGAAGGTAGGCGCGCAGGATGGACCAGCCGACGCATGTCCGCTCTGTACATGCACCGAGACGGTGGTCGACATGCCGACCACGGGGATCGCCGCCACCAGGCCACACCACAGCGGTGGCACGCGCGGGGCAATCAAGCCGATGAGCGTGGTGACGCCACCCCGAGACGAACATCGTCAGCAAGGCATCGCGGCGCCAGGCCGTGGCGCGGCGGTGGCTGGTGCCGGCGACCGGCATCAGGCGGGCGCAGGCCGCCAGCAGGACCACGGCACTGCTCAGTGCCAGCGTCAGATCGCTGCCCAGGCCCACGACGGCGCCGGTCGACGCCAGAGCCATGCCCGCGCGCCGAGCCGGGTAGCAGGGCGAATGGCGGCGAACGCCCAGCGCGTCGAGCCGGCGAACGAGCCGGTCATCGCCGTGGCCAGCCAGGCCGCGATGGCGCTGACCACGGCAATTCGGCGCCGCGTTCCACCGACACCGGCCAGTGCAGGGACCGACGTGACGGGAACAGCGGCAGTCAGGCCGCCGCAGCGCGGGCCCGCCGCCGCAGCAGGTACAGCACGATGGCCGGACCATCGCCGTTAGGCCGCCTCGCAGCCAGGGTCAATGGATCATGAGCGTTCCGGTGCGGGCCTAGCGCGCTGCGCGCAAATCGGTACGGTACGGTCGGGATGGCGGCATGGCAGGGCTGCAGATCGACGAACGCGGCGAAGGCCGTCCTCGTCAGGTAGTACGCCAATGGCGGAAACCGGACTCGCGGCTTCGATCGAGAACTCCAATGGCGTGACAAACGTCCGTCCGGTTTCGGCTTGTCCAAGCCCTGCGCGTCGCTCGACAGCCTCGGCCCGAACGGATGGGGTGCGATACGTAACCTTCAAAGGCTGCTACGGCATGTGAGCCAGCGCGTGGCGCCCGCAGCGACGGGACTTGACGCAGAGCAGGAACGCGCCTGGACGACCGCTATATTCAGTCGCTGGACAAGGGGGCTCGATGTCCGAACTCACGACGTTGCTGGCCGCGGCAAGGCTGGGCGACGAGCAGGCGGCCGGGCAGGCGTTTGCCCTGCTGTACGCAGACTTGCACCAACTGGCCGCGGCCGCCTGCGCCAGCACCAGACGATGACCTTGCTCGACACCACCGCACTGGTGCACGAGTCGTATCTCAAGCTGGTGGCCGGTGGCTCGCTGCCGGTCGAGAACAGGCAACACTTCTTCGCCTATGCCTCGCAGGTGATGCGTTCGGTGATCGTCGATTTTGCCCGCGCCCGCCTGGCCGAGCGCCGCGGCGGCGATGCCGAACATGTGGTTCTGGACACCGCGATGGGCGCCGAGCTGGTCGGCTCCGAACGCGATGTATTGCGTGTGCACGAGGCGCTTGAAGTGCTGGCCCAGGCCGATGGCCAATTGGCAAGGATCGTGGAGATGCGCTACTTCGGCGGCTTGACCGAGGTCGAGGTCGCCGACGCGCTGGGGTTGTCGGAGCGCACTGTTCGTCGCAGCTGGACCAAGGCCAAACTGCTGCTGGCCGAGGCGCTGGAGTGAGCGAGCCAGCCACGCGCCATCCGCGAAGGATGCGAATGTGATCGAGCACTGGCCGGTTCCAGCGCCCTGGTCCGTCTTCCTGGTAAGTGGCCCGGCCCGACTCCCATGCGCAACGGCGACATGCCGGCGCGTGCAGCACGCGATGAATTGACCCTGCCATGACACTGACTTCGGCTGCTGCGGTCGCCGCGACGAGGGCCAAGGCCGAGCGCCTGCGGCGGCTGTCGACCCTGCTCGACCAGGCGCTCGAGCTCGACGCGCCGGCGCGCGAAGCATGGCTGGCGGGCTCGATGCCGAGGCCGCCGCGTGGGCCCGACCTTGCGCAAGTTGCTGGCCCGCGAGGCGGCACACGAGACCGCCTCGTTGTTGGACCGCGGGCCCGACTTCACCGCCCCCAGCGATGCGGCCGCGCAGGCCGGCGCGCTGAAGAGCAACGACATGGTCGGCCCCTACCGGCTGCTGCGCGAACTGGGCCGCGGTGGCATGGGCGAGGTCTGGCTGGCCGAACGCATCGACGGCTTCGCTCAAGCGCCAGGTGGCGCTCAAGCTGCCCATGCTCGGCATCCGCCGTGCCGTGCTGGTGCAGCGCTTCGCGCGCGAGCGCGACATCCTCGCTTCGCTGGCCCATCCGAACATCGCACGCCTGTACGACGCCGGCATCGCCGACGATGGCCAGCCCTACCTGGCGCTCGAGCTGGTCACCGGCCTGCCCATCACGGCGTACTGCGAGCAGCAGGCGCTGGACCAGCGCGCACGCGTGCAACTCATGCGCCAGGTGATGGATGCCGTGCAGTTCGCCCATGCCCACCTGGTCATTCACCGCGACATCAAACCCGGCAACGTGCTCGTCACGCCGCAGGGGCAGGCCATGCTGCTCGACTTCGGGGTGGCCAAGCTGCTGCACGAGGAGCAGGCCCAGGCCGAGGAGACGGCGCTGACCCAGGCCGGCGGCCGGGCCTTGACGCTCGACTACGCGGCGCCCGAGCAACTGGCCGGCCTGCCGGTGAGCACGGCCACGGATGTCTACGCGCTCGGCGTGCTGTTGCACGAACTGCTGGCCGGCGAGCGCCCGTTCAGGGGCGCGAAACGCGAGGTCGAGCAGGCCATCCTGACGCAGGAGCCGCCGCGCCTGCGCAGCTTGCCGGCCGATCTGGCCACGATCGTCCTCAAGGCCTTGAAAAAAGCACCGGCCGAGCGCTACGCCACCGCCAATGCCTTTGCCGAAGACCTGGGTCGCTGGTTGCGCGGCGAGCCTGTGGTGGCACAGCCCGACCGCCTGGGCTACCGGATGCGCCGATTCGTCACCCGGCACCGGCTGCCGGTGGCCGTGGGCTGCGTGGTCGCGCTGGCGCTGGCGACTACCGGCGTCGTTGCACTGCGCCAGGCCAGCCAGGCGCGCCAGGAGGCCGCACGGGCGCAGCAGGAGGCGCAACGTGCGCAGGCGGTGCAGGCCTTCCTGCTCGATCTGTTCAAGGCCAACAGCACCACGCAGGCCGACCCGCAGGCCGCGCAGCGAACGACGGCGCGTGATCTGCTCGACCGCGGCGCCGCCCGCATCGACGCTGCCCTGGCCGAGGTGCCGCACAGCCGCCTCGAGGTCATGGGGACCCTGGGCGATATGTATAGCCAACTCGGACTGGATGCGCAGGCCTCGCAGATGCAGTCGCGGCGCGTCGAGCTGGCCCGCCGAACCTTCGGCAACCGCGACGCACGGCTGGCCCAGGTGCTGCTGGACTATGTCGAGACCCTGCAGGACAGCAGCCGCCGCGGCGAGATCGCGGCCTTATTGGACGAAGCACTGGCGGTGCTCGACGCCTCCGGCGAGCAGGACTCGCCGCTGCGTGGCGACGCGCTGTTGGTCAGCGCGCGCTACTGGCGCTATGAATCGCTGCAGCGTGCGCGCCAAAGGGCCGACGAGGCGGTGGCCTACCTCGGCCGCGTGACGCCGAACTCCGACGGCCTGGTGACGGCCCATGTGTTGGCGGCGCGGGCGCGCATCACGGCCTACGACTTCGACGGCGGCGTCGAGCAGGCGACGCGGGCCATCGAGGTCGCCAAGCGCCAGGGCGACGGCGCGGCCGCATGGCTGGCGACACCGATCGGCGCCCTGGCCGATGCGCTGCAGGGGCAAATGCAGTATCACCAGGCCGCCGCCAGCGTGCGTGAAGAGGTTGCGCTGAACACGCATGTCCACGGTGAACTGCATCGGGATACCTTGCAGTCGAAGATCAAGCTGGGCAATCTGCTGCTGACGGTCGGCCGATCGACCGAAGGCCAGGCGCTGCACGCCGCGGTGCGCGAGGCGATGAAGGCCGACGACCCGCGCTTCAACGCCGAGTGGCGTTCCTACGCCGGCGGTCAGTTGGACCAGTTGTTGATGGATCGCGGCCGCCCCGACCTGCTGGCAACGAGTTTGCGCAAGGAAGTCGAAGACCTGCGCAGCACCCTGCCGCACTCGCCATTGCTCGCGCACCGCGAGCGCCTGTGGGCCGAGGTGCTGGCCGCGCTCGGCGAGGTCGGTGCGGCGCGCGCGACCTTGGCGGCGGCGCAGGCCCATTGGCGGGCCTTTTCGGCGGGCGTCGATACGGCCCTGGTGGACAGCGTCTTCGCGCTCAGCCGCGCGCGGCTCGAACTGGCGGCAGGCAATCCTGCCGAAGCCTTGGCGCAACTCGATCCCGCGCGTCCCGCCCCGCGCGCGGTGGTCATCGCCCGCGAGATCGAGCGCGCACGGGCGCTGCTCGCGCTGGATCGAGCCACCGACGCACTTGGCGCATCCGATGCGGCCCTGCAGGGCTTGGCCAGGCTGCCGGTGGGTGCCCGGCCCGTCGCGCTGGAGGCCGAGGCCTTGGAGCAGCGCGGCCTGGCCTGGCACGCGCTCGGCGATGCGGTAACGGCCCGGGCCAGTTTGCTGCAGGCGCTGGCATTGCGGCGTGCGAACGACGCCAGCGGCAGTAGCGCGTCAGCGCGTATCGAGCGCACGCTGGCGGCCCTGCCGCGGCATTGATCGCGAAGCCCGGCCCGGCGGTCGCAGCGCCGGCGGCGGCTACTCCTTGTAGGCTTCGACGACGACGGCGGGTTCGTCGGCGCCGACGGCGACGGTCGCTGCCTGCGCGGGCACGAAGTGGGCGGAGAGGGCCAGCGCACAGACGGCGGCGAGGGCTGGAAATCGTGATCTTGCTCATGGCGTCGATTCTCCTGTCAACGTGGCGCGATGCGTTGGGCGGCCAGCCATTGGACGACTGCTCCGATTGAATCACTCGTGTGGGTTCCGATGCGGTAAGTGGCCGCTCGCGCGGGCGCCAGCAGGACTGTATACGTCTGCGCCGCTCGACTTCGTGCACCCGGTTCACCTCTCGTCGTCGGATATTTCGTGGCAGCGCCGTCGACAGGCCCGTCAGCGCCTCGCAGCGCCCCGGCGCTACTCCCTGTAGCCCTCGACCGCGATGAACAGCTTGACCTCGTCGCTGACCAGCGGCACGCCGTACTTCATGCCGAAATCGCTGCGCTTGATGCTGCCGACCAGGTCGGCGCCGCACATGGCCTTCTTGTTGCCCGGGTTGGGGCCGCAATTGAAGCTGGTGACGGTGAGCGTCACCGGCTTGCTCACGCCGAGCAGCGTCAGCGTGCCGTCCACCGACTGCAGCTTGTCGCCGGCAAAGGCCAGCTTGCTCGACTTGAACACCATCTCCGGAAACTCGGCGACGTTGAAGAAATCCGGTGCGCGCAGGTGATCGTCGCGCGTGCGCCCGCCGTCGGGCCGCTTGGCGTCGCCGGTCGAGATCGTGGCCGTCGGGATCCTGACTTCGATCGAGCCGCTCTTGGCCGCGCGGTCGAGCACGACCTTGCCGGTGCTGCGCTCGAAGTGGCCCCAGACGGTCGACATGCCCAGGTGCTGGACCGAAAAATTCGGTACCGTGTGCGTGGGGTCGAGGTTGTAGGTCTCGGGGGCCGCATTGGCGCCCAGCGGCAGCAGCAGGGCGAGCAGGAGGGAGGTGGTGCGCGTCATCTGAAGTCTCCGATTGCAAGATGTGAAGGTGACGGAAGGTTCGGATCAGCCGGCCGGCAAGGCGGCGGCCCACCAGGCGAGGCCCACGGCGAGAGCCATCGGCAGCAGCGTAGCCAGGCCGGTCGCAACGGCCAATGCCAGGGCCGCTGCAATGCGCCGGCGGGCACCAGGCGCGAAGCCAGCGGCGCGAACGGCAGCGGGATCAAGCAGTACCAGCGCAACTCTGCGGTTGCCGCGGCCAGTGCGCCGATCAGTGCCGCGGCCATGGCAGACGGCATGACGAGGGTCCAGCCCAGCGGCGCTTCGCGCCCGCGCAGCAGCTGTGCCAGCGCCACCGCGGCGCTCGCGGTGCCGAGCGCGAGGCCGAGTTGCGCCAGCAGTGCCGACGCGCCGAGCAAGGCGAGCACGCCGCTGCCCCAGCCGAGGCAGGCGCCGATCACCGCCGCACGCAGCGACGATGTCGCGCCGGCGGCGATCGCGCTGCCGGTGGTGGCGACGGTGAGTGCGAAGGCGCCGGCAGCAATGGCCCACGCCGCCGCTGCGGTTTCCTGGTTTGCGAGCACGCGCAGCAGCATCCACACGGCGGCCAGTCCGGCGCCCGCGGCCACGGCCACGATGGCGCGGCGGCTCGCAGCGACGCCAGCGCCTCGAGGACCAGCGCGGTCAAGGCCGCGGCGAAGGTCGCGACCCACAGCTTGCTGACGGCAGTGAACGGCACGGGCGTGAAGCCTATCGTCAGGGCCAGCACGGCAAGCAGCCCCGACACGACGGCGAGCGCGAGGTAGCGCGTTGCGGCCAGGGCCACGCCGAGCAGCAGGGCGACGACGAAGGGGATCGCGCTGGCTTGCAGCGCCGGGTTGTTCAACAGATCCATCAGCGTCAATGTCGCGCGTGGAATCGCGGCGCCGCAGGCAACCATTACCGCACACGGCAGCGGCAACGAAAAGACACGCGCAGCGTTTCCGATCCGAATGTCGCCGATTGGTTCTGCGACGAGCGGCCGGCCACATGGCCTGCCACTCTTGCGGCGGGGCCGAACCTGCCCGCTCAGCGCGAGCGCGAACTCACGGGGCCGCCGGTCAGCCAGCCCAGCACCCACCCCGGCGCCAGCGCGACCACCAGCGCACTGGTCAGGCACAGCGCGGTGGCGGCGTGCGCCATGGCCCGCTGCGGGTGCGGCGTTTCGGCGACGGCCGGCCGCGGGCTCATGAACATGAACTGGATCACGCGCAGGTAGAAGTAGATGCCGAGGTAGCTGCCGATCAGGCCGAGCACGGCCACCAGCGTGTGGCCCGCGGCCATCACCTCGCGGAAGATCAGGAACTTGGCGACGAAGCCGGGCAGCGGCGGAATGCCGGCCAGCGACAGCATGGCCAGGCCAATCGCGATCGCGGCATAGGGCCGGCGCTGGAACAGGCCCTTCAAGGTGTCGAGCCGGTCGCGCTGCAGATCGTCGGCGTGCGGCGGCACCGCGGCAAACGCCAGCAGCGTCATCAGGCCGTAGGCCAGCAGGTAGAACAGCACCGACTGCAGGCGGCCCGGGCCGGCGCCGAGGAACGCCAGGTACAGGTAGCCGGCATGGCCGATCGACGAGTAGGCCATCATGCGGCGCAGGCTCGGCTGGCGCATCGCGGCCAGGTTGCCCCAGGCGACGGAGACCAGCGGCAGCAGCGCCAGCAGCTGCACCATCGGCTGCGACAGCGCGGTCTGCCCGAACAGGCGCAGCGCGGCCAGCAGCACGCCGGCCTTGATGATCGCCGCCATGTAGGCCGTGACCGGCAGGCTGGCGGCCTCGTAGGCGTCGGGCGCCCAGGTGTGGAACGGCACCACGGCGCCCTTGACGAAGAACGCCAGCAGCACCAGCACCGCGCCGGCCACCGCCATCGGCTGGCTGCTGCCCAGCGCCGTCGTGAAGCCCGACAACGCCAGCGTGCCGGTCTGGCCGTAGAGCAGCGAGACGCCCATCAGCATCGTGGCGCTGGCCGCGCCGCCGAGCACCAGGTACTTCAGCGCCGCTTCGGCGCTCTCGGGCCGGCGCAGCGCCAGCAGCACCAGCACGTAGACCGGCAGCGACATCAGCTCGAGGCCGAGGAAGACGGTGAGGAAGCTGTCGCTCGAGATCATCAGCGACAGGCCGTACAGCGACGACAGCAGCAGCGGATAGAACGGCCCCGAATCATCGAACTCTTCGCGTGCCAGCAACAGCACCGGCAGCGCCAGCGCCAGCACCACGGCCTTGGCCAGCGACGTGGCCGGGTCGATGGAGATCTGGCCGACGAACGGCGCCGCGCTGACGCCCGAGAACCCGAGCCCGGCGGCGGCCAGGGCGGCGGCGGCCACGACGGCCAGCGACAGCACCGAGGCGCCGCGCGGCTTGTCGCTGAGGGTCTCGATCAGGATCAGCAGCACGATGCCGGCCAGCAGCAGGTGCTCGGGCGCCAGGCCCAGCAGTACGTCGCCCCAGTTCATGGCTTGCTCCCCTGCGCCTGCAGCAGCAGTTGCTGGTAATGGCGCGCGGCGCCCTCGGTCTTCTTCATCGGCTCATCGGGGAACAGGCCGAGCCAGAACACGGCGCCGATGATCGCGGCCAGGATCAGCTTCTCGCGCAGCACCAGGTCGGCGAGCGGCATGTGCGGCGCCTTGGCCGGCCCGAACAGGAATTTCATCGCGAAGCGCAGCATGTACAGCGCGCCGAGCACCACGCCGCTGGTGGCGCCCACGGCCATCAGCAAGGCGTAGCTGTGGCCTTGCACATGCTGGGCCCAGCCGGCGTTGAAGGCGCCGAGCAGGACCAGGAATTCGCCGGTGAAACCGCTCGTCGTCGGCAGCCCGATCGAGGCCAGCGTCAGCAGCATGAAGGCCACCGAGTACACCGGCAGCAGCTTGGCCAGCCCGCCATAGGCCGCCAGCTCGCGCGTGTGGCAGCGCTCGTAGATCATGCCGATCATCAGGAACAGGCCGCCGGCGACGAGGCCGTGGCTGACCATCTGCATCACCGCGCCCTGGATGCCGAGCAGGTCCAGGCTGACCAGGCCGAGCATGACGTAGCCGAGGTGGCTGATCGACGAGTAGGCGATGATCTTCTTGATGTCGTCCTGCACCAGCGCCAGGCCCGCGCCGTAGATGATGCTGATCACGGCCAGCGTCATCAGCAGCGGCGTCAGCAACAGCGTCGCCTCGGGGAACAGCGGGAAGCCCAGCTTCATGAAGCCGTAAGTGCCCATCTTCAGCATCACGCCGGCCAGGATCACCGAGCCGGTGGTCGGCGCCTCGACGTGGGCGTCGGGCAGCCAGGTGTGCAGCGGCACCATCGGCACCTTGATCGCGAACGAGAGGCCGAAGGCGATCAGCAGCAGCGTCTGCGCCTGCAGCGGCAGCTTGGCCTGCAGCAGGTCGGCGAAGGCGAACGAGGCCACGCCGCCCGCGTCGCGGGTCGACAGCACGAGGTAGATCACCGCGGCCAGCATCAGGATGCTGCCGAAGGCGGTGTAGAGCACGAACTTGAGCGTGGCGTAGATGCGCCGATCGCCGCCCCAGATGCCGATCAACAGGAACATCGGGATCAGCATCGTCTCCCAGAACAGGTAGAAGACGAACAGGTCCTGCGCGACGAAGGTGCCCATCATCGCGAACTGGACCAGCAGCACCATGGCGTGGAACAGCTTCAGGTCCTTGCTGACCGCGCTGAACGAACCGGCCACGACCAGCGGGCCGAGGAAGGCCGTCAGCAGCACCAGCAGCAGGTTGTAGCCGTCCAGCCCGATGCGGTAGTACACGCCCCAGTCGGCGATCCACGGCAGCACGGTCTCGAACTGCAGGCCGGGCGCGCCGGCATCGAAGCGCATGTACAGCCAGGCCGCCAGCGCCAGCTGCAGCAGCATCACCGCCAGCGTCATCTGGCGCACCGTGCCGGGCTGCGAGGCCGGCACCGCGATCAGCGCCAGCATGCCGGCCAGCGGCAGGAAGAGCACGAGGTTGAGCATCATCGCTTCAGACATGGCGCAGGCTCCAGGCCACCGCCGCGGCGACGCCGAGCACCAGCAGCAGCGCGTAGCGGTGCAGGTTGCCGGTTTGCACCGCGCCCAGCGCGGCCGCCGTGCGCTGCGCCAGGCCCGTCAGGCCGTGCAGCGAACCATCGATCAGCATGCGGTCGCCCCATTGCAGGAAGACGCGCTGCGACAGCCATTGCAGCGGCCGGCCGAGCATGGCCTCGTAGAGCTCGTCGATGAAGTACTTGCCCGCCAGCACGCGGCGCAGGCCGGCCAGCCGGGGCGCGATGCGCGTGGCGCGGGCCGCGTCGCTACCAAAGAACCACCAGGCCAGCGCCAGGCCGGTGAAGGCGACGCCGACCGCGACCATGACCAGCGTCGTCTCGAGATGGTGCAGGGCTTCGGGCACCGGCGGCAGCGGCAGCATCGGCTCGAGGTAGTGCACCAGCGGGATGAAGCCGCCGAGCGCCGACAGCGCGGCCAGCACCACCAGCACGCCGGTCATCGACAGCGGCGACTCGTGCACGTGGCGCTCGGTCTCGGCGTCCATGCGCGAGCGGCCGAGGAAGGTCAGCCAGAGCAGCCGGAACATGTAGAACGCGGTCAGCAGCGAGGCGGCCGAGGCCACCAGCCACAGCAGCGGCGAGCCGCCCTGGCTGCTGGCGAACGCGAACCACAGGATCTCGTCCTTGGAGAAGAAGCCGGCCAGCGGCGGGATGCCGGCAATCGCCGCGGTGGCCACCGCGAAGGTGGCGAAGGTGACCGGGATGCGCTTGGCCAGGCCGCCCATCTTGGTGATGTCCTGCTCGCCGTGCAGGGCGTGGATCACGCTGCCCGAGCCGAGGAACAGGCAGGCCTTGAAGAAGGCGTGGGTGACGACGTGGAAGATCGCCACCGCGTAGGCGCCGACGCCGAGCGCGACGAACATCAGGCCGAGCTGCGACACGGTGGAATAGGCCAGCACCTTCTTGATGTCGTTCTGCGCGATGGCGATGGTGGCGGCGAAGAAGGCGGTGGCCGCGCCGACCACGGCGATCACCTGCGAGGCTTCGGGTGCGTGCTGGTACAGGCCCGACATGCGCGCCACCAGGTAGACGCCGCCGGTGACCATCGTCGCGGCGTGGATCAGGGCCGACACCGGCGTCGGGCCGGCCATCGCGTCGGGCAACCAGACATGCAGCGGGATCTGCGCCGACTTGCCGCAGGCGCCGATGAACAGCAGGATGCCGACCAGGCTGGCCGACACCGCCGGCGCGGGCACGGCGCCGAAGCCGGCATTGATGCGGTCCATGTCGAGCGTGCCGAAGGTGCCCCAGAGCAGGAACATGCCGAGCAGGAAGCCGGCGTCGCCGATGCGGTTGGTGATGAAGGCCTTCTTGCCGGCGGCGGCCTTGGCCGGGTCGTCGAACCAGAAGCCGATCAGCAGGTACGAGGCCAGCCCGACGCCCTCCCAGCCGACGAACATCACCAGCAGCGAGCGGCCGAGCACCAGCAGCAGCATGAAGAACAGGAACAGGTTGAGGTAGGCGAAGTAGCGCGCGAAGCCGTCGTCGCCCTTCATGTAGCCGACCGAGTAGAGGTGGATCAGCGAGCCGACGCCGGTGACGATCAGCGTCATCACCGCACTCAGGCGGTCGAAGTAAAAACCGATGGCCAGCGTCTGGCCGCCGATCTCGGCCCAGGTGTAGCGGGCCTCGATCAGCGGCGCGCCGCTGGCCTGCAGTTGGCCGAAACACAGCAGCGCGAGCACGAACGACAGCGTCGGCAAGGCGCAGGCGATCACGCCGACCGCGCCGGGGCCGAAGCGCGCGCCGCCGAGGCGCGTGGCCAGCACGCCGTTGATGAGGAAGCCGGCCAGCGGCAGCAGCACGATCCAGGCCAGGAAGTGATTCATTGCTCAGCCCTTGAGTACGCTGTAGGTGCCGGCGTCGAGCGTGTGGCGCTGGCGCACCAGCAGCAGCACGATGGGAATGGCGATCGCGATCTCGGAGGCGGCGACGATGAAGATCAGGAACACCAGCACCGCGCCGTCGACCGCGCCGCCACGCTGCGCGAAGGTCACCAGACTGAGGTTGACGCCGTTGAGCATCAACTCCATGCACATCAGCATCACCAGCAGGTTGCGCCGCACGACGAGGCCCAGCAGGCCGATCGAGAACAGCGCCACGCTGACGGCGAGCAGCAGCGAAACCTTATCCATGTTTGCCCCCGCGCACCTTGATCACCGCCACCGCAGCCAGCACGGCGACGACGAGCAGCACCGAAGTGAGCTCGAAGTAGAACCAGTACTGGTCGAGGAACGCGGCCGAGAACGGCTGCACGCCGAACGCCGCGCCACCTGCCGTCGCGGCGGGCAGCGCGGCCGGCCAGGCGGCATAGACCAGCAGCGCGACCAGCAGCGCACAGCCCGCCAGGCCGGGCCACAGCAGGCGCGAGTAGCGCTCGGTGAACGACGGGTCGCGCAGGTCGAGCAGCATGATGGCGTAGACCATGAAGACCATCACCGCGCCGACGTAGATCAGGATCTGGAACACGGCGATCACGTGCACGCCGAGCAGCGCGTAGACCGCGCCGAGCGACAGCATCGAGGCGATCAGCGCCAGCGCGACGCGCATCGGGTGGCGCACCACCAGCATCAGCAGGCCGCCGGCCAGTGCCGAGAGCGCGAACAGCACGAGCAGGAAGTCTTCGATCATGATCGGGCTCCGGCTGCCTTGCCGGCCACCGGGTAGGGTTTGGCCACGTCGCCGTGCGGCTGCCAGGTCAGCAGTTCTTCCTTCTTCAGCCACATCGCGTGGCGGTCGGCGCCCGGCAGGTTCGGCACGTCCTTGACCATGCGGATCGCGTCCTCGGGGCAGGCTTCGACGCACAGGCCGCAGAAGACGCAGCGCGAGTAGTCGATCTCGAAGCGGCTCGGGTACTTGGGGTGCGCCGCGTCGTCGGGGTCGAACGCGGCGTCGATCTCGATCACCTGCGCCGGGCAGACGGTGGCGCACATGTTGCAGGCCACGCATTGCGGCCGGCCGTCGGGCCGCTGCGTCAGCACATGCTTGCCGCGGTTGCCGGCGGCATAGTCGGGGCGCATCTCCTCGGGGTAGTAGGCGGTCACGGCGCCCTTGCGCCCGGTGCACCACTTCCACATGTTGCGCAGGAACACGCCGCCGGTGATGGCCAGGCCGCGCACGATCTCGAACAGGTAGAAGCGGTCCCACGCGCCCATCTCGGGCTCGTTCCAGTAGACGCGATGCGTCTTGCGGGGAATGGTGGATTTGCCCATGTCAGTCGTCCCACCGGGGCGAGACCCGGCACGCCACGCGGCACGCCGATCGGCGAAGACCTGGCTCGGCGTTGAAGAGCAGCGGCTTCATGTCAGGTCCTCAGCAGCCAGACGGCGACGGCGGTCACCGTCAGGTTGGCCAGCGCCAGCGGGAACAGGAACTTCCAGGCGAAGCGCAGCAACTGGTCATAACGAAAACGTGGCAGCGTCCAGCGCACCAGGATCTGGAAGCTGCTCATGACCAGCACCTTGAGCAGGAAGACGACCATCTGCGTCACCACCACCAGGCCGTGGCTCATCGGCAGCGCGATGCCGCCGGGCAGGTTGAGGCCGCCGTCGTCCATGTAGGGCAGGTTGTAGCCACCGAGGAACAGGGTCGCGAACAGCGCGGCGATGATCGCGATCTCGATGAACTCGGCGAACATGAACAGGCCCATCTTCATCGCGCTGTACTCGGTGAAGTAGCCGGCGATCAGTTCCGACTCGGCCTCGGGCAGGTCGAACGGCGCGCGGCGGTTCTCGGCCATCGCGGCGGTGATGAACAGGATCGCGGCGAAGGGCTGCAGGAAGACGCCCCAGGCCGGCAGGAAGCCGAGCAGCAGGCCCGACTGCTGGCGCACGATCACCGTCAGGTCGACGCTGCCGTAGATCACGACCAGGCCGAGCACCGTGAGGGCGATGACCAGCTCGTAGGAGACCATCTGCGCACCGGCGCGCAGCGCGCCGAGCAGCGAGAACTTGTTGTCCGACGACCAGCCGGCGAGCATCGCGCCGATCACGGTCAGGCCGCTGAAGGCGAAGACGATCAGCAGGCCGGCGTCCAGGCGCGAGATCTGCAACGCGTAGGTGCGATCGCCGAACCAGGCCGCCACCGCCGGCATGCCGGCGAACAGCTTGGCCGGCACCAGCGCGCCGCCGAACGGAATGACGGCGAACACCAGCAGCACCGGCACGAACACGACCCACGGCGCGAGCGCGTAGGCCAGGCGGTCGTGGGCGATGGGGCGGAAGTCTTCCTTCAGCATCATCTTCAGGCCGTCGGCCAGGCCGTGGAACAGGCCGAGCCAGATCAGCTTGATCTGCGTGAACGGCAGTCGCACGTAGGCGCGGTTGGCGCCGATGCGGTCGGCCATCACCGCGGCCTGCTTGCGTTCGACCCAGGTCAGGATGGTGCCGAAGGTGAGCAGCATGCCCAGCGCATAGCCGATGTAGACGGCATGCACGACCAAGTCTTGCATCATGGTGTCACCGCCTCGGCGACGGCCAGCGCCGCGAACACTTGCTCGGCATCGACCACGCCGTCGGGTTTGGCGAAGCAGGCCTCGAACGCGCTCGTGATGCCGGCAAAGTTGGTGTAGTGGCCGGTGCGCTCGGTCTGCACGCTGACCGGGATGAATACATCGGCATGGCCGTTCTCGGGCGCGAGGTAGGCGTTGAGAAAGATCACCGGCACGCCGCGCGGCAGCTGCGAGAAGTTGAGGCCTTCGCCCCACACCAGCACCAGGTCGGTCTCCGGCGCAAAGGCGGGCTCGGCGTTGCCGAACAGCGCGCGGGCGGTGAAGCCGTTGGGGTTCTTGTCGGCGCGGATCAGCAGATCGTCTTCGACCGTCTCGCCGGGCTGCGGCAGGTGGTCGCGCTTGACGAAGGCGGTGAAGCGCGCGCCGAGCGCGCGCTGCATGGCCTGCAACTCCTCGTTCGAGCCCCAGCTCGAGACCAGCGCCACCGGGTGGCGCGCAGCCTTCGATCAGCTTGCGCGCCGCGGCCAGCGCGGCGTCGAGCGTCACGCCGTGGCCCTTCTTCATCGCCGCCGTGGCGCGTGGGCGCTCGAAGATCTGCGCCAGGTCGCGCGCCTTGTTGCAGACCCACGGCCCGTTGACGGCGGGGTTGTCGCGCGGCGTGACGCGGTCGATGGCGCGGTTCTGCCGCTCGTCGAGCGAGCGCACGAACCACTCGGGCTTGCGGTGCCAGATGTCGACGCTGCAGCCGCGCTCGCAGCCCGGGCACACCGACGGCGTGGTCTTGAGGTACCAGACGCGCGCCTTGTACAGCGACTGGCGCGGCAGCAGGGCGCCGACCGGGCAGATGTCGACGATGTTGTCGGAATACGGGTCCTGGTCCAGCGGCTGGCCGCCGGCCGGGCGGATCAGCGAGTGGTCGCCGCGGTTTTGCACGCCCAGGGCGTTGGATTTCGAGACCTCGCGCGTGAAGCGCACGCAGCGCGTGCACAGGATGCAGCGCTCGTTGTCGAGCGTGATGCGCTCGCTCAGCGCGTAGAACTTGGTCGCCACGACCTTGGGTTCTGTCGACACCGAGGCCTCGCCGTTGAAGGCCACGTGGTAGTCCTGCAGCGTGCACTCGCCGGCCTTGTCGCAGACGCCGCAATCGACCGGGTGGTTCAGCGTCAGGAACTGCATCGTCGCCTTGCGGTGCTCGCGCACCAGCTCGGTGTCGGTGAGCACGCGCAGGCCTTCGCTGACCGGCATGTTGCACGAGATCTCGACCCAGCTGCGGCCCTCGACCTGGACCACGCAGATGCGGCAGTTGCCGGCGATCGACAACTGCGGGTGCCAGCACAGGCGCGGGATGAAGACGCCGTGTTCCTGTGCCACCTGCAGCACGGTCTGCTCGGTGCGGGCCTGGAAGGGCTCGCCGTCGATGTAGATCAGCGGCATTCGAGCCTCCCTTCGAACTTCGAGCGCCCGTTGGCGATCCAGTACTCGAACTCGTCGCGGTACTTGGCCAGGATGCCCAGCGTGGCGTAGCCGGCGGCGTCGCCCATGCCGCAGATCGTGTTGCCGTCCTGCAGGCGCGAGATGCGCGCCATCTGGTCCAGGTCTTCGACCCGGCCCTGGCCGGCGACGATGCGGTCGATGATGCGGTGCAGCCAGCCCATGCCTTCGCGGCACGGCGTGCACTGCCCGCACGACTCGTGGTGATAAAAGCGCAGCATGACCTGCAGCAGCCGGACCATGCAGGTGCCCTCGGCGATGGCGATCATGCCGCCCGAGCCCATCGACGAGCCCGCCGCCTCGACCTCGGTGTTGTCCAGGTTGACGCCCTCGATCTCGGCCGCCGTCAGCACCTTGGTCGAGATGCCGCCCGGGATCACGCACTTGAGCGCCGCGCCACCGAGCATGCCGCCGCAGTCGTCGTAGATCAGCCGCTTCCACGGGTAGCCGACCTCGATCTCGTAGACGCCGGGCTTGGCGATGTGGCCCGAAATCGAGATCAGCCGCGTGCCGGGGTTCTTCGGCCGTGCCGACGGCCTTGAACGCGGCCGCGCCATGCTCGACGATCCAGGCGATGTTGGACAGGGTCTCGACGTTGTTGATCACCGTCGGGCGCTGGAACAGGCCGCGCACCGTCAGCCGCGGCGGGCGGTTGCGCGGGTAGCCGCGCTTGCCCTCGATCGAGCTGATCAGCGCCGAGGCCTCGCCGCAGACGTAGGAGCCGGCGCCGCGGTAGATCACGATGTCGCACGCGAAATCGGTGCCCAGCACATGCTCGCCGACCAGGCCGGCGGCATAGGCTTCCTCGAGCGCGGCGGCCAGGCGCCGGTAGGGCAGGTCGAACTCGCCGCGGATGTAGACGAAGGCGTGGCGCACCTGCAGCGCGTAGGCCGCGATCAGCATCGACTCGATCAGCCGGTGCGGCGCGTTCTCCAGGATCCAGCGGTCCTTGAAGGTGCCCGGCTCGCCTTCGTCGGCATTGGCGCACAGGTAATGCGGCTGGCCGTCGTCGAGCTGGATCACCGACCACTTGCGTCCGGCCGAAAACGCCGCGCCGCCGCGCCCTTGCAGGCCCGAGGCCGTCACTTCCTTGGTGATCGCATCGGGGGTCAGCGTGCGCAAGGCCTTGTCCAGCGCGGCATACCCGCCGCGTGCGCGGTATTCGGCCAGCAGGTGCGAGGTGGCCGTGACCGGGAAGGTCATCAGCAGCTTGGTGTCGCGGCTCATGTCAGTCCAGTCCCGCGAGCAGCCGGTCGACCTTCTCGGCGCTCATGTCTTCGTGATAGGTGTCGCCGACCACCAGCACCGGCGCGGTGCCGCAGGAGCCCAGGCACTCGACGGTGGACAGCGTGAAGCGGCCGTCGGCGCTGGTCTGGCCGGGCTCCAAGCCCAGGCGCTGGCCCAGGTGGTCGAGCAGGCGTTCGGCGCCGCGCATCGAACACGAGACGTTGCGGCAGACCTGCAGGTGGTGGTGGCCGACGGGCTGGCGCCGGTACTGGGTGTAGTAGCTCAGCACCTCCTCGATCTGGATCCGCGGCACGCCGAGGTAGGCGACCAGGCCGTCGATGTCCTCGTCGGCGACGTAGCCGCGGTCTTCCTGGATGCGGCGCAGGCACGGCAGCACCAGCGACGACTCGAAGCCGGCCGGGTAACGCGCCCGCAGGCGGTCGAATTCAGGCACGAGATGTTTCACCGGTCACACTCCCCGCCGATCATGTTGATCGAGCCGAAGGTCGGCACCACGTCGGCCAGCTGGCCGCCTTGCAGCATCAGGTGGGCCACGCCGACGTGGACGAAGCTCGGCGCGCGGCAGTGCACGCGGTAGGGCTGGCCTTCGCCGGTCGAGACCAGGTAGAAGCCGAGTTCGCCGTTGGCGCCTTCCTGCGCCGAATAGATCTCGCCGGCCGGCACGCGCGGGCCGTCGATGATCAACTTGAAGTGCGTGATCAGCGACTCGATCTCGCGATAGACCAGCTGCTTGTCGGGCAGCACGCAGCGCGGGTCGTCGACGTTGATCGGCCCGGCGGGCAGCAGGTCCACGCACTGGCGGATCATGTGCACCGACTCGTCCATCTCGCGCATGCGTACGTAGTAGCGGTCGTAGTTGTCGCCGAGGATGCCGACCGGGACGTCGAAATCGAGGTCGGCGTAGGCCAGGTAGGGCGTGTCGCGGCGCAGGTCGCGCGCCAGCCCGGTCGAGCGCAGCATCGGCCCGGTGCAGCCGTAGGCGACGGCCTGGGCCGGTGTCAGCATGCCGACGCGGCGCATGCGGTCGATGAAGATGCGGTTGTGGTCCATCAGGCCGTGGATGCGGCCGATGTAGGTCTCGTACTCGTCCAGCACCTGCTCGAGGCGCTTCAACCAGCCTTCGGGCAGGTCGCGCGCCAGGCCGCCGATGCGGCCGTAGGAGTAGGTGACGCGGGCGCCGGTCAGGTCGGCCAGGTGCTCGTAGATGTAGTCGCGCAGCGTCATCAGGTACAGGAACGCCGTCATCGCGCCCAGCTCCATCAGCGCCGCGGCCACGCAGGTGATGTGGTCGGCGATGCGCGAGTACTCGGAGAGCAGGGTGCGCAGCATGCGGCAGCGCGGCGTGATCTGCACTTGCATCAAGGCCTCGACCGCCTGGCAGTAGGCGAAGTCGTTGATCAGGCCGGAGCAGTAGTTCAGGCGGTCGACGTAGGGAATCAGGTTGTGCCAGGTGTGGCTCTCGCACTCCTTCTCGAAGCCGCGGTGCAGGTAGCCGCAGTGCACGTCGGCGCGCAGCACGCGCTCGCCGTCGAGCTCGGTGATGATCTGCGCCGTGCCGTGCGTGGCCGGGTGCGACGGGCCGATGTTGACGATGACACGGCCGTCGTCGGCGGGCGTCGGCGCGAACGCGGAGCGGACCGGGTTGGGGATCTTCAGGTCCATCGCAGGTCTCACGTGTTGCGGTACCGCACCAGGGGCTGCTCGCGCCGCTTCGGATAGTCCTTGCGCAGCGGGTGGCCGACGAAGCCTTCGTAGAGCAGGATCGGCCGCAGGTCGGCATTGCCGTCGAAGACGATGCCGAACATGTCGTGGCACTCGCGCTCCAGGAATGCGGCCCCGGGGTACAGCGGCAGCAGGCTGGCAATCACTGGCGCGGCCTCGCTGACGCGGGCCTTGAGGCGCACGCGCAGCAGGTCGTGCGTCGAGTACAGGTGGGCCACGACCTCGAAGCGCAGCGGCTGGCCCGGCCAGTCGACCGCGGTCACGTCGAGCAGCATGTCGAAGCCGAACTCGTCGCGCAGCACACGCGCGCTGTCGAGCCACTGCCCGGGTTCGAGCGTCAGCACGGGGATGCCGTGGGCCACCGGCAACTCCGCTGCCGCCGGGGTGAGCCGATGACGGATGCGTTCGAGGAGGTTGGCGTCCATGCTCAGAAGTCCCCCTTGACGATCACGTGGTGGTCACCGCCGATGCGCGCCTGCAACTGCATGATCGCGTCGATCACGGTCTCCGGGCGCGGCGGGCAGCCGGGCACGTAGACGTCGACCGGGATGATCTTGTCGATGCCTTGCACGACGGCGTAGTTGTCGTAGAAGCCACCGCTGGTGGCGCAGACGCCGAAGGCCATGACCCACTTCGGCTCGCACATCTGCTCGTACACGCGCGCCAGCACGGGCGCCTGCTTGTGCGTGACGGTGCCGACCACCATCAGCAGGTCGGCCTGGCGCGGCGTGAAGCGCGGCAGCGCGGCGCCGAAGCGGTCGGTGTCGTACAGCGTCGAGCTGACGGACATGAACTCCATGCCGCAGCAAGCCGTGACGAACGGGTAGGGGAAGAGCGAAAACTTGCGCGCCCAGCCGACCAGCTCGTCCTTCTTGGTCGTGAAGTAGTCGAAGGTCGGCACCTTGGGTGGCGCCGCGAGGATCGGGATGGTCTTGCCGCTCATGCTCACTCCAGCACGCCCTCGACGAGGCGGCTCTTCCAGACGTAGGCCAGCATCAGCATCAGCAGGAAGACGAAGAAGGCGAAGGTCAGCAGCATGAAGCCGGTGAGCGGCTGCGCACCGAGCGCCCAGAGGATGAGGAACACCGTCTCCAGGTCGAACAGGATGAAGACGACGGCCAGTGCGGCGTACTTGATCGGCACGGCCTTGACGTTGACCAGATCGACCGGCGTGGCACCGCACTCGAAGGGCTCGAGCTTGGTCGCCGAGGCCAGCGGTTGCGGCCCGAGCACGGCGTTCATCCACAGCGTGACGCCGACGAAGCCGAGGATCCCGGCCAACCAAAGGCCGAACGTGAGGTAGGCGCTCATTTGAAACCCTGCTTGACCATCGCCCTGCGCAGGTAGGCGATCTGCGTGCTGAGTGGCAACTGCTTCGGACACAGGTCGTGGCAGGCCAGCAGCGACATGCAGCCGAACACGCCGTCGTCGTCACCGACGAGCTCGTAGTGATCGGCGTCGCTGCGCGTGTCGCGCGGGTCGATGCGAAAGCGCGCGATGCGGTTCAGGCCGACGGCGCCGACGAAATCCTCGCGCATGCGCGCGGTGCCGCAGGCGGCGACACAGCAGCCGCATTCGATGCAGCGGTCGAGTTCGTAGATGCGGTCGGCCAGCGCCGGGTCCATCGCCGGCTCGATGCGGTTGATGTCGGGCTGGCGGCTCGACCATGTGCAGCCAGCCTTCGAGGCGCTCGCTCATGCCGCGCATCCACTTGCCGGTGTTGACCGACAGGTCGCCGATCAGCTCGAAGAACGGCAGCGGGGCCAGCGTGACCTGGCGGCCCAGGTTCTTCGTCAGCGTGCGGCAGGCCAGCGATGGGCGGCCGTCGATGACCATCGCGCAACTGCCGCAGATGCCGGCGCGGCAGACGAAATCGAATTGCAGCGAAGGGTCCTGCTTCTCGCGGATGTCGGTCAGCGCGATGAACAGCGTCATGCCATCGGCTTCCTCGATCTCGTAGCGCTGCCAGTGCGGCACGCTCGCCGCATCATGCGGGTTGTGGCGCAGCACGCTGATTTCGAGCTTGCGCGCCGGCGCACCGTTGCCGTTCTGCGCGCGGCTCGCGGCGTCGGCACTGCGGGGCACGATCCGGATCGGGGCTTCGATCGTCATGCCGGGAACCTTTCGTCGAGCCGTTCGTTGCGGCCGCGCAGCATCGGCGGCAACAGGTGTTCGTAAGGCATCAACGCGCGCTGCTGCGTGAAGCGATCGGCCGCCTGCAACTGCTGGCGCAGGGCGGCCACCTCGGCCGCGCGGCGCACCGTGTCGGGGTGGTCGATGTAGTCTTTCGCGCCATAGCCGCGCCAGCCGGGCGGCAGTTCCATGGCCATCACGTCGAGCGGCTCATAGGTCAGCACCGGCAGCGTCGCATCGGCATCGGGCCAGCTGGCCAACGTGCGCTTGAGCCACTGCGCGTCGTCACGGCGCGGAAAGTCGGCACGGAAGTGCGCGCCGCGGCTTTCACCACGGGCCAGCGCGCCATGGGCCACGCACAGCGCGAGCTTGAGCATCTTCTGCACGCGGTAGGCGGTGACCAGTTCCGGGTTGGCGCCAGCGTCGCGGCTGCGCAGCCCGATCTGGCGGCTGCGCTGCAGCAGGAGCCTGCAATTCGTCGACCGCGGCCTGCAACTCGTCGCCGTGGCGGAAGATGCCGACCTTGGCGGTCATGATTTCCTGCATGCGCGCGCGCAGCAGGGAGGCGTCTTCGCTGCCGCCGCCAGCCAGCAGCGCGTCGAGTTTCGCGCGCTCGCGCTGCATGAACTCGCGCACCAGACCCATCGGCACGTCGTTGTCGTTGTCGGCGCTGTCGCAGAAATCGGCGATGCGCTCGCCGACGATCATGCCGGCGACCACCGTTTCGGCCACCGAGTTGCCGCCCAGACGATTGAAGCCGTGCATGTCCCAGCAGGACGCCTCGCCGGCGGCAAACAGGCCGGCCAGCGTCGGGCTCTGGCCGCTGGCGTCGGTGCGCACGCCGCCCATCGTGTAATGCTGCGCCGGGCGCACCGCGATCCAGTCCTTGGTCGGGTCGGTGCCGAGGAAGGTCTGCGAGATCTCGTAGACCTCGCGCAGGTTGTGCCGGATGTGTTTCTCGCCCAACAGGGTGATGTCGAGCCAGAGGTGCTCGCCGAAGCGGCTCTGCGCGCCCTTGCCGGCGCGAATGTGCTGCTCCATGCGCCGCGAGACCACGTCGCGCGACGCCAGCTCCTTCTTCTCGGGTTCGTAGTCGGGCATGAAGCGATGCCCGTCCGCGTCCTTGAGCAGCCCGCCGTCGCCGCGGCAACCCTCGGTGACGAGGATCCCGGCCGGGAAGATGCCCGTCGGGTGGAACTGCACCGCCTCCATGTTGCCGAGTGCGGCGACGCCGGTCTCGAGCGCCAGCGCGTGGCCGATGCCTTCGCAGATCACGGCATTGGTGGTCACGCGGTACAGCCGCCCGGCGCCGCCGGTGGCGATCGCCGTGGCCTTGGCCAGGTAGGCGGCCAGCGAGCCGTCGATCAGGTTGCGCACGATGGCGCCGAAGCAGCGCCGCCCGTCGTGGATCAGCGCCAGCGCCTCGACGCGTTCGTGCACCGGGATGGAGTTGGCAATCGTCTGGTCGGCGACGGCCTGCAGCATGGCGTGGCCGGTGCCGTCGGAGACATGGCAGGTGCGCCACTTCTTCGTCCCGCCGAAGTCGCGCTGCGCAATCAGGCCATGCGCGTCGTCGCGCTCGGTGATGGTGACGCGCTGGCCGTTGATGACCACCTCGCGGTCACCGCTGCTGACGCGGCTCCAGGGCACGCCCCAGGCGGCCAGCTCGCGCACCGCCTTGGGTGCGGTGTTGACGAACATGCGCACGACCTGCTGGTCGGCGCCCCAGTCCGAGCCGCGTACTGTGTCTTCGAAGTGGATGTCTTCGTTGTCGCCCTGGCCCTTGATGACGTTGCCCAGGCTGGCCTGCATTCCGCCCTGCGCGGCCTTCGAGTGCGAGCGCTTGGCCGGCACCAGTGAGAGCACGAGCGCGTCGTGGCCGCGGCGCTTGGCGGCCACCGCCAGGCGCAGGCCGGCCAGCCCGCCGCCGATGACCAGCACGTCGGTGTGGATGACCTTCACCGGGCCGGTCCCTGCGAACCGTGCGGCGCCACCCAGGCCGGCGTGTAGCGCTCGCCCACACGCGCGCCATGCTCGGCGCCGATCTTCATATAGGCGGCGAGCGTGGCCAGGCCGAGCACGAGGAAGAACGCAGTCAGTGCCCACTTGGCGGTCTGCAGGCGGCGTCGACCGGCGTCGGCGTCGCGGCCCTGCAGCCAGCCCCACTTGACGGCCAACCGGTACAGGCCGATGCCGCCGTGCAGCTCGACGCAGAACAGCAGCACCAGGTACAGCGGCCACCAGGACGCGCTCCAGACCCGGTCGGCCGACTCGTAGGGGCCGATGTCGGCCGGGTGCGCAAGCATCTGGAACAGGTGCGGTGCGGCGAGGAAGAACAGCATGAAGCCGGTCACGGCCTGCACCCACCACAGCGTGGTGTCGCCATGGCGCAGCGTGGCGCGGTGGCTGGTGAAATGGCTGTACTGGCGGAAGTTGGCCGGGAACTTGCGCATCGCCAGGAAGGCGTGCAGCACGACCAGCGCCGCCACGCCGCCGACGGCGATCGAGACCAATGCGGGCACGCTGCGGCCAAAGAGGAAGTAACCCTCGAAGGTCTTGGCGACGACCCACATCGCGTCCTTGCTGATCAGGATCGACGAAACGAACACCATGTGGACCCACATGAACAGGCCCAGCGCCAGTCCGCTCAGGCTCTGGGCCAGATCCATGCGCGCCGGCCAGCGGCTCTTGCCGTGCCGCGCATGGTTCTGCATCCTCGCCATCACCTGGCTCTGCGATTGCATCCTGTGGTTCCCGGTCGTTGTTCTGGTCGGCGGTTTCGCGCCTTCTTTGAAAGCGAGTTTCCGCCTGCGGCCGGGTCTGATGGTTGCGCTAAGTCAAGCGGTTCGTGGTGCCGGCGCAGCGTTGCGCGCGGGCCTGGCGTAAGCAAGGAATCCGTCGGGGCCCGCGGGCGGCTGGCCCGTCGGCCGTGCAGCCGGGGCGTGCGTGGCGACGCGATGCGCCTGCCGTGCGCCCTCATATACACCCTGGGCCGGATCGGCTATCTTCACCGCGCGCCAACCCCTGCGAGGCCGATGCAAGCGGGTGGACCGCAGCACATGGGGGACCTGGATGACCTGCCGCCGATTGGTTGGATTGATTCTTGCGTGCCTGCTTGCCGCGGCCGTGCAGGCCCAGGCCCCGGCACCGGCCAGCACGGCACCGGCACCGGCACCGACGCTATTGCGCGTCATCACCTTCGACGGCGGCTGGAACCTGCCGCTGTGGGCCGCGCAACGGCAAGGCTTCTTCGAGGCCAACGGCGTTGCCGTGCAGTTGAGCTACACGCCGAACTCGGCCGCGCTGGTCACCGGCCTGCTCGACGGTCGCTACGACATCGCGCTGGCCACCATCGACAACTTCATCGCCTACCAGGAAGGCCAGGGCGAGGCGAAGATCCCCGACAACCCGGACCTGTTCGCGTTCCTCGGTGGCGATGGCGGCTTCCTGTCGGTGATGTCGTCGCCCGCGGTGAAGTCCTTCGCCGACCTGAAGGGCAAGACGCTGTCGGTCGACGCGATGACCAACGGTCTGGCCTTCGTGTTGCGCGAATTGGTCGCCCGCGGTGGCCTGGCCGAGACCGACGTGACCTACGTGCGCGCGGGCGGAACGTCCAACCGCTACCGCGAGCTGCTGGCCGGCAAGCATGACGCGACGCTGCTGCGCACGCCGTTCGAATTGCTGGCCACGCAGCGCGGCTTCAATCAGCTGGCCACGGCCCAGGCCTTGGGTGCCTACGCGGGCACGGTGGGCGCAGCGCGGCGCTCGTGGGCGGCCAGCCACGAGGCCGCGATGGTCGGCTTCCTGCGCGGCTACAAGGCCGGCGTCGATTGGGTCGTAGCCCTCGCCAACCGCGATGTCGTCGAAGCCCTGCTGGTGGCCAACATCCGCGACATGACGCCGGCGCTGGCCAAACCGTCCTACGACCTTCTGCTGGCCGAAAAGGGCGGCCTGTCGCGCGACCTGGCGATCGACCTGGCGGGTGTGCGCACCGTGCTCGAGTTGCGCAGCAAGTACGGCACGCCGAAGAAGCAGCTGACCGATCCACTCAGGTACGTCGACCCGAGTTACCACGACAAGGCCTTCGGCAAGCGCTGAACCCAGCCCGAGGCAAAGCGATGGCAACCAGGAAGAAGGCGCGCGAGCCGACGATCGTCCGGCCCGACGACATCGACCCGCACCACAACTGGGAGCCGGCCGCTGCAGGCGCCCGGCCACATGCAGGTGGATTTCGAGGAGCGGGTCAATTTCCGCCGCCTGCACGACTACCGACTCGCGCGCACCCGCGCCGCGCTGGCGCACTCGGGCCTGGGCGCGCTGCTCTGCTTCGATCAGCACAACATCCGCTACACCACCAGCACCGTGATCGGCGAATGGGCGCGCGACAAGCTCACCCGCTACTCGCTGCTGACCGGCAACGGCGACCCCTACCTCTGGGACTTCGGCTCGGCGGCCAAGCACCACAAGCTGTACACGCCGTGGCTGTGCCAGGACCATTGCCGGGCCGGCCTGCTCGGCCTGCGCGGCGCGGTGGGCGGCGACGGCAAGCTGTTCCGCAGCGCGGCGCGCGAGATCAAGGCGCTGCTCGACGCCGAGGGCGTCGGCGACATGCCGCTCGGCGTCGACGTGGTCGAGGTGCCGATGATGCTCGAGCTGCAGAAGCTCGGCATCGACGTGCGCGATGCGCAGCAGACGATGCTGCAGGCGCGCGAGATCAAGAACATCGACGAGCTGATGCTGCTGAACATGGCCGCGGCGATGGTCGACGGCGTCTACCAGGAGATCGCCGAGAAGCTCAAGCCCGGCGTCAAGGAGAGCGAGATCGTGGCCCTGGCCACGATGCGGCTGTACCTGATGGGATCGGACTGCGTCGAGGCCATCAACGCGATCTCGGGCGAGCGCTGCAGCCCGCACCCGCACAACTTCACCGACCGCATCATCCGGCCCGGCGACCAGGCCTTCTTCGACATCATCCATTCCTACATGGGCTACAGGACCTGCTACTACCGCACCTTCAGCGTCGGCATGGCGACGCCGCCGCAGCGCGAGGCCTACAAGCGCGCACGCGAGTGGATGGACCGCGCGATCGACCTGCTCAAGCCGGGTGTCTCTTCGCACGTGGTGGCGGCCTCGTTCCCGACGGCGCAGGAAATCGGCTTCGCCACCGAGATGGACGCCTTCGGCCTGAACTTCTGCCATGGCCTGGGGCTGGGCCTGCACGAGCGGCCGCTGATCTCGCGGCTGTCCTCGCTGGAGGATCCGATCGAGCTGAAGACCGGCATGGTCTTCGCGGTCGAGACCTATTGCCCGGCGAGCGACGGCGTGTCGGCCGCGCGCATCGAGGAGGAGGTGATCCTGACGCCGACCGGGCCGAAGGTGATCTCGCTCTACCCGGCGCAGGAGCTGCCGATCGCCAACCCCTACTGAACAAGCCATGGCCAGTCGCAATGAAACTCGGATGGATCGGCATCGGCCGCATGGGCTACGCCATGGCCGAGCGCCTGGCCAAGGCCGGCGCCGACGTCACGGTGTGGAACCGCACGCGCGCCAAGGCCGAGCCGCTGGCGGCGGCCGGCGCGAAGATCGCCGACGCAGCTCACCGATCTGGCGGCCTGCGACATCGTCTTCGTGATGGTCTCGACCTGGGACGACGTGCGCGAGGTCGTCGCCGGCCCGCAAGGCCTGTTGTCTGGCAGCCAGGCGCCGCGGCTGCTCGTCGAGTGCTCGTCGATCTCGCTCGAAGGCTCGGCCGAGCTGCGCGCGCTGCTGGCCGAGCGCGGCGTCGAGATGCTCGCCGCGCCGGTCTCGGGCAACGCCAAGGTGATCAAGGCCGGGCGCCTGTCGTTCGTCTGCTCGGGGCCGAAGCCGGCGTTCGACGCGGCGCTGCCGTCGCTGCGCATGATCGCGCCGGCCGCCAGTTATGTCGGCGAGGGCGAGCTGGCGCGCATCGTCAAGATCTGCCACAACGTGTTCCTCGGCGTCGTCATCCAGTCGCTGGCCGAGATCACCGTGCTGGCGCAGAAGGCCGGCGTGCCGCGCCACGCCTTCCTCGATTTCATGAACCAGAGCGTGATGGGCTCGACCTTCTCGCGCTACAAGACGCCGGCGCTGGTGAATCTCGACTTCAAGGTCACGTTCACGCCGAAGCTGCTGCGCAAGGACCTCGACCTCGGGCTCGAGGCGGCGCGGCGCTTCGACGTGCCGATGCCGCTGGCCTCGCTCACGCGCGACGTCGTGCAGACGCTGATCGGCCACGGCATGGACGACGAGGATTTCGCCAAGCTGATCGTGCTGCAGGCCAGGGCCTCGGGCCTCGAGCTGCGGCCCGAGCAGGTGGCGGTCGACGATGGCCTGGGCTGACGGCCCGCAAGCTAGAGGAGCTGACATGAAGCATTGGCGGCGATGGGTTGGCATCCTTGCAGCGTGTGCGCTGTGGCCGGCGTGCCTGTTGGCCCAGGACTATCCGAGCAAGCCGGTCCGCATCGTCGTGCCGTTCACCGCCGGCAGCGCGACCGACATCCTTGCGCGCACGGTCGGGCAGAAGCTCGCCGAGTTGTGGGGCCAGCCGGTCATCATCGACAACCGCGCCGGCGCCGGCGGCACGATCGGCGCCGGCGTGGTGGCCAAGTCGGCGCCCGACGGCTTGACGCTGCTGGTGCATTCCGCCGCGCAGGCGGTGAACCCCTTCATCTATCCCGACGCTGCCCTACGACACGCTGAAGGATTTCGTCCAGGTCGTGCCGCTCGCCGGCCAGCCCAACGTGCTGGTGACGTCGCCGGCCAGCGGCTACAAGACGGTGGCCGACCTGATCGCCGACGCGAAGAAGCGGCCCGGCGGCCTGAACTTCGGCTCGGCCGGCATCGGCAGCGGCACGCACATCAACGGCGAGAAGTTCAAGCTCGCCGCCGGCGATCGACGTGACGCACATTCCGTACAAGGGCACGCCAGAGGCGCTGACCGACACGATGGCCGGGCGCATCGCCTTCTTCTTCTCGCCGATCTCCGCGGCGCTGCCGCACGTGCGCGACGGCAAGCTCGTGGCGCTGGCCGTCAGCTCGGGCAAGCGCGCGAGCACCTTGCCGCAGCGTGCCGACGATCGCCGAGTCGGGCCTGCCGGGCTTCGACTACAACCTGTGGGTCGGCCTTGTTCGCGCCGGCAGGCACGCCGGCCGATGTCGTGGAGAAGATCAACCGCGACGTCAATCGCGTGCTGCGCGAGGCCGAGGTCAAGGAGCGGATGGCCGCGCTCGGCGCCGAAGCGATGCCGATGACCGCCGCCGAGTTCGACAAGTTCATGCGCAGCGAAATGGACGACGCCGCCAAGGTGGTCAAGGCGGCGGGCATCAAGGTGCAGTGACGCGCCGGCGCGTGCCCCGGCGCCGCGCCGCCTCAGTTCTTGACGACTTCGTTGATCTCGACGCCGACGCCGCTGGCGTCGTTGGCGACCGCGGCCGACTGGCCCGACAGATCGCCGGCGCTCGGCTGGGCCTGACCGCTCTTGCTGACCCTTGCGCTGATGACGACCTTGGGGAACAAGGACAGGCGCGAGGCCGGCGACATGGCCTGGCTGTCGTCGAGTGCGAACTCGACCGGCAGGTCCTTGACCTGCTTGCGCAGGATCGCCAGCGGCATGCGCGGGCCTTCGGCGGCGCGGGCGTAGATGAATACGGTGTCGGTCGGTGCGGCCAGCTTGGCGACGGCCGGCGCCAGGCGCACCGTGCCGCGCACGGCAGCGCCGCCGCCAGCAGCGGCGACGCGGCGGGGCCGCGCGGCTGCGGCCTTTGGCGCTGCGGCTGGTCGCCGGCTTGGACGCGGCCGCCGGCCCGAGGCCACCCAGGTCGCGGGCTTCCGCAATGCTGCTCTGCAGTTGGGCCATGAACTGGTTGTCGGGCGGCGCCACCTCGGCCAGCTTTTCCCAATACCGAACCGCGCCGGCGTAGTCCTTGCGGTCGAACGCGGCGGTGCCCGCCAGCGCCAGCGCCTTGGGATTCTCGGGCTCGAGCTTCAATGCGCGCTCGACCAGCTTCAGCGGCTCGCCCTCGATCTTGCGGTCGCTGTTGACCGCCAGCGCGTCGGCGTAATCGGCCAGCAGGTTGGCGTCGTTGCCGTTCAGCGCCACCGCCTTGGCGTAGGCCGGCACGGCCTCGCCAAAGCGGCCGAGGCGGCTGTACGAGCGCGCCAGCATCGCCCAGCCCTCGGCGTTGTCGGGTTGGGTCTCGAGCTTGGCGGCGAGCTTTTCGACCGCGGCGGCGAACTGCATGTCGTTGCTGTCGTGCGGCGAGGCGGGCTCTGCGCTGGCCAGCCGCGCGGGCGCCGTGCCCAACGCCAGTCCGGGCGATCCGGTCCACGAATAACCGGCGCCGGCCACCACCAGCACCGCTGCGGCGAGCGTGGCGACCAGCCGTGTCGACGGGCGCGGCCCGTCGTCTGCTGGCGCGGCGCTGCTGGCGGCGGCCGCGCCAGCCGGGTCGGCCAGCACGAGGTCGAGGATCTGGCGTTCGAGCTGCGCGCGGGCGCTGTCGTAGGCGGGCCGGCCGAGCGCGCCGTCCTTGTGCAAGCGCTTCGAGTTGCTGCAACTGGGCGCGCAGCGTGGTGATGGTTTTCTTCATTGGGCGGGTGGTGCGGGCGGCGCAGCGTCTTCACTCGCCTTGGATGCCTCGGGCAGGTCGGGTTCGTCGGGGTCGAAGTTCTCGGGCGCCATGCGGCTGCGCCGGCGCAGCACGAGCCACAACACGGCCAGGCCGCCGACCAGCAGCAGCGCCGGGCCGTACCACAGCAGCGCCGTGGTGGCCTTGACCGGCGGGCGATAGAGCACGAAATCGCCGTAACGCGCGGTCATGTAGTCGATGATCTCGCGCTCGCTCTGGCCCTTGCGCAGCATGTCGCGGACTTGGTTGCGCAGGTCGACGGCCAGGTCGGCGTGCGAGTCGGCGATGGTCTGGTTCTGGCACACCAGGCAGCGCAACTCGGCGGCCACGGCCAGCATGCGCGCCTCGAGCACCGGGTCGGCGGCCGCCGGGGCGGCCTCCTTGGCGCTCGCGCCGGCCAACAGCACGGCCAGCACGGCGGCAGCGAGGGCCTTGGAAGTCTTAGGCAGGATTGTCGGCATTGAGTTGCTTGAGCAGCGGTTCGATCTTGTCGCGCAGGGCCTCGGCCGTGATCGGCCCGATCTGCTTGAAGCGCACCACGCCGCGCTTGTCGATGACGAAGGTCTCGGGCACGCCGTAGACGCCGAAATCGATGCCGACGCGGCCGTCGGTGTCGGATATCGACGCGTCGTACGGGATTGCCGAAGTTGGCCAGCCAGCGCTGGGCCTCGGCGCGGCCGTCCTTGTAGTTCAGGCCGTAGACCGGCACCGACTTGCGGCGCGAATACTCGACCAGCAAGGGATGCTCCTCGCGGCAGGCCACGCACCACGAAGCCCAGACGTTGAGCATCCAGACCTTGCCCAGCAGGTCCTCGCGCCCGATCTTCTGCGTCGGGTCGTCGAGCCGCGGCAGCGTGAAGGCCGGCGCCGGTTTGCCGATCAAGGGCGACGGCACCTCGCGCGGGTCGAGATTGAGCCCGCGCACCAGGAACAGCACCAGCACGGCGAACAGGACGCCCGGGACGATGAATTGCCAGCGTTTCATGCTGCGGCGACTCCGGTCGAACCGGCCGACGGGACCAGTGCCTGCTGCTCGCGCCTGGCCAGTCGATAGCGGCGGTCGCTGAGCGCGAGGAAGCCGCCGAGCGCCATGAACAGGCAGCCACCCCAGATCCAGGTCACGAAGGGCTTGTAGTAGATGCGCACGACCCAGGCCTGGCCCTCGGTCGGCTGCCCGAGCGAGACATACAGGTCATGCGTCAGGCTGCTGCGGATGGCGGCTTCGGTCATCGGGTTCTGCTGCACGCGGTAGACGCGCTTCTCGGGCCGCATCTGCGCGATCTCGCGACCGTCGCGCTTGACGATCACCAGCCCTTGATCCGCGGTGTAGTTCGGGCCCGGCACGCTGCGCACGCCGGCGAAGGTGAAGACCAGGCCGTTGATCTCGGTCGTGTCGCCGAGGTTCATCTCGACGTCGCGCTCGACCTCGTAGCTCTTGACCATCGTGACGCCGAAGATGAATATCGCCACGCCCAGGTGCGCGACCATCATGCCGACCGTGGCCCGCGGCAATTGGCGCAGCCGCTGCAGGATCTGCGCGCGCACACCGCCGGCCGGGCGCACGACGCGCTCCCACAGGTCGGTGGCCAGCGAGGTGACGATCCAGAACGCCAGCAACAGGCCCAGGCCGGCCAGCCACGACATGTGCCCGGCCAGCCATTGGCCGAGCAGCGCCGCGACGACCGCGGCGCCGGCGGCCCAGCGCAGGCGCCGTGCGATGTCGGGCAACTCGGTCTGCTTCCAGCGCGCGAGCGGGCCGACGCCCATCATCACGACCAGCGGCGTCATCAGCGGCACCCAGACGGTCTCGAAGTATGGCGGGCCGACCGAGATCTTGCCCAGCCCGAGGGCGTCGAGCAGCAAGGGGTACAGCGTGCCGAGCAGCACCGCGCCCATCGCCGCCAGCAGCAGCACGTTGTTGAGCAGCAGGAAGCTTTCGCGCGAGACCAGCGCGAAGCGGGCTCCGAGCCCGACCGTTTGTGCGCGCCAGGCATACAGCGCCAGCGAGGCGCCGATCACCACGGCCAGGAAGGCGAGGATGAAGAGGCCGCGCTTGGGGTCGGTGGCAAAGGCATGCACCGACGACAGCACGCCCGAGCGAACCAGGAAGGTGCCGAGCAGCGAGAGCGAAAACGCCATGATCGCCAGCAGCACGGTCCACGATTTGAAGCCGCCGCGCTTCTCGGTCACCGCCAGCGAGTGGATCAGCGCGGTGCCGACCAGCCAGGGCATGAACGACGCGTTCTCGACCGGATCCCAGAACCACCAGCCGCCCCAGCCGAGTTCGTAATACGCCCACCAGCTGCCGAGCGCGATGCCCAGGGTCAGGAAGATCCAGGCCGCGGTGGTCCAGGGCCGCGTCCAGCGGGCCCAGGTGGCGTCAAGGTTGCCGCCGATCAGCGCCGCCACCGCGAACGAGAACGCGACCGAGAAGCCGACGTAGCCCATGTACAGCATCGGCGGGTGAAAGATCATGCCCGGATCCTGCAGCAGCGGGTTGAGGTCGCGCCCATCGGCGGCAGCCGGCACCAGGCGCTCGAACGGGTTCGAGGTGGCGAGCGTGAAAAGCAGGAAGCCGACCGCCAACCAGCCCATCACGGCCAGGATGCGTGCCAGCACCGGCATCGGCAGGCGGCTGCTGAAACGCGCCACGGCCATCGTCCAGCCGCACAGCATCAACAGCCAGAGCAGCATCGAGCCCTCGTGGCCGCCCCAAACCGCGGCGATGCGGAACTGCAGCGGCAACGCGCTGTTGGAGTTCGACGCCACGTAGAGCACGGAAAAGTCGTTGCGCACGAAGCTGGCCATCAGGCAGGCAAAGCTCAGCACGACCAGACCGAACTGCAGCGCCGCCAACGGCCGCGCCAGCGCCATCCAGTCGGCGCGTCCGCGCGCCGCGCCGGCCATCGGCAGGGTGCCGAGCGCGAGTGCCGTGCCCAGCGCCAGCCAGAGCAGGAAGTGACCGATTTCAGGGATCATTTTGTCGCCCCCTTGGCCAGCGATTCGGCGAGTTTGGGGTCGCCATGCTGGGCGCGCTTGAGCGCTTCCGCAGCTTCGGGCGGCATGTAGTTCTCGTCGTGCTTGGCCAGCACCTCGCGGGCGACGAAGACATCACCCTGCAACTGGCCCTGGGCCACCACGCCTTTGCCCTCCTTGAACAGGTCGGGCAGGATGCCTTCGAAGCGCACCGGCACCTTCTGCGCCGTGTCGGTGATGACGAACTGGATCTTGACGCCCTCGACCTTGACCGAACCCGCCTCGACCAGTCCGCCGAGGCGGAACGTGCGCCCGGCCGGCGCCTCTTTCGAGGCCACTTGTGACGGCGAGTAAAAGAAGACCAGGTTGCTGTTGAAAGCGTTGAGCACCAACGCGACGGCCACACCGACGGCAGCCAGCAGGCCGCCGAGGATCGCGAAGCGCTTGTGGCGCGGTTTCATCATGATTCGCTCCCATGGCTGTGCGCCGACGCCGCGTCGTGCAGGGCTCTGGCGGTGCCGGCGCAGGGCCAGCCAGGGCTCGAGCAGCATCAGCGCCGCGGCGGCGCCGTAGGAGCCCCAGACATACAGGCCATAGCCGCCCATGGCGAAGAATTCATTCGTGCTGTGCCAGTTCATGACTGTGATTTTCCCCGTGTCAATTCGACCACCCACGCGGTATGGGCTTCACGCTCGATGACGATCGCGCGCGTGCGTGTGAAGACGACCGCGAAGGCATAGGCCCAGAAGGCCAGCGTCAGCAGCAGCATCGCGGTCAGCATTGTCGCCGCCATCTTTGGTGCCGCGGTCATGCTGATAGTTGCACCCTGGTGCAGCGTGTTCCACCATTTGACCGAGAAATAGATCACCGGAACATTGACGCTGCCGACCAACGCCAGCAGGGCGCCGGCCTGGTCGGCGCGGCGCACGTCGTCGATCGCATTGACCAGTGCGATGTAGCCGAAATACAGGAACAGCAGCAGCAACTCGGTGGTCAGGCGCGCGTCCCAGACCCACCAGGTGCCCCAGGTCGGCTTGCCCCAGAACGATCCGGTCCACAGCGCCAGGAAGGTGAACATCGCGCCGGTGGGCGCGATCGCGCGTGCCAGCATCGACGCCAGGCGTGCGTTGAAGGCCCAGCCGATGCCGGCCCAGGCGGCCATCACGACGTAGAGCAGCATCGACATCCAGGCCGCGGGCACGTGGATGAAGATGATGCGGTAGGCGTCGCCCTGCGTGGCGTCGGTCGGCGCGACGAAGAATCCGATGTACAGCCCGGCCACGGCGAGCAGCACGGTGACGGCCCAGCACCACGGCACCAGCGCCCCGATCAGGGCGTAAAAGCGCGACGGCGCGGCAAACGTGAACAGGCGCAACGGGGCGGCAGTGGCGGTCGGTGCGTTCATGGCTTGATCATTCGGTTGAGATGCGCAAGGCGGCGGCGGTGGCCCACGGGGCGCCGACCGCGGTGGCGATCAGCAATGCGCCGAGCAGAGAGAAATGCCCCGCTGCCGACAGCCCCGACTCCACGGTACCGACCGCGCCGGCACCGAAGATCAGCGCCGGCGAGGCCAGCGGCAGCACGATCAGGATCAGCAGCATGCCACCACTTCGCAGGCCCAAGGTAAGCGCCGCGCCGAGCGCGCCGAGCAGGCTCAGGATCGGCGTGCCCAGCACGAGGCTGATGACCAGCGCCGCCAGCGCCTGGCCCGACAGGCCGAACAGCAGGCCGACCAGCGGCGAGGCGATGATCAACGGCAGACCCGAGACCAGCCAGTGCACGGTGCACTTGGCGGCGGCGACGGCGATCACCGGTTGCGGCGCGAGCAGCATCTGTTCGAGCGAGCCGTCGGCCAGGTCGCTGGCGAACAAGGCGTTGACCGACAGCATCGACGCCAGCAGCGCACAGACCCAGACGATGCCCGGCGCGATCTCGCGCAGCATCTGCGGCTCGGGCCCGACGCCGAGCGGGAACAGGCTCAGCGCGACGATGAAGAAGACCAGCGGCAGCAGCGAATCGATGCGCCGCCGCGAGGCCAGCCGCAGGTCGCGCAGCAGCACGGCTACGAACAACTCGGTCATGCCAGCCCATGGTGGTCGAGGTCGAAGATCCGCGGCACCGGCTCGGCCAGGCTCAGCGGCTGGTGGCTGGTGAGCAGGGTGGCGCCGCCGCGCGCGGCGTGGTCGGCCAGCAGGTCGTTCAGCGCCGCCACGCCGTCGGCGTCCAGGGCGTCGAAGGGCTCGTCGAGCAACCACAGCGGTTGCTCGAGCGACAGTGCCAGCCGCGCCAGCGCCACGCGTCGGCGCTGGCCCTGGCTCAAGGTGCGCACCAGCGCGCGGCGGCTGGCGCGCACGCCCAGGCGCTCGAGCGCGCTGTCGATGCGCGCGCTGTCGGGCGCCGCGCCGCGCAACTGCAACAGGAAGGCCAGCGCCTCGGCGGCCGTCAGGTCGTCCTTGAGCGCATTCTGGTGGCCGATGTAGACCAGCCCGCGACGCCAGTCGGGCTGCGAGCGGCGTACCGGGCGGCCGGCGACGTTGACCGTGCCGGCCATCGGCGTTGCCAGCCCGGCCAGCAGGCGCAGCAGGCTGGTCTTGCCGCGGCCGTTGCGGCCGCGCAGCCAGGTCACGCTGCCCGGCACGAGGTCCAGCGCCAGGTGGTGGAACAGCGCGCGCTCGCCGCGCTGGCCGGCCAGATCGACGGCTTGCAGCAGCGGCGCCGAAACCGTCGTGGACGGGGCGCTGGCGACATGGGCAGTGGTGTGCAAGATGCTTGGTCGCGATCAGGCAGTTTGGGCGGTTTGGGCGATTTGGGCGGCAGGTAACGGCCACTCCGGCGAGGGGCACCCGCCCGGCGGCGGACCGCAGTGTACGGGCCGTTGCCGGGCGCGGTCTTGACATGCGTCACGTCCCGGGCGCCGGGCCGGCGCCCGCGGTGGCGTTCTGGCGCAAGTCGGTGCATCACGCTAAGGTATGCGTATGAGACCCGCCATCGACTTCTATTTCGACTTTTCCTCGCCTTACTCGTATATCGCCAGCGAATGGGTCGAAGCCGTTGCCGCGCGCCATGGCCGGGCCGTGAACTGGCATGCCATCCTGCTCGGCGCGACATTCCAGGCCGCCGAATTGAAAAGCCCGGTGGACCACCCTTTGAAGCGTGAGTACTCGCTGCGCGACTTTGCGCGCTCGGCCAGGTTCGCCGGCGTGCCGATGGTGCAGCCGGCCAAGTTCCCGATTCCGACGCAAAACGCCGCGCGCGTGTTCTGGTGGCTGCACGACAGCCAATCGCGCGAACGGGCCGTGGCCTGGGCCCACGCCGGGTTGCGCGCGTACTTCACCCGCGGCGTCGACCTGAGCGACGCGGCGGCCCTGCGCGAGCTGGCGGCGGCCAGCGGCGTGGACCCGGCCGAAGCCGAGCGCGCCTGGACCGACCCGCTGTACAAGCAGCGCCTGAAACGCGAGAACGACGCCGCGATCGCGGCCGGCGTCTTCGGCGCGCCGTTCTTCATCGTCGACGGCGAGCCCTTCTGGGGCAACGACAGGCGCGCGCAGATCGAGGCCTGGCTCGCCGGCCAGGCCGACTTCGCGCACACCGTGATGTAAGGGGTCATGCCATGAAGAAGACGGTCAAGTCGATGGTCGACGACGCGATGGAGGTCATCACCACCTACAGCGTCGACGATGCGCGCGAACTGCACGGCCGCGACGACGTGCAGTTCATCGACATCCGCGACGTTCGCGAGCTCGAGCGCGAAGGCGTCATTCCCGGCGCCTTCCATGCCCCGCGCGGCATGCTCGAGTTCTGGGTCGACCCCGAGAGCCCGTACCACAAGCCGCTGTTTGCGCAGGACAAGCAGTTCGTGCTGTTCTGCGCCGCCGGCTGGCGCTCGGCGCTGGCCACACGCACGCTGCAGGAGATGGGACTGGACAAGGTCGCGCACATCGACGGCGGCTTCACGGCCTGGAAGGGCGCCGGCGCGCCGGTCGCCGTCAAGCCGGCGAAGGCCTGACGGCGATGGAGCTGGCAGCCCAGTTGCGCATTCAGGCGCATGCCAATCGACTGGCCAATCACCGCCTGCATGAAGCGATGAGCGGCGCTGTCGCGCGAGGCCTTCCACGCCCCGCGCACCAGCTTCTTCCCGAGCCTTGCCGCGACGCTGAACCACCTGCTCGCCGTCGACGAGTACTACGTCGGTGCGCTCTGCCGCGACGGCGATCTGGCGGCCAAGTACAAGGCATTCGTGCCCGCCGACGACCTGCCCGCGCTGGCGGCACGGCAGGCGGCCAGCGATGCCCGGCTGATCGGCTTTTGCGCGACGCTCGACAACATCGCCTGCGACGCGATCGTCGACATGGATCGCGGGCGCGAGGTGCAGCGCGACCGTGTCGGCCATGTGCTGGCGCACCTGTTCATGCACCAGACCCATCACCGCGGCCAGGCCCATGCGATGCTGGCCGGCACGGCCGTCGCACCGCCGCAGCTCGACGAATTCCTGATGCCCAGCGATGCCGGGCTGCGCGCCGCCGACATGGCCACGCTCGGCTGGAACGAAACCACGGTGTATGGCGTCGGCTGAGTCAGCCCCGCGCGCCGCGCGCGGCGCGACCCTAGAATTGACGTGCACGTCAATCGAGCCGCGAAAGTTCCAACCCCATGCCCACGCTGGCCAGCAAGCTCAACGTCCGCGCCGAGGACTTCAAGGCCAACGCGGCGGCGATGCGCGCATTGGTCGGCGACTTGAATGCCAAGCTGGCGACGATCGCGCTCGGCGGCGGCGAAGGCCCGCGCGCCAAGCACCTGGCGCGCGGCAAGTTGTTGCCGCGCGACCGCGTCGAGATGCTGCTCGACCCGGACACGGCGTTCCTCGAACTCGGGCCGCTGGCCGCGCTGGGTGTCTACAAGGACCCCGACGGCAGCGATGCGGCGCCATCGGCCGGCGTCATCACCGGCATCGGCCGCGTGTCCGGCGTCGAGTGCGTGATCGTCTGCAACGACGCCACCGTCAAGGGCGGCACCTATTTCCCGCTGACGGTAAAGAAGCATTTGCGTGCGCAGGAGGTCGCGCGCGAGAACCGCCTGCCGTGCATCTACCTGGTCGACTCCGGCGGCGCCAACCTGCCGAACCAGGACGAGGTCTTCCCCGACCGCGAGCACTTCGGCCGCATCTTCTACAACCAGGCCACGCTGTCGGCCGCCGGCATCCCGCAGATCGCTGTCGTGATGGGCTCGTGCACCGCCGGCGGCGCCTATGTGCCGGCGATGAGCGACGAGACCATCATCGTCAGGAACCAGGGCACGATCTTTCTCGGCGGCCCGCCACTGGTCAAGGCGGCCACCGGCGAGGTGGTCAGTGCCGAAGACCTGGGCGGCGGCGACGTGCACACGCGCCTGTCAGGCGTGGCCGACCACCTGGCCGAGAACGACACCCATGCGCTGGCGCTGGCGCGCCAGGCCGTGGCCGGCCTGAACTGGCGCAAGGCGCCCGACATGGCCTGTCTGCCGCCGCGCCCGCCGGCATGCGACCCGCTGGAACTGCATGGCGTGATCCCGACCGACACCCGCAAGCCGTTCGACGTGCGCGAAATCATCGCCCGCATCGTCGATGGCTCGGAGTTCGACGAGTTCAAGGCCCGCTACGGCACCACGCTGGTCTGCGGCTTCGCCCACCTCGAAGGCATGCCGGTGGGCATCGTCGCCAACAACGGCATCCTGTTCACCGAGAGCGCCAACAAGGGCGCGCACTTCATCGAGTTGTGCTGCCAGCGCAAGGTGCCGCTGATCTTCCTGCAGAACATCACCGGCTTCATGGTCGGCCGCAAGGTCGAGAACGAAGGCATCGCCCGCGCCGGCGCGAAGATGGTGACGGCGGTGGCCTGCGCCGCGGTGCCCAAGTTCACGATCATCATCGGCGGCAGTTTCGGCGCCGGCAATTACGGCATGTGCGGCCGCGCGTTCGGCCCGCGCCTGCTCTGGATGTGGCCCAACGCACGCATCTCGGTGATGGGCGGCGAACAGGCCGCGAGCGTGCTGGCCACGGTCCGGCGCGACGGCATCGAGGCCAAGGGCGGCGCCTGGAGCGCCGACGAGGAAGAGGCCTTCAAGGCGCCGTTGCGCCAGCAGTACGAAGTGCAGGGCCATCCGTATTACGCCTCGGCGCGGCTGTGGGACGACGGCGTGATCGACCCCGTCGACACGCGCCGCGTGCTGGCGCTGGGCCTGTCGGCCAGCCTGAACGCGCCGATCGCCGACACACGCTTCGGCGTGTTCCGCATGTGATGGCGGCGCTGTCGCGCACCGCCCGCGCGTGCAGGCCCTCCCGCGCATGACCGCTACGCTCGACATCCGCCGCCCGTCGCCGTTCGTGGCCGAGGTCTGGCTCAATCGGCCCGAGGTGCGCAATGCGTTCAACGACGCCGTGATCGCGGAGTTGACGCAGGCCTTCACGCAACTCGGCGCCGACCCGAGCTTGCGCGCCATCGTGCTCGGCGGGCACGGCAAGGCGTTTTGCGCCGGCGCCGACCTGGGCTGGATGCGCGCGATGGCCGACTTCAGCTGGGATGAGAACCGCGCCGATGCACAGGCCCTGGCCGACATGCTGTGGACGATCTACAGCTGCCCGCTGCCGCTGGTCGGGCGCATCCACGGCGACTGCTACGCCGGCGGCGTCGGGCTGGCCGCGGTGTGCGACGTGCTGGTCGCCGCCGAAGGCGTCAACTTCTGCCTGTCCGAAGCCCGGCTCGGCCTGCTGCCGGCGACCATCGCGCCGTACGTGATTGCGCGCGCTCGGCGAGCAGGCGGCGCGGCGTTACTTCACCACCGCCGAACGCTTCGACGCGGCGGCCGCCAAGGCGCTCGGCTTCGTGCACGAAGTGGTCGCTGCCGAGGCCCTCGACGCCAAGGTGGCCGACATCGTCGCCGCGCTGGTGGCCAATGGCCCGGCGGCCGTCAAGGCCTGCAAGCGCCTGGTGCAGGACTTCGCCGGCAAACCGATCGACGCCGCCTTGCGCGCCGACAGCGCGCGCCGCATCGCCGACATCCGCGCCAGTGCCGAGGGCCGCGAGGGCGTGCAGAGTTTTCTCGGCAAGCGCGCGCCGGCCTGGCAGTCGAGCGGCTCATGACGGCCGAACTCGACACGACGCAGCTGGTCGCGATCGCCGCTGCGCTCGGCTGGGCCAGCGGCCTGCGCCTGTACGCGGTGGTCTTTCTCACCGGCCTGGCCGGCAGCCTGGGCTGGGTGCCGCTGCCCGCTGGCTTGCATGTCCTGCAGCAGCCGGCCATGTTGTGGGCCAGCGCGGCGTTGTGGGCGGTCGAGTTCCTGGCCGACAAGGTGCCGTGGGTCGATTCGTTGTGGGACGTGGTGCACACCTTCATTCGCATTCCGGCCGGCGCGGCGCTGGCCTATGGGGTGTTCGGCGGCGACCAGGCCGCCTGGGCCAGCGTCGCCGCGCTGCTCGGCGGCACCCTGGCCGCCACCGCACACACGGCCAAGGCTGCCACGCGCGCTGCAGCCAACACCTCGCCCGAGCCGTTTTCCAACCTCGCGCTGTCACTGGCCGGCGATGCCCTGGTGCCCGGCATGCTGTGGCTGTCATGGGTGCACCCGGTGTGGTTCTTCTTCGCATTGGCCGCCGCGCTGCTGGTGATGGTCGTTGCGGTGGTGGCTCTGTTCAATCTGCTGCGCGGCTTGGGGGCCAAGCTGCGCGGGCACTTCATGCCGACGCGCGCCGGTTCGAGAGGGGCCTGATGTTCAAGAAGATCCTGATCGCCAACCGCGGCGAGATCGCCTGCCGTGTCGCCGCGACCGCACGCCGCCTGGGCGTGCGCACGGTGGCGGTCTACTCCGATGCCGACGCCAACGCCCGCCACGTGCGTGCCTGCGACGAGGCCGTGCACATCGGCGCGGCGCCGCCGCGCGACAGCTACCTGCAATGGCAGCGCATCCTCGACGCGGCGAAGGCCACCGGCGCGCAGGCAGTGCACCCGGGCTACGGCTTCCTGTCGGAGAACGCGGATTTCGCCCAGGCCTGTGCCGATGCCGGCCTGGTGTTCATCGGCCCGCCGGCCAGCGCCATCCGCGCGATGGGCAGCAAGTCGGCCGCGAAGACCTTGATGGAGAAGGCCGGCGTGCCGCTGGTGCCCGGCTACCACGGCCGCGACAACGCACCCGGCGTTGCTGGCCAAGGAGGCCGCGCGCATCGGCTACCCGGTACTGATCAAGGCCAGCGCCGGCGGCGGCGGCAAGGGCATGCGGCGGGTCGACCGGGCCGACGAATTTCGCGGCCGCCCTCGCGTCGTGTCAGCGCGAGGCCAAGGCCAGCTTCGGCGACGACCATGTGCTGGTCGAGCGCTACGTGACGCGGCCGCGGCATATCGAGATCCAGCTCTTCGCCGATACGCAGGGCCATTGCGTCTACCTGTTCGAGCGCGACTGCTCGGTGCAGCGACGGCACCAGAAGGTGCTCGAGGAAGCGCCGGCGCCGGGCATCAGCGCCGAGCGCCGCGCCGAAATGGGCGCGGCCGCGGTGGCGGCGGCGCGGGCGGTCGGCTATGTCGGCGCGGGCACGGTCGAATTCATTGCCGAGGATCTCGGCGACGGTGCGGACCTGCGCTTTTACTTCATGGAGATGAACACCCGGCTGCAGGTCGAGCATCCGGTCACCGAGGCCATCACCGGGCTGGACCTGGTCGAGTGGCAATTGCGCGTCGCCGCCGGCCAGCCGCTGCCGCTGACGCAGGCCCAACTTGCGATCCGTGGCCACGCCATCGAAGCCCGCATCTGCGCCGAGAGCCCCGATACCAACTTCCTGCCCGCGACCGGGACCATGCAGTTCGCACGCTGGCCGGCGCACGTCAGCTTCGAGCGCCACGACACGCTGCCGCGCATCGACCGCGGTTTCGACGAGGGCGACAGCATCGGCCCGCACTACGATTCGATGATCGCCAAGCTGATCGTCTGGGGCGACAACCGTGCGCAGGCGCTGGCGCGGCTGGATGCGGCGCTGGCGGCCACGCACATCGTCGGCCTGGCGACCAACGTGGCCTTCCTGCGCCGCGTCGTCGACAGCCGTGCCTTTGCCACCGCCGACCTCGACACCGCGCTGATCGAGCGCGAGCGAGCGGCCCTGTTCGACTATGCGCCGCTGCCGATCGCCTGCGCCGCGGCCGGCATCGCGGCGCGTGAACTGGCGCTCGAGGCCGGGTTGCAAGGCAACGACCCGTGGTCGCGACGCGATGGTTGGCGCCTGTTCGGCGGCGCTTCGCGGCGCTTTGACCTGGACGTTGGCGGTGTGCAGCATCACGCCACCCTGAACCGCGCGCACGACGGTGCGCTGACGCTGGCGGTCGACGGCCAGTCCTGGCCGTTCGCCTGCCGCGCGCTGGGCACCGAGCACCACGACGTCACGCTCGGCGAGCAGCGCTGGACGCTGGCGGTGTATGCGCAGGGCGAGCGCATCACCGTCTTCGCACCGCACGGCAGCCTGGTCTTGCACGAGATCGACCCCTTGGCCCACGCCGGCGAGGGCGCGGCCGAGGGCCGGCTCGCGGCACCGATGCCCGGCAAGGTGGTGGCGTTCCTGGCGCAGGTCGGCGACCGGGTCAAGGCCGGCCAGCCGCTGGCCGTGATGGAAGCGATGAAGATGGAGCACACCATTGCCGCGCCGCGCGACGGCACCATTGCCGAACTGCTGTATGCGGTCGGCGACCAGGTTGCCGAGGGTGGCGAGTTGCTGCGGCTGGAAGCCGCGCTGTAGTCAGCCGCCGAGCCAGCGGCTGGGCGAGAACCAGGGGCGCTTGTCGGCGTCACTGTCACTTGGCGTCGCTTGGCCGGCGCCGGCGGCCGTGTCAAGCCGAAGCCCGACGTGTTTGCGCCCCATGGCTGTGGCGGGCCGGCGTCGCGACCCGTGGCCTGCTGCCTGGCGCGCGGGCCAGCAGTTGCTCGGCCTTGCGGTACTGGTGCGCCAGCAGCGGCAGCCCGGTGCCGGCCATCGCGTCGCAAACCAGCAGCATGTCGCGGGCATAGCGAAGGTCGCTCAGCACCCGGCTCGCATCCACGCCCTGGCCGAGGTGCTGGCGCAATTGCAGATCGATACGATTGGCGATGACGGTGCGCGGATCCATGGCAGGCGGGGGCAGGCAGCAGCGCAGTGTTGCGGTCGCGCCGGCCGGCGACCACCCCCCGGTCACGGGCGTTGTGCCTGGCGTTACAGTAAAAGCCGCAGCAGACGAGGAATATTCACGATGAGCCTGCCCACCCATGTCACGCTGGTCGACGTCGGCCCGCGCGACGGGCTGCAAAACGAGGCGCAGCCGGTGGCGACCGCGCACAAGGTCGAACTGGTGCAGCGCCTGCAGGCGGCCGGCGTCAGAGAAATCGAAGTCACCAGCTTCGTGTCGCCGAAGTGGGTGCCGCAGATGGCCGACGGCGCCGCGGTGATGGCCGCCATCGAACGCCGCGCGGGCGTGCGCTACAGCGTGCTGGTGCCGAACATGCAGGGCTTGCAGGCCGCGCTGCCGACGCAGCCCGACGAGGTGGTGGTGTTCGGCGCCGCCAGCGAGGCCTTTTCCCGGCGCAACATCAACTGCAGCATCGAAGAAAGCATCGAGCGCTTCCGCCCGGTGGTCGCGGCCGCACGTGCGGCGGGGGTGAAGGTGCGCGCTGCGGTCTCGTGCGCGCTCGGCTGTCCCTACCAGGGGGAAGTCTCGCTCGACGAGGTCGAGCGCGTGGTGCGGCTGATGAAGGCCATCGGCGTGCAGCATCTCGGCATCGCCGACACCATCGGCGTGGGCACGCCGCGGCGCGCGCAGGCGGCGCTCGAACGCGCGTTGAAGCATTACCCGCTGGCCGAGGTCAGCGGCCACTTCCATGACACCTACGGCCAGGCGCTGGCCAACATCTACGCCTGTCTCGAACTCGGCGTGTCCACCTTCGACGCCAGCGTGGCCGGTCTGGGCGGCTGCCCTTACGCGAAGGGCGCCACCGGCAACGTCGCGACCGAAGACGTGGTCTTCATGCTCGATGGCCTGGGGCTGGAGACCGGCATCGATCTCGAAGCGCTGGTCGACGCCGGTGCGTTCATTTCCAGCGCGCTCGGGCGCGCGCCGATCTCGCGCGCCGGCAAGGCCCTGCTGAGCAAGCGCGGGAAGGCGGCCGCGTGACGCCGGACGACGACAGGCCCGAGGGTTTTCGGCGCGTGGCAGCGGCGCTGGCCGAGCGAGGCCACCCGCATGCGCCGCGGTGGCTGGCGGTTGCCGCACGCACCTCGCAGGAAGCGGCCGATGCGCTCGGTGTCGGCATCGGCCAGATCGCCAAGAGCGTGATCTTTCGCCGCAAGAGCGACGAGCGCGCGGTGCTGGTCGTGACCTCGGGCGACCGCCGCGTCGACGAAAGGAAGGTCGCTGCGATCACCGGCGCGCTGGGCCGCGCCGACGCCGATTTCGTCAAGGCGCGAACGGGCTTCTCGATCGGCGGCGTGGCGCCGCTGGCGCACACCGAACCGCCGTTCACGCTGATCGACCGCGAGCTGTTCCGCTTCGCCGAAATCTGGGCCGCGGCGGGGCATCCCAACGCGGTGTTCAGGCTTGCGCCCGCCGAACTCGAACGCCTGACCGGCGCGGCGGTGGCCGACGTGGTACAGACCTGAGTGCCATGCTGCCGAGCCCGTGCCGCAATGTCTGCGTGATGCACGAACCCAGCGGCCACTGCATCGGCTGCGGCCGCACGATCGACGAGATCGCGCTCTGGTCGCTGCTCGACGACGACGACAGGCGTGCGGTGTGGGCCATGTTGCCGGCGCGTCTGGCGCGACTGCCGCCCGGGGCCGCGGCAGCCGCAGCGAAGACCCCGGAGCGGTAAAAGTTGGCCCGCAGAAGTGCGGCCAACCGGCGCATACTGGGCTTCCTCACACAAGTCTGCCTCCATGGAAGCAACCAGGATAGTCCGACACCAGTCCTACGAGCTGATCTGCAGCGCCAAGGCCGTCGACGGCGGCAAGTTCGTGCCGACGCTGATCTTGTCCAAACAGGCCTGGCCACGACGGCCGCGCGTGATTGCCGTGCCGCGCGGCGACTACCTGTCGGAGGAAGTCGCCATCGACGCCGCCCAGACCCAGGGCGTCGAGTGGATCCAGAACTACGGCTAGCCGTCGGCGCGCGCCCCAGGCGGCCTGCGTTCCATGTCCGGCCCCACCATCGCCGAGAACTGCCATGCCTGCAATCGCGTGCTGACGCCGCTGCCATCGCCGACCTGGCGCCCACGGGCGCGCTGCGCGCGGCCATCAACTTCGGCAACCCGGTGCTGGCCCGGCGCGACGCCGACGCGCCGGGCGGCATCTCGGCCGACCTGGCGCGCGAACTGGCGCGCCGGCTGGGCGTGCCCGTCAAGTTCGTGGCCTACGACTCGGCGGGCAAGGTGGTGCAGGGGCTGGAGGTCGACGAAGCCTGGGACGTGTGTTTCCTGGCCATCGACCCGCTGCGAGCGCAGACGATCACTTTCACCAGCCCGTACGTCGTGATCGAGGGCGTGTACATGGTCGGTGGCGGCTCGCCGCTGCGCACCCAGAGCGAGGTCGATCGCGCCGGCCAACGCGTGGGCGTTGTCGTCGGCAGCGCCTATGACCTGTTCCTGACGCGGGCGCTGAAACACGCGACGATCGTGCGCGCGACGGAGATCGGCGCGGTGATGGCGCTGTGGGACGGCGGCGAACTCGATGTCGTCGCCGGCGTCAAGCCACAGCTCGCGGCAATGTCTGCGCGCCGGCCCGGTACACGCCTGCTGCCCGAACCGTTCATGGCCATCAACCAGGCGATGGGCCTGCCTGCCGGCCGCGAGGCGGGCGCGCGATATCTGTGTGCCTTCGTCGACGAGATGAAGGCCGGCGGCTTCGTCGCCGAGGCCTTCGCGCGCAACCGCATCGAGGGGGCGTCGATGGCGCCGTGAGGCGGCGCGGCGCCGCGGCATAAACTGCCGCTCCATGCCAGAGTCCCTCACGCGCCGGGTGCCCATCGAGCTGGGTGAGCGCAGCTACACGATCCACATCGGCAGCGGGCTGCTCGACGATCCGGCGTCATGGGCCGGCCTGCCGGCATCGGCCGATGCGCTGGTGGTCAGCAACACGACGGTGGCGCCGCTGTACGCCGAGCGCCTGGCCACGGCGTTGCGGTCGCAGCACCGACGCGTGCTGCGGCTGATGCTGCCCGACGGCGAGCAATACAAGAACTGGGACACGCTCGATCTGGTGTTCGACAAGCTGCTGGCCGAAGGCTGCGATCGCAAGACCGTGCTCTACGCGCTGGGTGGCGGTGTGGTCGGCGACACGGCGGGCTTTGCCGCGGCCTGCTACATGCGTGGCGTGCCGCTGGTGCAGGTACCCACGACCTTGCTCGCGCAGGTGGACTCGTCGGTCGGCGGCAAGACCGCGATCAACCACCCGCGCGGCAAGAACATGGTCGGCGCGTTCTACCAGCCGGTGCGCGTGGTCTGCGACCTCGACCTGCTCGACACCCTGCCCGAGCGCGAGCTCTCGGCCGGCCTGGCCGAAGTCATCAAGCATGGCCTGATCGCCGACCGCGTGTTCTTCGACTGGATCGAGGCCCACATCGACGCGCTGCGTGCGCGCGACAAGCCCGCGCTGGCCCACGCCGTGCAACGCTCGTGCGAGATCAAGGCCGGCGTGGTGTCGCGCGACGAACGCGAAGGCGGCCTGCGCGCGATGCTGAATTTCGGCCACACCTTCGGCCACGCGATCGAGGCCGGCCTGGGCTACGGCGCCTGGCTGCACGGCGAGGCGGTGGGTTGCGGCATGCTGCTGGCGGCCGACCTGTCGGCACGCCTGGGCCGCGTCGAGCCCGGCCTGGTGCCGCGCCTCGAACGCCTCGTCGCACGCGCCGGATTGCCGGCCCAGGCGCCGCCGCTGTCGGCGCTGCCGATCGAGCGCTGGATGCAACTGATGCGCATCGACAAGAAGGCCGAGGCGGGCCAGATCCGCTTCGTCGTGCTCGACGGCATCGGCCGCGCCGCGCTGTGCCCTGCGCCCGATACGCTGGTGCACGCGGTGATCGCCGCGCATGCGGGCTAGGGTCCGTTCGCACTGCCGTCTGTAGTGTGAACAGGCCCCCGGGCAATCGAAGATCGGCTGGCGCGTGCCTGTTAGCGCGGGCGCCGGCAACCATCGGTAGCGGCTACTTCTTCGCTGCCTCCATCGCCGGGTGGAAGGTGGTGGCGGTCGGGCCCATCCCCGTAATCTGCACCACCACGCCTTCTTCCTTGATCACCGAGTAGTGATTGATGTTCGCCGGTTCGGTGTGGTAACTCCCGGCGGGCAAGGCCTTGAGCCTGGCCGGGTCGAGCTTGTCGCCGTAGCCGACATACCAGGTGCCAGAGATGACGGTGTAGGTCCGGTTGTCGGGGTGGGAGTGCGACTGGGACACGCTGTTCGCGGGAAACTTCACCCGCTCGACGTACGGACCGGGTTGGCGCGAGTCACCGATCAGCGGGGCGATCTCATGGCCGGGCACGCGACCCGGCCGCCACTTCAGTTCTTCGATGGTGACCCTGATGGCACCATCGGGCAGGTCGTCCGCAGCCCAGACGCTCATCACGGCAAAGCCCAATGCCAGCCCTGCCAGCCGCTTGATATTGCAATTTGATCTCATCGTCGTCTCCTTGTGGTGAAGTCAAGTGTCGTGCCTCATGTCGAGCTCATTTGGGTGGCGTCGTGAAGAGTGCAATGCGCTTGAATACCGCGCTGGCGTTGACGAAGGCGATCTTTTCAGCGACGTGACAGGCCATGCATGCCAGGCGCGTGTTCTGGAATTCCACGCGCGCCTGAACGCTGTTCTTCGCCGACAGGGCCTCATGCAGGGAGCGATACACACCGCTGTCGAGGAAGATTCCCTCCAGGTTCTGCGTGCGCGTCGGCCGCTTGATCGCCGCGACGATCATCCGGCCGCGGATCTTCTCCAACTGGTAGATCCCCATGTCCCAGTTTTCCTGCTCGATCGCGGCATGCAGCTCTTCCAGCCGGTGCGCGATGTCCTGCATTTCCAGGTCGCCCGCACCGGCCCACAACTCGATTCGACGCAGCCGCTCGGCATCGTCGTTCGCATCGCGAAGCCAGTTTCGCGACGGCGCCTTTGTCTGCTTGGCCAACTCGCTGTCGGCCTTTGGAAATCGTGGCGCGATGCCGGTTGCCGGCACGACGCTGACCTGCGCCGCCGCGATGGCTGAAAACAAGATCACAGCCAGCATAAGAAAGGATTTCGTCACACTGGCCACTCCTGTCAACGACGATCGGCGTGAGATCGACCTGTGGCGAGTGTCGATGCACCAAAGCGTCGAGGAAATGGTCCCCACGGGCTAGCCCGAAAGGGCCGGTTGCGTGGTCGCTGCGACAGGTAGACTGGCCACAAAGGCGGGCCCGAATGAAGATCCTCGTCGTCGACGATCACCCGCTGGTCCGCGAGGCGATGGCCCAGCTTGTCGGACAGTTGCGCGGCGCGGTCGAGGTGCTGCAGGCCCAGGACTGCCACAGTGCGCTGGCAATCGCGCGTGCGCATCCCGACCTCGACCTCGTATTGTTGGACCTGCACCTGCCGGGGCTGCAGGGCATTCCGGCGCTGCAGCGCTTTCGCAGTGAACATCCGAGCGCACCGGTGGTGGTGGTGTCGGCCTTCCGTGACCGCGACACCGTGACCGAGGTGATGAGCCACGGCGCGGTCGGATTCATCCCGAAGTCCTCTGGTCGCGAAACGATCGTCAATGCCTTGCGCCTGGTGCTCGCCGGGTCGGTGTACGTACCACCCGAGGCGGCGCTGCGTCAGGACCCGGCCGAAGAGCCACTGGCCCCGGGCATGAAGGGTCGTCTTACGTCAGCCGCCGAACTAGGGCTGACACCGCGTCAGGGCCAAGTGCTGGCGTTGGTGATGAAGGGTCGTGCCAACAAGGAGATCTGTCGCGATCTCGGTCTGGCCGAGCGTACGGTGAAGGCGCACCTGACCGCCGTGCTGAACACGTTGAAGGCGACCAGCCGCACTCAGGCCGTGATTGCCGCCAACCGGCTCGGTCTGGACGCCGAAGGCTTATTGGCGCCAAGCGAGTAGCGCACCTATGCGCCTGCTGCGCGGCCGCCCGCAACGTGCAGCATCAGTGCGCGCAGGCGGGCGACGTTGAGCGGCTTGTGCAGTAGGTGCAGACCCGCCGACGTCGTCGCCAGGCGCAATTCGCTCGACGCGTCGGCGCTGAGGATCAGCGCTGGGATGGGGCTGCCGGTAAGTTCGCGCACACGCTGAATGACGGCCGTGCCCAAATCGGTACCGCCGAGGTGGTAGTCGCAGATGATCAGCTGCGGCGGCGGCGCGTCGACCACCCACCGCACCGCGGCAGCGGCGCTGCCGGCAGAGCTGACGCCGCAGCCCCATTGAACGAGCAGGCCCTCGATGGCTTCGAGCGCCGCCGGGTCGTCGTCTATCAGCAGCACCGACAGGCCTTCGAACCGCGCCGGTGCCAGCAACTGCGACAGCAGCGTTTCGGCGTTGGGCGCAGCGTGTGCCGGTGGCGCTTCGACGGCAAATACCGAACCACGGCCGGGTGCGGAGCGCATGGACACGGACAGGCCGAGCAGCTTGACCAAGCGCTCGACGATGGCCAGGCCCAGCCCCAGTCCTTTGCCCTGCTCGCCTGGCAGACCGGGCACCTGGTAGAACTCCTCGAAGACATGGCGCTGCTGTTGCGCGCTGATACCGACGCCGGTGTCCCAGACCTCGATGCGCACCTGCGTGCCACGAACACGCGCAGCCAGGATCGCGCCGCCCTGCACCGTGTAGCGGATCGCGTTGGCACACAGGTTGAGCAGAATGCGCTCGAGCAGCATGGGGTCGGTTCGCACCCACAGCGCGGTCGGGCGAATGCGCAAGCGCAGGCCCTTTTCCTGTGCGGCGGGCGAAAAGGCGTGCTCGATGCGGTCGAACAAGGGCTGCAGTGCGAATTCGGTCGGCTGCGGTGCGACGACACCTGCGTCGAGTTTGGAAATGTCCAGCAAGGCCTCAATCAGGTCGGACACGGCTGCACTGCAGGCTGCCACCTTTCCGATCAGACGCGTGCGGGCGTCTTCGTCCGCCGAGGCCTGCAACTGGGCCACGAACAGGCCGAGCGCATGCACGGGCTGTCGCAGGTCGTGGCTTGCTGCAGCCAGGAAACGCGCCTTCGCACGATTGGCTTGTGCGAGCTCAAGCGTGCGCGCCTCGACCTTGTGCTCCAACCCGGCATACGACTCACGCAGCTTGGCCGCCATGCGGTTGAACTGGCCCGCCAGAGCCTCCAACTCATCGCCGGTGCGCACATCGACACGGTCATCGAGATGTCCCTCGCCGATGCGCTTTGCACCCAATTCGAGCAATCTGATCGGCGCCGTCATGCGCCGTGCCAAGGCCAGACTGACTGCCATTGCCAGAGCGATGCCGACCAGCAGCAGTACCGCCGTGCGTATGGCCGATTGCAGCAGCGGCGCAAACGCCTCGCTCAGTGGCTGTTCGACGATCAGCTGCCAACCGAGTGGCTCGATCGGCGCATGGGCCGCGATCGTGCGCGGACCGGCGTCGACACTGCTGATGACGGTCGGTGCGCCTGGCGCGACGGCACTCGCTTGCGACAACGCGGCACGCACCTGTGGCAGGTGCGCCAGATTCGTCATGCGCAGCGCCTTGGCCGCATCGGCGTGAACGATCAGGCTGCCTCGCTCGTCGACGACATAGGCCGTTCCGCTGCGGCCGATGCTGGCTCCTGCGACCACGTCCGAAGCGAACTTGAGATTGATGCTGGCGATGACCAAACCGTCGCCCGGCCGGCTGCCTGCCGCCGCCATTGCGAGATGCGGCTCCGATTGATGGCGAAAGCTGATGCCGCCGTACCCGGTCGCCTTACCGGAGCGGACCGAGGCCACGGCGGCTTCGGACGAGCGATCGATGTTGCTGCCCACCACATCGCGCGCGATGCGCGACACGTGGACACGTTCGATCCCGGCTGCGTCCAGCGCGGCCGCTTCGCTGACAGCGGGTGCGATGCGCAGCAACCTGAGCAGCTCGATGTGCCGCGCTTCGACGTCGAGCGCGCCATCGCTGCGACCCGATAGCGCAGCGCCTTTGACCTGCAGCTCGACGGCTGAAATGAACTGCTCGATGCGCGCCGCTGCGGCCCGGGCCCTTTCGCGCTGCAGTTCGTCGACCAGCGCGCGCGAGTCCTGGTAGGCAAAGTAGGCGCCAATGGCCGCGCTGATGAACACGGCCATGCTGAGCAGCAAGCCCAGGACCATCGTGTAGCGGCGCAGAAGGTTGCCGCTGCGTCGCGGGTTGGCGTCGGTGGCCTCAGTCACGACGACGCACTCTGGCCGCGCGTCATTCGAGCAGGCGGTCGGCGCGCAGCATCAAGGCCTGCGGCACGGCGACGCCCAAAGCCCTGGCGGCTCTGAGATTGATCACCAATTCGACATGCTGTGGCACCTCGACAGCCAGGTCCGCGGGCTTGGCGCCATTGAGAATGCGTGCGACAAAGGTGCCCAGGCGGCGGAAAGACTCACGCATGTTGGCGCCGTAGGACAAGAGGTTGCCCCCTTCCGCGAATTGAGCCCAGCCGGAGACGGTCGGAATGCGGTTCCTGGACGACCAGGCTGCGATTCGAGCGCTGTTGCTGATGATGCTTTGGATCGGAAACATCAGCGCCGCCTCGTGGCGCGCGCTTCTGATCGCCTCCAGTGCCTGCTCGATCTGCGCCGCACCTGCAACTTCGAAGTACTCGATCTCAAGGCCCACGGCCCTGGCGGCAGCTTCCGACCAATGCCGTTCGGCCTGGTCGCCCGGATGCTGGGCATTGGCCACGATGGCGATGCGCTTCAAACCCGGCAGCATCGTCTTCAGCAATTCGATTCGCTTGCCGACCAGATCGAGTGCCAGGAACGAAAGGCCCGTCAGGTTGCCGCCGGGTCGCGCGAAGGTCTCGACGAAGCCGGCCTGCACCGGGTCACCGCTGAAGGCGAACACCACCGGGATGGTCCGGGTCGCCCGATGTACCGCGAAGGCGGGTGGTCCCAGGGTGACGATGACCTGCGGCTTGCCAGCCACCAAGTCGGCCGCAAGCGCATCTGCGCGCGCAGCCGAATGCTCGCCCCAACGCTCGTCCAGCAGCAGATTGCGGCCGTCGACATAGCCCAGCTCATGCAGAGCCTGGCGCATGGTGTCGAGCAAGGGCCGACCCTCAGCCAACGTGCCTGCGCCGAGCCAGGCGACGCGATTCCGTACGGCCTGGGCCGCGGCGGGGCCCAGGCCGACGGCCACGCCCGTTGCCGCGGCAACCAGCAGATCTCGGCGTTTGGTCACTGGCTCTCCCACGGGCCCGACGGGCGATCGACAAGGCAAGCGGGTCCGAGGTACGAACCACCTGGCCGAAGCTTGCCATTTGTCAACAGCCGAGGCGCAGCGATCTTAGCCGGCGCGTGGAGGGTTGCTGCGCTTGCGCTAGGCTTGGTGCACCCAGTCGACTCGAAAGCCCAGGCCCTTGAACGCAATGGCCGCTGGGCTTCGCCGGTCGGCGCGCTGCGCCGCCACTGTCATGCCGTTGCTGACCCAGGCCGCCGCGCCGCGCTGTGCCCTGCGCCCGATACGCTGGTGCAGGCCGTGATCGCCGCGCACGCGGCCTGAACGCGACGGTTCGGCCGCAGCGGCGTACTTCGCATGCGGGATCGCGCCGACCGGCGGCTCATTGGATGCGATAGGCCGCGTGGCAGGCGACGCAGGTCTGGTTCAGACGGGCCAGTGCGGCCAGTGCAGGCCGCAGGTCGCCGCTTGCCGACGCATCCTTGGCCGTGATCGCGAACCGGCTGGCCGTACGGTGCATCGCGGTACCGGCATCCTGCATGCCCTTGGGCATGTACACCGCCACTTCGTGGGCGCCGTGCATGTCGAGCGACGACATCCCGAGCCGCCGTTCCGCGAGCTCGCTGGCCTGATCGAACGAACCACGCGCCAGGGCGTCCTGGATCGCGCCCATCGTCGACAGGTGGTCTCTCATGTTGGCCAGCGTCTGGATGCGCAAGGGCTCCGGATACTTCACGAGCAGCCGGCCGTCGCCCGCGGAGGCCGGCGGCTGCGCGGCACCTGCCATCTGGGCGTGATGCTGTTCGTGGCCCGACATCTCGGCCGCGACCGCCGGGTCGTTGCTGCCTGCGCCAATGGCAAGTACCAGCAAGATTGGAAATCGGTTCATTGCTCTCGGGTCTGTTGAATGGAATGCAACGCACATGGGTGCCGTCAGCCGGCACCCGGCGTCATGAGGGCGCTCGCCGGCAGTAACAGTACACGAACTGTTGCGGCGAACCCCAGGGCGTCGTGTGCTGATCGACGCTGCTGGCCAGGAGTTCGAACGGCGCGCCGAAGACGCCATGAAGCTCGCTCGGCGCGTAGCGCGACACTTGCAGCCCGCTGCACTTCTCCGGCCCCTCGGGGCCGAACGCCCCGACGATCGCGTGGCCGCCGGGCTTCAGTGCCTTGAGCACCTGGGCGACGTAGCGGCGGCGCTGGCCGTCATCGGTCAGGAAGTGAAACACGGCGCGGTCGTGCCAGATGTCGTAGGTGCCAGCCGGCAGCTCGGCTTCGAGAATGTCGGCAGCCAGCCAGACCACATGCGCAGCCGCGGCGCCGAGGCGCCGCTTCGTCACTTCCAGCGCCGTCGCCGAGACGTCGAGGACAGTGATGTTGGTGTATCCGCCGTCGAGCAGATCGTCGACCAGCGTCGACTCGCCGCCGCCCACATCGATGATGGCGGCGTCCTTGTTCGCAGCCGCCTGGGTGATGTAACGCAAGGACTCGCGAAGGTGAGGCGCGTACCAGCTGACCGCATCCGCCGGCTTGTTCCCGTACACGGACTCCCAGTGCGTCTTCGTGCTCATCACTGTGCCTCCAAGGCCACCCCCGGCCGGGCTCGCTTGCCCCATTCTGCGTCACGGCGCGATGCATGAGCTGCCCGGTCAGGTGCCGCAGAGGCTCGCGCCGATCAGCACATGCGCTAGGCTCGCTTCTTTGCGCCCATGCGCGGAACGCGACGTCGTGACACCCCCCTTTGCCTGGCTGTGCCGCGCAGCCCGCTGCGCGGTCACTGCGCTGCCGTTGTTGAGCCAGGCCGCCGCGCCGCCGCAATGGCAGTACAGCGGCGAATTCGGCCCCGAGGCGTGGGGCCGGATGCAGGCGGCCTACGCCTTGTGCGACAAGGGTCGCCGGCAGTCGCCGATCGACATCGTCGCCACGCGCAAACAGCCACTGCCGGCGCTGGAGTTCCAGTACCGCAGCGCGCCACTGCGCATCGTCAATGACGGCCACACGGTGCGCGTGCGCATTGCCAACGGCAGCCGCATGCTGATCGGCCGCGACAGCCATGCGCTGCAGCAGTTCCACTTTCATCTGCCCGGGGGCGATCGCGTGCGCGGCGAGGAATTCCCGATGGCCATGCACTTCCTGCACAAGAGCAGCAGCGGGCGGCTGGTGTCGCTGGTCGTGCTGTTCCGCCTGGGCGCCGAGAACGCCGCGTTGGCCGCGCTGCTGCCCCACATGCCGGCGCGCGGCCAGGCCGAGCGCGTGGTGGCGGGCACGCAGATCGACCCCGCGCAGCTGCTGCCCGCGGCGCACGGCTACTTCGCCTACGAGGGCTCGCTCACGGCGCCGCCCTGCACCGAGGGCGTGCTCTGGATCGTCATGAAGCAGCCGCTCGAGCTGTCGGCGGCGCAACTGGCGCGCCTGGGCCAGCTGTTCCCCGCCAATGCCCGCCCGGTGCAGCCACTGCACGACCGCGTCGTGACCGAGAGCCCGTAAGCGCGAGCGGCGCGGCATGGCTTGAGACCTGTCAATGCCGCGGCGGCGGCGATCGGGCAAGGTGAGGCTTCAGCCCACTCTGCGCGCAAAGGCCCAGGCATGCAACGTCGAAACACCATCATGGATGCACGATGTCGCATCCTGTGCCGGGCCATAGCCGGCGCATCTATCGCGCTGGCACTCGGCGCGCCCGCATTGGCTGCCGATGCGGGCGCGGCGCCGGCCAAGGCCGCCAAACCGCCCGGCGTGCCGGTGCAGGTGACCGCGGAGATGACTGGCGCCGGCATCGTCTCCAGCGGCACCACGCTGCCGCCGATCCCGCCCTTGACCGGCAACCGCAAGGCGCCGGTGGCCTCGTGGGGCAAGCCGCTGCCGTACCCGATCGTGATCGCCGACCGGCGCAACAACCGGCTGATCGAGATCACGCCCGACAAGCGCATCGTCTGGGAATTCCCGTCGCCCAACCTGATGCTCTACCGCGGCAACGAAGACGTGAACTTCTCGGCCGACGGCCGCCTGCTCGCGGTCAGCGAGGAAGACAACTACGACGTGCACATCGTCGACTACGAAAACAAGGTCATCACCTGGACCTACGGCGTGCCCGACACACGCGGCAGCAAGGGCAACCTGCTGAACTACCCCGACGACGCGCACCTGCTGGCCGACGGCATGTTCCTGACCGCCGACATCCGCAACTGCCGCGTGCTGATCATCGACCCCAAGGACAGCAAGATCGCCACCCAGTGGGGCGAGCCCGGCAAGTGCCGCCACGACCCGCCGCAGGCAACTGGCGCACCCGAACGGCGCCACGCCGATGGACAACGGCGACATCCTGGTCAGCGAGATCACCGAGGCCTGGATCTCGCGCATCACGCGCCAGGGCAAGTTGCTGTGGAGCGTGCGCGCGCCGCACGTGCGCTATCCGTCCGACGCCTTCCCGACGGTGGACGGCAAGCAGGTCATCGTGGCCGATTTCAGCAAGCCCGGCCGCGTGGTGATCTTCGACCCGGCGACCGGCAAGCCGAGCTGGGAGTACTTCGCCGCCGAGGGCGAGAAGATGCTCGACCATCCGTCGCTGGCGCGCGAGCTGCCCGACACCGGCGACATCATCGTCGTCGACGACCTGCGCGACCGCGTCGTCGTGATCGACCGCAAGACCAAGGAGTTCATCTGGCAGTACGGCGTGACCGGCGTGAAGGGCCACGCGCCGGGCTATCCTGAACTATCCCGACGGTCTCGATCTGGACGTGTATCGGGATTGGAAGCGCGCGCCAGCGGCCGCCGGGGCGGGATCGGCGGCGGGCCAGCGCTAGGCCGGTGCGCTACGGCGGACGTCGGCGCCGATCCGCCGCGCGGCATCGACCAAGGGCATGACCAGGTCCATCGGCAGCGGAAAGACGATGGTCGAATTCTTGTCGGCGGCGATCACCGTCAGCGTCTCCAGGTAGCGCAGCTGGATCGCCTGCGGCTGCTTGGCCAGGATCTCGGCGGCCTGCGCCAGCTTCTCGGCGGCCTGCAGTTCACCCTCGGCGTGGATCACCTTGGCGCGCCGTTCGCGCTCGGCCTCGGCCTGGCGGGCGATGGCGCGAATCATCGATTCGTTGAGATCGACATGCTTGATCTCGACATTGGTGACCTTGATGCCCCAGGCGTCGGTCTGGCTGTCGAGGATCTTCTGCAACGCCAGGTTCAGGCGCTCGCGCTCGGACAGCATCTCGTCCAGCGTGTGCCGGCCGAGCACCGCGCGCAGCGTGGTTTGCGCGAGCTGGCTGGTCGCGTCGAGAAAGCGCTCGACCTGGATCACCGCGCGCTGCGGGTCGACGACGCGAAAATACAGCACCGCGTTGACCTTGAGCGTGACGTTGTCGCGCGAGATCACGTCCTGCGCGGGCACGTCCATGACCACGATGCGCAGGTCGATGCGCACCATCTGCTGGATGCCGGGAATCAGGATCACCATGCCGGGGCCCTTGACGCGCCAGAAGCGACCGAGCTGGAACACCACGCCGCGCTCGTACTCGCGCAGGATGCGCAGCGAGCTGGCGACCAGCACGCCGAGCACGAACAGAACGGGCAGGACGACGATCAACAGGCTCATGGCGGATCTCCATGCAAGGGGGGTACGTCAGCGGCCGGGACGACCTCGAGCGTGAGGCCGTCGACGCGCGTCACGCGCACGCGCTGGCCGCGCTTCAGCGGCTGGCCGGCGCGCACTTGCCAGCGCTCGCCGTCGATCGTGGCCCAGCCTGCGTTGCCGCTGTGCTCGATGACCTCGCCGGCGGCGCCGAGCAGGCGCGCCGCGCCGCTGACCTGTGGCCGCCGGCGCGCCTTGGCGGCCATGCCGACCACGCCGATGACGCACACGGCCGAGGCCAGCGCCAGCGCACCGATCAGCGACAGCGGAATGCCGAACCCCGGGATCTCGCTGTCGATCAGCAGCAGCGCGCCGAAGGCAAACGCGGCGATGCCGCCCAGCCCCAGCGCGCCGTAGCTCGGCACGAAGGCCTCGGCAACGAAGAAGGCGATGCCCAGCAGGATCAGGCCCAAGCCCGCGTAGTTGATCGGCAGCATCTGCAGGCCCCACAGCGCCAGCAGCAGGCACACGCCGCCGACCACGCCGGGCGCGACGAAGCCCGGGTTCATGAACTCGAACAGCAGGCCGTAGATGCCGACCATCATCAGCACCAGCGCCAGGCTCGGGTCACTGATCACGGCCAGCAAGCGGCCGCGCCAGCCGGGGTCGACCGCAACGACGCGGGCCTGCGCCGTGGCCAGCGAGAGCGTGCGCCCCTGCGCGTCGCCCAGTGGCACCACGCGGCCATCGAGCTGGCGCAGCAGGTCGGCCACGTCGACGGCGATCAGGTCGATCACCTTGCGTGCCAGTGCATCGCGCGCGGTCAGGCTCACCGCTTCGCGCACCGCCTGCTCGGCCCAGGCGCTATCGCGTCCGCGCAACTGGGCCAGGCTGCGGATGTAGGCCGTGGCGTCGTTGATGCGCTTGGCGGCCAGCGTGTCGTGGCCGGCCTCGGGCGTCGACGCCGCACTGGCTGATCGGCCCGGCGGATCGGCGGCGCCCGGCGAAGGCAGGCCGATGGCGATCGGCGTCGCCGCGCCGACATTGGTCGCCGGCGCCATCGCCGCGATATGGGCGGCGTAGAGGATGTAGGTGCCGGCGCTGGCGGCCCGCGCGCCCTGCGGCGAAACGAAGGCGGCCACCGGCATCGGCGCGGCGAGGATGTCCTTGATGATGCTGCGCATGGCGGTGTCCAGCCCGCCCGGCGTGTCCATCTGCAGCACCACGAGTTGTGCGCGGTCGCTCGCCGCGCGCTCGAGCGCGCGGCCGACGAGGTCGGCGGTGGCCGGGCCGATGGCGCCGTCGATGCGCACCAGGTAGACCGGCCGCGCCTGGGCGACCGGCATCTCCGCGGCAGCCGCCGGCGTCGCTATCAGCGCGGCGATCAACAGCAGCCATGCGCGGGCCTTCACGCTGAACTCCGCGGCGAATTCAGCCGATGCAAGGCGGGCGTCGGCCCCGGCCGCACAGCGTGCTTGCAGACATGGTGCGACATTGCGCACTCCTGGTGTGCGTGCCGGCGCTCCGTCAGCCAGGGCCCGCTGCAAACACAATTCGATGGCGCCGTGAATTGCCTGCCCTGCGCTGTGCAGCGTACACCCGCAGGTCAGCGCCCGCCAGTCTCAGGCGGCGGGCGGTCGCAGGCTACGCCAGTGCCCGCCAGTCTCAAGCGGCGGCCGTTCGCCGGCTACGCCAGCGCCCGGCCGATCAAGATCCGCTGCACGTCGCTCGTGCCCTCGTAGATCTGGCATACGCGCACATCGCGCCAGATGCGCTCGACCGGGAAGTCGCTGACGTAGCCGTAGCCGCCGTGAATCTGGATCGCCGCGCTGCACACGCGCTCGGCCATCTCGCTGGCAAACAGCTTGGCCATCGCGGCCTCCTTCAGGCAGGGCCGGCCGGCGTCCTTCAGGCTCGCGGCGTGGTGGATCAACTGCCGCGCGGCCTCGATCTGGGTCGCCATGTCGGCCAGGCGGAACTGCAGCGCCTGGTGCTCGAAGATCGGCTGGCCGAAGGTGACGCGCTGCTTGCTGTAGGCCAGCGCCGCGTCGAAGGCCGCGCGCGCCATGCCCACGCTCTGGCTGGCGATGCCGATGCGCCCGCCCTCCAGGCCCGACAGCGCGATCTTCAGGCCCTGGCCCTCGTCGCCGATCCGGTGGGCGGCCGGCACGCGGCAGTCCTCGAACAGGATCTGTGCCGTGTCGCTGGCGTGCTGGCCGGTCTTGTCTTCGAGCCGTGCGACGGTGTAGCCCGGCGTGGCGGTCGGGACGATGAAGGCGCTGATGCCGCGCTTGCCGGCGGCCTTGTCGGTGACAGCCATCACGATCGCGACGTCGCCGTTCTTGCCGCTGGTGATGAACTGCTTGACGCCGTTGAGCAGGTAGTCGTTGCCCTCTCGCGTCGCCGTGGTCTTCAAGCCACCGGCTTCGGAGCCGACATGCGGCTCGGTCAGGCAGAACGCGCCGAGCATCTCGCCGCGCGCCAGCGGCTTGAGCCACTGGGACTTCTGCGCCTCGCTGCCCCAGGCCATCAGGATCGAGCACACCGGGCAGTTGTTGACGCTGACGATGGTGCTGGTGGCGCCGTCACCGGCCGCGATCTCTTCCAGGATCAGCGCCAGCGCCAGGTAGTCCAGGCCGGCGCCGTCGTAGGCGGTCGGCACCGCGACGCCGTAGCAGCCGAGTGCCGCCAGGCCGTGCAGTTCGGCCTGCGGAAAGTGGTGGCTCTTGTCCCACTCGGCGGCCTTGGGCGCGATGCGGTCTTGCACGTAGGCGCGCACGGCGTCTTGCACCGCGATGTGGTCTTCGGTCAGCAGCATGAGGGTCTCCGGTGGATCGTCGAGCAGGCGTCAATCAGGGGCGCGGCCGCACAGCATCTCACTGCCGCGCCCGATTGGCCACCACCACGACGGCTCGCCACGCGTGCGGAGGTTCACCACGCGAGCGGCGAGCCGTCGTGGTCGAGAAAGGCGCCGTTGTGGCTTGGCTGTCAGGGCTGCGATCGTTCGCCGCATGGTGGCAACGGCCTCGCTCACCGCCAGGTCGGCGCCCGCGCCGCCCATGTCGGTGCGCACCCAGCCGGGATGCAGGGCCACGCACACGGCCTGGCCGCCAAGCACGATCGACGCGTCCTTGAGCACCGAATTGACGGCCGCCTTCGAGGCGCGGTAGAGCCAGCCCGAGGTGCCGGCGCGCAGCCCCATCGAGCCCATGCGCGAAGAGATCACCACCAGCCTCGCGTTCGGGGCCAGCGCCGCGGCGATCTGCGGCAGCAGGCGCATCGGGCCGAGCACGTTGGTGTGCATCACGGCGTCGAAGTCGGCTTCGGTGGGTGGTTCGAGCGCCGTGGTCCTCGGGCCATAGATGCCGGCGACGATGATCACGATGTCGAAGTTCTCGCCGTCGATGTGCCAGGCCAGCGTGGCGGCGCTGGTCACGTCGGCCACGTCGAGTGGCAGTGCGGTGGCACCCAGCGCCTGCAGCCGCGCCAGGCCGGCAGCGTCGCGCGCGGTGGCCGTCACCTGCACGGCATCGGCGCGCCACTGGCGCACGAACTCGAGCCCGATGCCGCGCGAGGCGCCGATGATCAAGGCCTTCACGGCGGTTCCGTGACAGCCAGTCGAACGGCCAGACCGGCGAACAGCGCGCCGCCCGCGCCATGCAATGCACGGCGTACCCAGGCAGATGGCTGCCAGCGGCGCAGCGGTGCCACAAGCAGCACGAACGCGGCGAGGAAGGCGAAGCCCTGGACGACGAACCAGGTGCCGAGGAACAGGAATGCCGCGCTCTTGCTCGGCGCCTGGCTGGTGATGAACTGCGGCAGCAGCGCGAGAAAGAACAGCGCCACCTTCGGGTTGAGCACGTTGGTCAGGAAGCCCTGACGAAAGATGGCCTTCGCGCTGCGTGCCTGCACGCCGCTGATACCGGCTTCGGGCGCGACGCCGCCACGCAACGCCTGGCGCAGCATGCCGATCGCCAGCCAAAGCAGGTAGGCGGCACCGGCCCATTTGACGGCGCTGAACGCCGCGCCCGACGCCATCAAGAGGGCAGCCAGCCCGAACGTGGCCGCCAGCGTGTGCACCACGCAACCCGAGGCGATGCCGGCCGCGGCGGCGAGCCCGGCGCGCACGCCGCCGGTCAAGGTCGAGACCAGCGTGAAGATCAGGTCCACACCCGGCGTGGCATTGATCACCAGTACGGTGACGGCGAAGAGGGCGAGGTCGTGGGTGCCGAACATGCGTGTGGTGCGCTCCGTTGTCCCGAGCGTCCTCGCCTTGCCGAAGTACCGGCTGCGCCAGGTTCAAGCCGGACGGCCGGGACGCGGGTTCAGACCAGCTCGACGGCCATCGCAGTGGCCTCGCCGCCGCCGATGCACAGGCTGGCGACGCCGCGCTTGAGCGCGCGCTTGCGCAATGCGCCGATCAGCGTGACGACGATGCGCGCGCCGCTGGCACCGATCGGGTGGCCGAGCGCCACCGCGCCGCCGTGCACGTTGACGATCTCGTGCGGCAGCTTGAACTCGGCCATCGCGGCCATCGTCACCGCGGCGAAGGCCTCGTTGACTTCCCACAGGTTGACGCTCTTGGCGTCCCAGCCGGCACGCTTCAACACCTTGTCGATGGCGCCGACTGGCGCGGTGGTGAACCATTCGGGCGCCTGCGCGTGCACCGCATGCGCGACGATGCGGGCGATCGGCTTGGCGCCCATCTTGCTCGCCGTGCTCTCGCGCATCAGGACCAGGGCCGCGGCGCCGTCGGAAATCGACGACGAGGTGGCGGCGGTGATCGCGCCATCCTTCTTGAAGGCGGGCCTGAGGCTCGCGATCTTCTCGAGCTTGGCCTTGAAGGGCTGCTCGTCGAACTTGATCAGGCTGTCGCCCTTCGGGCTGGTGATGGTCACCGGTGCCGTCTCCCAGGCGAAGCTGCCGTCCTCGTTGGCGGCCTTGCTGCGCTGCGTCGAGGCGATCGCGAATTGGTCCATCGCCTCGCGGCGTGAAGCCGTACTTGCCGACGCATTGCTCGGCGAACACGCCCATCGCCTTGCCGCGCTCGTAGGCGTCTTCCAGGCCGTCGATGGCCATGTGGTCGTACAGGGTGGCGGCGCCGTACTTGACGCCCTTGCGCGCGAACATCAGGTGCGGCGCGTTGGTCATGCTCTCCATGCCGCCGGCCAGCATGACGTTGGCGCTGCCGGCGGCGAGCATGTCGTGCGCGAACATCATCGCGCGCATGCCGCTGCCGCACATCTTGGACAGCGTGACGGCGCCGGTGCTGTCGGGCAGGCCGGCACGTCGCAGGGCCTGGCGCGCTGGCGCCTGGCCCTGGCCGGCCATCAGGCAGTTGCCCATCAGCACTTCGTCGATGGCGTCGCCGGGCAGGCCGGCACGCTCGACCGCGGCCTTGATCGCCGTGGCGCCGAGTTCCCAGGCGGCGAGGCTCGAAAAGTCGCCGAGCAGGCCCCCGATCGGCGTACGGGCGGCGGAAACGATGACGATGGGGTCGGTGGCCATGGTGAGCTCCTTGCGATCAAGTGGTTAAGGCGCAAAGCCGCACTGTGCGCTGTTCGTGGGCGGCGGATTTGATCCAGGTCTGCAAGGCGGCGTCGCGGCGGCCGCCAGCTGCAATCATGCCGCGATCGGCAAGTGCCTGAAGCGCTTGTCGGCGTCGTAGGGAAACACGTCGTGCACCTGGCCGGCGGCAATCCGTTCCTTGTGGCGCTGCCAGAAGGCGGCATCGAGCAGCTCGGCGTGGTGCTTCATGAAGACCTCGCGCACGGCGTCGTTGCCGAGCAGGAAGGGGGCGAAGGTCTCGGGGAACACGTCCTTGGGCCCGACGCGGTACCAGACTTCACCGCTCATCTCCTCCTCTTCGTTGCGCGGCGTCGGCACCAGGCGGAAGTTGCAGTCGGTGATGTATTCGATTTCGTCGTAGTCGTAGAACACCACCTTGCCGTGGCGCGTGACGCCGAAGTTCTTCCACAGCATGTCGCCGGGGAAGATGTTGGCCGCCACCAGATCCTTGATCGCGTTGCCGTACTCGATGACGGCATGTTCGATCTGCTCGCGCGTCGCGTCCTGCAGGTAGATGTTGAGCGGGATCATGCGCCGCTCGATGTACAGGTGGCGTATCACCAGCGCGTCGCCGGCATCCTCGAACACGCTGGCACATTCATGCTTGAGCTCGGCCACCAGGGCGTCGTCGAAGCGCGCGCGCGGGAAGGCCACGTTGGTGTACTCGAGCGTGTCGGCCATGCGACCGACGCGGTCGTGCGTCTTCACCAGCAGGTACTTGCCCATGATCTGCTCGCGCGTGGTGTCCTTGGGCGGGGGGTAGAAGTCCTTGATGACCTTGAACACGTAGGGAAACGACGGCAGATCGAACACCAGCATGACCATGCCCTTGATGCCGGGCGCAACACGGAACTTGTCGCTCGAATGGCGCTGGTGGTAGAGGAAGTCGCGATAGAACAGGTTCTTGCCGTGTTTTTGCAGACCGATGGCGTTGTAGATCTCGGCGCGTGGTTTGCCCGGCATCAGCGAGCGCAGGAACTGCACGTAGGCGCTCGGGATCTGCATCTCGACCATGAAGTAGGCGCGCGCGAAGCTGAAGATCAGCAGCAGATCGTCTTCGCTGAACAGCGCCGCGTCGATCACCAGCCCGCCGTGCTCGCCGTGCACGATCGGCAGCGCGATCGGGAATTCGATGAAGCCGTTGATGACCTTGCCGACCAGGTAGGCGCCCTTGTTGCGGAAGAACAGCGACGACAGCACCTGGATCTGGAAGTTGGTGCGCAGCCGCAGGTCGCCGAGCTGCTCGAGCAGGGCGGCCAGCACCAGGTCGATATCGCGCCCGAGGTCTTCGAAATCGCGCTGCAGGCCGAAGTTGTCGACGATGCGCAGCAGCGTGTCGCGCAGCGTGTCGCGCGTCGGGTAATAGGCCCGGTAGGTGGGGGTGGCGGCGGGTTCGTCGTTCTCGATGTACTCGGTGGAAATGGCCGGGCGCACGAAGATGAAATCGTTGCGGAAGTAGCTGCGGTGCAGCAGCTTGGTGGTCACCGAGTTGAAGAAGGTCTCGGCCAGTTCGGGCTGGTGGTGGTCGGTCAGCAGGCCGATGTAGTGCAGCTTGACCTGGTGCCACACGTCACCCGGCAATTGCGGGGCGGCGAACTCGCGCGTCAGGCGCTCGCTGGCCTCGTTCACGCGCAGGTCGTAGAACTCGATGCGCTCGCGCTGCGCGCGCTGCTGGCCGTGCCAGTCGGCGGCCTCGAAGCGCGCCTGGGCCTCGCGCGTGGTTTCGCGAAACAGCCGGTAGTGGCGATTGAAGCCCTCGAGCATGGCCTGGGCGATGTCGACGGCACGCGGGTCGGTGAGCTGGGGGTACATCGCGGCCTGCGCTCAGTCGTCTTCCGCCTCGCTCACGCGCGGGTAGCGCTTGAGCGCCGCGCCGAAGACCTGGACCACGGTTTCGGGCCGGTCCATCGTGACCTCGAGATCCTTCAGCAGGCCATCGCGCACCGCGTAGACCCAGCCATGCACGGCCACTTTCTGGCCGCGGGCCCAGGCGTCCTGCAGCACGGTCGACAAGGCCACGTTGCCGACCTGCTCGATCACGTTCATCTCGCACAGGATGTCTTCCTGCAGCGCCTCGGGCAGGTGGTCGAGGCGCTTCCTGTGGCGCAGGCGAACGTCCTGCACATGGCGCAACCAGTTGTCGGCCAGGCCGACCCGGATGCCGCGCATCGCCGCGCGCACGCCGGCGCAGCCGTAATGGCCGACGACCATGATGTGTTCGACCAGCAGGTGCTCGACCGCGAACTGGATCGTCGACAGTGCGTTCAGGTCGCTGTGCACCACCAGGTTGGCGACATTGCGGTGCACGAACACCTCGCCCGGGTCCAGCCCGGTGATCTGATTCGCCGGCACGCGGCTGTCGGCGCAGCCGATCCACATGTACTTCGGGTTCTGCTGCTGCGCCAGCCGGGTGAAGAAACCCGGCTCGCGCGCTTCGGTGCTCGCCGCCCAGCGGCGGTTGTTGGCCAGGAGCTCGTTCAATTGGGGCGTCATGGGCTTTGCGTTGCGACAATGCGTGCGCAAGTTTACGCATCGCGTCGCTGCTTCGGTGCCGACGTGCGGCGCCGAACGCATACGATGCTGCATTGCGCTGGCGTCGCGAACGCTGGGTCCGCATGTTTACCACGACCCGGGTCCGCCCACGCCCAAAGGAAAGCCTGGCACACATGGCCAGCCCCCGCCTGTCACCCAAGCCGTTGCTGCAGCACGGACCGTTCCTCGGCCTGCTGCTGGTGGTGGCCCTGAGCACCACGCTGCCGATTGCCTATCTGCTGTGGTCGGCCCGCCAGGATGCATTGCGCGCGGCGCAGGTGACCGCGCTGAACTATGCACGCACGATCGAAGTCCGCCTGGATGCCACGTTGCGCCGCACCGACTCGATCCTGCAGGAGCTGGTGCAGGTGACGCCGCCGGCGGCGCTGGCGCCGCATGCCGAGGCGGGGCATGGCGAGCGACTCAATACCCGGCTCGACGCCAACCTGCGCGGCTTCGAGGAATTGATCGCGCTGCGCATCATCGATGCACAAGGCGATCAGCGCTATGTTTCGGCGGCCGCGACGACGCCCGGCGCCAACTACGCCGACCGCTCGTTCTTCAAGACTTATGGCGGCGACCCCAAGGCTGACCTGCTGTTCTCCGAGGTCGTCACCGGGCGCGTGAGCAAGCGACCGACGATGGTGATCACGCGGCCGATGCGCGACACGCAGGGGCGCTTTTACGGCGCAGTGCTGGCACCGATGGACTTGGGGTTCTTCCAACAGCAGTTCAAGAAGCTCGACGTCGGCCAGAACGGCGCTGTGTTCCTGCGCCGCTCCGACGACAGTCGCATGGTGCTGCGCTGGCCCCAGCTCGACGCTGAGGTCAACAAGCCGATGCCGTTGACGCACCCGATCTGGCTCGATGTCAAGGCCGGCAAGCGCGAGTCCCTGAACAAGTACCTGGCCTTCACCGACGGCGTGCAGCGCATTTCCGGCACGGTGGTGGTCGACGGCTACCCGTTCTTCCTCTCGGTCGCGCTGAGCGAGGCCGATGTGCTTGCCAATTGGCGCCGGCTGGCGCTGTTGACCGGCCTGACCTGGGGCGCGCTGCTGGCCGCCATGGCGGCGTTGATGTGGCGCCTGTGGCGCAGCGACCGCGAGCGCAGCTCGCTGGAGGCACAGCTGCGCGAGTCGCAGCGCATCGAGTCGCTCGGCACCTTGGCCGGGGGCATCGCCCACGACTTCAACAACATCCTGGCCGCGATCCTCGGCAACGTGGCGCTGGCGCGCGAAGACCTCGATGCCGGTCATCCGGCGCAGGGCAGCCTGGAGCAGATTCGCAAGGCCAGTTCGCGCGCCCGCGATCTGGTACAGCAGATCCTGGCCTTCGGGCGCCGCCAGCCGCATGCGCTCGTCAACCAGCCCCTGCAGCCGCTGGTCAACGAAACCATGGCCCTGTTGCACTCGACCCTGCCGGCGACGGTGGCACTCGAGACGCAGCTCTCGACCGAGCCCGTGCATGCCCTGGCCGATGCCACGCACATGCAGCAGGTACTGATGAACCTGTGCACCAACGCCTGGCATGCGCTGCAGGGTGAGACGGGGCGCATCGTGGTCGGCCTGGAGCTGCTGCAACTCGACACCGAGACCGCGCGCGCCGGCAGCGGGCTGGCGCCGGGCCGCTATGCCCACCTGTGGGTACAGGACAGCGGCTGCGGCATGGATGAGCCCACCAAGGCCCGCATCTTCGAGCCGTTCTTCACCACCAAGCCGACCGGCCAGGGCACGGGATTGGGCTTGTCGGTGGTGCACGGTATCGTCGCTGCGCACCACGGTGCGATCCGCGTCGACAGCGCCCCGGGTCAGGGCTCGTGCGTGCACCTGTACTTCCCGGCCACCGAGCCGGCGCCACTCGCGCCGCCGGCGCCACAGCCGACCGAGCCGGCGGCCCTGCAGGGCAGCGGCCAACAGGTGCTTTACGTCGATGACGACCAGGTCATCGTCTTGATGGTCGAGCGCCTGCTGGTGCAGGCCGGTTACCGTGTCTCGACCTTCAGCAATGGCAGCGAGGCGGTGGCTGCCGTGCGGGCCGACCCGGCGGGCTTCGACCTCGTCGTGACCGACTACAACATGCCCGGTTTCACCGGGCTGGATGTGGCTCGCGCCGTGGTCGAGATTCGGCCCGACTTGCCGGTGGTGATCAGTTCGGGCTACATCTCCGAAGCCCTGCAACGGCAAGCCAGCGCAGCCGGCGCACGCAGCCTGATGCGCAAGCAGAACACGCTCGAGGAACTCGCGCGCCTGGTACGCAGCACTTTGGCCGCATGAGCGCGTCTTCGGTCGCCCGCGCCGAGCCCATGTTGCCGGCGACGCACGGTCACCGACTGGCCCGCAAGCCTGCCGTCACATGGTCTCTGCGAACAACTCGCGGCCGATCAGCATGCGCCGGATCTCGCTGGTGCCGGCGCCGATCTCGTACAGCTTGGCGTCGCGCCACAGGCGCCCGAGCGGGTAGTCGTTGATGTAGCCATTGCCGCCGAAGATCTGGATGCCCTCGCCGGCCATCCAGGTGGCCTTCTCGGCACACCACAGGACCACGCTGGCGCAGTCCTTGCGCACCCTGCGCACGTGCTCGCTGCCCAGCGAGTCCAGATTCTTGGCCACGGTGTAGGCGAACGAGCGGCCGGCCTGCAGCACCGTGTACATGTCGGCCACCTTGCCCTGGATGAGCTGGAACTCACCGATGCTCTGGCCGAACTGCTTGCGGTCATGAATATAGGGAATGACGTTGTCCATCACCGCCTGCATGACGCCCAGCGGTCCGCCGGTCAGCACCGCGCGCTCGTAGTCCAGCCCGCTCATCAGCACCTTGGCGCCGCCGTTGACGGCGCCCAGCACGTTCTGCGCCGGCACCTCCACGTCCCTGAACACCAGCTCCCCGGTGTGGCTGCCACGCATGCCCAGCTTGTCGAGCTTTTGCGCGACCGAAAAGCCCCGCATGCCCTTCTCGATCAGGAAGGCGGTGACGCCGCGCGCGCCGAGCTCGGGCTCGGTCTTGGCATAGACGACCAGGGTGTCGGCGTCCGGCCCGTTGGTGATCCACATCTTGCTGCCGTTGAGCAGGTAGAAGCCGCCCTTGTCCTCGGCCTTGAGCTTCATGGAGAGGACGTCGCTGCCGGCACCGGGCTCGCTCATCGCCAGTGCGCCGACATGCTCGCCAGAGATCAGCTTGGGCAGGTACTTCTGCCGCTGCGCTTCGTTGCCGTTGCGCCGAATCTGGTTGACGCACAGGTTGCTGTGCGCGCCGTAGGACAGGCCCACCGAGGCCGACGCGCGCGAGATCTCCTCCATCGCCACCATGTGCGCCAGGTAGCCCATGTTGGCGCCGCCATAGGCTTCCGGCACGGTGATGCCGAGCACACCGAGCGCGCCCATCTTGCGCCACAGGTCCATCGGAAACTGGTCACTGCTGTCGATCGCGGCGGCGCGAGGCGCGATCTCGGTCGCCGCGAAGTCGCGCACCGCGTCGCGCAAGGCATCGATGTCTTCGCCGAGCTGGAAATCGAGGCCGGGCAGGGAGCTCATGGTGTGCTTCTCCTTTGTGCGAGGTCAATGCGTCAGGCCACGGGCCTGGACCGTCATGACGGTGGCGGTCATCGTCGCGCACAGCGACTCGGGGCCGTCCGCTTCGTGCTGCCAGGCCCTGCCGTCGACGACGCTGATGGTGCGTCCGGCCTTGACGACCTGGCCCTCGCAGCGCAACCACGGCCCGCGCGCCGGCGCCAGCAGGTTGACCTTGAACTCGATCGTCAGCACCGCGGCGTCGGCCGGCATCAGCGAGAACGCCGCATAGCCGCAGGCCGAGTCGAGCAGCGTGGCGACGATGCCGGCATGCAGGAAGCCATGCTGCTGCGTCAGCGCGGGCTTGTGCGGCATGGCGATGACGACGCGGCCGGCGTCGACGACGCCGAGCGCCGCGCCGAGCGTGGTCATGACGGCCTGGCGTGCGAACGAGTCTTGCACGCGTTGCGCAAAGGCGGGATCGGCGGGTGTGAGCGGTTTCATCGGCGGGAGGTAGCCTCGGGTGACGTTGGCCAACAGCCGCTTGCAGCGTTGTTCGTGCTGGCCGATCTCGGCCAACATCACGCGGATGTCGTCCTGCTGCTGTTCGAGCTGTTCGCGGTGGCTTTGCAGCACTGCCATGAAGGCCTGCAGCTGCGGCGCGGTGTCGGCCTCGCTGTCGTACATCCGCACCAGCTGCAGGATCTCCGACAGCGACAAGCCGAGGCGCTTGCCGCGCAGCGTGAGCTTGAGCCGCGTGCGGTCGCGCTGCGAGTAGACGCGGTTGCGGCCGGCGCGTGTCGGTTCGAGCAGCCCGGTGTCTTCGTAAAAGCGGATCGCGCGCGGGGTGACGTCGAACTCGGTGGCCAGTTCGGCGATCGTGAAGCTGCGGCTGGCGTTCATCGGTAGACTTCGGGCTCAATTGACGTTGACGTAAACGTAAATGTAAGGCCGACCAGTGAACGCCCAAGAAGCCGAACTGCACTACCCGCTGGCCGATGCCGTCCCGGCCGCCGGGGCCGTGATCGAGGTGGCCCCCGGTGTGCGCTGGCTGCGCATGGCGCTGCCGTTCGCGCTCGACCACATCAACCTGTGGCTGCTGCGCGACCGCCAGGACGGGGTCGAGGGTTGGACCATCGTCGATTGCGGCATCACCAACGACGCCACCCGTGCGGCCTGGGAGCAGGTGTTCGCCGAGCATCTCGACGGCTTGCCGGTGCTGCGCCTGATCGTGACCCACATGCACCCCGATCACATCGGCCTGGCGCATTGGCTGACCGAGCGTTGGCAGATCCGGCTGTGGATCAGCAGCACCGATTACAACGCCGCGCGCATGGCCAGCCTGAGCACCACCGGCTTCGGCGGCGAGCGCTCGGCGGCATTCTTCGCCAGCCACGGCCTGACCGACCCCGAGGCCATCGCCAAGGTGCGCGCGCGTTCGAACTACTACGCCAGCATGGTGCCGCGCGTGCCCGATGCCTACCGGCGCCTGATGGACGGCATGACGCTGGACATCGGCGGCCATGCCTGGCGCTGCATTGCCGGCTACGGCCACGCGCCCGAGCACATCGCGCTGCACAGCCCCAAGCTCGGATTGCTGATCTCGGGCGACATGGTGCTGCCGCGCATCTCGACCAACGTCAGCGTCTACGACCTCGAGCCCGAGTCGGACCCGCTGGCGCTGTTCCTGACCTCGCTCGCGCGCTTCGATGCGCTGTCGGCCGACACGCTGGTGCTGCCCTCGCATGGCAAGCCCTTCACCGGACTGCACAAACGCACGCGCCAGCTGCACCAGCACCACGAAGCGCGCCTGGCGGAGGTGATGGCGGCCTGCACGGCGCAGCCCTGTCACGCCGCCGAGCTGTTGCCCGTGCTGTTCAAGCGCAAGCTGGATCTGCACCAGACGACGTTCGCGATGGGCGAGTCGATCGCCCACGTGCACGCGCTGTGGCATGCGGGCAAGCTGGTGCGGACGCGCCGGCGCCGACGGCGTGTGGCGCTTCGGCCGCGCCTGAACAAGAAACAAGGCCCGCGGGGCGAACCCCGCGGGCCTTGGCCCAACCTCCTGCCTCGCCCCTCCTGTACCTTGCGCATGACAGCGCCGGGATCAGTGTCGGGGCCGGGTCGGGCGCTGGCGACCCCTCATCGGGGGGAGTGATCGCAGCGCGATCGGCCCGGCTGTGAACTTGTGCTCAGTCGAATGCCGGCAACACGTCGTCAGACAGCGTGCCGCGGGCGCGCTCGTAGTCGGGCATCACCGAGCGCACCACGTCCCAGAACGCCGCGCTGTGGTTCATCTCACGCAGGTGGGCGAGTTCGTGCGCCACCACGTAGTCGATGGTCGGCAGCGCAAAGTGCACCAGCCGCCAGTGCAGGCGGATCGCGCCATCGGCGCCCGCGCTGCCCCAGCGCGTGGCCGCCGAGCTGAGCGAAAGCCGCGTCATGCGCACGCCGAGCCGGGCCGCAAAGTGGCGGCAGCGCTCCTCGAAGATGCGCTTGGCCTGGCGCTGAAGCCAGCTTTGCACCGCGTCGCGGATCTGCTCGGGCGTGGCGCTCTGCGGCAGGCCGACATGCAAGGTCAGGCGCGCTACGCCTGGCAGGGTGTCGATGGCGGTGTGAAGCATCGCGCCGGTGCTGCGCGAGTCGAGGACCACGATCACCGTCTCGCCGAGGAACGGCAGCGTCGTGCCGTCGCGCCAGTCGACCTTCGCGCTCGTCAGCCGGCGCGCACGTTCGTCCTGCTCCTGCAGCTTGGCGAGGATCCAGCGCGCTCTTTCCTGCACCGCGTCCTGGATCTCGCCGACACCGACCCAACGCGGCGCGCTGACGACCAGCCCGTCGCCGCCGACGATGAAGCCGATGGTCTTGCGCTTTGCCCGCCGCAATTCGTAGGCCACCAGGTGACCGTCGAGGCAGGCCTCGCGGTTGGCGCGCGGATGGCGAAACGTGCGCCGGCATCGGCGACGCGGTGATCGGCGCTGCAGCAGGCTGCGGCCGACGGACGGTGTTGCCGCGACCGGCCGATGTTTGCAGTGCGGGCGGCTGCGGCGCAGGCGCTGCCGGGGCGAACAGATCGAGCTGCGACGGGTTGAAGGTGGGCGCGCGTGGCATGGGCCGCGATTTCAGCATGCGCTGGCATAGGCCTCGGGATCGAGCCGCCGCATTTCGGCTTCGATCCAGGTTTCGACCTCGCGCATCAACTCCTCCGGCTCACGGCCAGCAGACGGAATCGGCGTGCCGATCGAAATGTCGATCACGCCGGGCCGCAGCAGCAAACTCTTGCGCGGCCAGCAGCGCGCGGACGTGACGGCAATCGGTACCACGGGCGTGCCGGTGGCGGTGGCGAGCCGTGTGGCGCCGCTCTTGTACTTGCCTTGCGTGCCACGCGACGTGCGCGTGCCCTCGGGAAACATGATCACCCAGTGCCCGCGTGCGAGCAGCGCCCGGCCCTGCTCCGCCACCTTGGCCCAGGCCTCGCTGCGCTTGCTGCGGTCGATGTGGATCATGTCGACGCGGCCGATGGCCCAGCCGAAGAACGGGATGTGCAGCAACTCGCGTTTGAAGACGTAGGCCAGAGGGTGCGACATCAGCGTCGGCAAGGCGAAGGTTTCCCAGGTCGACTGGTGTTTGGGCGCCAGGATCAACGGCGCCAGGCGGTCGGCCGACGGCAGCCGGTCCATGCCCTGCACCCGCCAGTGCACACCGCAAATGGTGCGTGCACCCAGGATCACCAAGCGCACCCAGGCCACGCAAATCCAGTACAGCGTGTCGCCACGAATGAATACCGACGACACCAGCACGGCCAGCGCATACGGCACCACGGTCAGGCCCATCCAGGCCACGAACAGCAGCGAGCGCAGCCGGGCCAGCATCGAGCGTGGTCAATGCGAGAGTGGGTTCGGTCGCGAGTCTTCGCCGACGATGCCGAGCTTGGTGTGCTCGCGATGGAGCAGGAATTCGGCGAACGCGGCCAGGTCGTCGTGCACCTGGACGCGCTCGATGCCGGCCACCGCCGCCGCCAGTTGTTCGGGCGTCAATGCGGCTGCGCGGCCGGTGAGCACCAGGTGCGGTTCGCAGCCGGCGGCCTGCGCGGCCTGCAGGTCGCGCGCGGTGTCGCAGACCATCGGCACGTGCGACAAGGCGCCCTCGATGCCGTAACGCTCCGCGATCTGGCGCATCAGCCCGGGCAGCGGTTTGCGGCAGTCGCATTGCTCCTCGGGTGCATGCGGGCAAAAGAACACGGCATCGATGCGGCCACCCATTTCGGCCAGCAGATGCATCATGCGCTGGTGCACCGCATTGAGCGAAGACATCTCCACCAGCCCGCGGCCGATGCCCGACTGGTTGGTCGCCACCACCGAATGCCAACCAGCCTGGTTCAGCCGGGCCACGGCTTCCAGCGCGCCGGGCACCGGCTGCCATTCGTCGGCCTCCTTGACGTGGTCGTCGCGGTACAGGTTGAGGACCCCGTCGCGGCCGAGGATCACGAGCTTGGGGTGGTGCATGTGCATGGCAGCTCCTATGAGGCCAGCTTGGACAGATCGGCAACGCGGTTCATGGCGGCGTGCAGCGCCGCCAGCAGCGCCAGGCGGTTGGTGCGCAGCGCGGCATCGTCGGCGTTGACCATCACGCGGTCGAAGAAGTCGTCGACCGGCTGCCGCAGCGCGGCGAGTTCACGCAGGCTGGCGGTGTAGTCGCCGCTGTCGAACAGCGCGTCGGCGCGTGGCCGTACGCTTTCGAGCGCAGCGTGCAGGGCCCGTTCGGCGGCCTCGACCAGGCGCTGCACTTCGATGCTCGCCGCCGGTCGTGCGTCGCTCTTCTTCAGGATGTTGGCGATGCGCTTGTTGGCGGCGGCCAGCGCGGCGGCCTCGGGCAGCGCCGCGAAGGCGCGTACCGCGGCCAGCCGCTTGGGCACCTCGGCCAGCCGGCCCGGGCGCAGCGACAGCACGGCGTCGACTTCGTGTGCACTGTAGCCCTGCTCGCGCAGGCTGCCGGCCAGGCGTTCGTAGACGAAGTCGGACAGCGCCGCGCGTGCGTCCGCAATGCGGCCGCCGAACGGCGGCAAGGCCAGTGCCAACAGCGCATCGAGCTCGAGCGCCAGCTCGCGTTCGATCAGCATGCGGATCACGCCCAGGGCGTGGCGCCGCAGCGCGAACGGGTCCTTGTCGCCGGTGGGCTTTTCGCCGACGCCGAACAGGCCGACCAGCGTCTCGACCTTGTCGGCCAGGGCGACGGCGATGCCGACCTCGTTGCGCGGCAGCGCGTCGCCCGCAAAGCGCGGCTTGTAGTGGTCTTCGATCGCCAGCGCGATGGCTTCGGGTTCGCCATCGTGGCGCGCGTAGTAGCCGCCCATCACGCCTTGCAGCTCTGGAAATTCACCGACCATGTCGGTGACCAGGTCGGCCTTGGCGAGTTGCGCGGCGCGGTCGGCCTGCGCGGCCAGCGCGGGGCCGCCGAGCTGCTCGCCGATCAGCCTTGCGAGCGCACGCACGCGTTCGGTCCGCTCACCCTGCGAGCCGAGCTTGCCGTGGTAGACCACCTTGTCGAGCAGCGGCAGGCGGGACTGCAGCGTCTTCTTGCGGTCCTGGTCGAAGAAGAATTTCGCGTCCGCCAGTCGCGGGCGCACGACGCGTTCGTTGCCCTGGATCGACGGCACTCGGGTCGTCGGGCCGGATGTTGCTGACGACGAGGAACTTTTCCGTCAGCCGGCCCTCGGCATCGAGCAACGGGAAGTACTTCTGGTTGGCCTTCATCGTCAGGATCAGGCACTCGGGCGGCACGGCGAGGAACTCGGGGTCGAAGCGGCACAACAGTACGTTCGGCCGCTCGACCAGGGCGGTCACTTCGTCGAGCAGCGCCGCATCGTCGATCGGCGTCAGGCCTTCCCGTGCTGCGGCATGCTGCAACTGGCGCAGGATCTCGGTGTGGCGGTGGGCAAAACCGGCGGTCACCGCGCCCTGGCGTTCGAGCTGCTGCGCGTAATGGTCGGCGTCCTGCAGCGTCACCGGTTCCATCAGGGCCTCGAACCGGTGGCCGTGCGTGGTGCGTCCGGCCGTCAGCCCGAGCACGCTGATGGGCAGCACGTCGGCGCCATGCAACACCACCAGGCCATGCACCGGGCGCACGAAATTCACGCTGGTCCAGCCGTCTTCGAGCTGGTAGCTCATGACCTTGGGAATCGGCAGCGCCGCCAAGGTGTCGTCGAGCGCGCTCTGCAGGCCGGCCTGGAGGGAAACGCCCTTGGCCAGTGTCGTGAGAAAGACAGACTCGGCCTTGCCTTCGCCCTGCACATACAAGCGGTCGGGCCCCTCCAGCGCATGCGGCCAGGCTTCTGCCAACTGCTGGCGTCCCACCTTGCCCAGGCGCTTGAGCAGCGCTTCGGTCGGCTTCCCGTCCTTGAAGGCAATGCTCGACGGCATCAACTTCTCGGTGACTTCGGCATCCGCGGCGACAGCCTTGACCGCGCTGATGTGCGCCGCCAGGCGACGCGGCGTGGCATACGGCGTGACGACCGAGTGCTCGCTGGTCAGGCCCAGCGCCTTCAGATTCGCCGCCAGTGACTGGGCGAACGATTCGCCGAGCCTCTTCAACGCCTTGGGCGGCAACTCTTCGGCGAACAGCTCGACCAGCAGGCTCTTGGTGCTCGACATGCTCAGGCCGCCTTCTTCGCCATCGCGGCCAGCGTCTCCTCGGCCCACGCTCTGGGCGCCATCGGGAAGCCGAGCCGCGCCCGGCTGTCGAGATAACTTTGCGCCACCGCGCGCGCCAGATTGCGAATGCGGCCGATGTAGGCCGCGCGCTCGGTGACGCTGATCGCGCCACGCGCGTCGAGCAAATTGAAGGTATGGCCGGCCTTGAGCAATTGCTCGTAGGCCGGCAGCGCGAGCTGTTCGCGCATCAGGTGCTGGCTCTGCGTTTCGTGTGCGCCGAAGGCGCCGAGCAGGAACTCGACGTCGCTGTGCTCGAAGTTGTAGGCGCTCTGCTCGACCTCGTTCTGGTGATAGACGTCGCGGTAGCTGAGGCCCGCTGTCCATTCGAGGTCGAACAGGCTTTCCCGGCCCTGGATGTACATCGCCAGGCGCTCCAGACCGTAGGTGATCTCGCCGGTGATCGGCTTGCAGTCGATGCCGCCGACCTGCTGGAAGTAGGTGAACTGCGTCACCTCCATGCCGTTCAACCAGACCTCCCAGCCCAGGCCCCAGCAACCCAAGGTCGGGTTTTCCCAATCGTCTTCGACGAAACGCACGTCGTTTTGCTTCGGATCCAGGCCCAGCGCTTCGAGCGAGCCGAGGTAGAGCTCGAGGATGTTCGCCGGTGCGGGCTTCAGACACCACCTGGTACTGGTAGTAGTGCTGCAGCCGGTTCGGGTTGTCGCCGTAGCGACCGTCCTTGGGCCGGCGGCTGGGCTGCACGTAGGCCGCCTTCCAGGGTTCGGGGCCCAACGCGCGCAGAAACGTCGCCGTGTGGCTGGTGCCGGCACCGACCTCCATGTCATAGGGCTGCAGCAGGGCGCAGCCCTGGGCGGCCCAGTAGTCCTGCAATTTCAAGATGATTTGCTGGAAGCTCAGCATGCACGGATTGCGCGGTGGCGCGACAACGGTTGGCAACGGCCGTCGATTCTAGGGGCCGGCCCCCTTACGCTTCATGCGCGCGAGTCGCACACGCGGCGCACCGGCTCGCGGCCTCGACGGTCGCGGCGGCGGCCGTATTAGGCGGTTGCGGCGCGGCGCAACGGCGGCTGCGCACCACGCGAGGCCAGCACGATCAGCAACAGCGTGCCGCCGTAGAACAGCAGCTGCAGGCCCGAGGGTTGCGCGTCGTAGCCGGCCAGCGCGTGCAGCACGGCACCGAACGGCGAATCCGGCGCAATCCAGCCCGAGCTGTCCCACAGCGGCGTGGTCCACGATTGCACCAGCCCGGCCTGCGTCAGCGCACGCGCCAGCTGGCTGGCGATCGACGCTGCCAGCAGCACGATCAAGGCGTTGGTGACGGCAAATACGCGATGCGCCGGGATGCGCGACAAACCGAGATAGATCAGCACGCCCAGGGCAGCGCCGGCGACCAGGCCCAGAGCCAGACCGAACAAGGTCGACGACGGCGCATTGCCACCGGCGCCGCCGACACCGATCACGAACAGCACGGCTTCAGCGCCTTCGCGCAGCACTGCCAGCGCGCAAGCCAGCGCCAGCACGGCCGGCGTGCGAGACCCGGCGTGTACTGCGCTGCCGACGCGACGCGCCTGCATTGCCGCCTGGCGGCCTTGGCGTTGGCCCCAGATGGAGTGCCACACCAGCATCGCCAGCGCCAGCGCCAGGATCGTCGCATTGACCAGGTCCTGACCCACGCCGTCGGCCAGCGCTGCGATCCACTCGGCCATCAGTGCCAGGGACAGTGCGCCCAGTGCGCCGGCAAACACACCGCCGCCAAGCCAGCGCCAGCGTCCGCCAAGTCCCTGCGTGGCGGCGGCAATGATGCCGACGAACAGCGCCGCCTCGAGGGTCTCGCGGAATACGATCAGTGCAATCGCCAGCATGGTGTCTTGCTCGCTAGTCGGCCAGCAGCACGCCTTTGGCCGTGGCTTCGTGGTACTCGCCAACGAAGGTGTAGCGACCGGGCTTGAGCGGGCCGATGAAGATCGTGACCTTGCTTTGCGCGGGCACCACCTTTTCGCGGTTCAGCGCACGGCTCTCGAACTCCTCGGCGCTGTTGTCCTGGTTGTGCACGATCAGCTTGATGCGCTGATTGGCGGGTACCTTCAGCTCGGCCGGATCGAAACGGTGTTCTCGGATCACCAGCCGTATTTCCGGCTCGGGCGTTGCCGCCGTACTGCTTGCGCCGACGGCCGTCAGCAGGGCGCCCAGCGCCAGCAGGCGGCGCAGCGTGGGGCGGGAGGTGGACGAACGGGTCGACATGGCGGCTCGGTGTTGGTCTGCGGTCCTTGCCTCAATGATAATGCGATCGATTCTCATTTGCAAGCACTTTCGCCTTCGCCTGGGCGTTGTTGCGGCGCCGGCGTAGGCGTGCGGCAACGGCCAGCAATACCGGCAAGGCCGCGAGCGACCATGCCGGGGCCAGCCCGAGGTCGGCCGGCCCAGCGTGAGAACGGCGTCAGCCCGCGCCGGCCTTCGACCACCGAATCGAGCGTCCCGCGGGCAAAGGCCGCGAGCGAGGCCGTGACGTGGCCTCGATGGTCGATCACGGCGGTGGCGCCGGTGTTGGTTGCGCGCAGCATCGGCCGCTGCAACTCGAGCGTACGCATGCGCGAGATGTGCAGGTGCTGGGTTATGGCGATGGTGTCGCCGAACCAGCCGATGTTGCTGACATTGGCCATCAACGTCGGCGCCAGTGCCTCGTCGGCAAATCGCAGCGCCAACTCTTCGCCGAACAGGTCTTCGTAGCAGACATTGGGCGCGATGCGCTGGCCGGCAAAGGCGAACGACGCCGGGACCTTGGCGCCGCGCGCGAAGTCCCCGAGCGGGATCCTCATCATGTCGACGAACCAGCGAAATCCGGTCGGAATGAATTCGCCGAACGGAACCAGGTGTTGTTTGTCGTAGCGGTAGAAGCCGCCGGGCAAGGACGCGGATTGCGCCGACAGCCCCGCGACCGAATTGGTGTAGCCGGTGTCGAAACTGCCGAGCGGGATACCGATCAATGCCGCGCGATCGCCGTGAAACAAGTCGCCGAAGCGCTGCCAGGCTTCGGGGCCGAGTTGGTCGGGCAGGAGCGGGATGGCCGTTTCGGGCGCGATCACCAGCGGCCCGCGCGCATCACCGAGCGCGACCTCGAGCCAGGCCAGCGCCTGCGGCAAGCCGTTCGGGGGCGAACTTCTCGTCCTGGGCGACATTGGTTTGCACCAGCGTGACACCGAGCTGACCGGTGCCGACGGTGAAGTCGCGTGCTGCCATCGTCGCGGCGGCCAGCAGCGCGGCGGCCGTCAGTGCCGGCACGACCGCGCGCCATGCGCCCGCGCGCAGCGCCAGTGCCGGCAGCGCCGCGATGGCAGCGGTGACAAAGCCGATGCCGTACACGCCGACCCAAGGCGCCAGCGCAGCGAGCGGGCCGTCGATCTGGCCGTAGCCGGTCGCCGCCCACGGAAAGCCGGTCAGCAGCGTGCCACGCGCCAGTTCGGCGGCCAGCCAGAGCGCGGCGAACAGCGGCGCGTCGAACCAGGCATCGCCGCGTTGAAGTCGCGCGAACAGCGCCAGTCGCGATTGCCAAGGTAGACCGAGAGGGCCAGTGCCAGCGCGGAAACGGCCAGGCCGGCCAGCGGCGCGGGCAGGCCACCGTAGCGGTGCAGCGAAATGAACAGCCACCAGGTGCCCGCGCCCAGCCAGCCGCTGCCGAAAGGCCAGGCCCAGCATCGCGGCACGTGCCGGGCCGACGCCGGCAGACCCGCCAGGCGAGCAGGCCGGCGCACAGCAGTTGCAGCCACCAGGCCTGGGTGACGACGCAGGACAGGCTGAATACGGCGCCGAGCACGGCAGCGGCGACGGCTTCTGCCGCCAGCGGCCAAGGCCGCGCCTGGTCGGCGTTCAATCGGAGTCGGCGGCGTCTTCGCCCGGTGCCAGGCGCGAAACCCGGAACCAGCGCACCGCGCCGCCGCGTGTGAGCATCACCGCGAATCTCAGGCTGCCGACGTCGACCACCTCGCCGCGGCGCGGGACGTGGCCGAGGCGGTGCGCGATCAGGCCACCGATGGTGTCGAATTCGGTCGCCGAGAAGGTCGTGCCGAAAGCGGTATTGACCGACGAGATCGCCGCATCGCCGGCCACGCGGTGGCTGCCGTCGGCCAAGGTGTACACGCTGCTGTCGCCATCCTGCTCGTCGAACTCGTCTTCGATCTCGCCGACGATCTCCTCGAGCACGTCCTCGATCGTGATCAGCCCGGCGGTGTTGCCGAACTCATCGATCACCATCGCCAAGTGATTGCGGTTGCTGCGAAAGTCGCGCAGCAATTCGTTCAGGCGTTTGCTCTCGGGCACGAACACGGCCGGCCGCAGCAGGGTGCGCAGGTTCAGGTCGGGCGAGCGCTGCAGCTTGAGCAAGTCCTTGGCCATCAGGATGCCGATGACGTTGTCGCGCTGACCCTCGAAGACCGGGAAGCGCGAGTGTCCGGTCTCGATCACCACGGCCAGCAGTTCGTCGTACGGTGCGTCGATGTCGAGCTGGTCCATGCGCGGCGCGGCGACCATCACGTCTCCGGCGCGCATGTCGGCCATGCGGATCACGCCTTCGAGCATCAGGCGGCTCTCGGGCTCGATCAGTTCGCGCTTCTCGGCGTCGGCCAGCGTCTCGAGCAGGTCGTATTTCGAGTCCGGCCCGGGCGCGACAAACTCGACCAGTCGATCGAACAGGGTGCGCTTGTCGTCTTGCGGCGGATGGCCGCGCGGCGATCGTTCAGGGTGCGATTCGGACACGGCGCGGGTGTCGATGATGGCCGGGGAGGTCGTTGGGGGGAGAATACCCGAACAGATTTATTGGCGCCTGCGAGCTTGCCGCGGCGCTTTCCGGCCCCACCTTGGCGGCTGTTTGCACATACGGACCCGGACCATGTCACAAGGCCTCATCCCTGCCACCATCCTGACCGGCTTTCTCGGCGCCGGCAAGACCACCTTGCTCAAGCGTGTGCTGAGCGAGAGCCATGGCCGCAAGATCGCGGTGATCGAAAACGAATTCGGCGAAGAGAACATCGACAACGAGATCCTCGTCGCCGACACCACCGAGCAAATACTTCAACTGTCCAACGGCTGTGTCTGTTGCACCATCCGCGAAGACCTGCGCGCGACGCTGGCCACGCTTGGCCGAAAAGCGGCGCAAGGGCGAACTCGACTTCGAGCGCGTGGTGATCGAGACCACCGGCCTTGCCGATCCCGGCCCGGTGGCGCAGACATTCTTCATGGACGACGAGATCGCCGAGAGCTACCTGCTCGACTCGATCCTGACCCTGGTCGATGCCAAGCATGCCGACGGCCAGCTCGACGCACGCCAGGAGGCGCGCCGCCAGGTCGGCTTTGCCGATCAGATCTTCATCAGCAAGAGCGAGTTGGTCGACGCGGCGACGGTCGACGCGCTGACCCATCGCCTGAAGCACATGAATCCGCGCGCACCGCAGCGCAAGGTGCACTTCGGCGAGGTACCGATCGCCGAGGTGTTCGACCTGCGCGGCTTCAACCTGAACGCCAAGCTCGAGATCGACCCCGAGTTCCTCGACGCCGACGACCACGCCCATCACGATCACGACCATGATCACCACGACCACGGGCCGGGCGAGCACTGCGACCACCCGCATCACCATGCCCACGACGACGATGTGAAGTCGTTCGTGTTCCGCGCCGACAAGGCGTTCAATGCCGCCAAGCTGGAGGACTTCCTGGGCGCCATCGTGCAGGTCTACGGCCCGAAGATGCTGCGCTACAAAGGCGTGCTGTACATGAAGGGCAGCGACAAGAAGGTGATCTTCCAGGGCGTGCACCAGCTGATGGGCAGCGACCTGGGGCCCAAGTGGATGCCAGGCGAGAAGAGGCAGAGCAAGATGGTCTTCATCGGCATCGACCTGCCCAAGGACATCCTGCTGCAAGGCCTCGAGCAATGCCTGATTTGATCGCGCTGCCCGCGACCGCCGCCATGCGGGAACGACCGCGCGCGCACCCTTCGGCTCGCGCTGGCTGGCGAGCCCTCCGGCAACGTGGCTACAATCCGCGCGCTTCAAATTCCGGCCTGCTGGCGGGCCGATTGGCTTGCCGAGAAGGTATAAAGCTGTACGAGGAGAGCGAATGAGCAAGTCCACGGCCAAGAGCACGCGACCGCCGAAGAAGGCGGTGAAAAAGCCTGCCACAGCCGTGAAGAAGCCGGCTGCGAAGGCCGGCGCCAAGAAGCCGGCCAAGAAGCCCGCCAAACCCGCCAAGCCGCGTCGCCAAGGTGGGTGCCAAGGCGGGCGCCAAACCAGCCAAGACCGCCGCGAAACGCGGCGCCGTGCCCGTAACCAAGGCGTCCGCCAAACCATCAACCCGACCCGTCGCCAAGGCGGTGGGGCGAGGCGCTGCCAAACCGACAGGCAAGTCGGCACCCAAGGCGCCAGCCAAGGTGCTTGCCAAGCCAGCGGCTCCCTCTTCTGCCAAGTCGGCGGCCAAAGCGGTCGCTGCTCAATCCACCAACCGTTCGATGCCCTCTGCCTCTGTCAAGCCCGCCCTGCCCGCCCCCGTCAAACCCCTCAGCCCGGCCCGCTCGGCGGCCGCCGCCGGCAAGGCCGCCGCAGCGGCCGCCGCCCTGGCTGCGGCCGCTGCGGCCAGCGCCGCGGCCGCTTCGGCCGCCTCGGCGAGTCGTTTCGCCGATCGATTCGCACCGCCCAAGCCGACCGCTCGCACGGTGACCGATCATTCGCTCGACGCGCACAAGCCGGTGGCCAAGGCCGACCCGAAACTGGCCGGCGCGTGGAAACACAAGAGCGGCCGCGAGCTCAGCGAGTCGGAGCTGCTGGCCATGCCCGACGCCGAGTACATGAACGAAAAGCAGCTCGATTTCTTCCGCGCCCGCCTGGCCGCGCTGAAGGACGATCTGCTGTCCAACGCCGGCGAGACCACCGAGCACCTGCGCGAAGACACCTCGATCGTGCCCGACCCGGCCGACCGCGCGACGATCGAGGAGGAACATGCCCTCGAGCTGCGCACGCGCGACCGCGAGCGCAAGTTGCTGAAGAAGATTTCGCAGTCCTTGGTGCGCATCGAATCCGGCGACTACGGCTATTGCGACGAAACCGGCGAGCCGATCGGCCTTGGCCGGCTGCTGGCGCGGCCCACGGCGACGCTGTCGCTGGAGGCCCAGCAGCGCCGCGAAATGAAGCAGAAGATGTTTGGTGATTAGGATGGCAGACACCATTCGCACGCCATGACCGACCCCCAGACCCCACCGAAGGACGGCGACAGCTTCTTCCGCAAGGTGGTGCGTTTCGTGGCCAACCCGGCCACCGACTGGGCCGATCTCAATTCGCGCCAGGACGAAGGCCGCGAGCTCGACCTCGAGAAGTCCGAACTCAAGGCGATGATCGAGCGCAAGAAGCGCAATGACTTCGTGCGCAAGCGCGAGTTCGACATGTTGCGCAAAGTGCGTCGCGAGGGCCTGTCACCCGAGCAACTGGCAGCCCTTGGGGGCTCGTCCAAGCTGGACGACTCCGAATCCAGGGCCAGCGACATGTCGCCGCGGCGGGCCGACAGCGGCGTGAAGGCCAAGATCGACGAGATCGAGCAGCAGATGGTGGGCGACAACTTCGCCGGTTCCGGTGCGCGCAAGCCGGGGGCCACATACGAAGGCAAGACGCCGCCGCCGATATTGCGCCAGACCACGACCCGCGCCGCGGTCATGCCCATGCAGGCGCCGGACGCACAACCGCAGCCGCCGGCGCGCGCCGCAGGGGCGCCGCTGGCGCCGCCGGCGCGCAACGCCGCCGCGGCAGTGTCCTTGGGCGGGCTGCAAGGTGGCGCCAGCAGTGACTTCGCCACGCCTTTCACGGTCGAGGTCAGCGAGGTCGCGCACGACCCGGAACTCGACGAGGCCGTGATCGCGTTCGCCAATGCCGATTTCGACCAGTGCGAACAGGCATTGACGGCTTTGACGCGCATCGGTGGCGCGCGCGCCCAGCATGCAGAGACCTGGCTGGTGCTGTTCGACCTGCACCGCGCCACCGGCCAGCAGCACAAGTTCGAAGGCCTGGCACTCGAATATGCGCAGCAGTTCGGCTGGTCCGCGCCGCAGTGGTATTCGTTGCCCAAGCTGGTGGCCGAGTCGGCGCAGCAGGAAAAGCCGCGCGCCCAGCGCGTGGCCGGCGAAATCGGCTGGATCTGCCCCGAACATCTGGACATCGATGCGGTGGCCCGGCTGCGATCGGTGTCCCTGCAACTGCCGCTGCCCTGGGTCTTCGACTGGAGTGCCCTGAAGACGGTCGATGCCGAGGCCGCGACGCACCTGTCCGATCTGTTCCGTCACTGGGCCGGCGAGACGCTGGACATGCGCTGGCTGTCCGGCGAGCGGTTCCTCGCGGCACTGCAGGATGCCGCGCCCACCGGCGTGCGCGATGCCGACCCGGCGTACTGGGTGCTGCGGCTGGACGCGCTGCGCCTGGCCAACCGGCCCGACCAGTTCGACGAGGCCGCAATCGACTACTGCGTCACTTACGAGGTCTCGCCACCGTCGTGGGAGCGCGCGAAATGCCATGTGCGCATCGGCGGCGCGGGGCTGTCGACGCAGTCGCCACCGCTGTCGCAGGTGGGCGACGTGGCGACCAGCTTCGTCGAGTCCCCCGTCGACGAGCACAGCGGCACCGTGACGATGGCCTCGGTGGAGTTGTCGGGCCAACTGGTCGGCGACATCAGCGCCACGCTGCGGCAACTCGATAGCCAACTGGCGATTGCGCCGCTGGTCACGGTGTCGTGCACCAAGCTGATCCGCGTCGATTTCATCGCCGCCGGCGATCTGCTCAACTGGGTCCTGGCCAAGCGCAGCGAGAGCCGCAGCGTGACCTTCGCCGATTCGCACCGCCTGGTGGCGTTGTTCTTCGGTGCCATGGGCATCAACGAGCACGCCAGCGTGCGCGTGCGCACCAACTAGCCAGCGGGCCAAGTCGGCACAAAGACCGAGGGCCTTTCGCGCCGCTTGCCGCCGTGCCGGCTCAGAGCGCCAGCCGGTGCGACTGCAGCGTGAGCAGGCCGTCGAAGATCAGCGAATCGATGGTCTCGAAAGGCAGCTCGGTGATCGGCGTCAGCTTGACCGCCGCGCCGCCCGTGATCAGCAGCAGCGGCTCGGCACCGCAGCGCTGCACCAGCTTGTGATGTATGCGCTCGATGGCGCCGGCCAGGGCATGGGCGCCGCCGCTCATCAGGGCATCGCTGGTGTTGGTCGGAAAGTCGACCACTTCGCCGGTCGGCACGCGCAGTCCGGCGGTTCCCTGTTCGAGCGCGCGCAGCATCAGGCCGAAGCCGGGCAGGATCAAGCCACCGAGGAAGTTCCCGTCGGCGTCGAGCGAGTCGACCGTGACGGCGGTGCCGACCATCACCACCAGCGCCGGGCGGTCGGGCGCGTGCTGTTGCCGCGCGCGCTGCTGCACGTGCCAGCGCGCACCGATCAGCGCGGCCCAGCGGTCGGCGCCCAAGCGCGTCGGGTGCTGGTAGCCGTTGGTCACGCCGCCGGCGCGTTCCGACGGTGCCAGCCAGCGCGGTGGGAGGTCCCACAACTCGAGTTGCTCTTCGACGCGGCGCCGTACCGCATCGCCGGCCACGTTGCAGCCGAGCATGCTGCCCGGCACCGGCAGGTCGTGCCAGCCGCCTTCTGCCAGCGTGTCGATCGTTTCGAGGAACACGGCGCCGCTGGCGAGCACGGCCGCACTCGGCAGCGGTGCGGCGTAAAGCGCCCACTTCAGGCGCGAATTGCCGACGTCGATGGCCAGAAACGTCATGCCCGCACCGCTGGCGGTGTGCGCCGCCCTTGGGCCGGCCGCAGCGGCCACCGCACACGGCGACAGGATGAAGACCCGGCACGGGCCCGCGACGCATTCATGGCGGTATGCGCGAGGCCGCGGGCAGGCTCAGCAGGTGGCGCACGTGGCGCATCGTCTGTGCGGCGGTGATCTGCCGGCGCGGCTTGCGCAGCCGTTGTTCGACCTCGTCGAGCAGCGCCTCGAGCGCTTCGCGGCTGGTCGCGCGCTTCAATTTCATCAGCGTCAGCGCGCCGGCGACCGGCGCCTCCTGGCGCACCGCGCGCAGCAACAGCTCGCGGGCCTCGGCGAAGGGCCGATCCACCGCGTCGGCGGCGCTTTCGTCCAGCTCCGCCCAGGTCGACTCGCCCTGCAGCGACTGCGAGGATGGCAGCAACGACGACTCGCCGCCCGCCGCCACCGTGACGGCGGCGTCTGCCGGCGCGTTGCTGGCCCATGTGACCATGCCCAGCGTCAGCAAGTCTTCGAGGCACTGCGCGTCGGCGCCGGCCTGCGCCGCCAGCTTGCGGATGTCGTCGACATTGCGCTGACCGTCGACCAGCAACAGCACGGTGCGGTGGCGCTGCGACAGCCGGTTGGCGCGCTTGGCCAACTCGGCGTGGCCGGAGGCGGTGCGCTGAGGCCGATCGCCGGGTTGCTGGAGCAGGGTCATGTTGCCGTGATTGTGCAGAAATCCATGCGCCTGCTGTGCACTCATTTCTCACGACACGAGGCAAGTGCATGGTGTACGCGGCGGCCCGGCAATGATGGCATCATCGCCACTTGACGTTTACGTCAACGTCAATTCACCCGTCCGGGCGCCGCCATGACCGACCTTTCCGCCGAATCCAAAGTGCACGGCACTTCAGAGAAGGTTCATATCGCGCAGCGATTTGAAGCCGACGCCAAAGCGCTGGCCGCCTTCCGGCCCAAGCACAAGCTGCGCTTCGTGACCGCTGCCAGCCTGTTCGACGGCCACGACGCGGCCATCAACATCATGCGGCGCATCCTGCAAGGCATGGGTGCCGAGGTCATCCACCTCGGCCACAACCGCTCGGTCGACGAGGTGGTGACGGCCGCATTGCAGGAGGACGTGCAGGCCATCGCCGTCAGCTCGTACCAGGGCGGCCATGTCGAGTACTTCAGGTACATGATCGATTTGCTGAAGGCGCGCGGCGGCGAACGGATCCAGGTCTTCGGCGGCGGCGGCGGCGTGATCGTGGCCGACGAGATCCGCGCGCTGGCCGAAGTGCGGCGTGCGCATCTACAGCCCCGAGGACGGCCAGCGCATGGGCCTGCAGGGCATGATCGGCGAGATGCTGATGCGTGCGGACGCCGACTTGTCGGTCGTTTGCGCCGACCACGCCTGGATGCGCTCGCCGGCCACGGCGATGCCGCCTGGCGCGCCCTGGCGCAGTTGATCAGTGCGCTGGAGAACGGCCGCGCCGACGCCAAGCTGGTCGAGGCGCTGCACGCCCGGGCCGCGGCGGCCAAGGTGCCGGTACTCGGCATCACCGGCACCGGCGGTGCGGGCAAGTCCAGCCTGTGCGACGAGTTGATCCGGCGCCTGCGCCTGGACCAGGGCGATGCGCTGCGCATCGCGGTGATCTCGATCGACCCGTCGCGCCGCAAGAGTGGCGGCGCCTTGCTCGGCGACCGCATCCGCATGAATGCGATCGGGCCTTGGAACAGGCAGCCTGGGGGCTCCACGGCAGTCTATCATGCGCAGCCTGGCCACGCGCGACTTCGGCTCCGAGATCAGCCAGGCACTGCCCGACGTGCTGGCCGCGTGCAAGGTCGCCGGCTTCGACCTGATCGTGGTCGAGACTTCGGGCATCGGCCAGGGCGACGCCGCCATCGTGCCGCTGGTCGACATCCCGATGTACGTGATGACGCCCGAGTTCGGCGCTGCCAGCCAGCTCGAGAAGATCGACATGCTCGACTTCGCCGAGTTCGTGGCCATCAACAAGTTCGACCGCAAGGGCGCGGCCGACGCGCTGCGCGATGTCGCCAAGCAGGTGCAGCGCAACCGCGAGGCGTTCAAGCAGGCGCCCGAGCAGATGCCGGTGTTCGGCACCATGGCCAGCCGCTTCAACGACGACGGCGTCACCGCGCTGTACCAGGCCCTGAAGCCGCGCCTGGCCGAGGCGGGCCTGACGTTGTCGCCGGGGCGGCTGCCGCTGGTCACAACGCGCCACAGCACGCACCAGGTGCCGATCGTGCCGGGCGCGCGCGTGCGCTACCTGGCCGAGATCGCCGCCACCGTGCGCGGCTACAAGCGCCGGGCGCGCGAGCAGGCGGCGCTGGCGCGCGAGATCCAGCAGCTGCGCGCCGCGGCCCGCATGCTCACCGTCGGCAAGCCCGACAAGCCGCGCGCCGCCGAGGCGGCCATCAACCTGGCCGAGCAGCGCGAGTCGCAACTCGATCCGACGGCGAAGAAGCTGCTGGCGATGTGGCCCGCCATGCAGCAGGCCTACGCCGGCGACGAATACGTGGTGAAGATCCGCGACAAGGAAATCCGCACCGCGCTGACCCACACCACGCTGGCGGGCAGCAAGATCCGCAAGGTGGCCTTGCCGGCCTACGAGTGCCATGGCGAGCTGCTGAAGTGGCTGCTGCTCGACAACGTGCCCGGCAGCTTCCCATACACCGCCGGCACCTTCGCCTTCAAGCGCGAAGGCGAAGACCCGGCGCGCATGTTTGCCGGCGAGGGCGATGCGTTTCGCACCAACCGGCGCTTCAAGATGGTCAGCCAGGGCCTGCCGGCCAAGCGCCTGTCGACCGCGTTCGATTCGGTCACCCTGTACGGCCACGACCCCGATCCGCGGCCCGACATCTACGGCAAGGTCGGCAACTCGGGCGTCTCGATCGCCACCCTGGACGACATGCAGGTGCTGTATTCGGGGTTCGACCTGACGCACCCGGCGACCTCGGTCAGCATGACGATCAACGGCCCGGCGCCGACGATCCTGGCGATGTTCATGAACACCGCGATCGAGCAGAACCTGGACAAGTTCAGGGCCCGGCGCCGAAGGAAACGGCCGCGAGCCGACCGACACCGAAGCCGCCAAGATCCGCGAATGGGTGCTGGCCAATGTGCGCGGCACGGTGCAGGCCGACATCCTGAAGGAGGACCAGGGCCAGAACACCTGCATCTTCTCGACCGAATTCAGCCTCAAGGTGATGGGCGACATCGCCGAGTTCTTCGTGCACCACGACGTGCGCAACTTCTACTCGGTCAGCATCAGCGGCTATCACATCGCCGAGGCCGGCGCGAACCCGATCTCGCAGCTCGCCTTCACGCTGTCCAACGGCTTCACCTTCGTCGAAGCCTACCTGGCGCGCGGCATGCACATCGACGACTTCGCGCCGAACCTGAGCTTCTTCTTCTCCAACGGCATGGACCCCGAATACAACGTGATGGGCCGCGTGGCACGGCGCATCTGGGCCACGGCGATGCGCGATCGCTACGGCGCCAACGAGCGCAGCCAGAAGCTGAAGTACCACGTGCAGACCTCGGGGCGTTCGCTGCACGCCCAGGAGATCCAGTTCAACGACATCCGCACCACGCTGCAGGCATTGATCGCGGTCTACGACAACTGCAACAGCCTGCATACCAACGCCTACGACGAGGCGATCACCACGCCGACCGAGGAATCCGTGCGCCGCGCGATGGCGATCCAGCTGATCATCAACCGCGAATGGGGTCTGGCCAAGAACGAGAACCCGACCCAGGGCGCGTTCATCATCGACGAGCTGACCGAGCTGGTCGAGGAGGCGGTGCTGGCCGAGTTCGAGAAGATCGCCGAGCGTGGCGGGGTGCTCGGCGCGATGGAGACCGGCTACCAGCGCGGCAAGATCCAGGAAGAGTCGATGCACTACGAGATGCAGAAGCACACCGGCGAGTACCCGATCGTCGGCGTCAATACCTTCCGCAGCCCGAGCAGGGCGATGCGGTGCCCGAGCAGATCGAACTGGCGCGTTCAACCGAGGCAGGAGAAGCAGTCGCAACTGACACGCCTGGCGGACTTCCACGCCCGCCACGCCGGCGAGGCGCCGGCGATGCTGCGCCGCCTTCAGCAGGCGGTGATTCACAACCACAACGTGTTCGAGGTCCTGATGGACGCCGTGCGCGTGTGCTCGCTGGGCCAGATCACCAGCGCCCTGTTCGAAGTCGGCGGGCAGTACCGGCGCAGCATGTAGCGCCGCCCGTGCGGCCGTCAGCCCGACTTGCCGACCAGCGTGAAGTGCTCGACCACCGGCGGCTGGGCGAAGAACGGCCCGATGATGGCGCGCCACTGCGCGAACAGCGGGCCTTGGCGGAAGCCCACCATGTGGTCGTCGACGCTGTCCCAGTAGATCATCAGCACATAGCGCTCGGGGCTCTCGATGCTGTGATTGACCTTCCAGCCGCGAAAGCCCTTGGCCTTGCAGGCCACCGTGTTGGCGGCCCGCGCGATGGCTTCTTCGAAGGCCGCCTGCTGGCCGGGTGTGATGCGGAAATCGGCGATCTCGAGGATCATGGTTCGAGGCTCCTGGTCGGTTCAACGCAGCAAGCGTAGCAGTGCGCTGTCCCACCCCAGCAGCCGCCGCGGATCCGGCTTTGCCGGTCCGCCAGCGGCGCCCCCTTGAGGGGGAGCGGCGAAGCCGCAACGGGGGTGGTCAAGTTCACATCTTGCAGCCGCGGCCGGGGTCGGCCAGGGCCTTGACGGCGATGCCCTTGAACTCGTTGTTCTTGCCCACCGCCTCGCGCAGGTAGATGTCCTGCACCGGATTGTGCGAGGCCGACAGCGTGAACTTGCCGCGCGGGCTGTCGACGGTGGCCTTGCTCATCGCGGCGATCATCGCGTCGCGCTTGGCGAAATCGCCCTTGATGGCGGTCAGGCCTGCGCCGAGCAGCTGCGCCGCGTCGTAGCCCTGCACGGCGTAGACATCGGCGTTGGCCTTGAAGGTCAGGGCAAAGCTCTTGCGAAAGGCGTTGTTGCGCGGCGTGTCGAGGTTGTCGGCATAGTGCAGCGCGGTCTGCAGGCCCGTGGCCGACGAGCCTTGCGCTTCGAGCGTGCCGTCGGTCAGGAAGCCCGAGCCCAGCAACGGGATCGACTTCCTCAGCCCCGCCGCGTCGTAGTCCTTGACGAACTTCACGGCCCCGCCGCCGGCGAAGAAGGCGAACACCACGTCGGGCTTTTGCGCCGCGATCTCCGTCAGCAAGGCCTGGAACTCGACGCCGGGGAAGGGCAGGTTCAGGTCCTTGATGACCTTGCCGCCGCCCTTCTCGAAGGCCTCGGTGAAGCCTTTCACCGTCTCCTGGCCGGCGGCGTAGTTCCAGGTGATGGTCATGGCCCGCTTGTAGCCCTTGCCGGCGGCGACCACGCCGGTGGCGTAGCCCGGCTGCCAGTTCGTGAACGAGGTGCGGAAGATGTGCGGCGCGCACATCGCGCCGGTGATCGCGTCGGCGCCCGCGTTGGGCACGATCAGCATGGTGTTGCTTTCCTTGGCCGCGCGCGCCATGGCCAGTGCCACGCCCGAGTGCACCGTGCCGACGATGACGTCGACGTTGTCGCGCTTGATCAGCTTGTTGACGTTGTCGGTGGCCTTGGAGGGCTCGCTCTCGTCGTCGACGCGGAAGTACTGGATCTCGCGCCCGCCGAGCTTGCCGCCCTGCTCCTGCACGTAGAGGCGAAAGCCGCGTTCGATGGAGTCGCCCAGCGCGGCGAAGGTGCCGGTGAACGGCAGCATCAGGCCGACCTTGAGCGGCGGCTGGCCCTGCGCCTGCGCGCTGCAGAAGGCGGCGGCGGCGCACAGGGCGAGCAGGGAGGGGCGTAGCAGGGCGGCATTCATGGTCGAGTCTCCGTCAGGGGCTTAAGGGTGCGATGCGCCGGAGGATGCCTGCTCCGTGCCCGTCAGGGCAACGGTGTTATCGCGCAGTATTGACTTAAAGCAACTGCCTGAGCCGCGCCTGCGCCTGCCGCAGCGGCGGCAGGCCGCTGGCCACCAGGTCATCGATCGACATGCGCGAGGCATGCACGGTCAGGTTCATCGCGGCCACCGTCTCGCCGCGCCAGTTGGCCAGCGGCACCGACAGCACGCGTGTGCCCAGCGCCAGCTCCTGGTCGACGGTGGCGTAGCCCTGCTCGCGCGTGCGCTGCAGCTCGGCGCGCAGCCGCTCGGGCCGGGTGATGGTGTGCGGCGTCAGCGCGCGCAGCGTCTGTTGGGCCAGCCAGGCCTCGGACCGCTCCGCTGGCAGTGCGGCCACCAGCACCCGGCCATTGGCCGTGCAGTAGGCCGGCACGCGAACGCCCGGCTGCATGGTCGGCGCGACATTGCGTCCGCCGCTGGTGGCGGCGATGCAGATCACGTCGTCGATGTCGAGCACGCTGGCCACCGAGGCCTCCTTCAGCGTGTTGGCCAGCTCGATCAGTGCCGGCTGCACCACGCGCGGCAGCCGCGCCGAATGCAGGTAGCTCTGCGCCAGGCGCAGCACGCGCGGCGCAAGCGCAAACATCTTGCGCTCCTGGTGCACGAAGCCCAGGTGCGTGAGCGTCAACAGGTAGCGCCGCGCCGCGGCGCGGGTCAGCCCGGTGCGCTCGGCAACCTCGCTGATCGTCAGGCGCGGGCGCTCCTGGTCGAAGGCCTCGATCACGGCCAGGCCCTTTTCGAGGCCGGCCACCAGATCGCGCTTCAATGGGGCGGCCGTTCCGGCCGCGCCGTGGGTGGGGCCGGCGGGCGGCGCTGAAGGCGCGAGAGATTCGTCCATGCCGTGTCGCCCGATCTCAAACCCGCTCGAGGATCACGGCGATGCCCTGGCCGACGCCGATGCACATCGTGCACAGCGCATAGCGTCCGCGCGTCGCGTGCAGCTGGTTGATCGCCGTCGTGGCCAGCCTGGCGCCGCTGGCGCCCAGCGGGTGCCCGAGCGCGATGGCGCCGCCGTTGGGGTTGACGCGCGCGTCGTCGTCGGCCAGGCCGAGCTCGCGCAGCACCGCCAGGCCCTGCGCGGCGAAGGCCTCGTTGAGTTCGATCACGTCGATCTGCGCCAGCTTGAGGCCGGTCAGCTCGAGCACCTTGCGCGTGGCCGGCGCCGGGCCGATGCCCATCACCCTGGGCGCGACGCCGGCGGTGGCCATGCCGACGACGCGGGCGCGCGGCGTCAGGCCGTGCTTGGCGGCGGCGGCCTCGCTGGCCAGCAGCAGGGCACAGGCGCCGTCGTTGACGCCCGAGGCGTTGCCGGCGGTGACCGTGCCATCGGGCCGCACGATCCCCTTCAGCCGGGCCAGCGCTTCGAGCGAGGTCTCGCGCGGGTGCTCGTCGCGGTTGACGACGATGGCATCGCCCTTCTTCTGCGCGATCGTCACCGGCACGATCTCGGCGTCGAAGAAGCCGCGCTGCTGGGCCGCCACGGCCCTGGTCTGCGAGGCCAGCGCCATGCGGTCCTGCGCGTCGCGCTCGATGCCGCATTCGGTGGCGAGGTTCTCGGCCGTCTCGGGCATCGAGTCGATGCCGTACAACTCCTTCATCGCGCGGTTGACGAAGCGCCAGCCGATGGTGGTGTCGTAGACCGCGGTGTTGCGCGAGAACGCGCTCTCGGCCTTGGGGCTGACGAAGGGCGCGCGGCTCATGCTTTCGACGCCGCCGGCGATCACCAGCGTCGGCTTCGCCGCACTTGATGGCGCGCGCCGCCGTGCCGACCGCGTCCAGCCCCGAGCCGCACAGGCGGTTGATGGTCGCGCCCGGCACCGCCAACGGCAGCCCGGCCAGCAGCAGGCTCATGCGCGCGACGTTGCGGTTGTCCTCGCCGGCCTGGTTGGCGCAGCCCAGCAGCACGTCGCCGACGGCCTGCCAATCGACGCGCTGGATTGCGCTGCACCAGCGCGCGCAACGGGATCGCGCCGAGGTCGTCGGTGCGCACCGACGACAGGGCGCCGCCGTAGCGGCCGAACGGCGTGCGAACGGCGTCGCAGATGTAGGCGTGGTTCATGGTGCGGTCAGGGCATCAGCGGCGCGCCGGTCGCGCGTTGCAAGTCTTCGAAGGACAGGCCGGCGACCTTGTCGATCAGCTTCAGGCCGGCTGCGGTGACGTCGATGACGGCCAGATCGGTGTAGATGCGGCTCACGCAGGCGATCCCCGTCAGCGGGTAGCTGCAGGTGGGCACGATTTTGCGCTCGCCGGCCTTGGTCAGGTGTTCCATCATCACGAAGGTCCTCTTCGCGCCGGTGGCCAGATCCATCGCGCCGCCGACGGCGGGAATCGCGTCGGGCGCACCGGTGTGCCAGTTGGCGAGATCGCCCTTGGCCGACACCTGGAACGCGCCGAGCACGCAGATGTCGATGTGGCCGCCGCGCATCATCGCGAAGCTGTCGGCGTGGTGAAAGAACGAGCCGCCCGGCAGCAGCGTGACGGGCTGCTTGCCGGCGTTGATCAGGTCGTAGTCTTCCTCGCCGGGGCCGGGCGCAGGGCCGACGCCGATGATGCCGTTCTCGCTGTGCAGGATCACTTCGCGGCCGGCCGGAATGAAGTTGCCCACCATCGTCGGCAGGCCGATGCCCAGGTTGACGATCGCGCCGTCGGGAATGTCCTGCGCCACGCGCCGGGCCATCTGCTTCGCGCGTCCACTTGCCGCTCATCAGGCCACCTGCCTGAAGCCGCCGGCGGCGGTGCTCGCGCGGGCGATCTTGACCACGCGCTGCACGAACAGGCCCGGCGTCACGACCGCTTCCGGGTCGAGGCTGCCGAGCGCGACGACCTCGTGCACGCTGGCCACCGTCACCTTGGCCGCCATGGCCATGATCGGGCCGAAGTTGCGCGCCGTCATGCGGTAGACCAGGTTGCCCCAGCGGTCGCCGCGCTCGGCCTTGATCAGTGCAAAGTCGGCGTGGATCGGCATCTCGAGCACATGGCCGCGGCCATCGATCACGCGCGTCTCCTTGCCCCGGGCCAGCTCGGTGCCGTAGCCGGTGGGCGTGAAGAAGCCGCCGATGCCGGCGCCGGCGGCGCGAATGCGCTCGGCCAGATTGCCCTGCGGTACCAGTTCCAGCTCGATCCGGCCGGCGCGGTACAGCGCATCGAAGTGATGGCTGTCGGCCTGACGCGGGTACGAGCAGATGATCTTGCGCACCCGTTTGGCCGCCAGCAGCGCCGCCAGGCCGGCCTCGCCATTGCCGGCGTTGTTGTTGACGATGACCAGGTCCTTGGCGCCCTGGGCCAGCAGCGCCTCGGTCAGCTCGTTGGGCAGGCCGGCGGTGCCGAAGCCGCCGATCATCACCGTTGCGCCGTCGGGCACGTCGGCAACTGCGGCTTCGCAGCTGGCGACGATCTTGTCGATCATGGTTGCGGGGTTGCGCCGTCGAAGGCGCGTTGCAGCAGGGCCCGCAAGGCCGAGCGATCGAGCGGGCGCGGGTTCGGGTACTGATTCTGCACCGCCATCTCGGCGGCGCGGTCCAGGCCGTCGGCCGGCATGCCGATCGCCGCCAGCGAGACGGGCGCGCCATGCCGGCGCGCCAGGTCCTGCACCGCACGCGCGGCGGCGAGCGGGTGGCCCGCGTCGCGCACGCCGAGGGCGCGCGCCACGCGGGCCATCGCCGCGGGTGCCGCATCGGCGTTGTAGGCCAGCGCATGCGGCAGTACCACCGCGTGCACCTCGGCGTGCGGCAGCCCGAAGCTGCCGCCCAGCGTGTGGCACAGCTTGTGGTGCAGGCCCATCGTGATCGCGCCGAGCACCGTGCCGCAGAGCCACGCGCCGTACAGCGCATCGCCGCGCGCATCGAGGTCGCGCGGGTCGGCCTGCATCGGCGCCAGCGCCGCCGCGCAGGCGCGGATGCCTTCTTCGGCCATCAGCGCGACGACCGGGTTGCCGTCGGGTGCGTACAGGCCCTCGGCCGCATGCGCGATCGCGTTGAACGCGCTGGTCACGGTCACGGCCCAGGGCAGGCCGAGCGTCAGCTCGGGGTCGTAGATCACGGCGCGTGGCAGCACGCGCGCGTCGCGCCCGGTCTTCTTCGCGCCGCCTTCGGTCAGGCCGTAGATCGGCGTCATCTCGCTGCCGGCATAGGTGGTGGGTACGGCGACGATCGGCAAGCCCGATTCGAGCGCGATCGCCTTGGCCAGCCCGGTGGTCGAGCCGCCGCCGATCGCCAGCGCGCAATCGGCCTGGAGCTGCCGCGCCATCTCGCGCGCCGCGCGCGCCGTCTCGACCGGCACATGCATCGCCGCCTGGCTGAACACGCCCACAGCGCGCTCGCCGAGCAGCGCCGCCGCGCGCTCGGCGAGCGCGCGCTGACCCGGCGTCGACAGCACCAGCACGCGCCGCGCGCCCAGGCGCTCGGCCTCCTCGGGCAGGCGAGCGAGCGTGCCGGGGCCGAAGATCACGCGCGTGGGCGCGGCCTGGTAGACGAAGGGCTTCATGGGCGCAGGCGGCGATTGCAGCACAGCCGCCGCGACGGCCTGAAGCGCGGCGGTGGAACTGTATTTTCCGCTGCGGCCGGGGTCGCCACGGGGCCGCCCCGATTGCCAGCCGGGCCGCGCACGGTTGGAATGCAGCGCATCGGCCACCCCACGACGCCAGAGGACGACGCGATGCTCTTTCCCACCACCATCGTCGGCAGCTTTCCGCAACCCGACTGGTTGATCGACCGCGACAAGCTCGCCGGCCGCTTCCCGCCGCGTGTGCGCGCGCGCGAGCTGTGGCGCGTCGCCGAGCCGTACCTGCAGCAGGCCTGGGAAGACGCCACGCTGCTGGCCATCCGCGCCCAGGAAGACGCCGGGCTGGACATCGTCAGCGACGGCGAGATCCGGCGCGAGAGCTACTCCAACCGCTTCGCCACCGCGCTCGAGGGCGTCGACCTCGACAACCCCGGCAGCGCGCTCGACCGCTCGGGCCACCCGAACCCGGTGCCGCGCATCACCGGCAAGATCCGGCGCAAGCATGCGGTGGAGGTCGAAGACCTGCTGTTCCTGAAAGCGAACACGAAGAAGAGGATCAAGATCACCGTGCCCGGCCCGTTCACGATGAGCTGCCAGGCGCAGAACGACTTCTACGCCACCGACGCCGAAGCCGCGATGGACTACGCGGCCGCCGTCAACGCCGAGATCCGCGACCTCTTCGCCGCCGGCGCCGACATCGTGCAGATCGACGAACCCTACATGCAGGCCCGGCCCGAAAAGGCGCGCCAGTACGGCCTGGCGGCGCTGAACCGCGCGCTCGAGGGCATCAGCGGCACGACCGCGGTGCACATCTGCTTCGGCTACGCGGCCGTCATCCACGAGCGGCCGAGCGGCTACTCCTTCCTGACCGAGCTGCGTGGCTGCGGCTGCAAGCAGGTGTCGATCGAGACCGCGCAATCCAGGCTCGACTGCTCGGTGCTGGCGCAACTCGACGACAAGCAGATCATGGTCGGCTGCCTCGACCTGTCGGACATGACGGTCGAGACGCCGCAGGTCGTGGCCGAGCGCATCCGCCGCGCGCTGCCGTACGTGGCCAAGGAACGCGTGATCCTGGCGCCCGACTGCGGCATGAAGTACCTGCCGCGCGAGGTCGCGGTGGGCAAGCTGAAGGCGATGGTCGAGGCGGCACGCATCCTGCGCGCGGAGCACCGCGCGTGAGCCGCGGCGGGCGGCACACGACCCCCGCCCGCGCAACCTCAGTTCGAGGCCCGCATGAGTGACGGGCAGGGCTCGCCTGGCGGTCAGTTCAACGCGCGCGTGGGCGGCGGGCTGTGCTCGCCTGTCGGCGCGGCCGCCCGTGGCATTTTCGGCAGGCCGCGAAGCACATGCTCGGCATCGAGCGACCGGATCGGGATCGCCGCGTCGCGCGGGATGAGGCCCTGGGCGATCAGATTCTCGTAACGCAGCGCGCACACGCGCAGGAACGAAGAGAAGTTGCCGACCGCGCCGCGGTCGGCCACCAGTTCGTCGTAGAGCTTCTCGATCAACTGCGCCACCGTCATGCCGTCGCGGCCGGCGATCTCTTCGAGCACCGTCCAGTGCAGGTTCTCCAGCCGGATGCTGGTGACGACGCCATGCAGCCGCACCGATCGCGTGCGGCTCTCGTAGCTGGCGGGGTCGGCGCTGATGAAGATCTTGCACATGGTTGGGCTGGCGTCGCGCCTGGCGAGCGCTACAGGCTCGATGCGCGTGCCGAGCACCTTCAGGAACTGGCCGATCCACGCCGGGTGCGCAGGCCAGGCCGGGGCGGTGACCAGGTTGCCGTCGGTGACGGCGCCGTCGATGGCGATGCCCATGTACTCGGCGCCGGCCAACTCGACCTCGACCTGGCAGGCCGGGTAGGCGCTGACCTTGCGTCCCTTGATCAGGCCGGTGGCGGCCAGCAGTTGCGCGCCGTGGCAGATCGACGCGACGGGTTTGTTGGCGGACAGGAAATGCCGCGTGATCTCGATCACGCGCGTATTCATGCGCAGGTACTCCGGTGCACGGCCGCCGGGGATCACCAGCGCGTCGTACTTGGCGGGGTCGATCTCGGCAAACGTGGCGTTGAGGGTGAAGCGGTGGCCGGGCTTTTCGCTGTAGGTCTGCTGGCCTTCGAAGTCGTGGATCGCCGTCATCACGTGGTCGCCGCTCTTCTTGTCGGGCGCTACGGCGTGGACGGTGTGGCCCACCGCCTGCAGGGCCTGGAAAGGCACCATGACTTCGTAGTCTTCGCCGAAGTCGCCGCACAGCATCAGGATCTTGCTCATCTCGAGATTCTCCAGTTGGGGGATGATGCCGCCATTGTTCGCCGCCGGCAGCGCCCAGGTAGTAATTGCATATCGGGCGTGTCGTGGTTTACCCGCATGCAGAACGCTGCCGCGCGGGGCGACGGCCGGCTGGCGGCGTGGCGGCGAGGACGGCCAGCCTGCACTGCCTGCCGGGCTTGACATTGCTCGTCGGCCATCTAAAATTTGAACGATCGTTTAAACCAAGTGGTAAAGCATGGCCTCGAAACCCGCAGTGCGCGTCGTCCGACCCGAGACCTCGAATCTGCATGACGGCGACGCGACGCAGACCCGCGAGCGCATCCTGGACGCGACATTTCGGCGCCTGGTGTCCGACGGCTACGCGGCACTGAGCGTGCGCGAGATCGCCAAGGACGCAGGGGTCAACCATGCGCTGATCAACTACCACTTCCGCAGCAAGGATCAGCTGGTCATCGAGGTGCTCGATGCGATGAACAAGCGCCTGCTGGCGCGCCAGGCGTCGATGTACGAGAGCAGCGGTGGGTTTGCGCAGAAGTGGGCCCGTCGCGCGGCAGTTCTATCAGGACGACCTCGCGTCGGGCTTCGTGCGCCTGCAGGCCGAGCTGTGGGCCGCCAGCCTGTCCAACCCCGGTCTGCGCGAGAAGTTCCTGCCGCGCCTGCTGGCCTGGAAGCAGCTGGTGCTGGGCGCCGTGCGCGAGGCCATTGCCGCGCTGCAGGCCGACGGCACGACGCTGCCGCCGCCGTTCACGCCCGAAGTCATCGCCTGCTGGATCTCGGAGTTCTGGCTCGGCATGGAATTCGCCGACCTGCTGGGTGCGAAGGAAGAGCAGGTCCAGCACCGCGCGGCGCTGGATGCCGTTCAATGGCTGCTGGAGTCGCTGGACGCCAAGGCCGCCGCGCCCGCTGCCGTCCGCAGGAGCCGCCGATGACCGCGCCCGGCCGCTCCCTGCCCGCGCGCTTCGAAAGGATTGCCGGCCCGCTGCCCGAGCCCGGCGCGGTGCCGGATGCCGGCGCCTCGCCGTACGCCACCGTGGCGCCCGCGCAGGAGGGCTTCGTCGATCGCGACGGCGTGAAGATCTGGTACGCGGTGTGGGGCGAAAGCGGCCCCTGGATCGCCTTTGCGCCGCCGCTGCAGATCGTTCACAGCCAGATGCTCAAGGCCACGGTGCCGTACCTGTCGCGGCACTTTCGTGTCATCACCACCGACGGTCGCGGCAACGGCCGCTCCGATCGGCCGCAGGGGCAGGACGCCTACAGCTTCGAGCACTTCTACGCCGACTTCGTGGCCGTGCTCGATGCGGCTCGGCGCCGAGCGCGTCGCGCTGGTCGGCATCTCGGCGGCAGCGCTGACCGTGCTGCGGCTGGCGGCCGAACAGCCGCAGCGGGTGACGCACGTGGTCACGGCCGGCGGCTTTGCCGACTCGCTGCCGAGCGACGAGAAACTCGCGCAGCGCCTGCAGATGGAGGGCGAGTTGCTGCGCAGCGACTGGCCGGCCTATGTCGACTGGTTCATGAACACCATCTTCAGCGAGCCGCACTCGACCAAGCCGTACGAGGACGGTGTGCACTACGGCTGGGCGACCAACGCCGAGTGGCTGAACTGGTGCCGCAACGCGTGGATGGGCAACGACGTGCGCGAACTGGCGCGCCGCGTCGGCTGCCCGACGCTGGTGATCCACGGCGACGATGATCGGCGCGTCCCGTACGCCAAGGGGCAGGAGATCCATGCGCTGGTGCCGGGTTCGAAGATGCTCACGGTGGCCGGTGGCGGCCATGTCACCGCGGCGCGCGACCCGGTGGCCTTCAACCGCGCGCTGCGCGAGTTCATCGGCGGCGCGCCGCGCCAGCGCACCTGGGTGCGCGCGATGAAGCGGCCGCGCCGGGCGCTGTTCCTCTCCAGCCCGATCGGCCTCGGCCACGTGCAGCGTGACCTCGCCATCGCGCGCGAGCTGCGCAAGCTGCAGCCGGATCTGGCGGTCGACTGGTTCACCGTCGACCCGGCCGCGACGCTACCTCGAGCGCGAAGGCGAACGCCTGCACCCGATCACCCAGCGCCTGGCCAACGAGAGCCGCCACTTCGAGCAGGTGGCCGGAGAACACGATCTGTCGGCGTTCTTCGCCTTGCGCACGATGGACGAGATCATGAATCACAACTTCATGACCTTCGTCGACCTGATCGAGGCCGAGCACTACGACATCGTGATCGGCGACGAGGCCTGGGACGTGGACTACCACTACCACGAGAACCCGGAGCTCAAGCGCCAGCCCTATGTTTTCCTCACCGACTTCGTCGGCTGCCTTCCGATGGAGCCAGGCAACGAGCGCGAGGCTGCGCTGTGCGCCGACCGCAATGCCGACGACATCGAGCATGTGGCGCGCTATCCGTACCTGCGCGATGCCGCCATCTTCGTCGGCAACCGCGAGGACGTGACCGAGCAGCCGTTCGGCCCCGGGCTGCCGAGCATCCGCGAATGGACCGACCGCAACTTCTGCTACTGCGGCTATTGCCTGCCCTTCGATCCGCGTGCCTTGGCCGACACCGAGCGCCTGCGCGCCCAGCATGGCTACCGCAGCGACGAGAAGATCGCCATCGCCGCGGTCGGCGGCACGGCCACCGGCCGGCACCTGTTGCAGCGCATCGCGGCGGCGTTCCCGCGCATGAAGCGCGAGCTGCCCGAACTGCGCTTGATCCTCGTCACCGGCCCGCGTCTGGCGACCGACGGGTTCAAGCCGCAGCCCGGGCTCGAATTGCGGCCCTACGTGCACAACCTCTACGAGCACCTGGCCTGCTGCGACCTGGCGCTGGTGCAGGGCGGGCTGTCGACGACGATGGAACTGGTGGCCACGCGCCGGCCCTTCCTGAGCTTTCCGCTGCAGCGTCACTTCGAGCAGTGCGTGCACGTGCGCCAGCGCCTGGCCAACTACGACGCCGACCGCTCGATGGACTATGCGGCGACGCTGGATCCCGACTTGCTGGCCCAGCGTGCGTTGGCCGCGATGCATGAGCCCGTGCGCTACCGCCCGGTGGAAACCGATGGCGCGGCGCGAGCCGCACTGCGCATCGCGCAGGTGCTGGACAACCGCTGGTGGGCGCGATGACACCGCGAACCCACGGCGCCGGCTCGACCCGCCGCGCGATGCGGCGCGCCGCGAGTCGGCCGCCCGCCGCGCGCACCGCCGGGCTGCGAAGTGCCGTAGCGCCGGCGGGCCCGACCGGCTGTCTTCCCAGGTACCTGTCCGCGCCCACATTGGGCGCGGCCTGGATGACCTCGACCTGCCATTTCGATGCGGGCCGCAGGCCCGACTCGTCCTCACCTTCATTGCTATCGGAGATTCAACATGGCAATCCTCGCTGCCCTCTACGGATTGGTGGTCTACCTCTTCTTCCTCGCCACCTTTGTCTACGCCATCGGCTTTGTCGGCAACCTGCCGCTGCTGCCAAAGACCATCGACAGCGGTGCCGCTGCGCCGCTGGTCGAAGCACTGGCCGTCAATCTCGCGCTGCTGGGGCTGTTTGCCGTCCAGCACAGCGTGATGGCGCGCCGTGGCTTCAAGCGATGGTGGACGACGGTGATTCCCGAATCGGTGGAGCGCAGCACCTTCGTGCTTGCGGCGACCGCCGCACTCGCGCTGCTGCTGTGGCAATGGCGGCCGATCGCCGAGCCGGTGCTGTGGTCGGTCAGCGACCCCGGCGCCCGCTTCGCCTTGCATGCCGTGTTCTGGCTCGGCTGGGGCGTGCTGCTGATCAGCACCTTCCTGATCAACCACTTCGAGCTGTTCGGCCTGCGCCAGGTGTGGGCGAACCTGCGCGGCCAGGCGATCGCGGCCCCGGTGTTTCGCACACCGCTGTTCTACCGCCACGTGCGGCACCCGATCTATCTCGGCTTCGTGCTCGCCTTCTGGGCCACGCCGCAAATGACCGCGGGCCACCTGCTGTTCGCGGCGGCCTGCACGGGCTACATCCTGATCGGCATCTGGTTCGAGGAGCGCGACCTCGTCGCGCAGTTCGGCCAGCGCTACCACGCGTACCGCGAGCAGGTGGGCATGCTGTTGCCCAAGCTCGGTGCACGCGATCGCAAGGGGCCCGCGCAGTCGTGACGTGCCGTTGATCAGGTCGACGTCGCCGACACGAGCGGCATGATCGGACGCAGCGTCAATGCGGCGCACACGCCATGCCGGAAACGACAACGTGAAGGTCGAGCCCACGCCGGGCTCGCTGCGAATGTCGAGCTCACCACCATGGCGCTGAATCACATGCTTGACGATCGACAGCCCGAGTCCGGTTCCGCCGGTGTCGCGCGAGCGGCTGCCGTCAACGCGATAGAAGCGCTCGGCCAGCCGCGGCAGGTGTTCGTGCGAGATGCCTATGCCGGTATCGGCGACCGACAGCGAGCCGGTGCCATCGGGCAGCAGACGCCAGGTCACTTCCACGCGGCCGCCGTCGGGGGTGTAGCGCACCGCGTTGTTGACCAGGTTGGCGACGGCGCTGGCCAGTTCGCTCTCGCTTCCGGCCAGCTGCGTCGCGAGGTCGCAGTCGAAGTGGATCTGATGCCGGCCTGCCGACAAGGTCGTCGCGTCGGTCTGCGCCTGCGCCAGCAATGGCGCGACCGGGAACCAACGGTCGCCGGGCGGGCGCGGGCTGCCTTCCAGCGCCGCCAGCGTCAGCAGGTCGCTGACCAGCGCTTGCATCCGCGTCGGCCTGCTGCCCCATCAAGTCCAGCATGCGGCGCCGCTCGCTGTCGGTCAGCGGCAGGGCGTCCATCGTCTCGATGAATCCGCAGAGCACGGTCAGTGGCGTGCGAATCTCGTGCGAGACGTTGGCTACGAAGTCGCGCCGCATCGTGTCGACCTGCTCGCGCTCGGTGATGTCCTGCGACAGCACCAGCTTGAGCCGATCGCCGTAGCCGCGAATCAGGACCGACAACGTGCGCTTGCCGCGCGGGTCGGGCAAGTTCACGGCACTGTCCCAGCGCCCGTCTTGCAGGTAGCTCACGAACGCAGGTGCGCGCACCAGGTTGGTCACGTGCTGACGACGGTCGCGCTGAGGGTCCAGCCCGAAGTGGTCGGCGGCGACGCTGTTGCACCACACGATCTGGTCCGTCGCGTCGAGCAACAGCACGCCATTGGGCGAGGCCTCTATCGCCGACAGGAACTGCGACAGCTGAGTCTGCTCCTGCTCGACGGCACGTTCGAGCAGGCCGATCGAGCGCTCGACGCGATAGCCGATCTCGCCCCACAACCCGCCACTGCGCGGCGCCGCCGCCATCGCGTGACCCGCGCAGCCATTGCAGGAAGGCGTGGCCGCGAAGGCCGTCGATCGCAAGCAGCGCAGCGCTTGCCAACGCAACGCCTGTCACCGCGCCGAGCAGCGTCGCACTAGCTGAACCACCGACCGTCGATCCGACAAGGCCGCCGGCCAGCGCCGCCAACGCGGTCGCGGCGATCCGGTAGATCAGCCAACCCATGTCGTCGCCGGATCGCGGGTGACGCAAACGCAAGCGCAAGCGCAAGCGCGCCGCGCCGCATCACGCCGATTCGGCGCGCACATGCTGTGTCAGGCGGTAACCGGCGCCGCGCGAGGTCTCGATCATCTGCGCGCAGTTCACCGGCGCGAGCGCCTCGCGCAGGCGCTTGACATGCACGTCGACCGTGCGCTCCTCGATGAAGACATGGTCGCCCCAGACCCGGTCCAGCAACTGTGCCCGGCTGTGCACGCGTTCCGGATGCTGCATCAGGAAATGCAGCAGGCGGAATTCGGTCGGGCCGACCTTCGCCTCGCGACCGCCGAACGACACCCGCCGCGTGGTCGGATCAAGCTGCAGCCCCGCCACCTCGACGACATCGTCGGTCGCCTCGGGGGCCTTGCGGCGAAGCACCGCGCGGATGCGCGCCAGCAACTCCTTGGGCGAGAACGGCTTGCTGATGTAGTCGTCGGCCCCCGCGTCCAGGCCGGCGACGCGATCGGCCTCGGCGGCCCGTGCGGTCAGCATGATCAGCGGCAGCTTGCGCGTGCGGGCATCGGCGCGCCAGCGCCTGGCGAGCGCCAGGCCCGATTCGCCGGGCAGCATCCAGTCCAGCACGACCAGATCGGGCAGCGCGCGGTCGACAGCGCTCTGCGCCTGCTCGGCGGTCTCGGCCATCGTGACTTCATGTCCTGCATGGCGCAGGTTGAGCGAAATCAGCTCCGCAATCGCAGGCTCGTCTTCGACCACCAGGACGCGACTCATCAGATCCTCCGTGCCGCGCCGATCATCGCACCATGGACTCGACGGTCTCGACGGGGTTGTGCCGCACGTCGGTGCCCTTGACGACGTAGATGATGACTTCGGCCAGGTTCTTGGCGTGATCGCCGACGCGCTCGATGGCCTTGGCGACGAAGATGAGGTCGATCGACGACGAGATCGTTCGCGGATCCTCCATCGCGTAGGTGATCAGCTTGCGCACGAGCCCGGCGAACTCCTGATCGATCTGGCTGTCCTGCCTGAGAATCTCGATCGCCTTGCCGACGTCGAGACGGGCGAATGCGTCGAGTGCCTTGCGCAGTTGCGTGATCGCGAGTTCGGATTCGAACACCAGGTCGTTGACCGGCAGGCGCAGCGGGCTGGTCGCGCCGGTGTCGATGAGCCTCTGCACGATGCGGGCGATGCGGGCCGCCTCGTCGCCGACGCGCTCGAGGTTGGCGATGGCCTTCGAGATCGCGATCAGCAGGCGCAGGTCGCGCGCCGTCGGCTGGCGCAGCGCGATGATGGTCGAGAGATCGCGGTCGATCTCGATCTCCATCGCGTTGACGCGCTCCTCCTGGCGCAGCACCTGCGCCGCGATCTCGCTGCTGCACTGGGTCAGCGCTGCGACGGCCTGCACCACCTGGGCCTCGACGATGCCGCCCATCTCGAGCACGCGCGTCGAGATGCCGCTCAGCTCGGCGTCGAATTGGGTCGAGAGGTGCTTGTCTGCCATGGTCGTTCTCCGCGATCAGCCGAAGCGGCCGGTAATGTAGTCCTCGGTGTCCATCTTCTTCGGCTTCATGAACAGGTCGGACGTCGGCCCGAATTCGATCAGGTCACCGAGGTACATGTAGGCCGTGTAGTCCGAGCAGCGCGCCGCCTGCTGCATGTTGTGGGTCACGATCACCACCGTGTAGTCGCTCTTCAGTTCGCTGATCAACTCCTCGATCTTGCCGGTCGATATCGGGTCCAGCGCCGAGCAGGGCTCGTCGAGCAGCAGCACCTCGGGCTTGATGGCGATCCCGCGCGCGATGCACAAGCGCTGCTGCTGCCCGCCCGACAGTCCGGAGCCGCTCTGGCCGAGTTTGTCCTTCACCTCGCCCCACAGCGCGGCCTTCTTCAGCGCCCACTCGACACGTTCATCCATCTCCGCCCTCGGCAGCGTCTCGAACAGGCGCACGCCGAAGGCGATGTTGTCGTAGATCGACATCGGGAACGGCGTCGGCTTCTGGAACACCATGCCGACCTTGGCACGAAGCAGCGACACGTCTTCCTTGCTCTTCAGGATGTCCTCGCCGTCGAGCATGATGCTGCCCTCGGCGCGCTGCTCGGGGTACAGCTCGAACATGCGGTTGAAGGTTCGCAGCAGGGTCGATTTGCCGCAACCCGAGGGGCCGATGAAGGCCGTCACCTTCTTCTCCGGAATGTCCAGGTTGATGTTCTTCAGCGCCTGGAATGCGCCGTAGTAGAAATTCAGATCGCGTACCGCGAGCTTGGGCTTTTCGATCACGGAGGGTTCCACCTTGGCGTCCATTGCTTCGCTTGCGATCAGCGTTTGTCGCGGAACAGGATGCGCGCCAGGATATTCAGCACCAGCACGCCCATCGTGATGATGAACACGCCGGCCCAGGCGAGCTTTTGCCAGTTCTCGTACGGGCTCATGGCGAACTTGAAGATCGTCACCGGCAGGCTGGCCATCGGCTGGCCGAGGTTCGAGATCCAGAATTGGTTCGACAGCGCGGTGAACAGCAGCGGTGCCGTCTCGCCGGCGATGCGTGCCACCGCGAGCAGGATGCCGGTGATCACGCCCGCCCAGGCCGACTTCAGCGTGATCGACATGACGACGCGCCACTTCGGCGCGCCGAGCGCATAGGCCGCCTCGCGCAACGCGTTCGGAATCAGGCTCAGCATGCTCTCGGTGGTGCGGATGACCACCGGTATCACGATCAATGCCAGCGCCAGCACGCCTGCGAACCCCGAGAAGGTCTTCATGCGCGTGACGACCACCGAGTAGATGAAGAGCCCGATCACGATGCTCGGCGCCGACAGCATGATGTCGTTGATGAACCGCGTGGTGCTTCCGAGCCAGCCCTTCTGGCCATACTCGGCCAGATACACGCCGGCCATGACGCCGATCGGCGTGCCCAGCAGCGTGGCCAGGCCGACCATCATCAGCGAGCCGAAGATCGCATTGGCCAGGCCACCCGTCTGCGCCTGCGGTGGCGGCGTCATCTCGGTGAAGGTGGCCAGCGCAATGCCACCCAATCCCAGGCGCACGGTCTCGAACAGGATCCATATCAGCCAGAACACGCCGAAGGCCATGGCCGCCAGCGACATCACCAACGCGACCGCGTTGACGCGCTTGCGGCGGCGGTGGTGCGCGAGGCGCGATGCGTCGTGGGTCGTCGCACTCACGTCCGGGTCCCTTCGTTCTTCTTCAGGCGCGACAGCAGTAGCTTGGACAACGCGAGCACCACGAATGTGATGAAGAACAGCACCAGCCCGAGGTAGATCAACGAAGCCTGGTGCAGGCCCTGGCCGGCTTCGGCGAATTCGTTCGCGAGCGCCGAGCTGATGCTGTTCGCGGCCTCGAACAGCGACAGCGAGTTGATCTGGTTGGTGTTGCCGATGACGAAGGTCACCGCCATCGTCTCACCCAGCGCGCGGCCGAGGCCGAGCATGACGCCGCCGATGACGCCGGTCTTGGTGTAGGGCAGCACGACCCTGTAGACGACCTCCCAGGTGGTGGAGCCCAGCGCGTAGGCCGATTCCTTCAGGGTCTGCGGCGTCACGTCGAACACGTCGCGCATCACCGAGGCGATGAACGGGATCACCATGATCGCCAGGATGATGCCGGCCGACAGGATGCCGATGCCCACAGGCGGGCCGGACACCAGCGTGCCGAGCAACGGCACCCCGCCCAGCAGCGTCTGCAGCGGCGCCTGAACGTAGGTCGAGAGGATCGGGCCGAACACGAGCAGGCCCCACATGCCGTAGACGATCGACGGCACGGCGGCGAGCAACTCCACGGCGATGCCCAGCGGACGCTTCAGCCACCCCGGGGACAACTCGGTCAGGAACAGCGCGATCCCGAAGCTCACCGGCACGGCGATCACGAGCGCGATCAACGACGTCGCCAACGTGCCGTAGATCATCACCAGGCCGCCGTAGCTGTCCTTGACGGGGTCCCATTCGCTGCGCCACAGGAAGCTCAGCCCGTATTGCCTGATCGCAGGCGCGGCGCCGACGATCAGCGAGCCGATGATGGCGGCCAACAGGGCCAGCGTCAGCGCGGCCGCGGCATGGGCCAGCAGCGCGAAGACCGTGTCGGCCCAGGGCACGGAGCGCCGCCGGCTCGGCGGCGCCGACCGCTCCATGTTCGTGTTGCTGCGACGGCTGACGGGAAGTGTGGCGGCCATGGGCTCGCGACCAATGTAACGGAGGGCGGGCAGCCCGTCCCGCGCGGACGACGCAACGCTACTTGTTGCTGACCGGCTTGCCGGCGGTGTCCTTGATCTCGCTCCACTGCTTGCGCGCCAGCACCTTCACCGCCGCAGGCAGCGGCACGTACTCGAGTTCTTCCGCCATCTTGTCGCCATTCTCGTAGGCCCAATCGAAGAACTTCAGCGTGTTGCTGCCGTTGACGGGCTTGTCCTGCGCCTTTTGCATGACGATGAAGGTCGCACCGGTCAACGGCCAGCTGTCCTTGCCGGCCTGGTCGGTCAGCACCTGGTAGAAGGTCTTGGCCCAGGTCGCATTGGCGGCCGCGGCCTTGAAATTCAGGTCGTCGGGTGCGGCGAAGTTGCCGTCCTTGTTCTTCAGCAGGACATAGGTCATCTTGTTCTGCTTGACGTAGGCGTACTCGACATAGCCGATCGAATTCGGCAGCCGGCCGACGAACGACGCCACGCCTTCGTTACCCTTGCCACCGGCGCCCGTCGGCCAATTGACTGCCGTGCCCTCGCCGACCTTCGCCTTCCATTCGACGTTGACCTTGGACAGGTAGTTGGTGAAGAGGAAGCTCGTGCCCGAGCCGTCGGCCCGGCGCACGACGGCAATCGCGGCGTCGGGCAGCGGCACACCCGGATTCAGCGCCGCGAGCGCCGGATCGTTCCACTTCGTGATCTTGCCGAGGTAGATGTCGCCGAGCAGCATGCCCGTCAGCTTGAGCTGCCCTGGGCTCACACCCTTGATGTTGACCACCGGCACCACGCCGCCGATGACGGTCGGGAACTGAACCAGGCCGTCCTTGGCCAGTTGCTCGTCGGTGAGCGGCATGTCCGAGGCGCCGAAGTCGACGGTCTTGGCGCGGATCTGGTTTAGCCCGGCGCCCGAGCCGACCGACTGATAGTTCAGGCGCGCGCCGGTGGCCTTGTTGTAGGCGTCGGCCCATCGCGCATACAGCGGGGCCGGGAACGTCGCGCCGGCGCCCGTCATGTCCTGGGCCACGGCTGCCGCCGCGGCGGCCAGCATCAGCGTTGCCACGCCAGTTCGCACTGTTGCAAGACTCATCGATCACCTTTTCGCGCCGAGCGCCTATTGGATGCAGGCAACTCTAGGTCGGCACCGTGACAAGACGGTGACAGCGTTCGCGTTTTCGGCGATCGGCGCGCCTTTGGTTGGGGCGGCCAGGGGTAGCGACTCGCGGTGACGCTCAGCCCAGGGCCCGCTCGACCTCGGAAAAACTGCTGGCGATGGGGATGATGTCGATGGCGATGCCGAGTTGGCGTTCGATCTGCGATCGCGAGATCACGCCGCGCAATCGGCGCGGCGTCTGCGGCGTGGCGGATTCGACCACGAGCAGGTGATTTCGGCCATGGCGCTTGAGCGTCGCGATGGCGTCGCCGACGGTTGCCGACTGCACGCGGCTGTAGTCGATGGCGTCGAGCATGGACGTCTGGGTCATCACGTCGGCGACACACAAGTCGTCATAGCGCACGCCGCGTTCGTGCACGGCACGCATCTGCTTGTCGTCGTGCAGGTCCGTGATGGTGACCAGCCCTTCCACGGCCGGCATGTCGGTCACGACGAAGAGCATGCGCACGCCCTGGTAGATCATGGTCTGCTCGGCCTGGTGCAGCGTGGCCGAAGGGCGGATGGTTGCCGCCCGCATGTAGGGTCAAGTCGGTCATGACCCGCAGTGCCGGTGAATCGGCTGCGACAGGCGCCTCATTGGCGGGGCCGGCCTGCGCGAGCGGCGTTCCCGGCTCGAGCCTGAAGGTTGGCAAGGCTGCTGAATCGCGCATGCTGGGCTCCCAGGGGCCACGCCCCGACACGATGGGACGGCAACACTACGCCGAAATCGAACGCCCGGCCATTAGGCCCTATGGCCGCCGCGGATTTCGCGCGCTGCCACCTTCAGAATGCGCAGGCACGGCCGACGCTACCGCGCCTCGAGTTGCCAGCCTGGCTACGCGCCGCCCGTACTCGACGCGGTCGTCAACGTGCTGGTGCGCTCGTGGATCCAGCGTGCTGTGCGCACCACACCGCCGAAGCTGAACAGATGCACGCCGACCACATTGCCGTGCGTCTGCGCGTAGCGCGAAGCCGCCGCCAGTTGGTCCGATGGCTCGGTGTGCGACATCAGGCGGGCGATCTGGCTGCCCAGCGTGGACAGCGCTCGGCGGGCGGCACCGACACCGCAGCGCTGGGCATAGCGCAGCAGCTGGATCGGATCGCTCGGTCCCGGCATGCCGACGTACACCGCGACATGCGGCGCTCGCTTCGCCAGCTCGGCTAACAGTGCAACGATTCGCTCGGGTGTAAAGCTGAACTGGGTGATGGCATAGATGCCGAGCCCCTGGGCGTCGGCCAGGCGCAGCTTGGCGTCAAAGGCGCGCCACAGATCGTGTTGTGCGATCTTCGGGTGACCCTCGGGGTAGACGGCGATGCCCACCTCGCGAACGCCGGCCTCTTGCAGGAGGCCACTGGCCAGCAGCTCGACGCTGTCGCGCCAGGGGCCCTGCGGGCTGGTCTTCGTCGCCACCGATCAGCATCACGCGGTGCACGCCGTGCCGACCCACCGCCTGGGCAAGAAATGCCCTCAGGCTCTCGGGTTCGGTCAGGCGCCGCGCAGCCACATGCGGCACGGGATCAAGACCGCGGGCATGAATGTCGGCCAGCAGCGGCAGCGATTGACCGAGGGGCCGCGACGGCAGCGACGGCACGTAGACGCAGGTGCCGGCGGCGAGCGACACGGCGGCCTCGGCCAGCGCAGGGGCTTCGCGCACGGTGATCTCGATCGAGGCGTTGCCCAGCAGCTCGGCCAGCGCATCGGCCTGCGGGCGTTCGGGTGACGATGACAATTGGGTGCGCATGCCGGAACTCATGGGGAGCTGATGTGCAGGCGTCAGCTGCGCTTGCGCGAGACGACGTAGGACTCATCCAGGAACCACAGACTGCCGTGGCGCTTGAGAACCTCGGCCGTCGCGTCGAGGTAGTCGCGCTGGCCGATCACCTGGTCGAGTCGCTCGTCGTCGATCTGGGCCACGTACACCGCGGCATTCCAGGCGGCAAACAGGGTCGACGTGCCGATCGCCGACGACACTTCGCTGGGCAGCGTGTGCATGTCGTAGCGGAATACCGCGCGGTTGTCGGCATAGGCGTTGAAGTTGAAGTCGCGCGAGTCCTTGCCGAGTTCGTGCTTCACCGCCCGCAGCACATCGTGACGTGAGGTCACGAACGGCTGTTCGCCCGGCCAGATGCGCTGCACGATCTCGAGCCCGGGATCGTTGCCGCACGAATGGATGCCCAGCAACCTGCCACCGGGCGCGAGCGAGCGCGTCAGCGGCGTGATCACCTTCTGCGCCTTGAATTCCGCGCTGACCCGCGCGCGGTACGGCTGCGACGCGACCACCAAGTCGAAGTCGGCCTGCGGCTGTCCCTGTCTGGGGATCGTCGGCTCGAGCAGGAAGCGATAGTCGTCACGGTAGATCACCAGCACCACGGGGCGCTCGTAGATCGGGTTGCCGGTCTTCGGGCTGTGCCGCGCCTGCCAGTGCGTCGCGAGAAAGCGGTCCAGAGAACCGATCTGCTCGTTGAACTCGTGCGCGGTCGCCCCACTCAGGGCCACCTCCTTCCAGACCATCGAGGTGGCGGCCGGCAGCGCGCGCGGCGTCAGCCATGGCGCCTCGGCGTAGTACATGTTGGTGACCACCAGGACCGTCGCCGGATGCTCGAAGAAGCGATCGGCCATCTTGTGCAGCGACAAGCGCACGTCTTCGAGGCTGATTTCCTTGCCCACGATGTAGAACGGCATCGTCATGAAGCGTCGGTGCATCTCGCGCATGACGCTGGTGAGCACCGTGCCGTCGCCCATGCCGGCGTCGAACAGCCGGACCGCGGGCGGTCGTGGGTGGATGTGGCTGAGCTCCAGACCGACGCGCCGGGCCACGACATCCTTCTCGCTGCAGGTGGTCACGAACAGCAGGTACTTCTGGCGGTTGTCGAAGAAGCGGAAGTTGCGCCCTGGCGGCTCGGCGTCATGGGGCTTCGCCGCTGCCCGAGGCGGACGATCGGTGGCGCGTACCAGAGGCATCAACTCGGCCGGCGCGGCCGGTAGCGCCTCTGCGCCCTGCGAGCGCAGGTACGCGTCCAGGCGCGCCAGGGTTTCCGGCGTGACGCGCGCACCATCACGCAGGCGCGACACCAGCTTGCCGTCGTTGACGGCACGCCGGCCGAAGGTCGACTCGGCCACGCCGGAGCGGCGGCAGAAGTCGGCAATGCTCTCCAGCAAGGTTGGCGAAGGCTGGGCACTCACCGCGGTACTGTAGGGCCTGGACCGGTGGGATATCAACCACAAACACGAATCTATGAAAGTTGGGCAGCTTCCCACTCGCACCGCAGCGGCACCACAGCACTCCCGCGCCGACGATGGCCGCCAGCAGGTTGCCGCCGACGACTCACCAGTCGTCGATGCCGTGCGCCCCGGGTTGTATTTGCTTGGCAAATCGCGATCATGTCGCCGCCGGCGCCACGCGGCTGTCGAAATCGTGCCCGCCCGGTCGTCGTGCAGGTGACACCGCCGGCCTGCCCTTCAACGGAGAACCGAGGAACCGCCATGCCCCGTCAAGCCACCTCCGCCCCGTCCGCCGACAACAAGCCCGCCGCTCGCGGCAAGGCGGGTGCGTCGCCGACGCGCCTGGTCGTGCTCGTGGCCACGCGCAAAGGCGCCTGGCTCTTCCACAGCGATGCCAGGCGCAAGACCTTCAGTGCCGACGGCCCGCATTTCCTGGGCCACAACATCAGCCACATGGTGCTCGACCCGCGCGACGGCCGCACGCTGCTGGCAGCGGCCAAGACAGGCCACCTGGGGCCGACGGTCTTCCGCTCCACCGACTTCGGCCGCCACTGGAAGGAAGCCAGGCAGCCGCCGGCCTTTGCCAAACCGTCCAACAGCCTGCCCGCCCGCTCGGTGGACCACACCTTCTGGCTCACCTCGGGCCATGCCGGCGAGCGCGACACCTGGTACGCCGGCACCTCGCCGCAGGGCCTGTTCCGCTCCGAGGACGGTGGCGTTAGCTGGGCGCCGCTGCCGTCGGTCAACGACGACCCGCAATTCCGTGAATGGATGGGCACGGTGCAGGACGGCACGCCCGACGGGCCCAAGCTGCACTCGATCACCGTCGACCCGCGCGACCCGGCGCACCTGCTGTTCGCCATGTCCGGCGGCGGCGTGCACGAGTCGCGCGACGCCGGCCGCAGCTGGAAGACGCTGATCAAGGGCCTGGAGGTGGTGGGGGGCTTCGACTCCGACCTCGGTCACCTTCCACGACCCGCACTGCGTGCGCCAGTGCCCGAGCCAGCCCGACCGGCTGTACCAGCAGAACCACTGCGGTATCTACCGGCTCGACGGCTGGGGCGGTGCCGGTGACGATACCTGGCAGCGCATCGGCCGCAAGATGCCCAAGCGCGTGGGCGACATCGGCTTCCCGATGGTGCTGCACCCGCGCGACGCCGACACGGCCTGGGTGTTCCCGATGGACGGCACCGACGTCTGGCCGCGCACCAGCCCCGACGGCCGCCCGGCCGCCTACGTCACGCGCAACGGCGGCCGCACCTGGCAGCGGCTCGACCAGGGCCTGCCCGAGGGCCAGGCCTGGTGGACCGTCAAGCGCCAGGCGATGACGCTGGACGCACAGCAGAACCCGGCGCTCTACCTTGGCACCACCAGCGGCGAGTTGTGGATCGGGCGCGACGGGGGCGAGCGCTGGGCCAACATCGCGCGGCACCTGCCCGAGATCTACGCGGTGGAAGTCGCCGAGCGCGCCTGAGCATGAAGGTGCTGATCCCCGGCGCGTTGCGTTCGTACACGCGCGAGGCCAACGTCGAAGCCGTGGGCGACACGCTGGCCACGCTGTTCGCCGACCTCGACCACCACTACCCCGGGCTGCGCTTTCGCGTGGTTGACGAGCAGGGGCAGCTGCGGCCGAACATGCGCATCTTCGTCAACGGCCTGAACGTGCGCGATTTGCAGCATGCGCTGGGGCCGGACGACTTCGTGGCCGTTGTGCTGGCCCTCAGCGGGGGCTGATCGATTGCGACGGCGTTTTTTCAACCCCCTTCCCGGGAGAACGACATGATGAGCAAGAACACGATCTGCCTCTGGTACGACGGCGACGCCGTCGAAGCTGCCAACTTCTACGCCAAGACCTTCCCCGACAGCTCGGTGGGCACCGTCTACCGCGCGCCGGGCGACTACCCCGACGGCAAGCAGGGCGGTGTGCTGACGGTCGAGTTCACCGTGGCCGGCATCCCCTGCATCGGCCTGAACGGCGGCCCGCATTTCAAGCACAACGAATCGTTCTCCTTCCAGATCGCGACCGACGACCAGGCCGAGACCGACCGCCTGTGGAACGCGATCGTCGGCAATGGCGGCCAGGCCAGCGAGTGCGGCTGGTGCAAGGACCGCTGGGGCCTGTCGTGGCAGATCACGCCACGCGCTCTCATGGCGGCGATTGCCGACCCCGACACCGCTTCGGCCAAGCGCGCGTTCGAAGCGATGATGACCATGGGCAAGATTGACATCGCCAAGATCGAGGCGGCACGTAGGGGTTGACGCGCTTGCGGGCGGCGCTCTGCGAGCGCCAACACATCGCCAAAACCCGGCCTTTCGTGTACTCGGTGAGTGCTGGCTCTGCAGCGTATGCAGCCACTCACCGCGGTCCACTGAACTCACGGTTCCGGTCCCTTCGCAGTCATTCGCTTCAAGCAACCTTCTCTGCGGTCAGCGATGTTGCTGCAGGGACTCATGGCCAAATAGAGTTGCACAACGTCTCACTCGAGGCCTATGTGAAACGACGCTTCGAGTCGGCGTCCTCTTCGTCCATGATCAGCCCCTCTCTTAGCGAGCGTCCAATACTTTCCTCGGCGTGTCCGCGAATGTCGTCGTAGAGGCTGAAAGCCGGGTCTGATTTGGCTAGGGATGCAAGCATCTGCTCGGCACGCTCCTTCATGTCGAGGTCTGTGGGAAAGGGTTGGCCGGGGATGCCTGAACGAACGCCTCCGAGCGCCGACGCGAACAGCGATGAACTGACGGACTTCTGCGCGGCCCTCCCGACAGCGCGTGCTGCACGCAAAATGCGAAGGACGAAGGCGTGCTGGCTGAAGACGAACGAGTTGGGCGTCTCGCGAAGGACGGCAGCAAGGACTGCGTAGTGCGTCTCCCCGCCACCGACACACCAGGCTTCGAGGGTGGAAGCGAAGCTGGGCTCGGAGCATCTGAACACTCCAGTCATCAGGTCAGCGAATCGATATGAGAACTGATAGCCGGCCGCCGCCCGCGGAAGCGCCCAATCGAGGGTCTCGCGAAACATCGCCGGCCCGTCGGGATGAGCGAGGAGGTTCAGCGACTCCGCCGCGTCGCCGCCGAGACCCCCGATCGGCGAGTATTTCCAGTTTTCGTCGGCGATCGCTCGGTCGAGCCGCTTCTTGGCAAGTTCGATGACCTGGCGTGGGTCGCGCTTGGCGACCCTGGTCAGGAACTCACGCACGTAGTGATCGTCGAGACTGTCCGGCGCAGCGAGCAGTTCAACGATACGCGTGAGGTCCTCGTTAGGGATGGAGTCGAACGGGATGAACTTGTCGTCGTCCAGCCACATGAAGATCTCGCCTCGCGATGCCCGCATCAGCTTGGGGCTGGCGCCGGCGAGGATCTCGATCGCGAATCGCTTTTCTTTCTCGGCGACCTCACGGAAAACCCACGTCGCCGTCGAGAGCACTGACTTATCCCCCGACCGGAAGATCAGCCGAATGACATCGCGGTCCTCATCATCAAGTAGCCGACCACCGAAGGCCCCCATTGCATAGGCCCGGGCGACGAAGGGGAGGTGCTCATCTCCACGCGCCAGGAGCGCACTGATGCGTCGATGTGCCTCTGTGGGCTCGCGCCTGAGGAGCGAGGAGAGCGCAAACGAACCGAAGTCCGCCATGGGTGGCCGCGGATCGCGCTCCCTCGCATACAGGACCTCTCGCGCCAAGGCAGGCTGCCTGTCGATGAGCCGATTGACGAATAGGTGTGCAGACCGGAGTGATTCCTCGCCGTGACTCTTGAGGTCGGCTAGACGTCTGTCGAGAAAGGCGGCCAGTTCACGTGCGTCCGGGAAGGTGCGCTCTACCTCTGCGGCCATTTCCTCCTGGCGCTGCTCGCTCCGGTCCAGATTCCCGGCCTCTAACTTCCACGTGTCGTGACCCCAGCCATCCATGAGGATGCGGGTCACGCGTGCCTCCAGATTGCGATCGAGTCGGTCGAGAACCCGACGGGCCTCGTCGCAAGTGGTGCCACCAGCGTGGTGTGCGTGCCAGGACACGGATTGACCGATTCGCACCAGGACGGGCGCCGCGATGTCGTGCGAGTCGAGCACGGCGTTGAGGCGCCGCAGAGTGTCCACGAACTCCTGCGACCAGTCCGCCCGCTCTGTTGCGGAAGGCGCCCGGCTCAACAGTCCGATTGGGCCGTGGACGGCACTCTGCAGCAGTTCCGCGGCGGCGAACGCTTGGCGCTGGTTGTCGCTCGTGATGCCATCGAGGATTGCGTCAACGACACGCCGCCGCATCGGCGCGACCGTCTCCGTGTTCACGCCATATGCCGAGAGCGTGATCTCGCGGTGGGTCGATTTGGCAGTGAAATGCCCTACGGTCGCAAGTGCACCCTTGAGAATGTCGTAGGGATTCGACGGGCCGGTCCAGTTGTCTACGGCTCCCAGTTGCGAGAGCGCGAAGTCGACGACTGCCTCGCAGTACTCGATCGGCTTACGTGGCTCGGGTGTCGCGAGTTCGGTCAACAGGCGCAAGGGGTGGTTCGGGTGCTGGTTCGTGGGCCGCTTGTCATCTTTCCCGACGTCCCAGAGCAGGTCGCAGGCAACGTTCAGGTACTTCAGGTTGTATGTCGCGGCGCTGATGATGCGGCAGACGTCCTCCTCCGTGCCGTGCCCTTCGTCAATCAGTCGACGGGCGAGTTCGAGCGCCTGCCGAGGCTGGTAGTAGGCGGCTGCCGCGGCGGCCTTCACCTGCGCGTTCCGATAGTCGTCTTCCCACTGAAGCCTTGACCAGATTGCGTCCAGTAAACGACTCGACGATGTATCGCCTTCGTTGCGGCGCCAGTCGAGCCGGCCCAGGTTCAGCAGCAGGTGCTCCTTGTGTTCGGGAATCGCTGCGTCGAAGATCCGCTCCGCGTATCCATTGGACTCGCCGTTTGAAGTGATGCATGCGGATTCGATGATCGAGTCGGCAAGGAGGTCAGGCGACAGGCGATACAGGGCGCCTCGTTTGAACAAGACTCCGGAGTCGATGAGAAGGCGGGCGAGCCGCGAGGTGTCGGGCGCCGCGATCCCCTCGATCTCGGCTAGCAGTTCGAGCACACGCCTGTCGTCCGGCACGACGGGCTGGATGAGGGCGAGCACGCGCAGCATGGCGTGGACGCGGTCTTGGTCCTTCCCCGTCGCGATGCCTTCGGCAATCACCTGTTCGTAGCGCTTGAGGACCGCCGAACGGAACGCGTCGTTCGATCCGAACAGTTCGGGGTGGACGCCCTCCTTCGCAACGATCTGCGCTCCGACGACGACGGCAAGAGGGCTGTCGTAGGCAATGCGTGCGATCGTCGCGGCTAGATCCGTTGAGGCGCCATGCTTCGCCAAGACCTGCGTCGCGAGCGTCGTGGCGTCGTGCTTAGTTGGTCTCGCAAGCGTCACCGATGCGACCAGCCCGCCGGTCAGCCCGCTTCTCGCCAGATCACGCTGCACGACTTCAGCCCAGTAGGGCCTATAGAGCAGGAGCAGCCTGGCGTTCGATCGTTCATCTGCGACATAGCGGATCAATTGGCCAAGGTCCGCGCGGTCATGCGCGTCGTCCACAACCACCAGTTTCTCGCCGGCCCCCAGGTCCTCGAGGCTCTTTGCGTCGATCTCCGCCGTTGGAGACGCCACGGCCACCCGCACTGCTGTATGACTTGCGCAGAATTTGTCGAGCGCGGCGCGCAGCACGCGCGACTTTCCCTCGCCCGCGCGTCCGATGAGGCTTGATGCGAGAACGCTTCGGTCAGCAAGCGCACGCCCAAGCTGCGCGAGTTCACCTGTTCGTCCGACGAGGTCCCATCGTTGGTTGAAGATTCGGCCTTCGGCAAGCTGCGGCGCGAAGAAGTCGTGGACCGTCAGCCAGGGCCCGGGTGCCAGTTCCCCGGTTAACGCGTAGCGCTGGGACGGGAAGTAGGTGTCGACGATGCGGACCTGCTCGGACTTGGGTAGGGTGCGAAACAGGCGAGTGATGTCGGTCTGGTCCCAGAGATCCCATCCGCGCGCACTGCGGACTTCTTTCCTCGCGTCCGGGCTGGCGACGCGCGAGAGCAGGATGTGCTTCTTCTTGGCGTGGATTGTGTGCGCCTTGATCGCCTTCAGTACCTTTGCCGCGCCGAACTGCGCTTCGCGCTTGCACTGGAACGTGAACAAGCCGTCGTCGGCGACGAAGCGAGCCTCGATGTCTATGCCGTACTGCTTGTGCCCGGTCTTCCCGGCCGGATGCACGTCGGCTTGGGCCCGGTAGAGAGTGGCCAGGAAGTCGAGGCAGAAGAATTCGAAGCTTTCGGGACTGAGGCCGGCCAACGGGAGGGGCCGGTCGAACGACACAGTGGTGGCATCGGATGCGTATCCAGCTGCCGCGGACAGTTCGAGGATATCTATCTTGAGGAACGCTGCAATCTTGGCCAGTTCGTCCGTTCGAGGTCGCGAGGTGCCTGCCTCCCAGCGGCTCACAGTCTGCTGGGCGACGCCAATCCGAGCCGCAAGATCGCCCTGCGTTGCGATTCCCTGTCGCTCACGGTGCGAGCGCATGAACGCACCCAAGCCCGCGTACTTTGCCGTCTTAGTGGTCGTACTCATCTTGAGCGTGTAGTATGTCGTACACATAATTAGAGTGCGAATATGTGGTGCAATTAGCCTGTTCAGTTGCCACCTCCTTGTGAAGTTGCCACATATATATTAAAGTAGCGACTCAATGATTAGTGGCGACATCAACAATTCAGGCGACTACCAAGCGGATGGCCACTGGGAAGGGCCTGCTGGACCGATCTTGGTCGAAGTCAAGCGGACCAACAGCATGCGGGACGTGCGGGGCGCACTGCTAGCGCTCGCCTACCTCGTCCATGGCAAGTCGTCTACCAGCCAGGCCGTGTGCGTGGTCGTTGATTCGCGCCTGTCCCAGGCCCGTCTGGAGGAGGAACTGAATCGACTCCGCGGCGTACTCCGTCCGGAGATCGCCGATCGAATCCACTTCCTGGCGAACAGAGGCGCTCCGAGCCACGGCCCGACAGCGTTCAGCGGGTCGCTCGAAGGCGCCCCGAGCGCCTTCTATGCGTGGCTCGAGGAACTGGTCGCAACCGAGCGCCTGCGCGGGCACGCGCCGTTACTGCCGCAGCGCCAGATCGTTGTCGCCACCTTGGCGCAGCTTCGCCTGTGGAACCAACCACCAGTCACGGTCAAGCGTCTTCAGGAAACATCCGGCTCGAGCTACCCGACTGTGGCGACCGTGCTCAAGGAACTCGGGGACAAGGGCTGGCTGGAAGACAGCAGCGAGCGCGGCGTCCGGTTGCGACATCTGACCATCGGGGAATGGATGGACCTGGCACGTGACCATGCAAGACTGCGCAAGGCGCACCTGTTCACCGATCCGACCGGCCACGCGTCGCCCGAACAGATGGCCAAGCGCCTTGCGCGACTCCAGGACGCGAGCAAGCTTCCTCGAAGCGTCCGCATCGGCGGCGTCCTGGGTGCCTCCAGGCACTTCCCGGAACTGGACATCACGGCCGCGCCGCGGCTAGACCTGTGCGTTGACGCTGATCCGGCACACGTCGCTGAAATGATCGATGCCGGCCTGCGCCCCAAGACCCGGCCGGAGCAAAGGGTTGCCCTGGCTGTGCATGCGACTCGCGATCCGTGGGTCATCACGAATGCTGGATCCCAGCCAGTGGAGCGATGGGCCGGCGAACTCGATTGCCTGGCGGACCTCATTGAGATGGGATTCACTCGCGAAGCGTCCGAGATGGCCCACCACATGGAGCTGACCAACAAGGAAGGCAGATCCACCTCATGACACCACTGACGCCCGATGCCGTGATGACCCAGATTGCCGCGTCGCTCCCAGAAGACTGTCGGCCGAACGTCATCATCATCGGCAGCCTCGCAGCCGGCTACCACTTCTTCTCAGGCGATGGTCAGCGAAGCATTCGCACGAAGGATGTCGACTGCATGTTTTCGCCGCATGCGAAAGCCGTCGCGGCTGCTGGGCAAGTGACCGAGCGTTTGCTGGAAGCGGATTGGCAACAACGTAAGGAAGGTGAGTGGGCCGAGCCCGGCAACGCCCAAACGCCCGACGACGAGCTGCCGATGATCCGTCTCAAGCCGCCTGGAGCTGAGTGCGGCTCAGACTGGTTCCTCGAACTGCTCGGCGCGCCTGACACGAAATCCGGGCAGGACAAGACGTTCCACCGCGTACAGACCCGCCTTGGCCACTTCGCGATCTGCAGCTTCAACTACCTTGCGCTGGCGGAATGTAGCCCCGTCGAGACGACACACGGCGTGCGCGTAGCCCGGCCCGAAATGATGGCGCTGGCCAATCTGCTCCATCACCCGAAGATCGGCCCGGATCTAATCAAGGGCACGGAGACTAAGCGTTCCAACAAGGACCTCGGACGCGTCGTCGCCTTGGCATGGTTGACCGCGGAACGGGACCGTCGCAACGGCACGGAAGAGCTCGAGTCATGGGCCCGTCGAATGGGCGAAGCGCTGCGCGAGTGTTTTCCAGGTCGGGCAAAGCAGTTGGCACAAGGTGCCGGCACCGGCCTCCGCGAGTTGATGGCTAGCGACGGGGATCGCGACGAGGCGCTGTCGATTTGCAGCAAAGGACTTCTCGCTTCAATGGAAGTCGGCCGGGAAGCGTTCGAGGCTACCGGCCGCCGCCTGATCCAGTTGGTGATCGAACCCCTCGCGGAAGCGGCTTCGACCTGGAAGTAGAGCGACCCGGGTATCGCCGTCACCTTAGCCTTGATACCCAGGTGCCTCGCGGGACGGCGAATGGTGTTCAATGGGGACTGAATCCGGAAGTAGTGCTGGTCGAGGGTAGTCCCGATCTCGACAATGGGATCGATAGACTTCCTTTCCCGATGCGGCTGATGCGAATGACCGTTCATGCGGACAGCGGTCCATGAACCGCAGAACCCGAGCGGCAGCAGTCCACCAGTCTTGAACTGCCGCTCGGCCTGACGGCATCAAGGTCCGTTCATGCCCGAGAGTGTGAGTACGGGGCCGCGCCAGGAAGCCGACTTTGCATGAGGCAGTTCGCTGCTTTAGCGCAACTTCGCCACTAGCGCGTCGCGCTGCGCCTTCATGTCGGGATGAGCTAGGGGAGCTTCAATGCTACTCAGGAGATGCGTAGTGCACGTACGACTCGCGGACCACGCCGTCCTTGTCGAAGAACAGCACCTCGACGACATGTGTGCCAGTGATGCCCTTGTAGTGGATCGCAATGCTGTCGACGCCGCGCAGCACGTCGAGCACGGTGAACTTGATGTGGTCGAACACTTCGAAGCCCTTCTTCACGTAGGCGCGAAGCGCCGCCTTGCCTTGCACGGTGCCGCTGGGGTCATGGCTCAGCCGCGCAATCAGCGGGGAGTGGAAGATGACGTCGTTGGTGTAGAAGGCCAGAACGCGATCGAGGTCCTTCGACTCGAACGCGGCGACCCAGCGCTTCACGTAGTCGGCAGTCTTCTCCACTGTCAGCATCGGCGTCTCCTCTGGGGCGGGTTATGGCGGCCCGATCCGGGCCCAGCGTCAACCCAGTGTGCCACGCGCCCTGACCCAATTGACTGCTTGGTGGCAGGAAGCGTGAGTACGGCGTCCTGCGGCCACCGTCACCGCTGCACTGCCGACGCTCACGGCGGCGCGGCGAAGGACAGCAGAGGGGTCGAGAGTTCAAGTTCGTGACTGAGGAAAGCTGTCGCTGGCAGATGACCCACGGCGCGCCAGGCAGCTCTCATCGCCCGAACGCCAATGACTGACTGGTTCCGAGGTACAGCGGGCCAACGGCTGCCCGGACAGTGAATGACACCTTGCGACGGCAGCAGTTGTTCGACTGCCAAACCTGACCGGCCGCACCCAGTCTGATGCGCGTGCTCGATTGGGGCCGGCCAACTTCAACCGATGATCGTGAACGGCCCTACGCCGTCCACCGCCTCTCGAAGTCATTCGCCGCGAACTGCTCGACGAGGAAGTCGACGAAGCAGCGCACCTTGGCCGGCAGGTGTCTTCGCGTCGGGTAGGCGATGTTGATCGTCAGGCGCTGCAGCTCCCACTCGCGCAGCAGCGGCACCAGGCGGCCGGCGACCACGTCGTCGTGGATGATGTACATCGGCTGCATCAGGATGCCCAGGTGCTTGAGTGCGGCGGCGCGAACGATCTGCCCGTCGTTGGCCTCGAGCACGCCTTGCACCGCCAGCGCAGTCTCGACGCCGTCGCGCGTGAAGCGCAGCTCGTTCGGGTGGTTGGCCAGGTTGTAGATCAGCAGCCGATGGTTCTTCAGCTCGTCGGGCGTGCGCGGCGTGCCGTGGCGTTGCAGGTACTGCGGCGAGGCGGCGAGCACGCGCTTGGTCTCGGCCAGCCGGCGCACCGTGATCGCCGAATCGTTCTCGAACTCGCGGTTGCGGATCGCCACGTCGATGCCGCCCTCCAGCAGGTCGGCGTAGCGGTTGGAGGCGAAGATCTCCAGGCGCAGGTCGGGATAGCGCGCGCTGAACTCGGGCAGCAGCGGCGCGATGACGATCATCGAGAACGACAACGATGCCTGGATGCGCAGCAGCCCGGTCGGCTTGAGCACCGCCTCGTTGACGGCGGTCTCGGCTTCGTGCAGTTCGGCGAGAAGCGGTTTGCAGCGGCGGTAGAAGGCGTCGCCCACGTCGGTCAGGAACAGGCGCCGCGTGTTGCGCTGCACCAGGCGTGCGTCCAGCCGCGCCTCGAGCGCAGCCAGGTGACGGCTCGCGGCCGCGTTGCTCAGGCCCAGCGACTCGGCGGCGCGCGACAGGCTTGCCTGTTCCGCCACTTGCACGAAGAGTTCGATTTCTGTCCAGCGATCCATGAGTGCAGGTTTACCCGAAGTTTTCCGCCGAGCGGAACAATGCTTTGCCGATGTGCGCTTTCAACTCCAAGTGTGGAAGTCTAGAGTCGCCACCCGATGCGGCATATCGATGAAGACACCATCACCCAGGCGGTGATCGCGCGCCACGCGGCGGCGGGAGATCCGCGCCTGCGCGAAGTCGTGACCAGCCTGGTGCAGCACCTGCATGCCTTTGTCCGCGACGTGAAGCTGACCGAGGCCGAGTGGGTCAAGGGCACGGGTTTTCTCGCCGACTGCGGGCGGGCCTCGGCCGCCGGGCGCTCCGAGGTCACGCTGCTGTCCGATGCGCTGGGGTTGACCACACTCGTCACCACCGTCAACCAACGCAAACCGAGGGGCTGTACCGAATCCAGCGTGCCGCCGCCGGTGCGTGGCGCGCAGGCTCGGCGCAACGACGAGCCGGGCGAACCCTTGTTTGTATGTGGACGGGTTCGCGCGCTCGACGGCTCGCCGATCGCCGGTGCCGAGGTCTGCATCGGGTCGGGTGATGGCGGGCGGCGCGATGTGCAGCGGTCCGGCGCCGACGGCCGCTTCATCTGCAAGACCACCGTCACCACGCCGCAGCCGGTCGCGCACGACGGACCGGTGGGCCGCCTGCTCCAGGCCCTGGGTCGGCCCCCATGGCGGCCGGCGCACCTGCACATCACGATCGACGCGCCCGGCTGCGAGCCACTCGTGACGCAGTTGTTCCGCCAGGGCGATCCGTACCTCGACGTGGATGCGGTGTTCGGCGTGCGCTCATCACTCGTCGCGGACTGGGTGCACCACGAACCCGGCGCCGCGCCCGACGGCAAAGCCAGCAGGGTGCCGTACTTCACGCTGGACTTCGATTTCGTTCTCAACGCCACCACAGGAGACAAGCCATGAACGCATATCCGATCAACCGCCGCACCGTCCTCGGCGCCGGCGTGGCCGGCCTGGCCGCGGCCTCGGGCCTGGCGCAGGCCCAGGCCCCGCAGCCGATCCGCATCGGCGGCACGCTGGCGCTCACCGGGCCGCTGTCGGCCACGGCGCAGATCCACAAGGTGGTCGGCGAGATCTACATCGAGCAGGCCAACAAGCGCGGCGGCTGGCTGGGCAGGCCGCTGCAGTGGGTGTTGCTGGACGACCAGAGCAAGCCCGATGTGGCTCGCACGTTGTATGAGCAGCTCGTCACGGTCGACAAGGTCGACCTGCTGATGGGCCCCTACGCCACGCCGGGCATCCTGTCGGCGATGGGCGTGGCACAGCGCTACGGCAAGGTGCTGGTGCACCACACCCTGGGCATTCCGGCGCTGGCCAAGTACGAGAATTCGTTCCCGGCCTGGTCGCTCGGTACCGACCCGGGCAACTCGGTGCCCAGTTCCGTGTTCGACGCCCTGGCCGCCGGCCCCAAGCCGCCCAAGACGATTGCCGTGGTGACGAGCAAGTTCCCGCCGATCCAGTTCATGTCGGCCGGTGCGCGCGAGGCCATCAAGAAGCGCGGCCTCACCGAAGTGCTGTTCCTGGAGTGGGACTTCGGCAACCGCGATTTCGGCCCGATTGCCAATCGCGTGAAGGACGCCAAGCCCGACTTCGTGTGGGTGGGCGCGATCGGCCTGGAAGGCAACATGCTGCTCGACGCGATGAAGAAGATCGACTACGTGCCGCCGCAGCACTTCTACCTCTACCCTGCGCCGGGCCCGCTGGTGACGCTGCCGGAGGCGAAGAACGCGCTGTCGGTGACGATTTTCGAGGAGCATGCGCCCTTCACCAACGCGCCCGGCGCGGCCGAGTTCATCAGGCTCTATCACGAGCGCGCGAAGGCCGCCAATTTCCCCGACATTTCGGTCGAGGTGCAGGCCGCCGCCAGCTACACGGCGTGGCAGATCCTGGAGGCCGGCGTGGTGGCCACGAAGAGCCTGGACGACAAGGCGATTGGCGCCTGGCTCAAGGCCAACCGTGTCGACACCCTCCAGGGCCGGCTGCGCTTCGACGGCATGGGCCAATACGGCGACGACCTGATGCGCGTGAAACAGGTGCAGGGCGGCAAGTGGTCCGTGGTGTGGCCGAAGTCGCACGCGATGCCCGGGGTTTCGCTGCAAGCGAACTGAAAATGAGCTGGCCCCCAAGCTCGTTGCTCTCGCGGCCCCCAAGGCCCCGGAGGGGCCCCTGCGTGGCCCTAGGGGCGCGTCAGTACCTTCGGGCGGCCGAGCGGTACTGACATGTCGGGTTTCACCATGCCGAGCGCCACCTTGCTGGCGCAGAGCATCCTTTCGGGCGTTTTTGTCGGTGCGCTCTACGGCTTGCTCGGGCTCGGCCTGAGCCTGTCGTGGGGCCTGCTGCGCCTGATCAACCTGGGCCACTTCGCCTTCGCCTTCCTGGCCGCCTACCTGTGCTACCAGCTGGCGACGATGGGCATGGACCCGCTGCTGACGCTGTTGATCATCGTGCCGCTGTTCTTCGCCATCGGCTCAGGCCTGCACGCGGCGATGATGCGGTTTGCGATCACGCCCTTCAACTCGTTGCTGCTGACCTTTGGCCTGGCCGGCATCGTCGAGGCCCTGATCCAGACCATCTGGACCGCCGACTTCCGCAAGCTCGAGTCGGCCTACGGCGAACACCGCTTCAAGGTCGTCGGTCTGTACGTGCCGCTGCCCGAGCTGATCACGCTGGTGCTGGCCGTGGGTCTGTCCTTCGGCGTGTGGGCGGTGCTTCGCTACACCGACCTGGGCAAGGCGCTGCGCGCCTCGGCCGAAGATGCTCCGATCGCGGCCGCCTTCGGCATCAACCAGCGGCGCAACGCGCTGCTGCTGGCCGGCACCTGCTCGGCGCTGGCCAGCGTGGCGGGCGTGTGCCTGGCGCTCGGCTTCACGCTCGCGCCGTCGCAGATCTATGCCTGGATCGGCGTCGTCTTCGCCGCGGTGATGCTGGGTGGGCTGGGCCGCGCGCTGGCTCCCCTGATCGCAGGCGTGGTGATCGGCGTGTCCGAGGCGGTGACGATGGCGGTGACCGCGCCGTCCTGGGCGCCGCTCGTGTCGTTCACCCTTCTCATTGCGATCTTGCTGTTCCGTCCCGGGCGAGCCGCATGACGATTCCGCGCACGCCGCTAGCGATCGTCGGCGCGGCCATCGCGCTGGCTTTCCTGCCGGCGCTCGGCCTGCCGGCCTTCTACGACTCGCTGCTCTACCTGATCCTGCACTGGCTCGTGCTGGCGACCTCCTGGAACATCCTGTCGGGCTACGCCGGCTACTTTTCGTTCGGTCACGGCGCCTTCTTCGGTGCCGGCATCTACACCAGCGCGACCCTGATGTCGCGCTGGAACTGGCCCTTCCTGTGGACCCTGCCGGTGGCCGCTGCGGTGGCCTGCGTGCTCGGCGTCGCGCTCGGCGCGATCGTGTTCCGCGTCAAGGGCATCCGCGGCGAGGTCTTCGCGCTGCTGACGCTGGCGGTGACCTTTGTCGTCGGCACCATCATCGTCAACACGCCGATCGACGGCGGCAACGGCGTGTCGCTCGCGGCCGTGGCGGTGCCGAAGATCGGCCCCACTCAGTCGTCCACCTTCTACCTGCTGGCGCTCGCTGCCGCGACCCTGACGATGCTGGTGGCCTGGGGTATCGCCGTGTCCAAGCTCGGGATCGGCCTCTTTGCGATCCACGACGACGAGGACGCCGCCGAGGTGATGGGCGTGCCGACCTACCGCTACAAGCTGGTCGCGCTGGGCGTCTCGTGTGCGCTGGCGGGAGTGGCCGGCGGCATCCACGCCCTGTTCCTGAACTACGTGACGGTGGGCGATGTGTTCACGATCACCGTGCCGCTGACCGTGGTGCTGATGAGCGTGCTCGGCGGCACGCGCCACTGGGCTGGGCCCGCCGTCGGCGCGGTCGCGATCACCTTGCTGCTGTACAGCTTCACCGCCGCCAACCATGCGGTGGCCGGCAAGGCGATGACCGGTGCGATCCTGATCGCTGCGATCCTGTTCATGCCCGACGGCATCCTGCCGCGCTTCCAGCGCGCGCTCGCGCGGCGCCGACCGGCGCCTGCGACGCCGTTGGCCGTCGAGCCGTCCCCGGTGCCGCCGGCCGCCGTCGCGCCGGGCGAGGTACTGCTCAAGGTCAACGGCCTGGCCAAGTCCTTCCGCGGCGTACAGGCCCTGGCCGGCGTCGACGTCGAGGTGCGGCGTGGCGAGATCCTCGGCCTGCTCGGCCCCAACGGCTCGGGCAAGTCGACCTTCATCAACGTCGTCACCGGCCACTACCTGCCCAGCAGCGGCAGCGTGGTCTTCGAAGGCCGGGAGCTGGCCGGCCGCGAGGCGCACCGCATCGCGCGCGCCGGCATCTCGCGCACCTACCAGATCCCGCGGCCCTTCAGTCACCAGACGGTGCTCGACAACGTCGCGCTGGCCACGCTGTTCGGCGGCGGCGTCTCGTCTCCGGCCATAGCACGCCGTGAGGCCATGACCTGGCTGGCCTTCACCGGGTTGCAGGACAAGGCCCACGCGCGCCCCGACGAGCTCAACCTGCACCAGCGCAAGTTCCTCGAACTCGCGCGTGCGCTGGCGTCGCGCCCGCGCCTGGTGCTGCTCGACGAGGTGCTGTGCGGCCTGACGCCGAGCGAGATCGACGCTGCGGTGGCCCTGGTGCGGCGCATCCGCGACCAGGGCTCGACGGTGGTCTTCGTCGAGCATGTGATGCGCGCGGTGATGGCGCTGACCGACCGCGTCGTCGTCTTCGACCATGGCGAACTGCTGGCCGAGGGCGCGGCGTCCGAGGTGATGCGGCGCCCCGAAGTGATGGCGGCCTACCTCGGCCAGCCGCAGATGGCAACCCCGCGCGCACCTCCGGCAGTGCTGCCGATGCCGGAGTGCAAGCATGCTTGAGGTGCGCGACCTGCAGGTGGCCTACGGGCGCGCGCCAGCGCTGTGGGGCGTGACATTCGACTTGCGCGAGCGTGAGCTGCTGTGCGTCGTGGGGCCCAATGGCGCGGGCAAGACGACCTTGATCAACACGCTGGCCGGCATGCTGCGCGCGACCCCTGGATCAGGCGGCCGCATCGTCTTCGAGGGCCGTGACATCACGGCGCTGCCGCCGCACCGCTTCTGCGAAGCCGGGATCGCGATCGTGCCCGAGGGGCGGCGCCTGTTCAGCTCGATGAGCGTGCTCGAGAATCTCGAGATCGGCAGCCTGCTCGCCACGGCGAAGGCGCGGCGCCCCGAGTCGCTCGAGGCGGTGCTGGCCCTCTTTCCGGCGCTGAAGGTCAAGCTGGCGCAGCCGGCCGGCGAGCTGTCTGGTGGCCAGCAGCAGATGCTGGCGATCGGCCGCGCGCTGATGACGCGGCCGCGCCTGCTGCTGCTCGACGAGCCCTCGCTCGGCCTGTCGCCGCTGATCGTGCAGGAGATGTTTGCCGCAGTCCGCCGCGTCAACGAGGAGGGCACTGCCGTGCTGCTGGTCGAGCAGAACGTGGCGATGGCGCTGCGTGTGGCCGACCGCGCCTACGTGCTCGAGCAGGGCCGCATGGTGGCCGAGGGCACGCCCGACGAGCTGATGCAGCGCGACGAGATCCGTCTGGCCTATCTCGGCGTCTGAGGGTCGCACACGTGATCTACGTCTTTCGCCTGCTCGACAAGCCCGACAGTGCCACGCTGCGCCAGCGCCTGCGCCCCACGCACAAGGCCTACCTCGCCGCGGTGGCCGAGCGCATCGCCTTTGCCGGCCCGCTGACCCACGATGACGGCGTGACGATGATCGGCAGCCTGCTGGCCATTGACTTCGACAGCCGTGAAGCCGCCCACGCCTGGCTGGCCGACGAGCCGTTCACGTGTGCCGGTTTGTACGCCGGCATCGAGATCCACGCCTTCGTGAATCTGTGGCCGCAGCGCGCCGGTCTTGCCCCACCGCCATGACCATCATCAAACACATCGTGATGTGGAACGTGCGCGGCGACGACGCCGCCGGCCGGGCGCGCAACCTGGCGCTGCTGAAGTCCGAGTTCGAGTCGCTGCGCGGGCGCATTCCCGGGCTGCTGTACCTGGAGGTCGGCATCGACGACAGCCGCATCGACTACGCCTGCGACGTCGTGCTCTACACCGAGTTCGCGTCGCGCCAGGCGCTGGCCGACTATGCCCAGCACCCCGAGCACCTGCGCGTGCGTCAGGTGCTGGGTGACCTGCGCAGCACACGCCACCAGGTCGATTACGAAGCTCAACCCGAGGCCGGCCGGGCCCGCGCCGACCGTGACATCCCGTCAACTCAACGAGGAGACAAGGACCATGTGCAAACTGTGTGACCAAGGCCAGCCGCAGAATCACGACGACGACGGCGCGCGCTGGAACCCGCGCCGCGGCTTCCTCAAGGCCGGCATGGCCACGGGCGCGGCGGCCGCGACGGGGCTGTTCGCCAGTGCGGCCAGGGCCGACAACGAGCGTGAACCCGAAGACAGCGGCCGCCAGGGGCGGCGCATCCTGATCCGCGGCGGCGCGGTGATGTCGATGGATCCGAAGGTCGGCGACTTCGCGCAGGCCGACGTGCTGATCGAAGGCAAGAAGATCGTCGCCGTCGGCCCCAACCTGCATGCCGGCGGCGCCACGGTGATCGACGCGCGCGGGCGCATCGTGATGCCGGGCTTCATCGACACGCACCACCACCAGTTCGAGACCGCGCTGCGCAGCTTCCTGGCCGACGGCGTGCTGATCAACGACGGGTCGGGCTCGCCGAGCGCCAACCGGACCTACTACGAGTACATCCTGCTCAAGTTCGCGCCGGTGTACCGGCCGCAGGACGTGTACATCAACGAGCTGTTCGGCGGCCTGTCGCAGCTCGACGACGGCGTGACGACGGTGCACGACATCTCGCAGATCCATCACTCGCCGCAGCACTCCGACGCCGCGATCCAGGCGCTGTTCGATACCGGGCGCCGCGCCGCGTTCGGCTACTTCGAGAGCGCGGGTGGCGTTGCCGGCAACCAATATCCGACCGATGCGCCCCGCATCAAGAAGCAGTGGTTCTCGTCGAGCGATCAGCTCGTGCACATGATCATGGGCGGCGAGGTCTACCTCGGCGACGCGACGACCGACCAGTCCTGGACGATCGGGCGCCAGCTCGGGCTGCAGATCGCGGCGCATATCCTCTCGCCGTTCGGCATCCGGCCGATTCTTGACGAGCTGGCCGCTGGAACGGGCGGCAACGGCCACATCGGCCTCGGTCCGGACAACCTGTTCATCCACATGACCGGGATGTCCGACATGGGCTGGCAGGGGGTCAAGGATGCCGGCGCGCAGGTCTCGCTGGCCGTCCCGATCGAGATGAACATGCGCCACGGCATGCCGCCGATCCTGAAGATGCAGAGCCTGGGCATCGAGCCGTCGCTGAGCGTGGACGTAGAGTGCACGATGACGGCGGACTTCTTCACCCAGATGCGCTCGATGATGAACATGCAGCGCATGATGGTGAACCAGATGATTCTCGAGCAAGGGGATTTCGTCTATCCGAACCAGTGGCCGACACCGGCCCCCGGAACTCCGGCCTTGCTGAACACGCGCGACGTGCTGCGCTACGCCACGATGAACGGCGCCAAGGCCCTGCGGCTGGACGGCAAGGTCGGCTCGCTGACGCCGGGCAAGGAGGCCGACATCATCATCCTCGACGCACAGGCCATCAACGTCGCGCCGCTCAACCACGTGCCGGGCGCGGTCGTGTCGCTGATGGACCGCAGCAACGTCGAGACGGTGATCGTCGCCGGCAAGGTGCGCAAGTGGAAAGGGCGGCTGCTCGACGTCGACCTGCCGCGCCTGCGCCAGCAGCTCGAAGCCTCGCGCGACTACGTATTCAGCGCAGCCGGTATCGCGCAAGATCTGTTCAACCCCAACTGAGCCCGCGCCGGCGCGCCGGCCGAGCATGCAACGAGACCCAACCATGACCCAGCACCAGACCCAAGACATCACCCAGGCCGTGCTCGACCGCCTCGCCGACGACGCCGACCCGCGCTTCAAGCAAGTCATCAGCGCGGTAGTCCGCCACCTGCACGCGCTGGCGCGCGAGATCGACCTCGAGCCCGACGAATGGATGGCCGCCATCCAGTTCCTGACGCGCGTCGGCCAGACCTGCGACGACAAGAGGCAGGAGTTCATCCTGCTGTCGGACACGCTGGGCTTGTCGATGCTGGTGGTGCAGCTCGATCAAGCGCGGCGTTCGGCGCGGGCGCTGGCCGACAAGGGCGCCAGCGCCAAGCCGACCGAGGCCACGGTGCAGGGCCCCTTCTACTGGGTCGGCGCGCCCGAGCTGCCGCTGGGCAGCGACATCGGCAAGGGCATGCCGGGCGAGCCGGCCTACTACAGCGGCCGCGTCACCGACACCCATGGCCGGCCGATCGCGCGCTGCTGTCTGGACGTATGGTCGGGTGACGGCGAGGGCGTCTACGACATGCAGAAGGACGGCGACGCCGGCATGCAGCTGCGTGCGCGCTTTCACACCGACGACGAAGGCCGCTACCGTTTCTGGTCGATCAAGCCCACGTTCTATCCGGTGCCCGACGACGGCCCGGTGGGCGACATGCTGCGCGCGATGGGCCGCCACCCGAATCGGCCGGGCCACATCCACATGATGGTCTACCGCGACGGCTTTGTGCCGCTGACGACACACCTGTTCGCCGCCGACAGTCCGTACCTCGATTCGGACGCGGTGTTCGGCGTGCGCGACAGCCTGATCGTGCCCTACACCCGGCATGCCGCGGGCAAGGCGCCCGACGGGCGCACGATGGACAAACCCTTCCACAGCGCGAGCTACGACTTCGCGCTCGCTCCTACAGCCTGAGGCCCGCCCGATGAAGATTGGCAAGACCACCATCGTCGCATCGGCGATCTGCGGCAGCGACGATGAAACCATCGTCGTGCGCGGCGCCGACCTGTGCCGCGACCTGATCGGCAAGGTTTCGTTCACCGACTACTTCTGGCTGCTGGTCACCGGGCAGCGCCCGAGCGCCATGGCCAGCCGCGTGCTCGATGCCACCCTGGTGGCGATCGCCGAGCATGGACTGGTGCCCAGCGTGCAGGCCAGCCGCATGACGCTGGCCGCTGCACCCGATGCGATCCAGGGCGCGGTGGCCGCCGGCATCCTGGGCTGCGGCTCGGTGATCCTCGGCTCGTCGGAAGCGGCGGGGCGGCTGTTCCTGCGCGTCGACGCGCTGGCCCGCGACAAGTCGCTCTCACTCGAGGACGCCGCCAGCGAGGTCGTGCGCGATGTGCGCGCGGCCAAGCAGGCGGTTCCTGGCTACGGCCACCCACTGCACAAGGCGCGCGATCCGCGCGTGGCGCGGCTGTTCGCGGTGGCGGTCGAGGCGGCCACGCCGGGGCACTTCATCGCCATTGCCGAGGCAGTGGAGAAGGTGCTGCCCGCCATCACCGGCCGCGACCTGCGGCTGAACGTGTCGGCAGCGATCCCCGCCGTGATGCTCGACGTCGGCTTTCCGGCCGAGGCGCTCAAGGGCGTGCCGATCCTGGCGCGCTGCGCCGGACTGATCGGCCACCTGACCGAGGAGTTGTCCCATCCGATCGGCTTCGCGCTGTCGTATCAGGCTTCGCGCGAGCAGCGTTACACCGGCGAGCTGCCGGCCGGCGTGACGCTGAAGACCATGCACACGGAGTGAAGGCAGTGGCCAAGGTCCTGCAAGGCGTGCGCGTGGTCGAGCACGGCACCTTCATCACCGGTCCGGCGGCGTCGATGCTGCTGGCCGACCTCGGTGCCGACGTGATCAAGGTCGAGCAGCCCGCCGGCGACCCGTTCCGCGCCTTCCGCGGCGGCACCTACAGCCCGCACTACCAGACCTACAACCGCAACAAGAAGAGCGTCACCCTCGATACGCGCGAGCCGGGCGACCTGGCGCGCTTCGAGGCCCTGGTGTCCGAGGCCGACGTCTACATCCAGAACTTCCGCCCGGGGGTGGCCGAGAAGCTCGGCGCCGGCGAGGCCCGGCTGCGCGAGATCAACCCGCGCCTGATCTACTGCGCGATCAGCGGCTTCGGCCCCGACGGCCCGGCGGCCGCGCGGCCGAGCTACGACACGGTGGCGCAGGCGGCAAGCGGCTTCCTGAAGCTGCTGATCAATCCCGCCAATCCGCGCGTGGTGGGCCCGGCGCTGGCCGACTCGATCACCGGCTTCTATGCGGCCTACGGCATCCTCGGCGCCTTGTTCGAACGCGAGAGACAGAAGACGTCGACAGGGCGCCGCGTCGAGGTCTCGATGTTCGAGGCCATGACGCACTTCAACCTCGACGCCTTCACGCACCTGTTCTCCGAGGGCGAGGTGATGGGCCCGTTCAGCCGCCCGAGCGTGTCACAGAGTTACGTGCTGCCCTGCGCAGACGGCAAGTGGATCGCGCTGCACATGTCGTCGCCGCCGAAGTTCTGGCAGGGCCTGGCCACGGCGATCGAGCGGCCCACCCTGTTCGACGACCCGCGCTTCGCCAGCCGCGAGGCACGCATCACGCACCAGCCCGAAATGATCGAGTTGTTGAGCACGCTGTTTCGCGGCCGCGTGCGCGCCGAATGGTGCCGCCGCCTGGAGGCGCTCGACGTGCCCTACGCGCCGGTCTACGACACCAATGAAGTGCCCGAGGATCCGCAGGCCCGGCACCTGCAGCTCTTCGTCGATGCGCCGTACCCCGGCCGGCCGGACGGCACGCGCTGGCGTACCGTGCGTTCGCCGGTCAGCTTCGACGGCGAGCGCGCGCTCGACGTGACGGCGCCGCCGCTGCTCGGCGACCACAATGACATCTTGCGTTCGGGGGCGTCGCCTTGGACGGCAGCAAAGCTCGACAAGCCCGCCGATTGACACTCAACGAAGCCACTGCGAACCCATGACCACTCTCGACATCGTCGGCCTGTGCGGCAGTCTGCGCGCGGCGTCCTTCAACCGCATGGCGATGAAGCTCGCCGCCGAATGCCTGCCCGCCTCGATGGCGCTGGAGGTCGTCGAATGGCGCGACCTGCCGCTGTTCGACGGCGATGTGCTCGCCCGCGGCCTGCCGCCGCCGGTGGCGGCACTGCGCGAGCGCATCCGGCGCGCCGATGGCGTGTTGATCGTGACGCCCGAGTACAACTTCTCGGTGCCGGGCGGACTGAAGAACGTGCTCGACTGGCTGAGCCGCGGCGACGACCAGCCGTGGGCCCTCAAGCCGGTGGCGATCGCCAGCGCGTCGGGTGGCCCGCTGGGCGGCGCACGCATGCAGTACGACCTGCGCAAGATCCTGCTCTACCTCAACGCGATGGTGCAGGCCAAGCCCGAAGTCTTCATCGGCATGGCGCAGACCAAGTTCGACCTCGCCAGCGGTCGCTGCACCGACGAGGTCACGCGCAAGTTCATGACCGACCTGATGGCCGGTTTCGAGAAGTGGATCGGCGCGGTGCGCAAGATACGCGCCTGAGTCCGCGGCCGCGCGAGGCTGTCGGATCAGTGCGTCTGGGCCGGCGCGTACACGGCGCCGAAGCGGTTGCCGAGGAAGTCGGTCAGCTTGACGTCCTCCTGGCGCAGGAAGCCCTGATGCGGCAGCGTGCCCTGGGCCAGCAGGTCGAGCATCGCGGCCAGGCTCGACGCGGTCGTGATCTGGATCGCGCTGCGGATCTGGCCGCCGACCATTGCGCTGTAGATCTTGCGCGCATAGGTCTCCTGCACCAACCGGCCTTCGCGCCAGCCGGCCACGGTGACGAAGATGATGACCACGTCCTGCGTCGTCGTCGGCACCGCATTCTCCAGGATGTCCTTGAGCACGTCGCGGCGGTCGCGCAGACGCAGATCGTGCAGCAGGGCCTTCATGATCGCGGCATGACCGGGGTAGCGGATGGTGCGGTAGTTCAGCGTGCGGACCTTGCCTTCCAGCGTTTCGCACAATGTGCCCAGCCCGCCCGAGGTGTTGAAGGCTTCGTAGAGCACGCCATCGAGGGCGAACTCTTCGCGCTCTTCCAGTGCCGGGACCTCGGTGCGACGGCCGTCGACGATGGCTTCGCAGGGCTCGATGTATTCGTTGATGACGCCGTCGGTGCTCCAGGTCAGGTTGTAGTTCAACGCGTTGCTGGGGTAGGCCGGCAACGCGCCGACGCGCAGGCGCACCGTATCCAGGCGCTCGAAGCGCGCGGCCAGGTCGGCCGCCACGATGGCGATGAAGCCCGGCGCCAGCCCGCATTGGGGGATCAACGCGCTGCGGGCACCCTCGGCCAGGGCGCGGATGCGGCGTGTGCTGGCCACGTCTTCGGTCAGGTCGAGGTAATGCACGCCAGTGGCACGCGCGACTTCGGCGATGCGCTCGGTCAGGTGGAACGGCGCTGCGCTGAGCACGGCGTAGCGACCGTCGAGCGCGCGTTGCAGGCTGGTGTCGTCGGCGACGTCGAGCGCAAGGCGTTGCACGCGCGAGTCGGCCAACGCGGATGAGCCCAGTGCGTCGAGCGCGGCTGCGTCGCGGTCGGCCAGCGTCACGCTGTAGTCGCCGCTGCCGGCCAGCAGGTCGGCCACCACCTGGCCGATCTTGCCGGCGCCGATGACAAGGATGTCTTTCGTCTGCATCTCGCACTCCCCTGGGATGACGCCCATCCTGCCTGCAGTTCGTGCAAAAGGCAGCCAACAACACGACGTAATGCCGGGATTCTTCTGGCAACATGACGACATAATTCGGCACTATGACTGAAATCGCACTGGACGACACCGACCGCGCCCTGCTCGCCTTGCTGCGCGACAACGCCCGCGCCAGCACGGCCGAGTTGGCGCGCAGGCTCGACCTCGCGCGCACCACGGTGCAAAGCCGACTGGCTCGGCTCGAGCAGTCGCGAACCATCGTCGGCTACACCGTGGTCGTGCCCGTCGAAGCCGAAGCGGCGCTGGTGCGTGCGCATGTGCTGATCACCGCCCGGCCCAAACAGGGTGCGGCCATCGAGGCGGCGTTGCGGCGCATCGCCGAGGTGCGCACGCTGCATTCGGTGAGCGGCCCCTTCGACCTGATCGCGGTCCTGGCCGCCGATTCGATCGGTGCCCTCGACCGCCTGATCGACCGCATCGGTGCCCTCGATGGCGTCGAGCGTACGACCTCGGCCATCGTGCTTTCCACGCGCATCGCGCGCTGAGGCTTGGACGCCGGTCGTGTTCGCGTTTCACCCCGCGCTTGACGAAGTGCAGACCGCCGGCAAGGCGTAGCCGCAAGCGGCGGGCGTCGCGCCGGTGGGACTGCTAGCGCCAGGTCTTGCTTCGCAGGCCGATCCGTACGTAAAGTGCGCACGATGAACCCACTGGCCCGCCTCGTCGAAAGCAAGATCGCCGCCCAGGCACCGGGGCTGGCGGTGCTGTTGCCGGGTGGCCGGCGGCTGGGTGCGGGCGATGCCAGCGTGCGCCTGACCCTGGCCGACTGGACGCCGCTGGCGCATGTGGCGGCCGGCAGCGTCGGGAACCTGGCGCAGGATTGGGTCGAAGGCCGGATCGAGCTGCACGGTAGCATGCGTGACATCGCGATCACCGCCGCCGGCCTCGTCGGCGGCGACCCGACCAGGCCGCGCGTGAAGGCCGGGCCGGTCGGCGTGCTGACCTGGTGGCGCAATCTGCTTCGCCACGCGCGCTCGTCGACGCGCCACACGCCGGATGCCGACGCGCGCCAGGTCCAATTCCATTACGACGTTTCCGACGATTTCTATGCCCTGTGGCTCGATCCACGGCGCGTCTATTCCTGCGCCTACTGGCGTGCCGGCAGCGCCACCCCCGGCGACCCGCCGGCGGCCCAGCTGGCCCGGGCGCAGGAAGCCAAGCTCGACCACATCTGCCGCAAGTTGGCGCTGCGCGAGGGCGAGCGATTCCTGGATGTCGGTGCCGGCTGGGGCGGCCTGCTGCTGTGGGCCGCCGAGAACTACGGCGTGTACGCGACCGGCATCACCTTGTCGAAGAACCAGCACGCGCATGTGCAGCGGCTGGTCGGCGAGCGCGGATTGACCGGCCGCGTGCACGTCGAGCTGATGGATTACCGTGAGTTGCCCGACGCCCAGTCGTTCGACAAGATCGCCTCGATCGGCATGTTCGAGCATGTCGGGCGGGCACAGTTGCCGGGCTACTTTGCCAAGCTGCTGCGCCTGCTCACTCCCGGCGGGCTGCTGCTGAACCATGGGATCACGGCCGGCGGCACGCGCAACACGCAGCTTGGCGCCGGGATCGGCGAGTTCATCGACCGCTACATCTTTCCCGGTGGCGAATTGCTGCACGTGTCGCACGTGCTGGCCACGATGGCCGAAGCCGGCTGGGAGGCGGTCGACATCGAGAACCTGCGCCCACACTACGCGCGCACGTTGTGGGCCTGGTCGGATGGGCTCGAAGGCCAACTGCACGAGGCAAGCCAACTGACCAACGAACGCGTGCTGCGCGCCTACCGCTTGTACCTGGCTGGCAGCGCGATGGCTTTCGAACGCGGCTGGATGTCGCTGCACCAGGTGCTGGCCACCAAACCGTCGGGCGACCTGACGGCGGGTGCGATACCGGGGGCACAATCGACCTACCCGTTCACGCGCGACTACATCTATACCGGCTGATGCTCTACAAGTTCAAGTCCAAGGCGGCCGGCGACGTGATCATGTTGGGTCCCAATGGTGACCAGGTGCTGCGTCTGCTCGGCCGCGAGCCCGCGCCGCGCGGCATCTTCGAAGTCGACGCGATGGCGGCCATCATTGCCGCGCTGCAGGCAGCGGTGGCGGCCGATGACGCTGCGCGCCGTAACCCGGAGGCCGCCGGCGATGCCGCCGAGACCGGCACGGCAGGACGCGGCGGCGACGCGGTCGCGCTGCGCCAGCGCGTGTGGCCGCTGGTGGAGATGCTGCGCCGCTGCCAGGCTGCACGCGAAGTCATCGTCTGGGGAACCTGAGCGCAATCATGAAACTGTGGAGCAACAGCTGGGCCAACGGCGACCGCATCGCCGCGCGTTACGCCGCCGGAAGACTCGACGCGGCAGGCGGCGTGACCTTCTCCGACAACCTCAACCCGCACCTGGCTTGGAGTGAAGTGCCGCCGGCGACCCGTTCGCTGGTGTTGATCTGCCACGACTTCGACGTTCCGAGCAAGCCCGACGACGTCAACCAGCCCGACCGCGAAATCCCCAGCGATCTGCCACGGGTGGATTTCTTCCATTGGCTGCTGGTGGATCTGCCGCCGACCCTGATGCAGATCGCGGAGGGTGAGTTCAGCCGCGGCTTTACGCCTCGCGGCAAACCGGGACCGGGCGCCCTGCACGGCGCGCGGCAAGGACTGAACGATTACACCGGCTGGTTTGCCGGTGACGCGCAGATGGCCGGAAACTATTTCGGCTACGACGGCCCGTTCCCGCCGTTCAACGACTCGCTGGTTCACCACTACGTCTTCACGCTCTACGCCACGACGTCCGAGCGCATGCCAGTGACCGACACGTTCAACGGGACGCAGGTGCGCGAGGCGCTGGCCGGCAAGGTGCTCGAGGCAGCCACGCACTCGGGCACCTACACCCTCAACCGCCGGCTGATGGGGTGACGCAGCAAGCCACCCGCATCCTGGCCACGCGCCACGGGCAAACGGCATGGAACGCGGCCCTGCGCATCCAGGGCCAGCTCGACATCGGGCTGGACGACGTCGGCCGCTGGCAGGCCCAGCGTCTGGCACAGGCCTGTGCCGACGAAGCCTTCGACGCCGTCTATTCGAGCGACCTGGCCCGGGCCCGCGACACCGCACAAGCGCTGGCCAGCGCGGCGGGCGTGGCGGTCCGCACCGATGCCGGGTTGCGCGAACGCGGCTTCGGCATCTTCGAGGGCCTGACCTACGCCGAGGTCGAGTCGCGCTACCCAGATCAGGCCCGGCGCTGGCGCCAGCGGGACGCCAGCTTCGGCCCCGCCGGGGGCGAGGTGCTGCAGGTGTTCTACCAGCGCGTCGTCGCCGCCGTCAGCGCGCTGGCCACGCGGCACCGCGGCCAGCACATTGCCGTCGTGGCCCATGGCGGCGTGCTCGACGTGCTGTACCGCGCTGCGGCGCGGGTGGCGCTCGACGCACCGCGCAGCTGGCAACTGGGCAATGCCGGCATCAACCGCCTGTTGGCCAGCGATGAAGGCTTCGTGCTGGTCGGCTGGGGCGACACCACACACCTCGATCAGCCGGCGCAATCCCAGGCCGGCGCACGGGCCTGACGAGACGGGATTGACGCCGCGCATCGGCGGCCTATGCTGGCGCCGTGTCCGGCTCCCACCCGGGGTGCAACATGGCGATCAAGCGCATGACCAAGGCCGATCATCCGCAATCCTTCGGCACCTTCAAGCCGATCGGTCACGTGGTGGTGGCGATGCCCGACGACGAGCGCGCAGCGCGTGCAGTGAGTGACCTGCGCGCCGCCGGCTTTGCCGCGGAAGACATCCTCGAATACAGCGCCACCGAGGAAGACGACGAGATGGACCGCATGTTGTCCAAGGCCAGCGACTTCGCCGGCTTTGGCTACGAGGTCGCGTTGATGCGCAAGTACCAGGCGCTGGCCAAGGACGGCGCGAGCTGGTTGATCGTGTTCGCGCCCGAGGACAGCCAGCACCAGCGCGTGGCCGACGTCGTCAAGGGGCACGGCGCGTTGATGGCCGAGAAGTACCACCGCCTGGTGATCGAAGACCTGCTCTAGGATCCGTTCGCACTGCCGCTTGCAGTGTGAACAGAGGCCCTAGAACAGATCGCCCGCGCTCGTTGGCGGGGCCACGCCGAGGTGCCGGTAGGCCGCCAGCGTGGCGATGCGCCCGCGCGGTGTGCGCTGCAGGAAGCCCTGCTGGATCAGATACGGCTCGATCACGTCCTCGATCGTGCCGGCCTCCTCACCGATCGCCGCGGCCACGTTTTCCAGCCCGACCGGGCCGCCGTCGAAGCGGTGCACCACGGCTTCGAGCAGCTTGCGATCCATCACGTCGAAGCCCAGCGGATCGACGTCGAGCATCGCCAGCGCGGCGTCGGCGACGGCCTTGTCGATGCGGCCGCTGGCCTTGACGTCGGCGTAATCGCGCACCCGGCGTAGCAGGCGGTTGGCGATGCGCGGCGTGCCGCGGGCGCGGCGCGCGATCTCCAACGTGCCGGCCGCATCGATCGGCACCGCAAGCAGGCCGGCCGAGCGGTGCACGATGCGCGCCAGCTCGTCGGGGGTGTAGAACTCGAGCCGGGCGACGATGCCGAAGCGGTCGCGCAGCGGGTTGGTCAGCATGCCGGCGCGGGTCGTGGCCCCGACCAAGGTGAAGGGTTGCAGGTCGAGCTTGATCGAGCGTGCCGCCGGGCCTTCGCCGATCAGGATGTCGATCTTGTAATCCTCCAGCGCCGGGTAGAGGATTTCCTCGACCACCGGCGAGAGGCGGTGGATCTCGTCGATGAAGAGCACGTCGTTGCGCTCGAGGTTGGTCAGGATGGCGGCCAGGTCCTTGGGCTTTTCCAGCACCGGCCCCGAGGTCTGGCGCAGGTTGACGCCGAGTTCGGCGGCAATGATGTGCGACAGCGTCGTCTTGCCCAGCCCCGGGGGGCCGAACAGCAGCACGTGGTCGAGTGCCTCGCTGCGCATCTTGGCCGCGCCGATGAAGATCTCGAGTTGCTCGCGCGCCTTCAACTGGCCGATGTAGTCGGCCATCGCCTTGGGCCGCAGCGCGCGTTCGATGGCCTCTTCGTTGGGCGACGCCGGCGCGGCGCTGAGCACGCGTCGCAGCGCCGGTCCGCTGCCGTCGAGGTCGTCGGTCTGGATCGTCATGGCCGGGATTATCGGTTGACGTCGTTATGATCCGTCCGATGAAACACCGACGCCTGTTCACACTGGCCTTGGCCGGCATCCTGGTTGCGACGGCCGCCGCCGCGCAGGACTTCCAGCGCGGCCCGCTGAAGATCGACCAACTCTGGGCTCGTCCCACCGTGGCCGGCATGAGCGCGGGCGGCGGCTTCCTCAGCGTTCAAAACAGCGGCAGCAAGGCCGATCGGCTGCTGGGCGGCAGCACGCCGGCCGCGGCCGCGGTCGAGGTGCACGAGATGCGCATGGAAGGCGACGTCATGCGCATGCGCGAGATCAAGGCCCTCGAGCTGCCGGCGGGCAAGCGCGTCACGCTTGCACCAGGCGGCTTTCACCTGATGCTGGTCGGGCTGAAGGCGCCGCTCAAGGTCGGTGACAAGGTGCCGGTCAAGCTGCGCTTCGAGACTGCGGGCGAGATCGACGTGGTCTTGCAGGTCACGAACAAGCCGGCGCCGGCCGGCGAGATGCACAAGCACTGATCAGCGCGAAAGCGCCTTCAGAGCCAGCTTGATGCCGTCGGCGACGCCGATCTCGGCGGGCAGCGCCTTCAGCGCCGCCGCCGCGTCGCGGTCGTTGTAGCCGAGCGCCACCAGCGCCTGCACGATGTCGCCTTGCGCATCGCTCAAGGTGCTGGCCGGCAGCGCCAGGTCGGGGCCGAGCTTGCCCTTCAGCTCGAGCAGCAGTCGCTCGGCGGTCTTCTTGCCGATGCCGGGCACCTTGACCAGGCGGCCCGGCTCCTGTGCCGCGACGGCCTGCGCCAGCTCGGCGACCGACAGGCCGGACAGGATCGACAGCGCCGTGCGCGGGCCGACGCCGCTGATCTTGATCAACAGCCGGAACGTCGAGCGCTCGTCGCCGGTGAGAAAGCCGAACAGTTGCTGCGCGTCTTCGCGGACCACGAAGTGGGTCAGCAGCGTGATGCGTTCGCCGATGGCAGGCAGGTTGTAGAACGTGCTCATCGGCACGTCGACCTCGTAGCCGACGCCACCGGCATCGACCAGCAATTGCGGGGCGCCTTGGCCGCCAGGGTGCCGGTGAGGCGCCCGATCATCGGCAACCGGGCCAGCGCCGGCGGCTCCCAAGCGGCCCGGGTCCCGGGCACGGGCCGCGGGCGCTAGGGGTCGTCATTTCATCGACGGAACAAGCCCAGGCGCTGCGCTTCCAGCGCGGCCTCGGCACGCGAGCTGACATTGAGCTTGCGGTAGATCTGCTTGACGTAGTCGGCGATGGTGTGACGCGACAGGCCCAACTGCACGCCGATTTCGGGCAGCGTGTAACCCTTGGCCACACGCAGCAGGACTTCGCTCTCGCGCTCGGTCAGCGACACATGGGGCAGCAGGTCGGGCTGCTTCGGTTTGGTCTGGGCGGCGAAATAGGCGATCACGCGGCGCGCGATCGACGGCGACAGCGGGGGCTCGCCCTGCGCCATGCGCTGCAGTTGTTCGATGATCAATTCGCGCGCCTGCTCCTTGAGGATGTAGCCGAAGGCGCCGGCCTGCAGCGCCGGAAACAGGTGCTCGTCGTCGTCGTGGATGGTGACCACCACCGATTGGCAATCACTCTGCGTGTCGCGCAGCTTCTCGACCACCCTGACGCCCGAGCCGTCGGGCAGGCCGAGATCGACCAGCGCCAGATCGAACTTGATGGCCGAGGTCAATTCGATCGCGTCGTGCACCCGCGCCGCCTCGGAAATCTGCCCGTCGGGAAAGACTTGCATCACCAGCGTCTTCAACCAGGCACGGATCTCGGGCAGGTCTTCGAGCAGCAGAATCGTCTTCATGGTCGGCCTTTGGGTGCCCTGAAACGGGCCCATAAGATGCTAACAGCGAGTCAGGCCGGGTTGGCCTGCGGCTCGAGCGGTAACGTGAGGCGGATCACGGTTCCGTAGCCGGGGCCGGACTCGACCAGGCACTGACCCTGCAATTGTTTGGCGCGGTGCTTCATGCTGGCCATGCCGTGGCCGCGATCGAGCCGGCCATCGAGCTCGAGCGGAATGCCCCTGCCGTTGTCCTGGATCGCGAGCTGGAAGTCGCCGTTGCTGACCAGGCAGCGGATCGAGCAGCGCGACGCACCGCTGTGCTTGATGATGTTGCTGACGGCCTCGCGCAGGATGCGCGTGGTCTGCACGTAGGCGCGCGCCGACAGCGACTGCGTCAGTTCCTCGGTAGGCGCACTCCACTCGCTCTCGACGCCGGTTTGCGACAGCCGGCCGACGACCTCGGCGCGCCAGTCGCCGAGGGCGTCGATCAGCTTGACCGACTTGCCGGTCAGGCCGCGCACCGACAGGCGCATTTCTTCGAGCGCCTCGCGGGCCAGCGTCGAGATGCGCTCGCTGTCGCTGGTGTGGACGATGGTCAGCAGCTTGGCGCCGAGGTCGTCGTGCAGGTCGCCGGCGATGCGCTTGCGCTCCTGCCGCGTGACTTGTTCGACGCGCAACTCGACCATCTCGGCATAGCTCTTTTCCATCGCCACACCGGCCTCGCGCGCGCGATCGCCGAGCGCCAGGCGGCCTGCCTCGCCGCCGAGCGGCTCGTTGACCTGCTGCTGCACCAGGTGCAGGCCCATGGCGACGAAGGCCAGCGGCATCAGCAACTGCGGCAGGTGCCGCCACGGCGACGGCAGGCCGATCTGCTGGGTCGCCAGTTCGAGCCCGACCATCGCCGCGGCCACGCCGAGCAGCACCGCCATGACCCAGAAGTCACGCCGGCGTGTGCGCCATGTCGTCCACAGGTAGAACGCCATCGCGGCCAGCACCTGCAGCACCAGCAGCACGTACCAGGAACTGGCGGTCATGTGCACGCGCAGCGGGCCGGCCAGCAGCAGGCTGCCCGGCACGGCGACGCATTGCGCGTACAAGCGCGACCTCGATCGGCCGCGAGCGCCAGCCCGCATAGTGAATCAGGAACTGCACCGCGGCCAGCGCCACCAGCGGAGGCAGGCAGGCCAGCAGCAACTCGCTGTCGAAGTTGGACAGCGGCAGGTCATGCCACCACAGCCGGGCCGTCACCAGCGCCCAGCCCGTGGCCAGGCCAGCGAAATAGAGCAGGTGGCTGTCGCGCCGGCTCGAGCGCGCCACGACCAGCGCCAGCAATGCCGTCAGCAGCAACAGCGCCGACGCCACCGTCGGCAGCGTCACGGCCAGCAGCCTGTCGCGGCCGTCGCGCGCCGCGAGCGCGGCGTAGTCGCCGATCAGCGGCGCCGCCAGCGCGCCGGCGCGCTGGTGCGATGCCACCTGTCGCAGCGCGTAGCCCGACAGCCGCAGGTCGAGCGTGTTCTTGCCCGCCTGCAGCAGCGCCGCCGGCAGCGGCAGCAGCAGCGGGCGCTGGCAGTCGAGCGAGATCGGATCGATCGTGCGGCCGGCGGCGTGCAACTGCTGGCCGTTGAGCTGGACCTCCACGTTGGCGCATGCGCGCTCGAGGTACAGGCCGATCAGTCCGGACTGCGTCGGTGGCATCGAAGCGCAACCGGTACCACAGCGGCGTGCTGACGAGCGGGCCGGCTGCGCGCCCAGTCGTCGGGCAGGCTGACCGCGCGCGGCGTCGATTCGACGGGAAAGTGGCCCAGGCCGGTGTCGTCTGCCGCCAGCGCTTCGAGCAACGCCTGCGGCTGCGCTTGGGCCTGCACCGCCGGCGTGGCCAGTGCCAGCCAGAGCAGCGCAGCCAGGGCCGGCCTCGGCCACCGGTCGAAGAATCCATATCGCGCCATGTCGACTGGCATTGTGCAGGATGGTGCGCCGGCGGCGGCACGGCGACAATTCACGCCTTCGTGTGTTCCTGCGTGACCTTGCCTTGATCCTTCGCCACGCCTTCATTCCGCTCGACAACTCGCGTCTGGCGCACCTGTGCGGCGTGCTCGATGGCCATCTGCGAGCCATCGAAGCCGCGCTCGGCGTGGCCATCGCGCGGCGCAATGAATCGTTTCGCGTCGAGGGCGGCAAGGCTCGCCGCCGAGCGTGCGGTGGCGCTGCTGCACACGCTGTACGAGCGAGCGGCGCGGCCGATCGGTGCCGAAGCCTTGCAGGCGGCGCTGGCCGAGGCGTCGGCCGGCGCCGCGCCGCAATCCGACGCCGAGCCCGACGCCGCGGTCGTGCTGCACACCCGGCGTGCCGACCTCGAGGGCCGCACGCCCAACCAGCGCCAGTACCTGCGCCAGATGCTCGGCCACGACATCACCTTCGGCATCGGCCCGGCCGGGACCGGCAAGACCTTTCTGGCCGTGGCCTGCGCGGTCGATGCGCTCGAGCGCAGCCAGGTCCAGCGCATCGTGCTCACGCGCCCGGCGGTCGAGGCCGGCGAGCGGCTCGGCTTCCTGCCCGGCGACCTGGCGCAGAAGGTCGACCCCTACCTGCGCCCGCTGTACGACGCGCTGTACGACCTGATGGGCCTGGAGCGCGTGACCAAGGCCTTCGAGAAGGGCCTGATCGAGATCGCGCCGCTGGCCTTCATGCGCGGGCGCACGCTGAACCACGCCTTCGTCATCCTCGACGAGGCGCAGAACACGACAACCGAGCAGATGAAGATGTTCCTCACGCGCATCGGCTTCGGTGCCCGCGCGGTGGTCAACGGCGACGTCAGCCAGATCGACCTGCCGCGCGGCGCCGAGAGCGGCCTGGTACAAGCGGAGCAGGTGCTGCGTCGCGTCGAGGGCATCGCCTTCACGCGCTTCACCGCGGCCGATGTCGTGCGCCACCCGCTGGTGGCGCGCATCGTCGCAGGCCTACGAGCGCGTGCACCCGAGCGAACCGCGCGATGCCGGTTGAGCGAACCGCGCTCGCGCTGTCGCTGCAGCAGCCCGACGGCTCGGCATCGCGCGCTGTTGGCCCGGCACAAGGTTGCGCGCTGGATCCGCGCCGCACTGCGGGTGCCGGCCGAAATCACCGTGCGCGTCGTCGACGAGGCCGAAGGCCGCAGCCTGAATCGCGACTTTCGCGGCCAGGACCACGCCACCAACGTGCTGACCTTCGACTACCAGCGCGAACCCACGGTGCTGGCCGATCTGGTCTTGTGCGCGCCGGTGGTGGCGCGCGAAGCGCGCGCGCAGCGCAAGCCGATCGAAGCCCATTACGCGCACCTGCTGGTCCACGGCACGCTGCATGCGCAGGGCCACGACCATCAGCGAGCGACCGACGCCCGCGCGATGCAAGCGCTCGAGACCGAGCTGCTGTTGCGGCTGGGCTACACCGATCCGTACCGACGTTGATCCACGTCAACTTCGGGCCGTGCCGTGCGCAGGCGTCGCGGGGCTGAGGTCTACCTGCGCGTCCCCAGGTAGCGCTTGCGCCAGAAGAACGAGCCCAGGCCGAGGCCGATCACGGCCATCACGCCGATCGTGATCCAGACGCCGGTGGCGCTGTGGATCATCGGCAGGGCGTCGAAATTCATGCCGAAGAAGCCGGTCACCAGGTTCAGCGGCATGAAGATCGCCGTCAGCACGGTCAGCGTGCGCATGATGTCGTTGGTGCGGTGGCCGAGCGCCGAGAAGTGCATCTGCACGGCCGTCTCGGCCGACTGTTCGAGCCGGCGCACATGCGCCAGCACGCGCTCGATGTGCTCGAGCACGTCACGCGAGCGCAGTCGCAGCAGTTCGCGCTCGCGCCGCGCCGCGGCATCGGTCACGTCGGGCCATTCGTCGAGCGCATCGATCCATTCCTGCACCGCGGCGCGCTGGTCTTCGCAGGTGTCCTCGAGCAGGTGCAGCGTGTTGCGCGATTCGAGCAGCACCGGCCAGTCGTGGAACCGGCTCTTCGGGTTCAGCAGTTCGCCCTGCAGCGCGCCGAGCTGACGCGTCAGCAGCCGGCGCAGGTCGAGGTAGCCGTCGACCATGTGGTTGACCATGCGCAGCATCAGGTCGGCCGGGCTGCTGGGCAGACGCACCGCGCCGCGGCCCTCGCTGCCGGCCGCGCCGAGCTCGGCCAGGCGCAGCGCGAAGTGTTCGCGCACCGCGCAATCCGACGGGTGCACGGTGATCAGCACATGGTCGAACAGCGCGAAGCCGACCGGGCTGGTGTGGATGCCAGTCCAGCGCACGCCGCGCCGAGTCGACGGTGGCCTGGCTGTCATCGGTTGGTGACGGCGCGGGCAGGCCGTCCGCGGTCAGGCGCCGGAATACCAGCAGGTCGTACCAGGACGTGTAGTCGAAGTGGCTCGGCAGTTGCGGGTTGAGCAGGTCGGAGATGTGCAGGTCGACCAGCTGGCTGGACTCCCAGCCGTGCAGGTGCTCCTGCAACTCGCCGATGCGGCGCTCGAACTCGCCGCGCACACTGCCGATCCACAGGAAGCCGCCGGCCGGAAGGGCCGCGGGCAGGCCGTCGAGTTCGGTGAAGCGGTCCGGGGCGACGTGGAAGACGCGCATCGCCGGCCGGACTCAGGCGCGCAGCAGCCGCGCCGCGTCGAGCGCGAAGTAACTCAGCACGCCATCGGCGCCGGCGCGCTTGAAGGCCAGCAGCGTCTCCATCATCACCGCGTCGTGGTCGAGCCAGCCGTTGGCTGCCGCGGCCTTGAGCATCGCGTACTCGCCGCTGACCTGGTAGGCGAAGGTCGGCATCCGGAACTCGTCCTTGACCCGGCGCACGATGTCCAGATAGGGCAGGCCGGGCTTGACCATCACCATGTCGGCCCCTTCGGCGATGTCGAGCGCCACTTCGCGCAGCGCTTCGTCGCTGTTGGCCGGGTCCATCTGGTAGGTCTTCTTGTCGCTCTTGCCCAGGTTGCCGGCTGAGCCGACGGCGTCGCGGAACGGGCCGTAGAACGCGCTGGCGTACTTGGCGCTGTAGGCCATGATCTTGGTGTGCACCCGGCCATTGACTTCGAGCGCGGCGCGGATGGCGCCGATGCGGCCGTCCATCATGTCGCTCGGCGCGACGATGTCGACGCCGGCCTCGGCCTGCACCTGCGCCTGGCGCGTCAACACGGCCACCGTGTCGTCGTTGATGATGTAGCCGTTGGCGTCGAGCAGGCCGTCCTGGCCGTGGCTGGTGAAGGGGTCGAGCGCGACGTCGGTGAGCAGCCCGAGTTCGGGAAACCGCCGCTTCAACTCGCGCACGGCGCGCGGGACCAGGCCTTCGGGGTTGGTGGCTTCGCGCCCGTCGGGCGTCTTCTTGGCGCCGTCGATGACCGGGAACAGGGCCATCACCGGCACGCCGAGCGCCAGGCATTGCTCGGCCAGCGGCAGCAGGCGGTCGACCGACAGGCGCTGCACGCCCGGCATCGAGGGCACGTCCTGGACCTGCCGCTGCCCATCGAGCACGAACACCGGATAGATCAGGTCGGAGGCCGCGAGCCGGTTCTCGCGCACCAGTGCGCGGCTGAACGCATCGCGGCGCACGCGGCGCGGGCGGCTGGTGGGAAACGGGGGCAGGGGGGGTGTGGCCATGACGTTGGTGGGCGCGCCGCCGCGGAACGCCCGCCCCGCTGTTCAGGGTGATCCCGACGGCGTTGGTCGGAACGGTTACAGGCCGTGCGCACTCTGCTAAAGTGACCCGCGAATGATAGCCGCAAGGCTGTTGTTCCCTGCTTTTCCTCCCTGAGCAGGCGCCTTAGCGTGATGACAGCGATAAGGCTTTTCAGCCCCGGCGTCAGCGCCGGGGCTTTTTCATGTGGCCCGCGATCGCGCACGATGCGGGCGTGTAATCTGCGCCCATGAGCAACGGCTATCTCTGGGTCAAGGCCTTCCACATCGTCTTCGTTGCCAGCTGGTTCGCGGGCCTGTTCTACCTGCCGCGCCTGTTCGTCAACCTGGCGCTGGTCGCCGCCGACAGCCACGCCGAGCGCGAGCGCCTGTTGTTGATGGCGCGCAAGTTGCTGCGCTTCGCCGGGCTGCTGATGGTGCCCGCGCTGGTGCTCGGCTGTCGTGCTGTGGCTGGTCTATGGCGTGGGCCGCGGGCCGGGCAACGGCTGGCTCTACGCCAAGCTGGTGCTGGTGCTCGCGGCGGTCGGCTACCAGCATGCCTGCCGCAGGCTGCTGCGAAACTTCGAACGCGGCGCCACGCGACGCAGCGACCGCTGGTACCGAGTCTTCAACGAGGTGTCGGTGCTGTTGTTCGCCGGCGCGGTCGTGCTGGTGGTCGTCAAGCCGTTCTGAGCATGAAGGGGAGCGCGGCCCGCCATCGCAGCACCGCTCTGCCATTGGCGCTGGCCTTTGCGGCGTTGATCGTCTATGCCAGCCTGTACCCGTTCAGCGGTTGGCGCATGCCGCCTGCGCCGGGCGGCTTGTCGCTGCTGCAACTGCCATGGCCGCCCTGGCGCAGCCGCTTCGACGAAGCCTCGAACCTGCTCGGCTACATGCCGCTCGGCGCGCTGCTGTTCATCGCGGTGTTGCGCAGCGGCGGCGCGACGACGCAGGGCGCTGGTTGTCGCGGTGCTGGCCAGCGCCGGCTTGTCGGTGGCCGTCGAATTGACGCAGATCTTTCTGCCCACCCGCGTTCCGTCGCTGAAGGATTGCGCCTTCAATGTCAGCGGCGCCTTCGCCGGCGCCGCCGTTGCGGCCTTGCTGCAGGCCTTGGGCTGGGTCGACCGCTGGTCGACATTGCGCGAGCGCTGGTTTGCACGGCGCAGTGCCGGCGCGTTGGTGCTGTTGCTGCTGTGGCCGCTGGGCCTGTTGTTTCCGACCCCGGTGCCGCTCGGGCTGGGCCAGGTCTGGGGCGAACTGCGCATGCTGGCCCAGGACGCCTTCGCCGGCACGCCGTGGGCCGGCGACGCGGCGGCCTGGCTCGGTGAACCCGACGAAGCCGCCGCGCTGCCGGCGCTGTCGCGCGTGCACGAACTGCTGGCGATTTCGCTGGGGCTGGTCGCACCGTGCCTGGTGGCCTTTGCGACCACGCGCGCGGGCTGGCACCGCCTGGCGCTGCTGGTCGGTGCGACATCGCTCGCGCTGATCGTCAGCACGCTGTCGACGGCGATGAACTTCGGCCCCGAACACGCGCTGGCCTGGTGGACGCCGACGACCTGGCGCGCGCTGGCATTGGGCTTCGTGCTGGCATTCGCCTTCATCGGCACCAGCCCGCGCGTGGCGGCCGGACTGGGCCTGGCGGCCTTGACCGCGCTGGTGGTGCTGGTGGCGCAGGCCCCTGCCGACCCTTATTACGCGGCCAGCCTGCAGGGCTGGGAGCAGGGCCAGTTCATCCGCTTTCATGGCCTGGCGCGATGGATCGGCTGGCTGTGGCCCTACGCCGCATTGGCCTGGTTGCTGACGCGGCTGGCTCGACGCGACCCCGCAATAGCGCGCACCTACAATTCAGGCATGAGTTCGAGCTACTACCAGCGTCATATCTTCTTCTGCCTCAACCAGCGCGACAACAACGAGGCCAGCTGTGCACAGCACGACGCGCAGGCGGGTTTCGATCACTGCAAGTCGCGCGTCAAGGCGGCCGGCATCAACGGGCCCGGCGGCGTGCGCGTCAACAAGGCGGGTTGCCTCGACCGCTGCTCCGGCGGTCCGGTGGCGGTGGTCTACCCGGATGCCGTGTGGTACCACTATGTCGACCAGAGCGACATCGACGAGATCGTCGACTCGCATCTGCTTGGCGGCAAGGTCGTCGAGCGCCTCTTGCTGGCGCCCGATGTCGGCCACTGAGCGCTTCGGCCGGACGTGAATTCACGCAGCGAGCGGCGCCTGGTCGCCGGCCCCGTGGGCGACCTGCAGTGCGCGATCGACAACCCCGACGGGCCAGCGCGCGGGCTGGCTGTCGTCTGCCACCCGCACCCGCAGCATGGCGGCACCATGGACAACAAGGTCGTCGTGACGCTGGCCAAGGCCTTCGTGCAATGCGGCTGGCGCGCGGTGCGCTTCAACTACCGCGGTGTCGGCGGCTCGGCCGGCGCCTGGGACGAAGGCCGCGGCGAGATCGACGATGCGCTGGCGGTCGTGGCCGCACTGCGCGAGCCCGGCCAGGCGCTGGCGTTGGCCGGGTTTTCCTTCGGCGGCTACGTCGCCTCGCACGCGGCGGCCGCACTGCATCCCGAGCGCCTGGTGCTCGTCGGCCCGGCGACGGCAAACCTTCACCGTCGCGCCGGTACCGGCCGACACCTTGGTGATCCACGGCCAGGCCGACGATGTCGTGCCGCTGGCGGCGACGCTGGACTGGGCCCGGCCGCAGGCGCTGCCGGTGGTGGTGGTGCCAGGTGGCGGCCATTTCTTTCACGGCCAGTTGTCGTTGCTGAAGTCGCTGGTGGTGCGCCACCTGTCGGCGCCGGCCGGCTGAATCCTTGCTTTCTTGAATGTGACTTCGATGAAGAAACCGTACCTGTTCGCCCTGGCAGCGGCCGCCTTGATGGCCAGCGCAGCGGTCATGGCGCAAGGACTGCCGCCGCCGGAGATCGCCGCGCGCCAGTACATCCTGCTCGACCTGACCACCGGCCAGACGCTGGCCGAGCGCGACGCCGACACGCCGACGGAGCCGGCCTCGCTGACCAAGCTGATGACCGCCTACATCGTCTTCGGCGCGCTGCGCGACAAGAAGCTTGACCTGCAGCAACCGATCGCGGTCAGTGCGCGGGCCTGGAACGAGCGCAAGGGCGACCCCTCGCTGATGTTCATCGACACGACGATGCACCCGACGGTGGACGAGTTGCTGCACGGCATGATCGTGCAATCGGGCAACGACGCCTCGGTGGCATTGGCCGAGGCGGTGGCCGGCACGGTCGAGGCCTTCGTCGCGATGATGAACCGCCAGGCACTGGCCTGGGGCCTGAAGAACACCGCGTTCAAGAACGTGACGGGGCTGACGGAAGCCGGCCACAAGATGAGTGCGCGCGATGTGGCTGTGATCGCGGCGCACATCATTCGCGACCATCCGCAGTACTACCCCTACTACAGCATCAAGGAGTGGACCTACAACAGGATCCGGCAGGACAACCGCAACCTGCTGCTGCGCCGCGATCCGACGGTCGACGGCATGAAGACGGGCTTCACCGATGCCGCCGGCTACTGCCTGGTGGCCAGCGCGGCGCGCGAGTACCCGAACCTGGGCCCGGGCAACAAGCGACGCCTGCTCAGCGTGGTGCTCGGCACGGCGTCGCGCGAGGCGCGCGCCAGCGAGAGCCAGAAGCTGCTGAACTGGGGCTACCTGGCCTTCGATCCGGTGAAGCTGTTCGATGCCGGCAAGGCCGTCGCCACGCCCGAGGTGTGGAAGGGCAGCGAGCGGCTCGTCAAGCTGGGCAGCGAGGCGGCGGTGGTCATCGCGGTGCCGCGCGGCGAGGCCGACAAGCTGCAGACGCGCGTCGAACGGACCGAGCCGCTGGTGGCGCCGCTGGCCAAGGGCCAGCGCGTGGGCACGCTCAAGATCACGACCGCCGCCGGCGCGCCGGTCGCCGAAGTGCCGCTGACGGTGCTCGAAGCGGTCGAGCAGGCCGGGATCCTCGGCCGGGCCTGGGATGCCGTGCGGCTGTGGATCCGGTAGTAAGCTGGCAGCCGCGTTCAGAGGATTGAGCATGACCACCGCCCTGCCCGACACGCTGTGCTACCTGAACGGCCGCTACCTGCGCCTGGCCGACGCCCAGGTCAGCGTGCTCGATCGCGGCTTCATCTTCGGCGACGGCGTCTACGAAGTGGTGCCGGTCTATGGCCGCAAGCTGTTTCGCTTCGACGAGCACATGGCGCGCCTGGCGCGCAGCCTGGGCAAGCTGCGCATCGGCAACCCGTTCGGCCGCGAGCAATGGCTCGAACGCATTCGCCCCTTGGTGGCGGCGCTGGCCGAGCAGCCGGGCAGCGACGATCAACTGGTCTACATCCAGGTCACGCGCGGCGTGGCCCTGCGCGACCACGTCATGCCCACCGACATCGAGCCGACGGTATTCATGATGGTGAATGCGATGAAGCCGCCGTCTCTCGAGCAGCGCCATCACGGCGTGGCCTGCATGACGGCGCGCGACTTCCGCTGGGAGCGCGGCGACATCAAGAGCATCTCGCTGCTGGGCAACGTGCTGGCGCGCCAGATCTCGGCCGACCACGGCGCCGCCGAGACCATCATGTTCCGCGACGGCGCGCACGGCGGCCCGTGGCTGACCGAGGCCGCGGCCAGCAACGTCTGGGTGGTGCACGAAGGCGCACTGCTCGGGCCGCCCAAGAGCGAGCATGTGCTCGAGGGCATCCGCGTCGACCTGCTGCGCGAACTGTGCGAAGACGTGGGCATCGCCTACAACCTGCGCCCGCTGTCGGAGGCCGACGTGCGCGCCGCCGACGAGGTGCTGCTGTCGTCGGCGACCAAGGAGGTGCTGCCGGTGACCAAGATCGACGGCGAGCCGGTCGGCCACGGTGCGCTGCGCGGCAAGCCCGGGCCGGTGTATGCGCGGCTGTACGAGGCCTACCAGCGGGCGAAGGCGAACCAGTCGATATGAGTCCAGCGCCGGTGCCGCCCGAGCAGAGCCTGATCGAGTACCCGAGCGCATTTCCGATCAAGGTGATGGGGCTGAATGTCGATGGCTTCACCGAGGCCGTCGTTGCCGTGGCCCGGCACTTCGACCCGGCCTTCGACGCCGCGACGGTCGAGACGCGGCCGAGCAAGGGCGGCAAGTATCTCGGCCTGACGATCACCATCACCGCCACCAGCCGCGAACAACTCGACGAGCTGTACCGCACCCTGTCGACGCACCCGATGGTCAAGGTCGTGCTATGAGCGACCGAGCCTGGCGTCGATTTCCTTGACCTTGCTCGGTGCGGCTTCGTCGCCGTTGCGCGCCGCCGCCTGGTACCAGTAGCGCGCTTCGTTCAGATCGCGCGTGACGCCGTCGCCGGTTTCGGCCATCGAGGCGTAGATGTACATCGCGCCGATGTCGCCGCCTTGCGCTGCGATGCGAAACCAGTGCGCTGCCTGCGCGGCGTCCTTGGACGCGCCGCGACCGAGGTAATGCGCGGTCGCGATCGCGACCTGGCCATCGACGCTGCCGGCCTCGGCCGCACGCAGGTACCAGCGGTTGGCCTCGGGCAGGTTGACAGGCAGGCCGGCCTGGCCCAACTCGTGCAACTGACCCAGGCCATAGATTGCGGTCACGAAGCCGGCGTTGGCCGCGCGCGTCATCAGGCGCAGCGCTTCGCGCGCGCTGGCGTGCGGCACTTCGCCGCGCAGGTGCATCACGGCCAGGTTGTAGTCCGCGGCCGGCACGCCGCTGCGGGACAGTCGCGTGAAGGCGCTGCGCGCGGCGGCCAGTTCGCCGCGCTCATAGGCGGCGATGGCGTCGTCGATGCCGGCTGCGGCGGCGGTCGACGCCAGGATCGTCAGGGCGACGGTGACAAGGAGAAGGCGCATGGTTTGCGTGGGCTGCGTGCACGACGATACGCTGCCCCGCGGAATCGGTCGTGTCGGGCGGACAAAACCTTGCAGTCTTGCGGCCATGCGAGACTTGTCGTGCCATGTTGACCCGAATGCTCGGCCGCTGCGATTGGGCCGCCACCGCCGAGGCGATGCGCGCGTTCACCGAGGCGCGCGACGACGCCACGCCGGACGTGCTGTGGCTGGCCGAGCACGACCCGGTGTTCACCCAGGGCGTCGCCGGCCGCCCCGAGCATGTGCTGGGCGCCGGCGACATCGCCGTGTTGCCGAGCAACCGCGGCGGGCAGGTCACGTACCACGGGCCGGGCCAGGTCGTGGCTTATCCGTTGGTCGACCTGAAGCGCCTGTCGATCTATGTCAAGGAGTACGTCTACCGCATCGAGGCCGCGGTACTGAAGGTGCTGGAGAGCTACGGCGTCACCGGACACCGAGTGGCCGGGGCGCCCGGCATCTATGTCCGGCTCGACGACCCGTTCGCCCATGGCGCGTTGCAGGGCCCGGCCGACCCGCGCGATCCGTTTCGCGGCCTGGGCAAGATCGCGGCGCTGGGCATCAAGGTCAGTCGGCACCGCGCCTACCACGGCGTGGCACTGAACGTGGCGATGGATCTGGAGCCCTTCGCCCGCATCAACCCTTGCGGCTACGCGGGTCTGGTTACCGTCGATCTGGCTAGACTCGGCGTCACGACCACCTGGCTCGACGCCGCCGACCGGCTCGCAACGCGCCTGGCCAACCAGTTTGACCCATGAGCAACGAAGACCCCACACCCGCCTACGACGCCAGCGCCAAGCAGAAGGCCCAGGCCAAGACCGCGCGCATCCCGATCAAGGTGGTGCCGGCCGAGGTGCTGAAGAAGCCCGAGTGGATCCGCGTCAGGGCCGGCTCGCCGAGCACGCGCTTCTACGAGATCAAGCACATCCTGCGCCAGAACAAGCTCAATACGGTGTGCGAGGAGGCGAGTTGCCCGAACATCGGTGAATGCTTCGGCAAGGGCACGGCGACCTTCATGATCATGGGCGACAAATGCACCCGGCGCTGCCCGTTCTGCGACGTCGGCCATGGCCGTCCCGATCCGCTGGATGTGGACGAACCGGCCAACCTGGCCAAGACCATCGCGGCGCTGAAGCTGAAGTACGTGGTCATCACCAGCGTCGATCGCGACGACCTGCGCGACGGCGGCGCGGCGCATTTCGTCGATTGCATCCGGCAGACGCGGGCGCTGTCACCCGCGACGCAGATCGAAGTGCTGGTGCCCGACTTCCGTGGCCGCGACGACCGCGCGCTCGAGATCCTGAAGGCCGCGCCGCCGGACGTGATGAACCACAACCTCGAGACCGTGCCGCGCCTTTACAAGCAGGCCCGGCCGGGTAGCGACTACGCCTTCAGCCTGAATCTGCTGAAGCAAGTTCAAGTCCCTGCACCCGGCGGTGCCCACCAAGAGCGGCCTGATGGTCGGTCTGGGCGAAACCGACGACGAGATCCTGGCCGTGATGCGCGACATGCGCGCGCATCGGATCGAGATGCTGACCATCGGCCAGTACCTCGCACCCAGCGGCCACCACCTGCCGGTGCGCCGCTACGTGCATCCCGACACGTTCAGGATGTTCGAGCGTGAAGCGGCGGCGATGGGTTTTTCTCACGCCGCCGTCGGCGCGATGGTGCGATCGAGCTACCACGCCGATCAGCAGGCGCATGCCGCTGGCGTGCTGGCGCCACAGGGCGCTTGACGATCTTTCGGGGCGCGGGCACACTCGCGCCCCTTCCCCCAACCGATACCCGAAAGGAGATGCACATGGAACGCCACATGACTGACCTTGCCGTCGATCTCGGGATCGTTTCGGGCCGCTCGCTCGTCCGCTGAGCCCAGGCGTTCGCCTGCATCGGTGGCCAGCCGGCCGCCGAGATGATTCCTCCCTCGACCCGTTCGCTTTGCCGAGTGCGAAGCGCGCCGCCGCATGCGCCTGTGCGCAGCGGCTCTCGATCATTGGATGGAAATCAAGATGCAGGAAATGGATTTCGATCGGCTGCGGCCGATCGGGCTGTCGCTGGCGATGGCGCGTGCGATCGCCGCGGCCAGGCAGGAGTTGACCGGTGCGCCCTTGCGCGTGACCGAGGTTCACCGCGAGACGCTGCGCGTGCACGACGGTGCGGCCGAATTCACGTCGCGTGTGCTGCCGCGACTGCAGCGCAGCCTCGGCGACGACGGCGATGCGCTGGCCGTCGGGGACTGGCTGCTGGCCGAGGCCGACCGTCACGGCGATTGGTGGGCGCATACGCGCATCGCGCCGCAGACCCAGCTGGCGCGCCGCGACATGCACGGCATGCCACAGGTGTTTGCCAGCAACGTCGACACCGCGCTGTTGGTGATGGGCCTGGACGCCGACTTCAGCCCGCGCCGGCTGGAGCGTTACCTGGCGCTGGTGCAGGGCAGCGGTGTGGCCCCGGTGGTCGTCTTGACCAAGGCCGATCTGTGCGCGGCCGAAGTCGAGTCGCGACTCGAGACCTTGCGCATGCGCCTGCCCGCGGGCTTGAACACTGTGGCCCTCAACGCGCTCGACGGCGCTGCCGTGCGGCAGTTGGCGCCCTGGCTGGACGCCGGTCAGACGTTGGTGATGCTCGGTTCCAGTGGCGCCGGCAAGTCGACGTTGACCAACACACTGCTGGGCGCCGCGGTGCAGGACACCGGCGGCGTGCGCCTGGGCGACGGCCGTGGCCGCCACACGACGACGGTACGCTCATTGCACTTGCTGCCCAGCGGCGCCTGCGTCATCGATACCCCCGGGGTTCGCACCTTGCGACCGGCCACCGACGTGGCGGGGGCGGGCTTTGACGACGTGGTGAGCCTGGCGCGCAACTGCCGCTTTCGCGATTGCCGGCACAACGGCGAGCCAGGCTGCGCAGTGCGCGAAGGCGTGCTGCCCGATCGGTTGGCCAACTTCAAGAAGCTCGAGCGCGAATATCAGCGCGACACCATGACCGCGCTGGAACGGCGCGAACAACTCAACCTGTGGAAAGCCAGGAGCCGGGCAGGCCGCGCGCGGGTGCGCGAAAAGCAGAGTGGCTAGACTTGCCCGGCGGCACGGGACTCCGGTCGACCGCAGGCAGGATCCAGTCCATCAATTTGCCTTCAGGCGCATCGAATGCAACGCAGACATTTCGCGGTCTCGCTGGCCACATTGCCGGCAATCGGTCTGGTCGGTGTCGCTCCGGCCCATGCACTCGGCCAGGACGCCGCAGTCGCAGGCGTGCGCGCCGCGCTCGAGCGCGGCGCCAACAGTGCGGTGAGTCTGCTCGGGCGCAGCGATGGCTTTCTCGGCAACCCGCTGGTGCGCATCGAGTTGCCGGCGTTCATGAAGGACGCAGCCAAACTGCTCAAGGCCACCGGCCAGCGCAGGCGCGTCGATGAACTGGTGACGGCAATGAACCGCGCCGCCGAGGCGGCGGTGCCCGAGGCCAGGACCTTGCTGGTCGGCGCGGTGAAGTCGATGTCGGTCGAAGACGGGTTGAAGATCGTGCGCGGCGGCGAGACCTCGGTGACCGAGTTCTTCAGCGCCAAGACCCGCACCGCAATTGGCCAGAAGTTCCTGCCCATCGTCAGCCATGCCACCGAACAGGTTTCGCTGGCCAAGAAGTACGACGCCGTGGCCGGCAAGGCCGTCGGCATGGGCCTGATGGCGAAGGAAGATGCCGACCTGAACGGCTATGTCACCGGCAAGGCGCTGGACGGCCTGTACCTGATGATCGGCGAGGAAGAAAAGAAGATCCGCCGCGACCCGGCGGCGACCGGCAGCGCGATCTTGAAGCAGGTGTTCGGCGGCTGATCAGACGATGCCGCGCTGGCGCAGGAGCGCGCGTTCGGTCGCATCGAGTCCGAGCCCGGCCAGGACCTCGTCGGTGTGCTGCCCCAGCAGCGGCGGCGCGCGCGATACCTGCACCGGCGTGGCCGACAGCTTGATCGGGCTGGCGACCAGGCGCAGCGAATCGCTCGAGGGGTGCGGTACCGGTACGGCCATTGCGCGTGCACGCACCTGCGGGTCGGCAAATACCTCGGCCAGATCGTTGATCGGGCCGCAGGGCACCTTGGCCGCTTCGAGTGCGCTCAGCCACTGCTGCTTGCTGCGCGTGCGCATGCGCTGCGCGAGCAGCGGTATCAGCACATCGCGGTGGCGCACGCGGTCGGCATTGCGCAGGAAGCGCTTGTCGCGCGCCAGTTCCTGACAGCCGGCGACTTCGCAGAACTTGACGAACTGGCCATCGTTGCCGACGGCCAGGATCAGGTGTCCGTCGGCGGCCTCGAAGACCTGGTAGGGCACGATGTTCTGGTGCGCGTTGCCGGCACGCGCGGGCGCCACGCCGGTGACCAGGTAGTTGGCGCCGAGGTTGGCCAGCATCGCGACCTGCGTGTCGAGCAGGGCCATGTCGATGTGCTGGCCGCAACCGGTCGCGTCGCGGTGGCGCAGTGCGGCGAGGATCGCGACCGTCGCGTACAGGCCGGTGAACAGGTCGGCGACGGCCACGCCGACCTTCTGCGGCCCGCCGCCGGGGCGGTCGTCGCGCTCGCCGGTCACGCTCATCAGGCCACCCAGGCCTTGAATCGCGTAGTCGTAGCCGGCGCGGTCACGGTAGGGGCCGGTCTGGCCGAAGCCGGTGATCGAACAATAGACGAGGCGCGGCTGCGCAGCGAGCAGCGTGGCTGCATCGAGGCCGTAGCGCGCCATGTCGCCGACCTTGAAGTTCTCGACCAGCACATCGCACTCGGCGACCAACCGGCGCACCAAGGCCTGGCCTTCGGGCTGTGCCAGATCGATGGTGATCGAGCGCTTGTTGCGGTTGCAGCCGAGGTAATAGGCGGCCTCGCCAGTGTCGTTGCCGGCGCGGTCTTGCAGGAACGGCGGGCCCCAGCCGCGCGTGTCGTCGCCGCCAGGATGGCTGCCGCCGGCCGGTCGTTCGACCTTGATCACGTCGGCACCCAGGTCGGCCAGTGTCTGCGTGCACCAGGGGCCGGCGAGCACGCGCGACAAGTCGAGCACGCGCACGCCGGCCAGCGCGGCAGGCGGCGGAGACGGGATTTGATTCATGCAGCAATCGTATGCCGAGGCCGGCCGGGATAATCAACGCCATGCAAGTGCCTGTGGTTTCAGCCGTGTTGGCCCTGGCCGCCGCCGCTGCGGCGTGCACGCCGGCGCTCGATTGGCGCGAGGTGCGGCTCGAGGGCGCGGGGCTGGTGGCGCTCTTCCCTTGCAAGCCCGATCGGCAGGTGCGTCGATTGCCGCTGGCCGGCACGGTGGTCGAAATGTCGTTGTGGGCCTGCTCTGCCGCCGGCGCGACCTACGCGGTGGCATTTGCCGATGTCGGCGAGCCCGAACGCGTTGCTCGCGCGTTGGACGAGTTGGCCGCTTCGGCGGCACGCAATATCGGCTGCGTCGGGATCGCCCGTCAGCGTGCCGTTGCGCGTCGCCGGCATGACGCCCAACCCGCAGGCGCGGCGCCAGACACTCAGCGGGCAAATGGCCGATGGTCTGCCGGCGCACGAAACAGTGGCGGTCTTCGCGCGCGGCGCGAGGGTTTACCAGGCGACGGTCGTCGGCGCGCGCCTCGGATAGCGAGGCCGTCGAGGTGTATTTCGGCGCACTGCGCCTGCCGACGTGACGTGCCACGGTCATCACCGTCGCCGGCCTTGCTTACCGGCGCGCGAACCGCTGTCGTGATGTTCGCGGCATTTGCATTTGCCTACTTCTTTTCGGCACTGCTTCGTGCGGTCACGGCAACGCTGGCACCGGCGTTCAGCGCCGAACTCGACCTGTCGGCGGGCGATCTGGGCCTGCTTGGCGGCGCCTATTTCCTCGGCTTCGCGCTGATGCAACTGCCACTGGGCCGTGCGCTCGATCGCTTCGGCCCGCGCCGCGTGCTGGTGACCTTCCTGGCACTGGCCGTGCTGGCCTGCGCAGCGTTTGCGCTGGCCCGCAACTTCGCCTCGCTGCTGGCCGCGCGCGCGCTGATCGGTGTCGGCGTCTCGGCCTGCCTGATGGCGCCGCTGACGGCATATCGCCACCGCTTCGGGGCTGCCGCGCAGTTGCGCGCCAATTCATGGATGCTGATGACGGGCTCGCTCGGCATGCTGGCTTCGACGCTGCCGGTGCAATGGTTGTTGCCCGTCGTCGGCTGGCGCGGGCTGTTCTGGATCGTGGCGGGGCTGCTGGCGCTGGCCACGACGCTTGATTGCCTGGGCCGTGCCGCGCGACGAGCCGGCACGACCGACGGCGGACGGTGCGGTGCTCGGTTATCGCGAGATCTTTGGCCATCACTACTTTCAGCGCCTGGCGCCGCTGGGCTTCTTCGCCTATGGGGGACTGGTCGCGGTGCAGTCGCTATGGGCCGGGCCTTGGCTCACCGAAGTCGCCGCGAACAGCCCGGCGGGTGCGGCGCGCGGATTGTTTGCCATCAATCTGTCGATGTTGTGTCGCATTCTTCGGCTGGGGCATGGTGATGCCGCACCTGACGAGCCGAGGCTGGCAGGTCGATCGACTGATTGCATTGGGCGTGCCGCTGTCATTGCTGTTGCTGTTCGGTGCGGTCGCTGCTCGGCCCGCGCGCCGGCGCCGCCTGGTGGGCGGCATGGTGCGTGTCGTGCACGTTCATGGCGTTGAGCCAGCCGGCCGTGGCCCAGGCCTTTCCCACTGCGGCTGCCGGGCGTGCCTTGTCGGCCTTCAATCTGGTGATCTTTCTGGGCGTCTTCTGCGTGCAATGGGGCATCGGCTTGGCCATCGACGCGCTGTTGGCGCTGGGCTTGGCGCGCGTGCAGGCGTTCCAGGTCGCGTTTGCGCTGTTTGCGTTTGGCTGCAGCACTGTCCTACCTCTGGTTCTTGTGGCGTGGCCGTGCGCCCGTACGCGCCGCAGGCCGGATAATCTGCGACAACTGCTTCGCTTCGACATGACCGGCCTGCTCGTCATTGCCCACGCTCCGCTCGCTTCGGCGCTGCGCGCCGTTGCCGAACATGTCTACCCGGAATGCGCGGCATCGCTGGCCGTGCTGGACGTGCCGGCCGACGCGCCGATCGACCAGATCGAGGCCCAGGCTGCTGCGTTGTTGGCGCACATCGGCACGCGCGAGGCATTGATCCTCACCGACGTGTTTGGCGCCACGCCATGCAACGTCGCTCAACGCCTGGCCGACGGTGTGCATATCAAGGTCGTCACCGGCGTCAACGTGCCGATGCTTTGGCGCTCGCTGTGTTACGCGGGTGAGTCGCTCGACAGCTTGGTCGGCCGTGCGCTGGCGGGGGCCACGCAGGGCGCGATGCAGGTCAGCCCGCAGCGCCCGCAAGAACAAGTTCGCAATCCGCCCGATCCCAATGCAACGAGCGACAGCCACGATCATCAATAAGCTGGGCCTGCATGCCCGCGCCTCGGCCAAGCTGACCAAGCTGGCTGGCGGATTTGCCTGCGATGTGCACATGACCCGCAATGGCCGGCGCATCAATGCCAAGAGCATCATGGGCGTGATGATGCTGGCGGCCGGCGCGGGCAGTGTCGTCGAGATCGAGACCGACGGCGACGACGAGGCGCAGGCATTGGCGGCCATCGTTTCGTTGATCGACGATCGTTTCGGCGAAGGCCAGTAGCTTCGACGCCGCCGCGCGACCGGGGCCGCTGCTACATTCGATCGCATGAGCATCCAGGTATTCGGTTTGGCGATTTCGCGCGGCGTCGCGATCGGGCGCGCAGTGCTGGTTGCGTCTGGCCGCGTCGACGTGGCGCACTACTTTGTGTCGCCGGCCCAGGTCGAGGCGGAGATCGAACGACTGCATGACGCTCGCGATACTGTCGCGGCCGAATTTGTCGCCTTGCAGCGCGACATGCCAGCCGACGCACCGCCGGAGTTGTCTGCACTGCTCGACGTGCACCTGATGCTGGTGCGAGACGAGTCGCTGACGGGTGCGGCAAGTCACTGGGTGCGTGAGCGGCACTACAACGCCGAGTGGGCCCTGTCGGCGCAGCTCGAGGTGTTGGCGCGCAATTTCGACGAGATGGAGGACGAGTACCTGCGCGAGCGCAAGGCCGACCTCGAACAGGTGACCGAGCGCATCCTGGCCGCGTTGAACCGCAGCGCGAACGGCGGCCAAGCCATTGCGACAGTGGGTGCAGCGAGACTTGGGCGGCGAGGAACCGCTGGTGCTCGTTGCCGGCGATATCGCGCCCGCAGACATGTTGCACTTCAAGCGCAGTGTCTTCAGGGGTTTCGTGACGGACGTCGGCGGCCGGACCTCGCACACGGCGATCGTCGCGCGCAGCATGGATATTCCTGCCGTGGTGGGTGCGCGCGAGGCCAGTCGGCTCATTCGCCAGGACGACCTGGTGGTCATCGACGGCGATGCGGGGGTCGTGATCGTCGATCCGCCGCCGATCGTGCTTGAGGAATACCGCTATCGTCAGCGCCAAGTAGAGCTTGAACGCGCGCGGCTAGACCGCCTGCGGCACACGCCGGCCATCACACTCGACAGTCAGGCCGTCGAACTGCTGGCGAACATCGAGCTGCCCGAAGATGCGAGCACGGCACTCGATGCCGGTGCGGTTGGGGTTGGCTTGTTCCGCAGCGAGTTCTTGTTCATGAACCGTGGCCACGATCTGCCAAGCGAGGACGAGCAATTCGAGGCCTATCGCGCCGCGGTGCTGGCCATGAACGGCCTGCCGGTGACGATTCGATCGGTCGACATCGGCGCCGACAAACAGCTCGACCGCCTTACGATTCACGAGTTGCGGCATGAACACACGCTCAATCCAGCGCTTGGCTTGCGCGCAATCCGTTGGAGCCTGTCCGAGCCGTCGATGTTTCGCCAGCAATTGCGGGCCATCCTTCGAGCCAGCGTGTACGGTGAAGTGAAGTTGTTGCTGCCGATGGTGGCGCAGTTGAGCGAGGCGCGAATGACGCTGGAGGCGTTGGCCCGCGCGAAGCAGCAACTGCGTGATGCAGGGCGCGCGTACAAGGACATCGAGGTTGGCGCGATGATCGAAGTGCCGGCTGCGGCGCTGATGATCGACGGGCTGCTGCGCTACTTCGATTTCGTGTCCATCGGCACCAACGACCTGATCCAATACACGCTGGCAATCGACCGCGCCGACGAACATGTCGCGCACCTCTATGACCCGTGGCATCCGGCGGTCATCGGCCTCATTGCAAACACCATTGAACGAGCGCGTGCGGCGGGCAAGGGCGTAAGCGTTTGCGGTGAGATGGCGGGTGACCCGGCCTTCACTTTGCTGTTGCTCGGGATGGGCCTGCGAAGCTTCTCGATGCACCCGCGGCAAATTGCGGCGGTCAAGCAAGTTGTGCTGCGTGCCGACACGAGCAGGCTGCGCGCGGCGCTGCCGCAGGTTCTCGCCGCTGACGACCCACAGCAGGCCGCGGCCGCCGCCTTCGGGCTGCATCACGCCTGATTGCGGTCGCGGTTCCGGGCGCCTGGCGAAAACTCTGCTATAGTGATAGGCTTCGCGGCGCAGATTGCACGCTGCGCAGACGACAGACAGATCGCGTCTGACGACGAAGGAAGAGAAGAGTCAAGTGCTTGACAGGGGATCGAAAAACATCGCATAATCCCATCTCTTCGCTGAACGAAAGTCAGCAGCGCTGCAAGGCGCAGTTCTTTAACAAAATACAGCCGATAAGCGTGGGCGTTTGAAGGCGAGTGCCAGAGGAATGCGAGCAATCGCAGGACTCAGGTCTCATGACCTTAAACGCTCATGGAAATTTGAAGTGAAGTTCACTTCGATTCCTAAGAGCAAATTCAAGATCGAACTGAAGAGTTTGATCCTGGCTCAGATTGAACGCTGGCGGCATGCCTTACACATGCAAGTCGAACGGTAACGCGGGGCAACCTGGCGACGAGTGGCGAACGGGTGAGTAATGCATCGGAACGTGCCCAGTAGTGGGGGATAGCCCGGCGAAAGCCGGATTAATACCGCATACGACCTACGGGTGAAAGCGGGGGACTCGCAAGAGCCTCGCGCTATTGGAGCGGCCGATGTCAGATTAGCTAGTTGGTGGGGTAAAAGCCTACCAAGGCGACGATCTGTAGCTGGTCTGAGAGGACGACCAGCCACACTGGGACTGAGACACGGCCCAGACTCCTACGGGAGGCAGCAGTGGGGAATTTTGGACAATGGGCGCAAGCCTGATCCAGCCATGCCGCGTGCGGGAAGAAGGCCTTCGGGTTGTAAACCGCTTTTGTCAGGGAAGAAACGCTCTGGGTTAATACCCCGGGGTAATGACGGTACCTGAAGAATAAGCACCGGCTAACTACGTGCCAGCAGCCGCGGTAATACGTAGGGTGCAAGCGTTAATCGGAATTACTGGGCGTAAAGCGTGCGCAGGCGGTTATGCAAGACAGATGTGAAATCCCCGGGCTCAACCTGGGAACTGCATTTGTGACTGTATAGCTAGAGTACGGTAGAGGGGGATGGAATTCCGCGTGTAGCAGTGAAATGCGTAGATATGCGGAGGAACACCGATGGCGAAGGCAATCCCCTGGACCTGTACTGACGCTCATGCACGAAAGCGTGGGGAGCAAACAGGATTAGATACCCTGGTAGTCCACGCCCTAAACGATGTCAACTGGTTGTTGGACGGCTTGCTGTTCAGTAACGAAGCTAACGCGTGAAGTTGACCGCCTGGGGAGTACGGCCGCAAGGTTGAAACTCAAAGGAATTGACGGGGACCCGCACAAGCGGTGGATGATGTGGTTTAATTCGATGCAACGCGAAAAACCTTACCTACCCTTGACATGTCAAGAATCTTGCAGAGATGTGAGAGTGCTCGAAAGAGAACTTGAACACAGGTGCTGCATGGCCGTCGTCAGCTCGTGTCGTGAGATGTTGGGTTAAGTCCCGCAACGAGCGCAACCCTTGTCATTAGTTGCTACGAAAGGGCACTCTAATGAGACTGCCGGTGACAAACCGGAGGAAGGTGGGGATGACGTCAGGTCCTCATGGCCCTTATGGGTAGGGCTACACACGTCATACAATGGCCGGTACAGAGGGCTGCCAACCCGCGAGGGGGAGCTAATCCCAGAAAACCGGTCGTAGTCCGGATCGCAGTCTGCAACTCGACTGCGTGAAGTCGGAATCGCTAGTAATCGCGGATCAGCTTGCCGCGGTGAATACGTTCCCGGGTCTTGTACACACCGCCCGTCACACCATGGGAGCGGGTTCTGCCAGAAGTAGTTAGCCTAACCGCAAGGGGGGCGATTACCACGGCAGGGTTCGTGACTGGGGTGAAGTCGTAACAAGGTAGCCGTATCGGAAGGTGCGGCTGGATCACCTCCTTTCTGGAAAAACGCACTCAATCTCGAGCGCCCACCCTTATCGGCTGTTTTGACGACAGTGAGTGAAACGTGAACCGGCGATTGCGGCCAAGCGCCTTGGTGCTGGTTTCGACTCGAGATCGGACCGTCGCGAATCACAATGGTTTGGCGATGGGTCTGTAGCTCAGTTGGTTAGAGCACCGTCTTGATAAGGCGGGGGTCGTTGGTTCGAATCCAACCAGACCCACCATCCTGTCCACTCGGGGGTGTAGCTCAGCTGGGAGAGCACCTGCTTTGCAAGCAGGGGGTCATCGGTTCGATCCCGTTCACCTCCACCATCTCATACGGACACGCAAGCGATCTGCGATCTCTTGCGTGTCCGATCCTACGATCGGCTGTCGTTCTTTAACAATTCATAGAGTCAAATCAGTGTTGTCGGCGGAAACCGCTTCGATGCGGACCGTGCCGTCGGCAACTTTTTGATTGCGTCAACAAACTTCAGCTCACTATGAGCATGAAGAACGGCATAACGCGAAATACTCAAACCGATCGCAAGATCGATGAGTCCTTGACGATGCCTCCGCAGCGAGGCGTCAAAGTTATAGGGTCAAGTGACTAAGTGCATGTGGTGGATGCCTTGGCGATTACAGGCGACGAAGGACGTGATAGCCTGCGATAAGCTTCGGGGAGCTGGCAAACAAGCTTTGATCCGGAGATTTCCGAATGGGGAAACCCACCCGCAAGGGTATCGCACAGTGAATACATAGCTATGCGAGGCGAACCGGGTGAACTGAAACATCTCAGTAGCTCGAGGAATATACATCAACCGAGATTCCGAAAGTAGCGGCGAGCGAAATCGGAGCAGCCTGCACGTTTTAGCAGACGACTTATCAGAACGGAATGGAAAGTCCGGCCATAGCGGGTGATAGCCCCGTATGAAAAAAGACGACTGTGGAACTGGGCGTGCGACAAGTAGGGCGGGACACGTGAAATCCTGTCTGAAGATGGGGGGACCATCCTCCAAGGCTAAATACTCGTAATCGACCGATAGTGAACTAGTACCGTGAGGGAAAGGCGAAAAGAACCCCGGGAGGGGAGTGAAATAGATCCTGAAACCGCATGCATACAAAAAGTCGGAGCCCGCAAGGGTGACGGCGTACCTTTTGTATAATGGGTCAGCGACTTACATTCAGTGGCGAGCTTAACCGAATAGGGAAGGCGTAGAGAAATCGAGTCCGAATAGGGCGTTCAGTCGCTGGGTGTAGACCCGAAACCAAGTGATCTATCCATGGCCAGGATGAAGGTGCGGTAACACGCACTGGAGGTCCGAACCGACTAGTGTTGCAAAACTAGCGGATGAGCTGTGGATAGGGGTGAAAGGCTAAACAAACTTGGAGATAGCTGGTTCTCTCCGAAAACTATTTAGGTAGTGCCTCAAGTATTACCATCGGGGGTAGAGCACTGTTATGGCTAGGGGGTCATGGCGACTTACCAAACCATTGCAAACTCCGAATACCGATGAGTACAGCTTGGGAGACAGTGCACCGGGTGCTAACGTCCGGACACAAGAGGGAAACAACCCAGACCGCCAGCTAAGGTCCCTAATATTGGCTAAGTGGGAAACGAAGTGGGAAGGCTAAAACAGTCAGGATGTTGGCTTAGAAGCAGCCACCATTTAAAGAAAGCGTAATAGCTCACTGATCGAGTCGTCCTGCGCGGAAGATGTAACGGGGCTAAGCCAGTAACCGAAGCTGCGGATCGTGGCAACACGATGGTAGGAGAGCGTTCCGTAAGCCTGTGAAGGTGGGTTGTGAAGCCTGCTGGAGGTATCGGAAGTGCGAATGCTGACATGAGTAGCGTTAAAGGGGGTGAAAAGCCCCCTCGCCGAAAGCGCAAGGTTTTCTACGCAACGTTCATCGGCGTAGAGTGAGTCGGCCCCTAAGGCGAGGCAGAGATGCGTAGCTGATGGGAAACAGGTCAATATTCCTGTACCGATGTGCAGTGCGATGTGGGGACGGAGAAGGTTAGCTCAGCCGGCTGTTGGATATGCCGGTTCAAGCCTGTAGTCGTGGTCTCTAGGCAAATCCGGAGATCTTAGATGAGGGGTGATAACGAGGAAGCTTGCTTCCGAAGTGAGTGATACCCTGCTTCCAGGAAAAGCCACTAAGCTTCAGCTGCACACGACCGTACCGCAAACCGACACTGGTGCGCGAGATGAGTATTCTAAGGCGCTTGAGAGAACTCTGGAGAAGGAACTCGGCAAATTGACACCGTAACTTCGGAAGAAGGTGTGCCTTTAGTAGGTGATCCATTTACTTGGTGAGCCCAATGAGGCCGCAGAGAATCGGTGGCTGCGACTGTTTATTAAAAACACAGCACTCTGCAAAGACGAAAGTCGACGTATAGGGTGTGACGCCTGCCCGGTGCTGGAAGATTAAATGATGGGGTGCAAGCTCTTGATTGAAGTCCCAGTAAACGGCGGCCGTAACTATAACGGTCCTAAGGTAGCGAAATTCCTTGTCGGGTAAGTTCCGACCTGCACGAATGGCGTAACGATGGCCACACTGTCTCCTCCAGAGACTCAGCGAAGTTGAAATGTTTGTGATGATGCAATCTCCCCGCGGAAAGACGGAAAGACCCCATGAACCTTTACTGTAGCTTTACATTGGACTTTGAACAGATCTGTGTAGGATAGGTGGGAGGCTTTGAAGCGGTGCCGCTAGGTGTCGTGGAGCCAACGTTGAAATACCACCCTGGTGTGTTTGAGGTTCTAACCTTGGCCCGTTATCCGGGTTGGGGACAGTGTATGGTAGGCAGTTTGACTGGGGCGGTCTCCTCCCAAAGCGTAACGGAGGAGTTCGAAGGTACGCTAGGCACGGTCGGAAATCGTGCTGATAGTGCATTGGCATAAGCGTGCTTGACTGCGAGACTGACAAGTCGAGCAGGTACGAAAGTAGGACAAAGTGATCCGGTGGTTCTGTATGGAAGGGCCATCGCTCAACGGATAAAAGGTACTCTGGGGATAACAGGCTGATACCGCCCAAGAGTTCATATCGACGGCGGTGTTTGGCACCTCGATGTCGGCTCATCTCATCCTGGGGCTGTAGCCGGTCCCAAGGGTATGGCTGTTCGCCATTTAAAGAGGTACGTGAGCTGGGTTTAAAACGTCGTGAGACAGTTTGGTCCCTATCTTCCGTGGGCGCTGCAAGATTGAGAGAGCCTGCTCCTAGTACGAGAGGACCGGAGTGGACGCACCTCTGGTGTATCGGTTGTCACGCCAGTGGCATTGCCGAGTAGCTAAGTGCGGAAGAGATAACCGCTGAAAGCATCTAAGCGGGAAACTCGTCTCAAGATGAGTCTTGCCGGGGCCTTGAGCCCCCTGAAGAGTCGTTCAAGACCAGGACGTTGATAGGTCGGGTGTGGAAGACGGGTAACCGTTTAAGCTAACCGATACTAATTGCTCGTGAGGCTTGACCCTATAACTTTGACGACAGTCAAAGAGTTATGCCAAGTTGGTACGCAATCAAACTGATTTGATTCTTTGAATTGGTCTTCCTGACTGAGTCAGGGAGGCAACAAGTTAAGCCTGATGACCATAGCGAGGTGGTCCCACTCCTTCCCATCCCGAACAGGACAGTGAAACGCCTCAGCGCCGATGATAGTGCGGATTCCCGTGTGAAAGTAGGACATTGTCAGGCTATTAAATGGAAAAGCCCGGTCACATCGTGATCGGGCTTTTCGCCTTTTGCGGTACCAGCTGAGTGAACACGCACTAGATGCTGGAACGCAATTCCCGGCGCAGTATCTTTCCGACATTGCTCTTCGGCAATTCGTCTCTAAATTCGATTGTCTTGGGTCGTTTGTATGCGGTGAAATTATCTCGACAGTAGTCAGCGATATCTGTTTCCGACAGTGCAAGATCTCTCTTGACCACGAATAACTTGACGGCTTCGCCAGAGCCTTCGTCAGGAACGCCGACGGCAGCGCACTCAAGCACACCGGGGTGCAGGCTGACCACCTGCTCGATCTCGGTCGGAAAGACATTGAATCCGGAAACCAGAATCATGTCCTTCTTGCGATCGACGATCCGGACATAGCCCGCTGTGTCCATCACGCCGATGTCGCCGGACTTGAAGTATCCGTCCGGTGTCATGACCAAGGCCGTCTCATCCGGACGCCGCCAGTAGCCGGCCATGACCTGCGGCCCACGAATGCAAATTTCGCCGGGTTGGCCGGCAGCGACATCGGCGCCGTGTTCATCGCGGATGGCCACTTCCGTCGACGGCAGCGGCAGGCCGATGGTGCCAGTAAACTCCTGGCTGTCGACACGGTTGGACGTGGCTACCGGCGATGTCTCCGACAACCCGTAACCCTCGACGATCGGACAGCCCGTGATCCGCAACCAGCGACGAGCGGTTGCCTGTTGCACGGCCATGCCGCCGCCATTGGAAACCACGAGGTCAGAGAAATCCAGGCGCGCAAACGCAGCGTCGTTCGTCAAGGCGTTGAACAAGGTATTCACGGCCGGGAACATGTTCACCCGATGGCGCCCCAGCGTCTTCACCAAGCCGCCGACATCCCGCGGATTCGGAATCAGCAGATTCATGGCTCCCATTCGTAGGCCTAAGAGGTAGCAGATGGTCAGTGCGAAGATGTGATACAGCGGCAGCGCGCAGACGATCGTCATGGACTGTGCGCGCAAGCGTTCGATCATCGGGCCGAACCAAGCCTCGACTTGTGCCACGTTCGCAACGACATTGCGATGCAAGAGCATTGCGCCTTTGGAAACACCGGTTGTCCCACCTGTGTACTGCAGGAATGCAACGGCGTCGGGACTCAAGTTTGGGCGCCTGCAGTCTGTCTCGCGATCCAGCTGCGCAGGCGTCGATGAAGCCAATGATCGTTGCGCCCGGCGCCGAGGGGCAGACGAAACTCGGGAACCAACCTGCGGACGTGACGTACGGCAAAGGTGGTCAGCGGACCCCTTCCACGCGCCTAACAGGTCGCCCATCGAGGCCAGGACAACATGCCGCACGTTGGTGCGGGCAATCACTGCCTCAAGCGTTGCGGCGAAGTTCTCCAGTACGACGACCGCCTCCGCGCCGCGAATCAACGAGTTGATACTCCAGTTCGCGCGCCGTGTAGAGCGGATTGACATTGACGACGACAAAGCCTGCACGCAACACGGCTGCAATCGCCACCATGTACTGCGGCAAATTCGGCATCATCAGCGCGACCCTTGCCCCGGACTCGAGACCGATCGATTGCAGCCAGGCGCCGAGCTCTTGCGACAGTCGATCCATGTCGGCATAGCGCAGCCGCGAGCCCATGCAAGCCGCGGCATCGCGCTCCGCGTACGCGAGAAAGGCCTGTTCGAACAGGTCGACCAGCGTTGTGCGGCCGTCGAGTTGGATCTCCGCTGGTACGCCGACCGGGTACTGCGCGAGCCACGGTTTTTCAGCCAAGACGAGCGCTCCTTTTGCTTACAGACAGGCTCCATGCTGCGCGGACGCGGCTGCGTCGGGCTACGGTAGTTCTCCTAGCGCGTCGGCGGAATCTGCCGCATTGAAGAGCTTGGCTGCCAGCGCACGTTCTCGTTCAGCAATCTGTGCCAGAAACTCATCGGCACCATGCATCGCCCGAAAGGTGTCAAAACCACATTCCAGGAAGGCCTGCAGAGACGACATGCCGGCCATGCGCGCGGGGCACGCATCAGGTGCAGGCTGTGGCGCAGCAGCGGCCGGCGGGTGTAGACGTCGAGCGCGTGGCCGACTTCGACCATCAGGTCGATCTGCCGCTGCCGGCTCTGTGGCTGGCCCGTGAGCCGCCAAGCAGCCAGATAAGCGGCGGCACTGACGGGCCCGGCATCGACATGGCGGGCCATCTCGGTGTCGAGTTGCTCGGACAACGCATGCAGTGCCGTCAACGCCTCCACCGTCTCTGCCACTTCGTGCGGGAAGAGCCGAACCAGTCCTGGGACGACCCGCGCAAATTGCGCGTCGCGCTGGCTGAAGTCGCCGGGCCCGTACAAATCGTCCAGGAAGAACTTCGATGCTCCCGCATAGCGCGGATGCGCGAGCAGGTCGGCGTAGGTGTGCGCAAAGCGCGCCTGCTGAAATTCCTTGACCTGCGTTACCCGCGAGGCCAACCCTCCGTCCGCAGCCCTGGCAGCCCGCTCGACATTCACGGACTCGAGGTGCTGCAAGATCAATTCGCCGCTGCGGTTCATCACGGGTCGGCCTGTACTGCGGTTAGTCGACGATCCCTAGTGGGACGACTCGCAATGATGCAACACTCGACCCGATGCAACGTCGCAAGCTGCTCAAACTGGGTTTCGCGAGCGCCGCCGCGCTGGCGCTGCTAGGCGGTGGCGTCGCCCTGCTTCACGCTCCCGCGTGGCGCAACGAACGGCTTACCGACGTCGGCCGCCGGGTTCTCGCCTCGATTGCACGCGCAGTGCTTGATGGCAGTCTGCCCGCGCCACCCGAGGCACAGCTGGCTGCACTGGATGCGCATCTCGACCGTATGGACGCGACGCTACGTGCCCTGCCGCCGTCAATGCAGACTGAAGTCGGCGAGCTGTTGACCCTGCTTGCCTGCAGCGCCCGGCCGGCTGGCATTGACCGGCTTGGCCACCGACTGGCCCCGGGCCACCGTGCCACAGATGCAGGACGCCCTGCAAGTCATGCGTACCTCGCGCATCGATCTGCGCAAGCAGGCCTATCAAGCATTGCGCGACCTGACGCACGCGGCCTACTTCGCCAGCGCAGAGACGTGGGCGCAGTTTGGCTACCCGGGGCCGACCAAACTCGCGTGACACCGGCAAGACGATGACCAACCCCATCACCGACCCAATTGCCGAAGGCCTGGCGCGTGGCTGGCGCGTGCTGGGCGGCGCACATGGCGCCGCGCCACCGGCCTTCGAATGCGATGTGGCAATCGTAGGCAGCGGCGCCGGCGCCGGCATCACCGCGGAGCTGCTCAGCGCCGCGGGGCTGAACATCGTGATCGTCGAGGAGGGTCCGCTGAAGTCGAGTCGCGACTTTCGCCAGCTCGAGAGCGAGGCCTATCCCAGCCTGTACCAGGAGAGCGCCAGCCGCAAGACCGCCGACAAGGCGATCAGCATCTTGCAGGGTCGCTGCGTTGGCGGCTCCACCACCGTCAACTGGACCAGCTCGTTTCGCACGCCTGCCTCGACGCTGGCCTATTGGCGCACTCATTTCGGCCTGTTGGATTTCAGCGATGAAGCGATGGCGCCGTGGTTCCAGCAGGTCGAACAGCGATTGAACATCGGGCCTTGGCTGTTGGCGCCCAACGAAAACAACGAGTTGCTACGACGCGGTGCCCAAAAGCTCGGCATCGCCACCGCCGCGATGCAGCGCAACGTCAAGGGATGCTGGAACCTGGGCTCCTGCGGCCTGGGCTGCCCGACCAACGCCAAGCAATCGATGCTCGTGACGACATTGCCAACCGCGCTCGAGCGCGGAGCCACGCTACTGGTCGAAACCCGGGCCGAACGCTTCGAGATTCACGATGGACGCGTGGTGGCATTGAACTGCGTTGCCGTTCAACGCAATGGGGCGGTGACACCCGATGCCCGCACCACGCGCATCGCCGCTCGCCACTTCGTGCTTTGTGGTGGCGCAATCAACTCGCCGGCTCTTCTGCTGCGCTCGGCCGCCCCAGACCCGCAACACCGGCTCGGCACGCGCACGTTCCTGCATCCGGTCGTGGCGTCGGTGGCCACCTTCGACCACGTCGTCGCCGGTTGGCAGGGCGCACCACAAAGCCTCTACAGCGACCACTTCCTGGACGTCGACCCGATCGATGGCCCGATTGGCTACAAGCTCGAGGCACCGCCACTGCACCCGCTGATCTTCACCACCACCATGACCGGCTTTGGCCGCGATGCTGCGGCATGCTTCGCAAAAGTTCCCGAACGACCATGGGCTGCTCGCCTTGCTGAGAGACGGCTTTCATGACGAATCGCCCGGTGGACAGGTCAGACTTCGCAGTGACGGATCGCCCGAGCTGGACTACCGGCTCACCGCCTTCGTGATGGAAGGCGCAAGACGCGCCTTCTTGACGATGGCCGAGTTGCAGTTCGCTGCCGGTGCGCGGCAGGTTGCCGTCGGCCACGAACTCGCGCCGCTGTATTCGCGCTGGGCCGAGGCCCGCGAGGGCATTGCCAAGCTGCCAATGAAGCCGCTGCTGACAAAGGTGATGAGTGCGCACGTGATGGGGGGCTGCGGCATGGCTGCTGACGAGCGGAACGGTGTCGTGCGCCCCGACGGTGTGCATTGGCAGCTCGACAATCTGTCAGTGCACGACGGTTCACTGTTTCCCACCAGCATCGGCGCCAACCCGCAACTATCGGTCTATGGCTTGGCCAACAAGCTGGCCACGCAGCTGGCCCACCGGCTGAGCGGCCGTGCCGTTCGCTTGGGTGCGTGAGGCGCGGATGCTCGCCCGACTACAACGCATCACCACACTCGGGCTGCTTGCGCTGGCCGCGGCGTGGGCGATTCTGGCCTGGCGCGCTGGGCATCAGTCTTGGGCGCTCGTCGGTGCGCTGCTGATCGCGTTCAGCTACGTCTTCGTTCTCGGGGTCGAGTTCTCGCTGCTGCGCAACGCCCACGGCCACGACCCGGCACCGCGCGCGACCGCGGCGCAGTTGCTGCGCGCCTGGTGGGGCGAGGTCAGGTCGGCACCTTTGGTGTTTTGCTGGCGCCAGCCTTTTCGCAGTCGCCGTTGGCCCGACCACCTGCCGGCCGACGCGATGGGCCGGCGCGGCGTGCTCTTGGTGCATGGTTTCGTCTGCAATCGCGGGGTGTGGAACCCCTGGCTCGAACGCCTGCGTGCACGCGATGTGCCTCATCTTGCGGTCAATCTGGAGCCGGTCTTCGGCTCGATCGACGACTACTGCGCGACCATCGATGCCGCTGTGCAGCGGCTGGAGCGCGCCACGGGTCTGGCGCCGCTGGTCGTGGCCCACAGCATGGGTGGACTCGCGGTGCGCCGCTGGTGGACAGAGCACGACAACGACCGTCGTGTGCACCATGCCGTGACGCTCGGCACCCCGCACCACGGAACGTGGCTCGCGCGATTTGCCGTGACGGCCAACGGCCGCCAGATGCAACAGGGTTCGGCGTGGTTGCGTGGTGTTGCTGCGCGTGAACCCAGCGACCGCGCGGCGCGCTTCACCTGCTTCTACAGCCACTGCGACAACATCGTCTTCCCGCCCTCGACAGCCACGCTGGTCGGAGCGGACAACCGGCACTTGCCTGCTGTGGCCCACGTTCACATGGCCAGCCGGCCCGAGCCTTGGCAGGAACTGGTGCGCTGGCTCAATTGAACACGTGCTCGCCGGGCAACGCGACGCCCGCCTCGACCTCGCCATCGGTGGCAATGCGTGCGCGTACGTCCCGGTAGACAGGCGTGAAGTCCGGCGCGGTCGCGGCAAACAGCTCGTCAAACGAGCGAATGACGAAGTAGCTCGCCTGGTAGCTGTCGATCCTGTACTTCGTGCGCATCAGTCGCGGCAACTCGAACGCGATGCGCCTGGGCTGCGTGCTTGTGATGCTGTGGCGCAATTCGCCAGCTGACGACAGGATGCCCGCACCATATGCCCGCAGCCCGGCCGGCGTGGCGATCAGGCCGAACTCGACCGTATACCAGTACAGGCGCGCCAGCAATTCGCAGGCGTCGAGCCGGCTGGCCTTCAGCCCGCCCGCGCCATAGGCCTGCATGTAGTTCGCGAACACCGGATTGAACAGCAGCGGCACATGGCCAAACAGGTCGTGAAAGACGTCCGGCTCGACGACGTAGTCGAACTCTTCGGGCCGGCGGATCCAGTCGGTGACGGGAAACTTGCGTGCCGCCAGCAGTGCGAAGAATGCTTCTTCCGGAATCAGGCCAGGTACGCCGACGATCTGCCAGCCGGTTGCCCGCATCAGTCGCTCGGAGACGGCATCGAAGTGGGGGATGGATTCAGGCGCCCCGAGCAACTGCACCGCAGCAATGAACTCTTCGCAGGCCAGTCCTGGTAGCTGCTGTACCTGGCGCGCGTACAGGCGCCGGTACGTGTCGTGATCGGCCGCCGTGTAGCTGCCGTACGCCTGCTCGCAGCTGTAGTCGGCGCGTGCCCGCGCATAGTCGCCGCGCGGCGGGCGACTGCCCTCACCGTAAGTGACCGGGGCCACGCCCTGGTTGAGTGCCTTGGCGAATCTCATGGCTTGGGCAGCACGCCGCGCCGCATCTGATCCAACTCGATGCTCTCGAACAGCGCCTTGAAGTTGCCCTCACCGAAGCCCTGATCGCCCTTGCGCTGAATGAACTCGAAGAAGATCGGGCCGAGCTGGTTCTCACTGAAGATCTGCAACAGCAATTCGCCCGCCTTGCCGTCGATCAGGATCTTGCGCTGTCGCAGTTCGGCGACGTTCTGGCCATGGCCGGGAATGCGCTTGTCGACCAACTCGTAATAGGTGTCGATGGTGTCGAGCAACTTGACCCCGCTGCCGCGCATCGCATCGACAGTCCGCGACAAATCGTCCGAGCCAAGCGCGATGTGCTGGATGCCCTCGCCGTGGTACATGTCCAGGTACTCCTGGATCTGGCCCGGATTTTTCGTTGCCCTCTTCGTTGATCGGGATGCGAATCTTGCCGCAGGGGCTGGTCATGGCCTTGCTCTTGACGCCCGTGACCTGGCCCTCGATGTCGAAGTAGCGCACTTCGCGGAAATTGAACAGGCGTTCGTAGAAATCGGACCACTCGGCCATGCGCCCGCGGTGGACGTTGTGCGTCAGGTGGTCGATGTACGTCAGGCCGTGACCGGGCGGGTTCAACTGCTCGACACCGATGCCGGGCAGCGGCTCGAAGTCGACGTCGAAGAAACCGATATTGCCGATGTCACCGATCTGCTTGCCGTTCTTGCCGCGCCAGCGGTCAACGAAATAGATCAGGCTGTCGCCGATGCCCTTGATGGCGGGAATGTTCAACTCGCCCGGACCGGCAGTGCCCGCGTAGCCCCAGGCGCCGAGCGAGATTGCGCGCTCGTAGGCGGCGCGCGCGTCTTGCACACGGAAGGCGATGGCGCAAATGCTCGGGCCATGCAGGCGCGCGAAGCGCTGCGCAAACGAGTCGGGCTCGGCATTGACGATGAAGTTGATCTCACCTTGTCGGTACAGCACCACGTTCTTGTGGCGGTGCCGCGCGATCGGCTTGAATCCCATGCGCACGAACAAGGCGCCCATCGCCGCGGGGTCGGGCGCGGCATATTCGATGAACTCGAAGCCGTCGGTGCCCATCGGGTTGTCCCAGGGTGTGAATCGCATGTGGTGTCCTTGTCGAGCAGCGGCGTACGGATCGCGTGACTGTAGATTCGTCGTCGCGCAGTTTTTCTGCAAGTGCGAACCCGCGTTGGGCAATCGGCGCTGGAAAACTGCACAATGCGTCGAAATGGACGCTCCAATTGCGCTTGACTGCCATTGATCGACGCGTTCTTCGCGCGCTGCAGCAGGATGGTCGCGTAACCTACGATGTGCTGGCGCAGCAGGTCGGATTGTCACCGTCGGCCGTGCTGCGGCGCGTGAAGCGGCTCGAGGAGGCCGGCATCGTGCTCGCATACGTCGCATTGCTGGCGCCCGATCGCGTCGGTCTGCCCCTCACCGCCTATCTCAATGTGCGGCTCGAGAAACATACCGAGCGGCACAAGCGCAACCCGATGGATCTGTTCCGTGCCGCGGTACAGACCTGGCCCGAGGTCGTCGAGTGCGCGGCGCTCACCGGCGAGATGGACTACCTGCTGCGTGTGGTGGTGCAGGACATGGGGCATTACTCGCGCTTCGTCATGGACACGCTGCTCAAACACCCCAGCGTGCAGGATTGCCGGACCAGTTTCGTGCTTGACCGGGTGAAACACACCACCGCACTGCCGGTTTGACCGGCGGGCGGGGCCCTGCGGCGACAGCGCGTCGGTCTTGCACCGGCCTGGACGCGCTTGCGTCATTGCGCGACCGGCGCGCCAGCGGCGGCGGACTTCGGCACGGGCACCGGTTACAGCCGACGCACGCCGGCCAGGTGAGCGACAAGCTGGCCGTCGACGTACAACGCACCCTCGGGTGCGCCCGCTTCGGCGTGGAACTCGAGCCGCGCGAGCTGCGGGGTCGCGTCTACGGGGGCTGGTGCTGCCGCAAGGCGAGCACTCAAACGTTGCAGCGCGCGGCCGGCGCCATGCAGGGCGGCAGCGGCGCCGCGGCGCATCGCCGAGCCATCGGGCAGCAGCGCACCGTGGGGCGGGCGCAGCGAAAGGGGTTTGAATTGCATGTCGTTCTCCTTGGGCGCGTTGCGTGCGCCGCTCGTGGTTCATTGGGGTGGTGGTTGCTCCTTGCGGCCCATGCGTTCGAGCTCGCGCCTCAATTCGCGCGCGCTGCGCTGACGCTTCGCGCCGGTCGACGGGCCATGGGCGCCGGCACGGCGCTGGCTGCAGGGTCTGACCAGCGGATTTCGGGCCGGTACACGGGGTAGGGTGATCTTCATGGTCGTGTCTCCAGGGGGTCAGTGAAAGGGGCCGGAAATGCAAAAGGCCCGGGGCATTGCTGCACCCGGGCCTGGCTGGCGGCGAGCCGATCTCAGTGATCGACGTCGGCCGTTCGCCGACCCCGGGGCGGGGTAATCAGGTTCGCGGAGCGCCGCAGCCGGCCGCGTTGGCTGGTGCAGGCAAAGGCGTTGGCGGTCATGCGACTCCTGGGGCTGGATTGAGAGGCTGGGCGTCGTCGCGTCGCGGGCCCATTGGGGGCGTCAGGCAACTTGCGCAAATGATAAACGTTTAATTATCTTGCGCAAGTCCCCTTGATCAAAATCGGCCGGAGCAGTGACCCGGTCAACGCTTCTTCTGTTTGAGCGGCGCAACACCGGTCTGCGTGCGGCGCCACAAGTCCAGCGCTTCATCGCGTGGCGCAGGCACGGCGGCGCTCTTTGCCTTGACCGCCGGGGGCGGCGTGGCCGCGGTCATGAGTACCTCGCCAAGCAGGTCAAGCAGCCGCGTGCGCGCGCGCTGCGGGTGGCGCCGGTAGTAGGTCAGCACGAGGCCGACGATGAAACGCTCGTCGTCTCCTTGCGGCAGCGCGCTGTCGTTCGGATCCGCCTTCGCAGCGGCGTAGGCGGGCTGCACCGCTGCCGATGCAGGTCCAGCGTCGTGGCGCTGGTCCATCCAGCCGGCAGGCTTGTGGCATAACTGTTCGAACTGGCGCGCCAGCCGCTCGCCGACTTGGCGCGAGCGGCTCTTGATCTGGCTCCAGTAGCTGGGCTGGATCTGCAGCCGCTCGGCGAAGCGTCGCTCGAGGCCGCGCAGCGTCGCCGCATCGGGGTGTTTGACGGTGGCCTGGACGAATTCGTCGAACAGGTGCAGCGCGTTGTCGAGCCGGGTTTGCGCGACGTCGTGCACGGGAGCGATCATGCCAACATGATAAAGGCGCCTTGCTCTCGGGGCCAGCACGCCATGCCCGCCTCGCAATGCAAGGCGTCCACGATGCGCAATACGGCGCCGCGACCAGCCGTCGACGATGTGGTGCGGGTCGCGGCGGCGGCATCCTGGCTTCGATGACGACGCGGCCACGCTGGTCGCGATGCGCCTGGGAGCGGCGTGTGGTGGCACCGCGCGGCGTTGGTGCAAGATCGCGGCTGCAAGGTGCACGACGCCGGCTCTGCGGCACGACCCGAGGAATTCAACGGCGGCGGGCCGACCGACACGGGAATCGACCTGCGGCTTCTTCCGGCAAGGAACCCTGAACATGAAATCGTATGCTGTCCGAATCCTGATGCTGGTGTTCACGATGTCGGCAGCGTGGCCGGCTCAAGCCGCCGAACGCGCCATCGACAAGAGCATCGACGTCGCCGCGACGCTGGACGAAGCCTGGGCCGCGTGGACCACACGTGAGGGCATCGTCAGCTTCTTCGCGCCCGATGCCAAGATCGAAGCCCGCGTCGGCGGCGCGTTCCAGATCTATATCGACCCGAACGCACCGCAAGGCAGCCGCGGCGCCGACGACATGCGTTTCCTGGCACTGCAGCCAAAGAAGATGATTTCGTTCGATTGGAATGCGCCCCCGCATCTGCCCGAAGCGCGGGCGCAACGAACCTTTGTCGTCGTGCGCTTCGAGCCGCTGGGCGAAAAGCTCACGCGCGTGACGCTGCACCACACGGGCTGGGGCGACGGCGGCGATTGGGACAAGGCCTACGCCTACTTCGATCGGGCCTGGGGCAATGTGCTTGGCAACCTGAAGAAGCGATTCGACAGCGGCCCACAGGACTGGACGGCGTGGCTCGAGCAATTGAAGAAGTTGCGCTCGGAGGCTGCGAAGTAGCGAGGCCAAGGCGACCCCGCCGATGGGCCACCCGGCCGCATATTGCACGCGACGCGGCAGCCACAGGGCATGATCGGCAGTCGTGCGTCGACTATTGCCGGGTCGTTCGCGGCAATGGCTGCTACGTTCCGTGACCATGATTTTCAAGGGTGCATCGTCGCAGGTGATCGGAGTCGCAGGGCGCGAGCCTGGGCGAAGCTGCACCGCGATGCCGCCACCCGTGCAACTTGTGGCGGCCGTGGACATTTCGGAACTGTTCGCGCGCCCCGGCGCTGCAAAACAGGCGTCGACGACTGCGCCGGTGCCAGCCGCGGCCGGTTGCGCCGGCGTCAGCAGCAGTGGCTGGCGCCCGTGCCCGCCGGTCCCGCGCCCGCCACTGCGCCGACACCGGCTGCTGCAAGTGCACCGGCCGCTGCAGCGGCACAGGCTGCTGCATCGGCACCGGCCGTCGCCCGGCCGCCGGCACCGGCGCAAACCCCGGCGCCAACGCGCGCCGCGTTCCCGGCCCCGGCGCTCGGCTTTCTCGCCGAACTCGAACACGAGGCGGGCGGCAGCAAGGCCGGCAGCGAACTCGACCCGCAAACGCTCGAGCGCAACAGTCGTCTGACCAATGCGGCGTGCCGCGCTGCCGCAGACTACTGGGCTCGCATGGTCGATCACCTGAACGTGCTCACGCCGACCGCACCCGGGCGTTATGTCTTCGATGGGCGCACCGTGGTCACGGGCGCCCCTGCGCAGGACTTCGGCGTGGTGCCCAGGCTGCGCAATACCCACGGCAGTGGCGAAGAATTCGAATCGGTGACGCTCACCTGGCGCGTCGGCAGCGGCGAAACCTTGCGTGTCGTCAAGGATTTTCCACCCGACATCGAACGTCTGCGGGCCCGGCTGTCATTTGCCGGTATCAACGCCTTCGAGTCGCAGGTGCGCCACAAGCAAACCGCGCGTCTGCTGGGAACCCAGTTCGAGTTCACCGCCGATGTCGTCGCCAGTGTGCACATCACACCGCTGCCAGAGCAGGGCAAGGTTCGGCTGTCACTGCGCAACATCGACGCGCTCGAGCGCATCGAGGCCGAGTTGCCCGCGTTCGCGATCCGCGCCAATGAACTCGACGACCTTGCGCGCTGGATCTGCGGCAAGCCGCACACGCTGCTCAAGCACGCGCAGGCCATCGCGCGCCACGAGCCCTGAGTCCCACGCCCAGGCGACGGGCTCAGTCTTCGTCGCGCACCTGGTGCTGCGACATCAATTGCTGCTGCACGGTCGGGGGGACAGCCTCGTAGTGCGACAGCGCCAAGGTGTAGCGGCCCTGGCCGGCAGTCATCGCATTGAGCCTCGACTGGTAGCCCGCCAACTCGGCCAGCGGCGCCTGGCCACGAATGATCATCGTGCCGGTGGCACCGTTGTGGGTGCCGCTGACCTGGCCGCGGCGGGACGACAGGTCGCCCGTGATGTCGCCCATGGCAGCGTCGGGCGCGCTGATTTCCACATCGACGATCGGCTCCACGATGATCGGCCGGGCTGCGCGCACGGCAGCCATGAAGGCCTTGCGGCCGGCGGTGATGAAGGCGATCTCCTTGCTGTCGACGGTGTGGTGCTTGCCGTCGTAGACGATGACTTTCACGTCGACCATCGGATAGCCCGCAATCACGCCGAGCGCCAATGCCTCGCGCACGCCCTTTTCCACCGCCGGGATGAACTGGTTCGGGATCGTGCCGCCCTTGACCTGGTCGGCGAATTCGAAGCCACCGCCTCGCGGCAGCGGTTCGATCTTCAGGAACACCTCACCGAACTGGCCCGCGCCGCCGGTCTGCTTCTTGTGGCGGTGGTGGCCTTCGGCCGGCGCGGTCACCGTCTCGCGGTAGGCGATGCGCGGCGGTCGCGTGTTGACCTCGAACTTGTAGACCTCGCGCAGGCGCTCGAGCAGCACGCGCAGGTGCAACTCGCCGAGGCCATAGACGATGGTCTCGTTGGTGGTTGCCACATGCTCGACCTTCAGGCACGGGTCTTCGTCGACCAGCTTGGTCAGGATCTCCCACATGCGCTGCTCGTCGCCGCGGCGCTTGGGTTCGATCGCCAGGCCGTGCACCGGGATCGGGAAGGGCAAGGGCTTGAGATGGATGTGGTCGTCTTCGGCCGCATCGTGCAGCACGGCGTCGAAATGGATCTCGTCGACCTTGGCCACGGCCACGATGTCGCCGGGCACGGCGCGCTGCACTTCCACATGCTCGCGTCCCTGCAGCATGAACAGGTGGCCGACCTTGAACGGCTTGCGGCCGTCGCCGATGTAGAGCACGCTGTCTTTCGTCACCGTGCCCTGGTGCACGCGGAACAGCCCCATGCGGCCGACGAAGGGATCGACCGTGACCTTGAACACATGCGCCAGTACATGCGCGCTCGGATCCGGCTGCGACGCCTTGGGTTTGGCGGCGGCGCCCTCGCCCTCCAGGAACTCGGGCGGATTGCCTTCGGCTCGGCGCGGGCAGCAGCTTGACGATCACGTCGAGCAATTCGGCCACGCCCGCCCCGCTGCGCGCCGAGACGAAGCACACCGGCATCAGGTGGCCTTCGCGCAACGCCTGTTCCAGCGGCGCGTGCAGTTCGGCGGGGTCGATGTCGCCGTCGTTCAAGTAGCGGTCGACGAAGGCCGCGTCGACCTCGACCACCTGTTCGACGAGTGCGCGGTGCGCCGCGTCGACACTGCCGAAATCGCTGTGGCCCGCGCGGTTGTAGAAGCAGTCGACCACCTTGGCGCCGCCCGCATCGGGCAGGTTCAGCGGCAGGCACTCGCGGCCGAAGGTGGCCTGGATGTCGGCCAGCAGCGCGGGAAGCTCCGCGCCGGCGGCGTCGATCTTGTTGACCACCAGCAGGCGGTCGAGGTGGCGCTCGGCGGCGTAGTCCATCATTCGCACCGCCATCGCGTCGATGCCGCCGACTTTCCAGCTGGCGGCGTTGATCACCACCACGGCGGTCTCCACCGCTTCGAGCGCCGGCAGCGCCTGGCCGATGAAGTCGGTCGCTCCCGGCGTGTCGATCATGTGAATGCGCGTGCCGGCATGCTCCAGGTGCAGTACCGCGGCATTGAGCGAGTGCTGCATCTTGCGTTCGAGGGGGTCGAAATCGCTGACCGTGCTGCCGCGCTCCAGGCTGCCGGCCGCGCCGATCGCGCCGGCGCGGACCAGCAGCGCTTCGGCCAGGCTGGTCTTTCCCGCACCCTGCGGCCCGACCAGCGCGAGGGTGCGGATGTTGGCGGCGCCTGTGACTGGGCTGGGCATGGGGGTCTCCTTGTGTTGGTGTGTGGATTGCGGTCAGCCTAAGGGATCATCGGCCACGGCACAACCCGGCGTGATTACTGAAACGCAACCTCGGCAAAGCTCCGCAGCTTGCGGCTGTGCAACTGCTCGCCACCCGCTGCGCGCAGCAGTTCGAGGGCGCGCATGCCGATGCGCAGGTGTTGGTCGACCCGGTCGCGATAGAACTGGTTGGCCATTCCGGGCAGCTTGATTTCGCCGTGCAATGGCTTGTCCGATACGCACAGCAGGGTGCCGTAGGGCACGCGGAATCGGAACCCGTTGGCGGCAATGGCGGCCGACTCCATGTCCAGTGCCACGGCCCGACTCTGGCTGAATCGGCGCTCGGGGCCCGGATGCGGCAGCAACTCCCAATTGCGGTTGTCGGTCGAGGCCACGGTGCCGGTTCGCAGCAGCCGCTTCAACTCGTAACCCGAGAGCTGGGTGACGTCGGCGACCGCGCGTTCGAGCGCCACCTGAACTTCGGCCAGGGCGGGAATCGGCACCCACAGCGGCAGTTCTTCGTCGAGCACATGGTCTTCGCGCACGTAGCCATGGGCCAGCACATAGTCGCCCAGGTGCTGCGTATTGCGCAACCCGGCACAGTGGCCGAGCATGATCCAGACATGCGGACGCAAGACCGCAATGTGGTCGGTGATGGTCTTGGCATTGGCCGGGCCGATGCCGATGTTGACCATCGTGATACCACCGCCACCCGGCCGCACCAGATGGTAGGCGGGCATTTGCGGCAGCCTGGGCGGCGCCGCGCCCGCCGTGTCGCGCGGGTCGGCCGGCGTGCCGGCGCGGCGCGTGACCACGTTGCCGGGTTCGACGAAGGCGGCGTACTCGCCTGCCGCATCGGCCATCAACTCGTGACCGAGCCTGATGAACTCGTCGATGTAGAACTGGTAGTTCGTGAACAGCACGAAATTCTGGAAGTGCTCCGGCGCCGTGCCGGTGTAATGACGCAGCCGGTGCAGCGAGTAGTCGACCCGCGCGGCCGTGAACAAGGCCAGCGGCTGCGCTTCGCCGGGGCCGGGCTCGTAGGTGCCGTTGGCGATGCCGTCGTCCATTGAAGCCAGATCGGGCAGGTCGAACAGATCGCGCATCAACAGGCGGCGCTGCGGCGTCAGCGTGCCTTCGAGGTGGTCGTCTTCGGCGAGCGAGAAGTGCACCGGTATGGGCTGCTCGCTGGCGCCGATTTCGAGTGCCACCGCGTGGTTGCGCAGCAGCAGGCGGAACTGTTCGCGGTAGTAGCGGGCGAACAGGTCGGGCCGCGTCAGCGTGGTTTCGAAGCGGCCCGGGCCGGCGGCAAACCCATAGCTCAGGCGCGAATCGGCGCGGGCCACGGTATTGATGCGCACGCGAACAAATGGGTAGGTGGCTCGAACGCGTTCGCCGGGCACATCGCCATCGAGAAAGGCCTGCAAGTGCTTGCGCAGGTGGACCACGCCGGCGTCATAGATCGCGCGAGCATGAGCCAGCGCGGCATCGGGGTCGTTGAACTCGCGGCGCGGTAACAGGTCGGGGGCGATCATGGGCCGATTGTGCCGCGGCTACGTACACTGCACATGATGGAAGTCGTGCCATGAACGTGCTGGTGCTGGGCGGTGGGGTGATCGGCGCCACCGCGGCCTACGAACTGGCCGGCGACGGCCACCAGGTGACGCTGATCGAGCGCCAGAGCGGCCCGGCGCTGGAAACCAGCTTCGCCAATGCCGGCGAGGTCTCGCCCGGCTACTCTGCGCCCTGGGCCGGGCCGGGCGTGCCGCTGAAGGCGGTGAAGTGGCTGCTGATGCAGCATCGCCCGCTGGTGATCCGGCCGCATTTCGACTGGCGCCTGGTGCGCTGGGTGCTGGCGATGTTGCGCAACTGCACCGCGGCACGCTATGCGGTCAACAAGGGCCGGATGGTGCGGCTGGCCGAGTACAGCCGTGATTGCATGGTGGCGCTGCGTGCGGCCACCGGCATCGAATACGACCAGCGCATGCAGGGCACCCTGCAATTGTTCCGCACCCAGGCGCAACTTGACGGCGCGGCCTCGGACATGGCAATCCTCGAGCGATACGGTGTGCCCTACGAGTTGCTTGACCGCGCCGGCTGCGTCGGGCACGAACCGGCGTTGGCGCGGGTGCGCGAGAAGTTCGTCGGCGGGCTGCGCCTGCCCGGCGACGAGACCGGGGACTGTTTCAAGTTCACGAACCGCATCGCCGAAATGGCTGCGGCGCGCGGTGCGCAGCTGCGCTTTGGCGTCAACGTCCGCTCGCTCTTGACCGACGGCAAGCGGCTCACCGGCGTCGAGACCGACCAGGGGCGACTTCGAGGCCGATGCCTACCTGGTCGCGCTGGGCAGCCATTCGCCCACGCTGCTGGCGCCGGTGGGTATCGAGATTCCCGTCTACCCGGTGAAGGGCTACTCGATCACCGTGCCGATCACCGATGCCGCCGGCGCACCGGAGTCGACGGTGATGGACGAGACGCACAAGGTGGCGGTGACGCGGCTGGGCGACCGAATCCGCGCCGGCGGTACGGCGGAACTGGCCGGCTACACGCTGCAATTGCACGAGGCACGCCGGCGTACGCTGATGCATGTGGTGGGCGACCTGTTCCCCGGCGGCGGCGATCTCGACCGCGCCGAGTTCTGGTGCGGCTTGCGCCCGATGACACCCGACGGCACGCCGCTGGTCGGCGGCACCGGGCTGGCCAACCTGTACCTGGCCACCGGCCATGGCACGCTGGGCTGGACCATGGCGGCGGGCACGGCGCGGGTGATCGCCGACCTGATCGGCGGCCGCAAGCCAGCCATCGACATGACCGGGCTGACGATAGACCGCTACCGCTGACGCCGCAGCCCTTGACAGGCCGCCAAGCGCCCCCATCTGCCGCGCGCGACTCACTCTTCCATCCGCCCAGACCATGAGCCAAAAGCAAACCCTCGCCTTCCAGGCCGAGGTGCAACAGATCCTGCACCTGGTGACCCATTCGCTGTACTCGAACAAGGAGATCTTCCTGCGCGAGCTGGTGTCCAACGCATCGGATGCCTGCGACAAGCTGCGCTTCGAGGCGCTGGACAAGTCGGCGCTGTACGAAGACGCGCCGGAGTTGAAGGTCCACGTCAGCTTCGACCTTGCCGCCAAGACCGTGACCGTGCGCGACAACGGCGTCGGCATGAGCGCGGAGGAGGCGGTGGCGCATCTGGGCACGATCGCCAGGAGCGGCACGCGCGAGTTCATGGCCAAGCTCGAAGGCGACCAGAAGAAGGATGCCAACCTGATCGGCCAGTTCGGCGTCGGCTTCTACTCCGGATTCATCGTCGCCGACCGCATCACCGTCGAGTCGCGCCGCGCCGGCCTGAAGCCCGAGGAGGGCGTGCGCTGGACGAGCGATGGCTCGGGCCAGTTCGAAGTCGAGACGATCACGCGCGCCGAGCGCGGCACCGATGTGACACTGCACCTGCGCGAAGGCGAAGAGGATTTCCTGAAGACCTGGAAGCTGAAGTCGATCATCAGCAAGTACTCCGACCACATCTCGCTGCCGATCCTGATGAAGAAGGAGGAGTGGATTGCCGAGAAGGCCGAGACGGTGCTGAAGGACGAGTGGGAAACCGTCAACAAGGCCGCCGCCTTGTGGACGCGGGCCAAGAGCGACATCACCGATGCGCAGTACCAGGACTTCTACAAGCAGATTTCCTTCGACAGCGATCCGCCGCTGGCCTACACGCACAACCGCGTCGAGGGCCGCAGCGAGTACACCCAGCTGCTCTACATCCCGGCCAAGGCACCGTTCGACCTCTGGAATCGCGACAAGCGCGGCGGCGTGAAGCTCTACGTCAAGCGCGTCTTCATCATGGACGACGCCGAGGCGCTGATGCCGGTGTATCTGCGCTTCGTCAAGGGCGTGATCGACTCGGCCGACCTGCCGCTCAATGTCAGCCGCGAATTGCTGCAGGAAAGCCGTGACGTGAAGGCGATCCGCGAAGGCTCGACCAAGCGCGTGCTGTCGATGCTGGAAGACCTGGCCGAGCAGCAGAAGGACAAGTACGCCGCGTTCTGGAAGGACTTCGGCCCGGTGCTCAAGGAAGGCGTCGGCGAGGACCACCAGAACCAGGAGCGGCTGGCCAAGCTGCTGCGGTTTGCCTCCACGCACGCCGATGAAGGGGTGTCGTTCGCCGACTACGTGGCGCGGCTGAAGGAGGGGCAGGAGCCGATCTACTACATCACTGCCGACACGCTGGCTGCAGCCAAGGCCAGCCCGCAATTGGAGATCTTCCGCAAGAAGGGCATCGAGGTGCTGTTGCTGACCGACCGCGTCGACGAGTGGATGCTGTCGCATCTGTACGAGTTCGAGGGTCACCCGCTGCAAAGCGTGGCCAAGGGCAGCGTCGATCTGGGCACGCTGCAGGACGAGGCCGAGAAGCAGCAGGCCGAAAAGGCGGCGACGGCTTTTGCGCCGGTACAGGAAAAGCTCAAGGCCGCCTTGAAGGACCGGGCCAAGGACGTGCGCGTGACCACGCGGTTGGTGGACTCGCCGGCCTGCATCGTCGTCGAAGAAGGCGACATGAGTGCGCACCTGGCGCGCCTGTTGAAGCAAGCCGGCCAGCAGGCACCCAAAGGCCTGCCGATCCTCGAAGTCAACGCCGAACACGCGTTGGTCAAGCGTATCGAGCACGACGAGGCCCACTTCGACGATCTCGCGCACCTGTTGTTCGACCAGGCCTGGTTGGCCGAGGGCGGGCAGCTCGACAATCCGGCCGAGCATGTGCAGCGCGTGACGCGGCTGTTGACCGCGTGATGCCGCAGCCGGCGTGACGGGGCGCGGCCTGGGGCCGCGCCGGATCGGCTATGCGAGCATCGGTGGCTCGTCCATCACCTCGATCTGCTCGCGCAACTGCGTGGCCTGCTGAGACCAGTAGGCCGCGCCGCCGAACCACGGGAACGCAGCGGGAAAAGCCGGGTCCGTCCAGCGCTCGGCGATCCAGGCGCTGTGGTGGATCATGCGCAGCGTTCGCAGCGGCTCGATCAGCGCCAGTTCGCGTTCGTCGAAGGGGCGAAAGACACGGTAGCCCTCGAGTACCTGCGCCAGCTGTTCACGCATCGCCATTGCATCGCCGGAAAGCAGCATCCACAGGTCCTGCACCGCCGGGCCGTTGCAGGCGTCGTCGAGGTCGACCACATGCGGGCCCTCGGCGCGCCACATGATGTTGCCGGGGTGGAAGTCGCCGTGCAGGCGCAGCCGTGGCACTGCGCTGAGCTGGGCAAAGGCGCGATCCACGCGCGCCAACGCCGCATCGCAGCATGCAATCCAGATCGCGCGCTCGCTATCGGGAACGAAGGCACCGTCGAGCAAGCGCTGTCGCGCCCGGTGACCAAAGGTGGCCGGGTCCATCGTGCGTCGGTGCGCAAACCTTCGCCGCGCGCCGACCAGGTGCAGGCGACCCAGGAAGCGGCCAAGCCATCGCAGCGCGGCGGGATCCTCGAGCTCTGGCGCGCGGCCGGCGTGGCGGTCGCTGACCGCGACACGGTGTACATCGGTGCCGTCGTGCCAGCGGGCCAGCGTCGGCGGCTCGCCGAGCAGTTCGATGTCGCTGCCTGCGGACAGAACGCGTGGCGCTACGACCGGCACGTCGTCGGCCACCAGTTCGTGGGCGAACGCATGTTCCTCGAGAATCTGCGCGTCGCTCCAGCGCGCAGGGCGGTAGAACTTGGCCACCACCACATCGCCGTCCTCGAGAAAGACCTGGAAGACGCGGTTTTCGTATGAATTGAGCTGCAGCAGCCGACCATCGCCGCGCAGCCCCAGCGCATCGAGCGTGCGCAGCACCCGGTCAGGGTCGAGGTCGGTGTAGCCGGCCGGTGTTGTTGCCACTGTCATGCGCGCATCCTAAGCGCGCAACCGCAGGGTCAGTGGTGCGTGCCCGTGCTGGGGAAGCGCGGCGGTTCCGACTCGACGACCACACCCGAAAGGTCATCGGGCAATGTTGTCGCCATAGGTCGATGACTGCGCGATCGTTGGCGCCTCCTGGCGTACAGGGGCCAACTCGCCTGCAACGCTGGTGTCGGTGCGGGTATCGGGAGCGAAGAACGAGTCCTGGAAGAAGCTCGAGTCTTGCCACAAGGCATTTCGTTCGCGACGTCGCGCCGCACCCGCGCGCGCGCCGTCATCCCGCGTGCGTGGCCGGCTCGGCGCCGGCTGCGGTCCGCGTGACGAAGCGACGCTCTGCGGCACCAGCAATTGAAGTTCGGCCACCGAGGGCAGGTGATCGACCGGGCAACGCAGGTAGCGCACGCGACACGCACCGAGCACCGACTGCTTGATCTGCAAGACGCGCCGCGAGTTGCCGCGGTCGGTATCCAGATCGATCGCGGCCAGCACGCGACCATTGGCACTGCAGATGGCGAAAGTCACGTGGATCGAGCCGAGCAGTTCGTACCAGAAGCGCACCTCCTGCGGATCGTTGGGCTGGCAAAAGCGGACCAGCGGCAACTTCGACAGCACGATGTGGTGCGGCAACGCCTCACGCAGTTGCCGGTAGACGCGGCGCTCGTCGGTCGAGAACACCGGTCGCGGAGCCAGCGACCACTCGGTGGGTAGTGGTTTGGCTGCCGGCTTGCGACCGCGCGTCAGGCGCCATGTCACCGCACCGACGAGCGCGGCGACCAGGACGGCCAGCGTAACGATCCACGGCAGCAGAGGTTCCATGACGAGGCCAGTGTGAGCGCCGCCCACGCGCAGATCGCCACGGACGACATTCGGTTGCAAGTGTCGCAATGTTACTCGGACTCGCCATTTGCCCTATCCCTGACACCGAGGTGTCCGTCACGAGGCGTCATGCGGGTGCATTAAGCGGCCTTAACGTTGTGCATCGATTTGGCGTCGCACGCCATCTTCGCTGCCGCGCGCCGCCTGCCAGCGTGGGCTGCACGGAGCGCCAGCCGACGCGCAGGGTCGCGTTCGTCCCGCCGTTCAGTTTCGTTGCGCACCGGCACGGGGTTCACCTGGGTGCAGTGGACGTTTGCAGGGTCCGCGGCATGGGGTTCATGGGCCTCTGCCTGCTGGCCTGTCAAACCTGCGGCTTCGTTCGCCTATAATCACAGGCTTTCCCGTCAGCGGCGGGGAGTGACATGGTTGGAGTGGAATGCACGGAAATGCGCATTGCACCGCCCGAGAGGCCGCAGTTTGCCAAAAGCGGTACCGAGGGCGACAACCCGGTCGAACAGCCGCAACCTGACCGTGATGGCACAACGTGCCAGCAAGGTCGACCACCGAAAGACCCTCATGAAGACCTTCAGCGCCAAGCCGGCCGAAGTGAAGCACGAGTGGTTTGTGATTGACGCCACCGACAAGGTGCTCGGACGTGTTGCCAGCGAAGTGGCACTCCGTTTGCGCGGCAAGCACAAGGCCATTTACACGCCTCACGTCGACACCGGTGATTTCATCGTCGTGGTGAACGCAGAGAAACTGCGCGTCACCGGCAACAAGGCCAACGACAAGGTGTACTACCGCCACTCGGGCTACCCGGGGGGCATTTACGCCACCAAGTTCAAGGACATGCAAGCCAAGCATCCGGGGCGCGCCCTGGAAAAGGCGGTCAAGGGCATGCTGCCCAAGGGCCCGTTAGGCTACGCGATGGTGAAGAAGCTGAAGGTGTACGCCGGTGCGACGCACCCGCACACCGCCCAGCAGCCCAAGGCGCTGGAAATCTAAGGAGCGGTGATGATCGGCAATTGGAATTACGGAACCGGCCGCCGCAAATCGTCGGTGGCCCGCGTGTTCATCAAGAAGGGCACGGGATTGATCAAGGTCAACGGCAAGCCGGTCGAAGAGTACTTCGGCCGCCAGACCTCGATCATGGTCGTCAAGCAGCCCCTGCTGCTGACCAACAACGGTGAGGCCTTCGATATCAAGGTCAACGTCGAAGGCGGCGGTGAGTCGGGCCAGGCCGGCGCCGTCCGGCACGGCATTACGCGTGCACTGATCGACTACGACGCGACCTTGAAGCCCAGCCTGAGCCAGGCCGGTTTCGTCACCCGCGATGCCCGCGAGGTGGAACGCAAGAAGGTCGGCCTGCACGGCGCACGCCGTCGCAAGCAGTTCAGCAAGCGCTGAACGTTTCGCAACACGCCAAACACGCCCGAGGCCGCAATACTGCGGCCTCGCTCGTTTGCAGACCTCAAGATGCGTTGGAAACTGTTTCGCCGCCAGCTGTCGATCAGCGCGCCACGAATGATCGTGCGCAGTCACCTGCCCTGGCCGATACGCTGGGTGGTGCTGGCCTTGGCCTTCGGATTTTCTGCGGCGCTGGCGTTGTGGGCCTTCGAATTCGGCAAGGACATCGCCGGCCTGGAGCGCGACGCCAAGGAGGAGTTGGTCCAGTTGCGCGCCGAGGTGCAGCGTCTGCGCGACGAACGCGAGCGCGCCCAGTCGATCGCCAACACCGCCGACAGCCTGCTCAAGACCGAGCGTGCGACGCAGGACAAGCTGACGCAGCAGTTGCGCCAGACGGAAGCCGAGGCACAGGCGCTGAAGGCCGACCTGGGCTTCTTCGAGCGGCTGTTGCCCGCAGCCGGCGAAGGCCTGGCCGTTCGCGGCCTGCAGGCCGAGCAGGTCCAGCCCGGCCAGCTGCGCTATACCTTGCTGGTGATGCAGAGCGGCAAGGCGCCGCCCGAATTCAAGGGCCGCTATGAACTGCAGGTCGCGGGCACGCTCGACGGCAAGCCGTGGACGCTTGCATTACCGGCCGGACCGCAACCTATTTCACTGCGCCAGTACGCGCGTGTCGAAGGCCGCCTCGACCACCCGATAGAGGCCGTGGTAAAAACGATCCAGGTTCGGGTCCTCGACAACAATGGTGGCCTGCGTGCCACCCAGACCGTGAAACTCTGAAAGGAATCGCAGCATGTGGGCCTACTTCAAGAAGCAACCGCCGATTCGCAGCCTGATCGGCGAGGGCACCGTCCTGCATGGCGAAGTGCGCTTTTCCGACGGCCTGCGTGTCGATGGCGAGGTCCACGGTGACATCGTGGCCGTCGGGGATGAGCACAACATCCTGGTCATCAGCGAGAAAGCCCGTGTCCACGGCAAGGTCAGCGCCGGTCATGTCATCATCAACGGAACCATCGTTGGCCCGGTGCAGTCCGACGAGTTACTGGAATTGCAGCCCAAGGCGCGTATCACAGGCGATGTGCGCTATGAAGCGCTCGAGATGCACCAGGGCGCGACGATCGACGGCGAGTTGCGCGCCCTGAAGACCGCGGATGAACGCCCGACGCTCAAGCTCGCTGCATCGAGCAGGCTCTGATTCACGAACGAGGAACCCCGACCATGAATGCGATTGCCCAACCCCTGAGCACTGACGTCGACGCAATGCCGGTGCCCTTGATATTCACCGACAGTGCTGCCGACAAGGTCAAGCAGTTGGTCGAGGAGGAAGGCAACCCCGAACTCAAGCTGCGCGTGTTCGTGCAGGGCGGTGGTTGCTCGGGATTCCAGTACGGCTTCACCTTCGACGAGGTGGTCAACGAAGACGACACGCCGATGACGAAGAACGGGGTCACGCTGCTGATCGACGCCATGAGCCTGCAGTACCTGATGGGCGCCGAGATCGACTACAAGGAAGACCTGCAGGGTGCGCAGTTCGTGATCAAGAATCCGAACGCGACGTCGACCTGCGGTTGCGGGTCGAGCTTCTCGGCCTGATCCACCGACGCCCAAGCCAGAGCCGCCGCCGGGCGGCTCTGTCGTTTAGGCCGGGTAAAGCGCGCCGAGCACCCGCAGCCCCCGTGCGCCGGTGACGGCAACGATGTTGCCCGGCAGCCGTTCGACGAAGCGTTGCGCGAGCCAGGCGAATGCCGCGCCCTCGACCTGATCGACCGGCAGGCCGACACTGTCGGTGGTGGTGACGCGCGCGTCCGGCAACTGGGCTGCCAGTTCCCGCATCAGGTGTGTGTTGTGCGCGCCGCCGCCACACACCAGCAGCACCTTCGCCGCACGCGCGTGCTGCCGCACATGCCGCGCGACGCTGTGCACCGTCAGTGCCGCCAGCGTGGCTTGCACATCGGCCGCCGGAACGCCTGCCGCGTGGCGCACGACATGGGCATCGAGCCAGGCCAGGTTGAAGAGGTCGCGGCCGGTGCTCTTGGGCGGCGCCAGGTCTATGAACGGCTCGGCCAGTAGTGCAGCCAGCAGCGGCGCGACAACGTTGCCGCTGGCCGCCCATCGCCCATCGCGGTCGAAGGGCTGGCCGCAATGGCGCTGGCACCAGCCATCGAGAAGGGCATTGCCTGGGCCGCAGTCGAAGCCCAGCAGGCTGCCGTCGGCGTTGAGCACGCTGAGGTTGGCGATGCCGCCCAGATTGAGCACCACCCGCGTTTGGCCGGGCGAGGCGAACAGCGCCGCATGCAGCCCGGGCGCCAGCGGCGCGCCTTGGCCGCCGGCCGCGACATCGCGCCGACGCAGGTCGCAAACCACATCGATGCCGGTCAGCTCGGCCAGCAAGGCGCCATTGAGCAGCTGGCTGGTGAATCCCGTGCCATCGAACTCACCCGGCCGATGGCGCACCGTCTGGCCATGGGCACCGATGGCGCGCACGGCGCGGCTCGCGCCAGGGCGGGCCCGCAGCAGCGTGTGGGTCACCTCGGCGTAGCTGCGCGCAACGGCATTGGCGGCAAGTTCGGCGCGCTGCAGTTCGTTGTCGCCCGGCGCATTCAGCGCCAACAATTCGCTGCGCAGCGCTGCTGGAAACGGCTGGTGGTGGTGCGCTTGCAGCACGACCGGCGGGCCCTGCGGCGACGCGAAATCCACCAGCACGCCATCGACCCCGTCGAGCGAAGTGCCCGACATCAGGCCGATGTACAGCGTCATTCGCCGCCGCGGCCTATTCGCCGTGGCCGCGCGCGCCGACCAGCGTCTCGGCCACGGCCAGATTGGCCTGGCGCTCCTGCGCGAGCGCCGCGAACGCGGCGCGGTCGTCGGGCGCGATGCTTACCGCTTCGCTGGCGCGGGCAATGCGCTGCGGGTCCTGGTGGTGCCCGTTGACGCGAAATTCAAAGTGCAGGTGCGGGCCGGTGGCCCAACCCGTGGCGCCAACCGCACCGATGCGTTGCCCCTGCTCGACGCGCTGACCCTTCTTCACGTCGATGCGAGACAGGTGTGCATACAAGGTCGAGCGGTCATTCGTGTGCCTGACCTGAATGACGTTGCCGTAGCCATTTTGTTGACCCGCGAATTCCACCACACCGTCGCCAACCGAGCGCACGGCGGTACCCGTTGGTGCGGCGTAGTCGACGCCCAGGTGGGCGCGCCATGCCTGCATGATGGGATGAAAGCGCATCGCAAAGCTCGAACTTACGCGCGAGAACTCCATCGGGCTGGCGAGGAATGCGCGCCGCATGCTCTGGCCCTGGGGGTCGAAGTAGCTGCCGCGGCCATCGGCATCGCGGTACCAGACTGCCTGGTGCGTCTTGCCGCCATTGACGAATTCGGCCGCAAGTACGTGGCCGCTGCCCTGGCTGGCCCAGGGGATCGGCTCGCCGTCCGCGGTCAGGGCTTCATAGACCACGCTGAACGTATCGCCACGGCGCAACTCGCGGTGCATGTCGATGTCGGCCGAAAAAATCTCGGCGATCTGCACCGCGATGGCGTCCGGAATACCCGCCTCGTCACTGGCTGCGAACAGCGAGCTGCGGATCGTGCCGCTGGCCAGCCGTGGCTGCGCCATCAGGGGCACCGTCTCTTCGGTCGCCTGCCACCGGCCGTCCGCGTCGCGCATCACCGTCAAGCGAGTAAAGTGTGTGGACACTTGTTCACTGCGTCTTCGCTGGCGAACGCGCGATGAGGCTCCTGAGCCGGCCGTCGTCGCCGCTGCGTACCTGCACCAAGGCGCCACCGCGGCCTTCGAACAGGAGCCGTGCGACGCCGTCCTGGCGCATGAAGTCCACGGCCGACGGGTCGCTCACGCCCAGGCGTTCGAGCAGCGTTGCGGCACTGTCGGCGGCGCGCGTCACGTCGGCGCGATTGAGGTCGAATTCGCGCGTCGCCAAAGCTTCGATTTGCGGCGCAATCGCCTCGGTGCGCGCGGCCTCGCTGAGCACGCGCCGTGGCAAGGCGGCGGCATCCGGGGCCAGCGGTGCGATCGCGAACGCCGCGGCCGCGCAGCCGGCGAGCAGCACGACGCCTGTCGCGAAGATGCCGCGGCGGTGCTTCGTTAGGGCGGTCCTTGCCGCAGTGTGGGTTTGCGCCAGAAATTCCAAAACGGTCACAGGTCGGGGTCAGGGCCTTGTTGCCCGGTGGGCCGGCGCGTCTGCCGGAGTGCGGGCAAGACAGCGGTGGCGGGTCTGTCGGCGCGCCGACCCGCCGTAAGATCGGCGGTTTGCGGGCGCGGAGGCGGTGTCAACAGCATCGGCCGCGTGGCGGCCGCAGCGAAGTATAAACATTGCGCCCGCCGTCACCGCCGTGAAAGACCCCATCCCTGCTTGGAATCCATGTCAGCCACCGTGACCGCCGCGGCCCCGCCCGCTCCGCCCCCGCACCCCGTGACCGATGCCGTGCGCGCGGCGCTGGCCACCAGCCTGCGTGGTTGCAACGAGTTGTTGCCCGAGGCCGAGTGGCTGGCCAAGCTGGCGCGCGCCGCCGCCACCGGGCAGCCGTTGCGCATCAAGTTCGGCCTCGACCCCACGGCACCCGACCTGCATCTGGGCCACACCGTGGTCTTCAACAAGATGCGCCAGCTGCAGGATCTCGGGCATCAGGTCATCGTGCTGATCGGCGACTTCACCTCGATGATCGGCGATCCGTCGGGCCGCAATACCACCCGGCCGCCGCTGACGCGCGAGCAGATCGAGGCCAACGCCGCGACTTACATCGACCAAGTGCGGGTCGTGCTCGACATGGATCGCGCGGAAGTCCGCTACAACTCCGAATGGAGCGACCCGCTCGGCGCACGCGGCATGATCACGCTGGCCGCCAAGTACACCGTGGCGCGGATGATGGAGCGCGACGACTTCGCCAAGCGCTTTGCCGCCGGCACGCCGATCAGCGTGCACGAGTTCCTCTACCCGTTGATGCAGGGCTACGACTCGGTGGCCCTCAAGAGTGACCTCGAACTCGGCGGCACCGACCAGAAGTTCAACCTGTTGATGGGCCGCCATCTGCAGAGCGAATCGGGCCAGGAGCCGCAGTGCATCCTGACCATGCCCCTGCTCGAGGGCCTGGACGGCGTCGAGAAGATGTCGAAGTCGAAGAACAACTATGTCGCCATCACCGAGCCGGCCAACACCATGTTCGCCAAGCTGATGTCGATCAGCGACGAGTTGATGTGGCGTTACTTCACGCTGCTGTCGATGCGCCCCGAGGCCGCGCTCACGGCGCTGAAGGCCGAGGTCGATGGCGGGCGCAACCCGAAGGACGCCAAGGTCATGCTGGCCAAGGAGATCACCGCGCGCTTCCACAGTGCGGCCGCAGCCGACGCGGCCGAGCAGGACTTCATGAACCGCGCGCGCGGCGGCGTGCCCGAACACATCGACGAGGTCTCACTCGCCGGTGCGCCACTGGCGATCGGCGCATTGCTCAAGCAGGCCGGCCTGGCGCCGTCGACCAGCGAGGCGCTGCGCCTGATCGCGCAGGGCGGCGTGCGCGTCGACGGCGGCGTGGTCGGCGACAAGGGCCTCAAGCTGGCTGCCGGCAGCTACGTGGTGCAGGTCGGCAAGCGCAAGTTCGCCCGCATTCGCTTGTCCTGAAGTGAAACCCCCACGCTCACTTCGTGCGCTGCCCCCAGGCCCAGCAATGGGCCCCTTCGTGGCCCCTGGGGCGCTCAGTTCCTTCGGAACGGCCGGGCGGAACTGAGGCCATGCAAGTCAGCGCCTACCTGAAGCTGTCGATCGCGGTGGCGGTGGCCACCATCGTGCTCAAGACCGGCGCCTGGTGGTTGACCGACTCGGTCAGCCTGTTGTCGGACGCGATGGAGTCGGTGGTCAACCTGGCCGGCGCGATGTTCGCGTTGGCGATGGTCATCGTCGCCGCGCGGCCACCGGATGAAGATCACCCCTTCGGCCACCACAAGGCCGAGTATTTCTCCAGCGGCTTCGAGGGCGTGCTGATCTTCGCCGCCGCGCTGGCCATCGTCTGGGCTGCGGTGCAGCGACTGTGGTCGCCGCAGCCGATCGGCAGCCTGGGCCTGGGCCTGAGCTTGTCGGTGGTCAGCTCGGCGATGAACGGCGTGCTGGCCTGGAGCATGCTGAAGAAGGCGCGCGAGCACCGCTCGATGGCGCTCGAAGCCGACGCGCGCCACCTGTTCACCGATGTCTGGACTTCGGTCGGCGTCGTCGTCGGCCTGCTCGGCGTCATGGCCACCGGCTGGCTGTGGCTGGACCCGTTGATCGCGATCGCCGTGGCCGGCAACGTGGCGCGCGAGGGCTACTCGCTGGTCTGGCGTTCGGCCGACGGCCTGATGGACCGCGCCGTCGAGCCCGAGGTGATCGCGCAGATCGATGCCGTGCTGGCCGATTTCGTCCACCCGACGACGCTGCGCTTCGACCACGTCAGCACACGCCGGGCCGGCCAGCGCCGCTTTGTCGACCTGCACATGCACATGCCGCCGAGTTGGTCGTTGCAACGCGCCGCCGCGCTGCGCAGCTCGGTCGAGCAGGCGCTGATGAGCGCGGTGCCCGGCCTGCGGGCGACGATCCAGTTGCTGCCGATGGATGTCGAGGCCCACTTCGACGACCCGAAGGACCTGCTGTGATCGCGCTCGTGCAGCGCGCGCGGCAGGCACGGGTCGAGGTCGCGGGCCAGACCATCGGCGCGATCGATCACGGCCTGCTGGCCTTCGTCTGCGCCGAGCCGCATGACGACGAGGCTGCGGCCGCCCGGCTGGTGGCCAAGCTGCTCAAGCTGCGCATCTTTGCCGACGACGCCGGCAAGATGAACCGCAGCGTGCAGGACGTGGCCGGTGGCCTGCTGATCGTCTCGCAATTCACGCTGGCGGCCGATACCGGCGGCGGCAACCGGCCGAGCTTCACGGCCGCAGCGCCGCCCGAGCTCGGCCGCAAGCTCTACGAGCGTGTGCTGGAACTGGCGCGGCAGTCGCACGCGCCGGTCGCGGCCGGCACATTCGGCGCCGACATGCAGGTGCACCTGGTCAACGACGGGCCGGTGACGATCCCGCTCAGGGTGTAGCCAGACATTCGTCGAGGATGTCGAGCGCGGTGTCCATCTGCGCGACGGTGGTGATCAACGGCGGCGTCAGCGTCAACACGTTGCCCATCGTCGTCTTGAACGACAAGCCTCGCGACAGGGCGCGGTAGAGCACCTGTTCGGCGAGGTCGGTGGCCGGCGTCTTGGTCGCGCGTTCGACGACCAGCTCGATGCCCAGCAGCAGGCCGCGGCCACGCACGTCGCCGATCACGGCGTGACGCTGCTTCATGGCCTGCAGCCGCGCCAGCGCGTGCGCACCGACGCGCGCGGCGTTCTCGACCAGGCCCTCGCGCTCGATCACTTCCAGCGTTGCCAGGGCCGCGGCCGCGGTGACCGGGTTCTTCTCGTGCGTGTAATGGCCGAAGGCATAGGCGCCGGCGACGTTGAGGTCCTCGCGGGCCAGGCAGGCCGCGATCGGCAGCACGCCGCCGCCCAGCGCCTTGCCGAGCACGACGATGTCGGGTTTCGCGCCGTCATGCTCGGCGGCGAAGAAGCGCCCGGTCTTGCCCAGGCCGGTCGGGATCTCGTCGAAGATCAGCAACGCGCCATGCGCATTGCAGGCTTCGCGCACCGCTTGCCAGTAGCCCGGCGGCGGGATGTACGGCACGGCGCGCGCCGGCTCGGCGACGACGGCCGCCACGTCGCCTTCGCGTTCGAGCACGTACCTGACCATCGAGGCGCAGGCCAGCCGGCACTGCTCGAGGTCGGGCAGGCCATCCTGATCGACCGGGTGGCCGTAGGCGCAGCGGTAGCAGCCGAACGGCGCGACATGCTCGGTGCCGGGCAGCAGCGGGCCGACGGCGCCGCCGTGCCGGAACAGCGATTCGCCGCCGACGCTGGCGGCACCGAAGCCGGCGCCATGGAACGAGTCCCAGAAGCTCAGCGTCTTGAAGCGGCCGGTCGCGGCACGCGCCAGCTTGACCGCAACCTCGACCGCGTCGCTGCCGCCGGTGGTGAACAAGACGCGGCCCGCTTGCCCGGTCAGGCGCCTGAACTGCGTCGCCAGCGCCTCGGCCAGTTCGACCGCGCGCGCGCTGGCAAAGCGCCGTGGCGCAAAGCTCAGTTCGTCGAGCTGCTTCTTGATGGCGGCGATGACATGCGGATGGGCATAGCCGACGTGGTGCACGTTGTTGCCGTGAAAGTCCAGGTAGCGCCGGCCGGCCATGTCCTCGATGTAGACGCCCTCGGCGCGGCGGATCGCCGACAGGCAGGGCGTCGACACCGACTGGTGCAGGAACGCCGCGTTGTCGCGCGCCAGCAGGGCGCGCGAGCCGGCGTCGAGGTGGTCGCGCTGCCAGGCGCTGCGCCGCGGCGTGTGATTGACGTCGCCCTCGCTTTGCGACGGTGCGCTCGGCGGCTTCATCGGCGGGCTTGCAGGCGCAGCACCGGCCAGCCGTGCCTGGCCGCCTCGGCTGCCAGCGGCGCATCGGGATTGACGGCGACGGGCCGGCGCACCGCCGCCAACAGCGGCAGGTCGTTGATCGAGTCGCTGTAGAAGGTGGCTTCGCAGTCTGCCCAATCGATGTCGCGCGACCGCAGCCAGGCGTGCAGGCGTTTGACCTTGCCTTCACGCATGTTCAGCGTGCCCAGCGTGCGCCCGGTGAAGTTGCCCAGGGCATCGGTCTCGCACTCGGTGGCGATCAGGTGTTCGATGCCGAGGTGGATGGCGGTCGGCTCGGTGATGAAACGGTTGGTGGCCGTCGTCAGGACCACCAGGTCGCCGGCGTCCTCGTGTTGTCGCACCAGGGCTTCGGCGCTGGCGCCGATGCGCGGCGCGATCACGCGGGTCAGGAACTCGCGCCGCAGCGGCTCCCATTCGAGTCGCGGGCGCACCGCCAAGGTCGAGACATAGAACTCGCAGAAGGCCTTCGTGCTGACGCTGCCGGCGCGGTAGTCGCGCGCCATCTGTTCATTGCGCGCGGCGAAGTCGGCATCGATCGAGCACGCCGTGGGCGATCAGGAAGTCGCACCACAGCATGTCGCTGTCGCCGTCGAGCAGCGTGTGGTCGAGGTCGAACAGCGCCAGCTTGATCACGTCAGCGCCCGCCCGACTGCTGGAAGGGCGCTGAGCCCCCTCGGGGGCAGCGAATGCAACGAGCGTGGGGGCTCATGGCTGCCGCAGGTGCCAGGCCTTCGGGCGCGTGAAGGTCTGGATGCCCTGCGTGGACAGCGTCAGGCCCAGGCCCGAGTCGCCGTACCCCGACCAGGGCAGGCGCGGACTGACGCGGTCGCAGCAATTCCAGTACACGCTGCCGGCGTTGACCCGGCCCAGCAACTCGCGCGCCCGGTGCTCGTCGCGCGTGAAGACGCCGGCCGTCAGGCCGTATCGGGTGTCGTTCATCAGCGTCACGGCCTGGTCGTCGCCGCTCACCTTCTGGATGCCGATGATCGGGCCGAAGCTCTCCTCGCGCATCAGCTCCATCGTGTGGTTCACCTTGGTGAACACGGTCGGGGCATACCAGTTGCCTGGCCCCGGCAGGCGATGCCCGCCGCAGTGCAAGGTCGCACCCTTGGCGCGCGCATCGGCGACCTGGCCGTCGAGCACCGCCAGTTGCGGCGCGCGCGTGATCGCGCCGATATAGGTGTCGGCGTTCATCGGGTCACCGACCTTGAAGCCGGCCACGGTGGCCAGGAAGTGGTCGACGAAGGCGTCGTGCAGGCTTTCATGCACGTAGATGCGCTCGACCGAGCAGCAGCTCTGCCCGGTGTTGTACATCGCACCGTCGGCCAGGCTCTCGGCGGCGATCTTCGGGTCGGCGTCGGCACGCACATAGCTCGGATCCTTGCCGCCGAGTTCGAGCTGGACCTTGACCAGGCGCGGGGCTAGCGCCTGCGCGATGCGCACCCCGGTGGCGTGGCTGCCGGTGAAGAACAGGCCGTCGATGCGGGCGTCGAGCAGGGCACTGCCGACCTCGCCGGCGCCGACCAGGGTCTGCATCACGTTCGGCGGAACGCCTGCCGAGTGCAGCAGGCGCGCAATGTGCAGCCCCGTCTGCGCGGCGAATTCCGACGGCTTGTACAGCACCGCGTTGCCGGTCAGCAGCGCCGGCACGATGACATTGCAGCCGACGAAATACGGATAGTTCCAGGCCGAGATGTTGGCCACCACGCCGAGCGGCCCGTGCGTGATCTGCTCGTGCATGCCGCCGCCGTCGAACACATGCTCGTCGCGCACCGCGGCCTCGACCTGTTCGACGAAGAAATCGATGCGCGGCAGCAGGCCGTTCAACTCGTTGCGCGACTGGCTGATCGGCTTGCCGACCTCCTCGGTCAGCGTGCGGGCCAGGCTTTCCATCTCGGCGACGACCAGCGCGCGAAACCGCACGATCGTGGCCAGGCGCTCGGCCAGTGGCGTCGCGGCCCAGCCTGGTTGTGCGTCGCGCGCGGCCGCGGCCTTGGCCGCCACCGACGCGCGGCTGTCGGCGGCGAGCTCGGCGATCTGCTTGCCGGTGGCGGGATTGACGATGTTCAGGGTTGCAGTCATGGTTTGCGCGCGGCGCGTGCCGCGTCGAGGAAGTCGGCCAGGATCGGCGCGTCGTCGATCAAGGTGCGGTCGGCCGGGTCGTGGAACTCGGGATGCCATTGCACCGCGGCGACGAAGCTCGCGCCGCGCCAGCGCACGGCCTCGATCATGTTGTCGTCGGGGCAACGCGCCTCGACCTGGAACTCGGGCGCCAGGTCCTTGATGGCCTGATGGTGCACGCTGTTGACGGTGGCGCGCGGCGTGCCGGCATAGAGTCTGGGCCAGCCGCGTGCCGGGCACGAATTCGACGGCGTGGAAGTTGCGGTCGTACAGGCCCGCGTCGCGGTGCGTCAGCGCTTGCGGCTGCTGGGTCGAGATGTCCTGCAGCAGCGTGCCGCCGAAGGCCACGTTGAGCAATTGCAGGCCGCGGCAGACGCCGAACACCGGCTTGCCGGCGGCGACGAAGGCGCGTGTCAGTGCGGCTTCGTATTCGTCGCGAACCCGATCGCCGATCCACTGCGCCTTCATCGGCTCTTCGCCATAGCTGCCCGGCCAGACGTCGGCGCCGCCCATCAGCACCACGCCGTCGAGCCAGTCGGCGTACTCGGCCAGCGTCACCGCGCCGCGCGAGGTGTCACCGGACGGCGAGGGCACCATCACCGGCAGTGCGCCCTGCGACGCCACCCAGTGGGCGACCGACTGCTCGATGTACTGCAGTGTCTTGATGGCAAACACCGGCCGCGCCGGGTCGGGGTGCAGAAAGCAGGCCGAGATGCCGATCTTCAGACGGTCCGTCATGGCCTGCCCTTCACATCGCGGCCAGGAACAGCCGCTCGTAATCGGCGGCATGGGCCGGGCGCGGGTTGGTCTGGCTGGTGAAGTCCTTGTCGGCCAGGGCCACCAGGCGCGGCAGTTGTTCGCGTGTCACGCCGCGCGCGGCCAGGCCGCCGTCGATGCCGATCGACGCCTTCAGCGCCCTCAGCCAGGCAACGAACGCCGGTCCGCCGCCCGCCACGCCCGCCGCATGCGCCAGTTCGTCGAACTTGGCCGGCACGGCCTCGTGGTTCCAGGCCAGCACGGTGTCGATCATCAGCGCATTGGCCAGGCCATGGTGCAGATCGCACACCGCGCCGAGCGCATGGGCACAGGCATGGACCGAGCCGAGGTCCTTCTGGAACGCGATCGCGCCCATCATCGAGCTCATCAGCATGTCGGCACGGGCCTGCAGGTTGCCCGGCTCGCGCACCGCGCTGGCCAGCGCGCGCGCGCCGATGCGCAGGCCTTCCAGCGCAATGCCGTCGCACAGCGGGTGATAGGCCGGCGAGAGGTAGCTTTCGATGTTGTGCGTCAGCGCGTCCATCCCGGTGGCCGCGGTGATGGCGGGTGGCAGGCCCAGCGTCAGCTCGGGGTCGGCGAAGACCATGCGGGCCAGGATCTTGGCGCTGAACACGGTGCGCTTGTCGTGCGTGTCGTTCTCCGACACCACCGCCGAGCGGCCGACCTCGCTGCCGGTGCCCGCCGTCGTCGGCAGCGCGACGAAGTAGGGCAGCGGCTGCGTGATAGCGCGCACTCTGCGGGTGGTCCCAGACGTACTCCAGCACGTCGCCTTCGTGCACCGCCATCATGCCGACCACCTTGGCCACGTCGAGCGCCGCGCCGCCGCCGAAGCCGATCACGCAGTCGGCGCCATGGGCCTTGTATGCCGCTGCACCGGCCATGACCTGGGCGCAGGTCGGGTTGCCGAACACGCCGTCGAAGACGGCCGACTTTCAAGCCACCGAGGTGCGACTTGAATTCGCCCATCACCGGCAGTGCGGCGAGCGCGCGGTCGGTGACGATCAGCGGCCGCTGCAGGCCCTGTTCGCGCAGATGATCGGCGACGAGCTTGCGTGCGCCGGCGCCGAAGGCGATCGCGGTGGGGAAGGAGAAACGAGTGATGGTCATGGCGATCAGATCAAGTTGGTCGCACGTGCACGGCGTCGCACGCAGCAGGTGTATTGTCCAAGCAGACGCCGCGGATCCGGCTCCGCCGGGCCGCCAGCGTTGCCCCCTCGAGGGGGAGCGGCGCAGCCGCTTCGGGGGTGGGCGTCATCAGATGATCTCGAAGTAGCGTTTCAATTCCCAGTCGGTCACCGCGTCCTGCCACTGGCGGTGCTCCCATTCGCGGGTGGCGGCGAAGTGGTCGACGAAGGTGTCGCCGAGCCAGTCGCGCGCCACGCTGCTGGCGCGGAAGTTCTTCGTCGTCTCCAGCAGCGAGCGCGGCGCACGCGGGATGTTTTCGGCGCCCTGGTTGGTGCCGGTGATCGGCGGCGCGGTCAGCTTGAGGCCCTTCTCGACGCCATGCAGGCCGGCGGCGAGCACGGCCGCCATCGCCAGGTAGGGGTTGATGTCGGCGCCGGGGCAGCGCGTCTCGAGCCGCGTCGCCTTGGGCGAGCCGGCGATGACGCGAAAGCTCGCGGTGCGGTTGTCCAGGCCCCAGGTCGGCTTCACCGGCGCCCAGAAGCCGTCGACCAGGCGCTTGTAGCTGTTGATGGTGGGCCAGAACATCGGCGCGAACTCCATCAGGCAGGCGACCTGGCCGGCGAGGTAGCTCTCGAACAGCTTGCTCATCGAGCGCTTGCTCTTGGCCTCGAAGAACAGGTTCTTCTTGCCGTCCGACAGGCTCTGGTGGATGTGGCCGCTGCAGCCCGGATACTGCGCGCTCCACTTGGCCATGAAGCTGGGCATGATGCCGAAGCGGTGGCCGATCTCCTTGGCCCCGGTCTTGAACAGGATCGCGCGGTCGGCGGCCTCCAGCGCCTCGCTGAAGGTGATCGCGACCTCGTAGACGCCGGGGCCGGTCTCGGTGTGCAGGCCTTCGATCGGCACGCCGAAGGCGGCCATCTCGTCCATCAGCGCGTTGAAGAACTCGCGGTTCTGGTTCATGCGCAGCAGCGAATAGCCGAACATGCCCGGCGTCAGGTTGGTCGGGCCCACGCCCTTCTTCTCGGCCCAGCTGTGCGTGGTCTCGAGGAAGTTGAACCACTCGAATTCGACGCCGGCCATCGGCATCACGCCGAGCTTCTCGGCGCGCTTGAGCACGCGCTTCAAGATCTGGCGCGGGCACACCGGGTAGGGCGACCCGTCGGTATTGATGAATTCGCCGAGGAAGAAGGGCACGCCGCCGTCCCACGGCACGTGGCGCGCGGTGCCCAGGTCGATGCGCGCCAGCGCGTCGGGGAAGCCATGCTGCCAGCCGGTGACCTGGGTGTTGTCGTAGCACTGGTCGGACGAGTCCCAGCCGAAGACCACGTCGCAGAAGCCGAAGCCGCTTTCGGCGGCGCCGAAGAACTTGTCGCGGTGCAGGTACTTGCCGCGCAGGATGCCGTCGATGTCGCTGCACGCGACCTTGACCTTGACGGTATCCGACGCGCGCACCGCGGCCAGCGCCGGGTGTTCCTTGCTGATCTTGTTGGCCATGTTCGGTTCCTTCAGAGCGCCGGGGCGCCCGATGCGATGCCCATCTCGCGCAGAGTATCGGCCACCGCGTTGACCGCCTGCTGCATTTCGTTGCGGCCGATCGCGCCGATGCAGCCGACGCGGAAGGTCTCGAGTTGCGTCAGCTTGCCGGGGTAGAGGATGAAGCCGCGCGCCTTGGCCGCGGCGTAGAAGCGCTTGAAGTCGTAGCGCGGGTCGGCGGGGGCGTGGAAGGTGACGATGATCGGGGCCTGGACCTCGCTGCGCAGGAAGGGCTTGAAGCCGAGCGCGGCCATGCCGTCGATCAGCGTGCGGCAGTTGTCGGTATAGCGCGCCAGCCGCGCCGGCTGGCCGCCTTCCTCGACGAACTGCGTCAGCGCCTCGGCCAGCGCCACCATCACATGCGTCGGCGGCGTGAAGCGCCACTGCGTGGTCTTCTCCATGTAGACATGCTGGTCGTGCAGGTCCATCGCCAGCGACTGGCTGTTGCCGGCGCAGGCGTCGAGGATCGCCTTGCGCAGGAAGACGAAGCCCATGCCCGGCACGCCCTTCGAGGCACTTGCCGCTGGCCGCCACCAGGGCGTCGAAGCGCACGCGGCGGGCATCGATCGGCAGCGCCGCGAACGAACTCATCGCATCGACGATCAGGCCCTTGCCATGGCGTTCGCACACCGCCGCCACCTCGGCCAGCGGGTTCTCGACGCCGGTGCCCGTTTCGCAGTGGATCATGATCACGTGGCTGACCGTGTGGTCGGCCTTGAGCTCTTCGTCGAGCGCTGCGGCCGATACCGGCTCATCCTCGGCGAAGGCCAGCACCGTCGCGCGGCGGCCCATCAATTGCGTCAGCCTGGCCGCGCGCTTGCAATAGGCGCCGTTGTCCAGCACCAGCACGTGGCCGTCGCGTGGCACCACCGTGGCCACCGCGGCCTCGACGCTGAAGGTGCCGCTGCCCTGCAGGGGCACGACGACATGGCTGTCCTGGCCGTGCACGATGTCGAGCAGGCGCGAGCGCAGGCTGGCGGTGACGGCATTGAAGTCCGCGTCCCAGGAGCCCCAGTCGCGCAGCATCGCCAGCTTGGTGCGCAGCGTGGTGGTCAGCGGGCCAGGGGTCAGCAGGATGCGGTCGCGGTCCATGTCAAAGGTTCCTCGGTGCGTTGGTCGGCCTGAGTGCCGCCGATGCTTGTGGCTTGCGGGTTCAATACATTGCGGCCGGCAGCGCCCGGCGTGGCCCACGCGGTCGCGGCCTGCTCTCGGCGGCGCGCCAGGGCCCGCCCACCCGCTGACAGGCCAATCTAACGCGCCGTTTCCGCGGGTGTCAACGGTATTTTGCCTATTGTTGACAATTTACTTTCCAAGCGGTCCAATCCAGGCCATGCCTGCCGTGCCCCACCCGACCATTGCGCTGCTGCAGTCGAGCTCGCTGACCTCGGTCGTGCAGCAGGAAATCGAGCGCCGCATCCTGCAGGGCGAACTGGCGCCGGGCGCCAAGCTGATCGAGGCCACACTGGCCGAGACCCTGGGCGTCTCGCGCGGCCCAGTGCGCGAGGCCTTTCGCATGCTCGAGGAGGCCGGACTGGTGCGGCAGGAAAAGAACCGCGGCGTCTTCGTGCGCAGCATTCCGCTGGACGAGGCGATGGAGATCTTCGACCTGCGGGCCATGATGGACGAGGCCGTCGGCCGCCGCCTGGCCGAGGCCATCACGCCCGAGCAGTTGCGCGAGGTGCGGGCCATGGTCGAGGCGATGGAGAAGGCGGTCAAGGCCGGCGCCGCCGATGCCTACCACCTGCTCAATCTCGAGTTCCACGACAAGCTGGTCGGTTTTGCCGGCAACCGCAAACTGACCTCGATCTATCGCCGCCTGATCAACGAGCTGTCGCTGTTCCGGCGCATCAACCTGATCGACGCCAAGCTGCTGCCGATCTCGGCCGGCGAGCACCGGGCCATCGTCAAGGCCATCGCCAGCGGCGATGCCGAGGCCGCCGCGCGTGCGATGCGCCAGCATGTGATGGACAGCAAGCAGCGCACCGTGCGCAACAACCTGTCGCGTGCGGTGCATGGGTCGGCAGCCGTCGCGCCGGTGGGTGCGGCAAGGAAGGTGCACCATGCTTGAAGTCAACGGCCGCCGTTATGCCCTGCCGCGCCAGCCCACGGTGGTGGTCTGCGTCGACGGCTGCGAGCCCGACTACCTGGCGCAGGCGGTGGCCGGCGGCCACACGCCCTGGCTCAAGCGCACGCTGGCCGAGGGCACGGCGCTGATCGCCGAATGCGTGGTGCCGAGCTTCACCAACCCGAACAACCTGTCGATCGTCACCGGGGCGCCGCCCTCGGTGCACGGCATCTGCGGCAATTACCTGTTCGATGTCGACAGCGGCACCGAGGTCATGATGAACGACCCGAAGTGGCTGCGTGCGCCGACCATCCTGGCCGCGATGTCTGCTGCCGACCAGCGCTGCGCCGTCGTGACCGCGAAGGACAAGTTGCGCAAGCTGCTCGGCAAGGGCATGAGCGGGATCTGCTTCTCGTCGGAGAAGGCCGACGTCGCCACCCAGGCCGAAAACGGCATCAGCGACCTGCTCGAGCTGGTCGGCCAGCCGCTGCCCGACGTCTACAGCGCGGCATTGTCGGAGTTCGTCTTCGCCGCCGGCGTGCAACTCATGCGCAAGCACCGGCCCGACGTGATGTACCTTTCGACCACCGACTACATCCAGCACAAGCACGCGCCGGGCACGGCCGGGGCGAACGCCTTCTACGCCATGATGGACGGCTACCTCGGCGACGCTCGACGCGATGGGCTGCGTCATTGCGCTCACCGCCGACCACGGCATGAACGCCAAGACCTGGATGGACGGCACGCCCGACGTGATCTACCTGCAGGACCGGCTCGACGCCTGGCTGGGCGCCGGCGTCGCGCGCACGATCCTGCCGATCACCGATCCCTATGTCGTGCACCACGGCGCGTTGGGCTCGTTCGCCACCGTCTACCTGCCCGCCGCCGCGCTTGGCCGACGCGGCTTCGCGCATCGCCGCCCTGCGCGGCGTCGAGCGTGTGCTCACGCGCGCCGAAGCCGCGGCCGCGTTCGAGTTGCCTGCCGATCGCATCGGCGACCTGGTGGTGGTGTCGGAGCGTTCGGTGGTGATCGGCACCGCCGCCTCGCGGCACGACCTGTCGGCGCTCGAAGTGCCGTTGCGCTCGCACGGTGGCGTATCGGAGCAGCGCGTGCCGCTGATCCTGAACCGGCCGATCGCGGGCCTCGAAGCCGACCGGCGCTGGCGCAACTTCGACGCCTTCGACCTGGCGTTGAACCGGGCGCAATGACGGCCATGCGCATCGAAGCCCTGCGCATCGCCGGCGAGAAGATCGGCGCCGATCGCGGCGGCGACCGTGTCATCGCCGTGCACAACCCGTATACGCGCGAGCGCATCGGCACGGTGCCCAAGGCCACGGTCGACGAAGTCCGGCGCGCGTTCCAGATCGCCAGCAACTACCGCGCGCGACTGTCGCGCTTCGAGCGCAGCAACATCCTGAACCGGGCCGCGGCGCTGGTGCGTGAGCGCAGCGCGGCTATCGCGGCGCTGATCTCGGCCGAGTCGGGCCTGTCGATGAAGGACACCGTGTACGAGGCCGGCCGCGTCGCCGATGTGCTGATGTTCGGCGCCCACGCCTGTCTGAGCGACGACGGCCAGACCTTTTCCTGCGACATCACGCCGCACGGGCGCAAGCGGCGCGTGCACACCCAGCGCGAGCCGCTGCTCGGCGTGATCAGCGCGATCACGCCGTTCAACCACCCGATGAACCAGGTCGCGCACAAGGTGGTGCCCGCGGTCGCCACCAACAACCGCATCGTCCTGAAGCCCTCGGAGAAGGTGCCGCTGTCGGCGCTGCTGTTCGCCGACCTGCTCTACGAGGCCGGACTGCCGCCGCCGATGCTCTCGGTGATCACCGGCGACCCGAGGGAGATCGCCGACGAGCTGCTGACCAACCCGGCGGTCGATCTGATCACGTTCACCGGCGGTGTGGCGATCGGCAAAGTACATTGCCGCCAAGGCCGGCTACCGCCGCATCGTGCTCGAACTCGGTGGCAACGACCCGATCATCGTGATGGACGACGCCGATCTGGACGAGGCCTCGTCGCTGGCGGTGCAAGGCTCGTACAAGAACTCGGGCCAGCGCTGCACGGCCGTCAAGCGCATGCTGGTGCACGAGGCGGTTGCCGCGCGCTTCACCGAGATGGTGGTCGAGAAGTCCCGCGCCTGGACCTTCGGCGATCCGTCCGATCCGAAGAACGAGATGGGTACCGTGATCGACGAGGCCGCGGCGCGTCTGTTCGAGGCCCGCGTCAGCGAGGCCGTGGCCCAGGGCGCGCGGCTGCTGCTGGGCAACCGTCGCGAAGGCGCGCTCTACTCGCCGACGGTGATCGACCGCGTCGACCCTTCGATGACCGTCGTGCGCGAGGAAACCTTCGGCCCGGTGTCGCCGATCATCACCTTCCGTGACATCGACCACGCCATTGCCATCGCCAATGGCACGGCCTACGGCCTGTCGTCGTCGGTGTGCAGCAATCGCATGGATATCATCACCCGCCTGGTCAACGAACTGCACGTGGGCAGCGTCAACGTTCGCGAGGTGCCGGGCTATCGCCTCGAGCTGACACCGTTCGGCGGCATCAAGGATTCGGGCCTGGGCTACAAGGAAGGCGTGCAGGAAGCGATGAAGAGTTTCACCAACCTGAAGACCTACAGCCTGCCATGGCAGTAGACGCAGCAGGGCGATGATTCATCTGCTGAACCTGATGGCGGCGATCGCCCTGCTGGTCTGGGGCACGCAAATCGTGCGCACCGGCATCCTGCGCGTGTTCGGCGAGAACCTGCGTCGCGTGCTGGCGCAAAGCATGGGCTCGCGCTTTCGGGCGCTGCTGGCCGGGCTGGGCGTGACCAGCCTGATCCAGTCGAGCACGGCCACCTGCCTGATCATGTCGTCGTTCCTCGGTCGCAACGTCGTGCCGCTGGCGGCGGCGTTGGCCGTGATGCTGGGCGCCGATGTCGGCAGCAGCCTGATGGCGGTGGTGTTCTCGTTCGACCTGTCGTGGCTGTCGCCGCTGCTGATCTTCGTCGGCGTGGTGCTCTACGTCTCGCGCGACAAGACCACCGCCGGCCACATCGGCCGGGTGGCGATCGGCCTCGGGCTGATCCTGCTGTCGCTGCAACTGATCATGCTGCACACCCGGCCGCTGACCGAATCGCCGGCGGTGCGCACGCTGCTGGCGGCGCTGCCCAACGAGGTACTGCTCGATATCGTCGTCGGCGCCGTGCTCAGCGTGCTGTCGTACTCGAGCCTGGCGATCGTGCTGCTGACGGCCACCCTGGCCGGTTCGGGCCTGTTGCCGGCCAACGTGGCGCTGGGCCTGGTGCTCGGCGCCAACATCGGCAGCGGGCTGCTGGCCGTGCTGTCGACGGTCAACAGCCCGGTGGCGGCGCGGCGGCTGCCGATCGGCAACCTGCTGTTCAAGGTCGTGGGCTGCCTGTTGATGTTGCCGCTGCTGGGCTGGGTGCATGTCGAGTTGCAGGAATGGGTCTCGACCGTGCATCAGCAGGTGGTGGTGTTCCACCTCGTCTTCAACCTGCTGCTGGCGGCGACCTTCATCGCCTTCACCGGCGTGCTGGCACGCGCGCTCGAGCGCTGGTTCAGCGCACCGAAATCCTCCGGCACCGAGCGGCCGCAGCACCTCGACCCCTCGGCCCTGGCCACGCCGTCGCTGGCCATCAGCTGCGCGGCGCGCGAAGCGCTGCACCAGGCCGACGTGGTCGAGACCATGTTGCGCGGCATCCTGCCGGTGCTGCGCGACAACGACCTGGATCTGGCGCAACGCCTGCGCCAGATGGACGACCAGGTCGACGGCCTGTACACCTCGATCAAGCTGTACCTGACGCAGGTCTCGCGCGAGGCGCTGTCCGAGCGCGAGGGCCGGCGCTGGGCCGACGTGATGTCGTTCACCATCAACATGGAACAGATCGGCGACATCATCGAGCGCGTGCTGCAGGACCTGGAAGACAAGAAGATCCGGCCCAACCGCAGCTTCTCCGACGCCGGCATGGGCGAAATCTGCCACCTGCACGAGCGCCTGGTGGTCAACCTGCGCCTGGGCATGAGCGTGTTCCTCGACGGTCATGTGCGCGACGCGCTCAGGCTGCTCGAGGAGAAGACCCGCTTCGGCGACCTCGAGCGCGAGTACGCCGCGACCCACATCGCGCGCCTGCAGGACCGCTCGGCGCAGAGCATCGAAACCAGTTCGCTGCACCTGGACCTGATCAGCGACTTGAAGCGCATCAATTCGCACATCTGTTCGTCGGCCTACCCGATCCTCGATTCGGCCGGCGCGCTGACGCAAACCAGACTGCGCCATTCGGTGCTGCCGCTGCTCGACACCGACGGGCCCAGAGCCTGATGGCATTGACCTGGCCGGTGGTGGCTGCCGTGCTGGGCGGGGCGGTGCTGCACGCCGGCTGGAACGCGCTGGTCAAGTCGAGCGGCGACAAGGAACTCGACACCGCGCTGGTGCACTTCCTCGGCGCGGTGGTGGCGCTGCCGCTGCTGTTCATCGTCGGCCCGCCGCCGGCGGCCGCGCTGCCGTACATCGCCGCCTCGCTGGTGATCCACATCGGCTACTACTTCGCGCTGGCCGGCGCCTACCAGCACGGAGAACTCGGCCTGACCTACCCGATCATGCGCGGCTTCGCGCCGCTGCTGGTCGCGCTGGGCAGCTCGGCCGTGCTGGCCGAGGCGCCGAGCCCGCTGGCCTGGGCCGGCATCGTCGGCATCACGCTGGGCGTGGCGCTGGTCGGGCTGGCGCATCCGGGCCAGACCCTGCACCACCGCAAGGCGCTGCTGTTCGCCTTCAGCAACGCGCTGATCATCGCCGTCTACACCTTCGTCGACGGCAAGGGCGTGCGCGAAGCCGTGGCCGCGGGCCACAGCGCAGCGGCCTACGTCATGCTGCTGTTCGTGCTCGACGGGCTGCCGTACCCGTCGCTGGTGTTCTTCAGGCGCGACGCGGCCGGCAGGCAGGCGATCCTGGCCTACGCGCGCCGCCGCTGGCCGCTGGCCGCGCTCGGTGGCACGGCGTCGATCGGCTCCTACGCGATCGCGCTGTGGGCCATGACGGTGGCGCCCATCGCCAGCGTGGCCGCGTTGCGCGAGACCTCGGTCCTGTTCGCGGCGCTGCTCGGCACGTGGATACTGAAGGAGCGCTTCGGCATGCAGCGCGCGGCGGGCACGCTGGTGATCGTCGCCGGCGTGATGGCGTTGCGCCTCGCCTGAGGCACCGGCCTCAGGTTCGGAGTTGCCCCAGGTACCAGCGGATGAACGCGTCGACGTTGTATTCCAGGCGCTGCGACAGCGGGCCCGGCTCGTAGCCGATCGAGTCGATGCCCTTCTGCTGCCAGTTGCAGATGTTCCAGTCCTGCTCGTTGGTGAGGTGCCAGAACGGCAACAGGCGGTCGAGCTGGTAGTCGGCGCCCTCCTTGGCCTTTTCGTCGACCAGCCAGTAGCCGCGCATGCGCGTCTTGCGCGGCCCGGCCGGCAGCATGCGCGCGGCGACGGCATGGTCGCAACTGGCATGGATCCAGAAGTTCGGCAGGCTGCGCAGGCGCAGCACGCCGACGTCTTCGTCTTCGTAGTCACCCATCAGCGGCGCGACGCGGCTGCCGTCCATCGACTCGGTGGCGAAACCCTCGGCCAGCGGCGTGCGACTGCTGGCGAACCACAGCCCGCGCTCGGGGTCGGGGAAGGTGGCCAGCCCACCTTGCGGATGTGCCGCGGCGGCGCCCTGCAATGTCCATTTGGCCGCGATGCGCGCGGTCGCGGCATCGATCTTCTGCTTCACCGCCGGCGACGCGGTCTGCTCGTCGACGATGTCGAAATTGGCCTTCACGTATTGCGGGTGGCAGGGCACGCAGTGCAGGCACTCGCGGTTGTTCTCCCAGACCAGCTTCCAGTTCGCGTCGACCTCGTAGTCGATCGACATGCGCCAGCTTGGCGCGCTCGAAACCCTGCGGCTTGCCTGCCGCCGTGAAGTCGCTGCGCAGGCCGTCGAGCGAGGGCGCCTCGGCGGCCAGCGAGACATAGACCAGGCCCGCTCACCACCGCCGCGTGCACCGGCTTCAGGCCGAGCTGCGACTTGTCGATGCCGTCGTGCATGCCCTGGCAGTGGCGCAACTCGCCGTTGCGCGCGTAAGTCCAGGAGTGGTAAGGGCAGACGATGTTGCGCAGGTGCCCGCTGTCGGCGCGGCAGAGCTGGGTGCCGCGATGGCGGCAGACGTTGTGAAATGCCCGCACCTCGCCGTCGTCGCCGCGCAGCACCAGCACCGGTGTCGAGTCGACCGCGAAGGTGAAGTAGTCGCCCGGCTTGGGCAGCTCGAAGGCGAAGCCGGCGAACAGCCAGCCGGCCTCCCAGATGCGGCGCATTTCCGCGGCATAGATCGCGTCGGTGTGGTACAGCTCGCGCGGCATGCCGTGGCCGTCGCGCCGCTTGGCGAGCAGGGCTTCGAGTTCGGGTTCGAGTCGCGGTGGTCGGTGGTCGGTCATGGCCCGCTCCTGGCGGTAGTTCGGTGGTCGGTCGGTTTGTCAGGCAAGGATCGCGCGGCGCTCGGGGTCGTAGGGCGGCCGCGCGTGGCGCTGCGCCGGGAAGCGCTCGCCCATGACTTCGATCGTGACCCCGGTGTCGGCCGGCTCGTCGGCGGCCAGGTAGGCGCACAGGATGTTGCGGCCCACCGTGTGGCCGAAGCCGCCGCTGGTGACGCGGCCGAGCACGCGATCGCCGGCGAGCACGACTTCGCCGCCGTGCAAGGTCGGCTCCGGCGGCGCGGTGAACCAGGCCAGGCGCCGCGCCGGCCCCTTGGCCTTCACCTGCGCCAGCGCCGCGCGGGCCAGGAAGTCGCCCTTGCCGTCCCCTTTGCCGAGGGCGACGCAAAAGCCCAGCCCGGCCTCGTAGGGGTTGTAGTCGGGCGTGATGTCCGTGCCCCAGACCAGGTAATGCTTCTCCAGCCGCAGGCTGTTGATCGCCCGGTAGCCGACGTTGGCGATGCCGTGCGGCTCGCCGCAGGCCCAGAGCCGCTCGTAGAGGTGCTGCGCGTACTCGACCGGTACGTGCAGCTCGTAGCCGAGCTCGCCGAGGTAGGTCACGCGCAGCGCGAGCACCGGCGCGAACGCCAGGTCGAGCTCGCGCGCGCTCATGTACGGGAAGCTGGCGTTGTCCAGCGGCGCGTCGGTCAGTTGCGCCAGCACCTCGCGCGACTTCGGGCCGCACAGGTTGAGCACTGCCTTGGCCGAGGTGTGATCGACGATCACGGCGCTGCCGTCGCCCGGCAGGTGGCGCTCGATCGTCGAGCGGTCGCGCACGCCGAGCGCGCTGCCGGTGACGAAGTAGAAGCGGTCTGCGGCCAGGCGCGTGATGGTCACGTCGGCCTCGATGCCGCCGCGCTCGTTGCACAGCTGCGTGTAGACGATGCTGCCGTCGGGCTTGTCGAGGTCGTTGACGGCGAGCTTTTGCAGCAGGCCGAGCGCGGCCGGGCCGCGGATCTCGAACTTGGAGAACGAGCTCATGTCGATCAGCGCCACGCGCTCGCGCACCGCGCGGTGCTCGGCCGCGATGGCCGCGAAGGCCGGGCCGCGCTCGAAGGTCGGCGTATCCAGCGCCGGCGTGCCCGCCGGCGCGAACCAGTTCGGGCGCTCCCAGCCGAACTTGTTGCCGTAGACCGCGCCGCTGCGCATCAGCGTGTCGTAGAGCGGGCTGCGCCGCGCGCCGCGGCCGGCCTCGGTCTCGTGGTTCGGCCAGGCGATGTGGTAGTAGCGGGCATAACTCTCCACCGCCCGCTGGTACAGCGTGTCCTTGACCGAATGCGGCGCGCCGAAGCGGCGCACGTCGAACGGCCACAGGTCCAGGCCCGGGTCGCCGTCGACGATCCAGTTGGCCATCACCCAGCCGGCGCCGCCCGAGGCGGCGATGCCCGAGGTGAAGCCGCAGCAGAGGTAGAAGTTGTCGAGCTCGGGCGACAGGCCGATCACCGGCTCGCCGTCGGCGGTGATCGGGATCGGCCCGTTGATCATCTGCCGGATGCCGATCTCGCCGAGCACCGGAATGCGCGCGCAGGCCGCCGTGCCCAGGGGCTCGAAGCGGTCGTAATCGGGCTGCAGCAATTCGGGCCCGAAGTCGGCCGCGATGCCTGCCGCGCCCCAGGGCTTGGTATTGGCCTCCCAGCCGCCGACGGCCAGCGCGCCCGGCTCGGGCTTGACGTAGAAGTTGCCGTCGGGGTCGCGCAGCGAGGGCAGGCCGGCGGGAATGTGGCCGGACTTCTCGGACACGAAATACTGGTGCTCGACGGCGCCGACGGCCACGCGGGTGCCGACCATCGCGGCGATCTCGCGGCCCCACATGCCCGCGGCGTCGATCACGCACTCGGCCGCGATCTCGCCGCGGTCGGTGACGACGCTGGTCACGCGGCGACCCTGCTTGCGCAGCGCCGTCACGCGCACGCCCTGATGGATGGCCACGCCGCCCGCGCGCGCGCCCGCGGCATAGGCCTGCGTCAGGCTGGCCGGGTCGACATCGCCATCGCCTTCGATCCACGCGGCGCCGACGACGCCGCTCAGCTCCAGCAGCGGGTACAGGTCGCGCGCCTCGCGCGGGCTCAGCAGATCGACGCGAAAGTCGAAGCCCTTGGCCATCGTCGCCGAGCGCTTGAGTTCCTGCCAGCGCGCGGGCGAAGACGCCAGGCGCAGGCTGCCGGTGCGGTGCCAGCCGGTGGCCTGCCCGGTCTGGGCCTCGAGCTTGCCGTACAGCTCGGCGCCGTAGCGCATCAGGCGCGTCAGGTTGCTGCTGCTGCGCAGCTGCCCGACCAGGCCCGCGGCATGCCAGGTCGCGCCATGCGTGAGTTGCAGGCGCTCGAGCACGACGACATCGCGCACGCCGCGCTGGGCCAGGTGGTAGGCGATGCTGCAGCCGATGATCCCGCCACCGATGATGACGATGCGGGTTTGGGATGGTAATGCCATGCGCAGGCGTCTCCAGCGTAACTATCGCTTTCGCCAGGCTTGTGTGCGGCGTTCGAAGCGGCGCGTCAGCATCAGGTGGACGATCTTCACCGCCGCCGAGGTCACGACGATGCACATCGCCATCGCCGCCGCGGCGGCGGTGAAGCCGGCTTCGTCCATGTTGACGATCGTCACCGCGGCCGGCTTGGTGTCGGTCGAGTACAGGAAGATGACCGCCGACACCGTGGTCATCGCGTTGACGAACAGGTAGATGCTGACATCGAGCACCGCCGGCAGGCAGACCGGAATCGTCACCCTGGCCATCGTGCGCAGCAGCGACACCTTCAGCGATGCCGACACGGCCTCGAACTCGCCGTCGAGCTGCTTCAACGCCGTGGTCGCGGTGAGGTGGCTGACGGTGAAGAAGTGCGTCACCGAATTGACCACCAGGATGGTCATCGTCGCGTAGATGAAGCCCAGCGGGTTGCCGCGCGCATTGAAGAAGAAGATGTAGGCCAGCCCGAGCACCAGCCCGGGGACGGCCATCGGCAGCATGGCCATGAACTGGGCGACGCCGCGCCCCCAGGCGAAGCCACGCGTCTTCTCCAGCAGGTAGGCGCCGAGGAAGACGACGACCGTGCCGATCACCGCCGTCCAGCTCGCCAGCTCGATCGAATTCCAGTACGCGCTCCAGCCGTTCGAATCGAACTCGCTGAACACGTAGTTCTTCAGCGTCAGCGTAAGGTTGTACGGCCAGCGGGTGACGAGCGAGGCCCAGGCCGCCATGCCCAGAATGCCCAGGATCGGGCTGCCGACGAGGGCGCAGAAGCCGAACAGCAGCCAGTCGCGGCGCGGCTCGGGCTTGGGCTCCAGCGGCACGGCGCGCGCCGACAGCAGCGCCACCTGCCTGCGCTCGGTGATGCGGTTGGCGGCGAAGGCGACGACGGCCGGAATCAACAGCACGAAGCCGACGACGGCGCCCATCTCGAAGTTCTGCTGGCCGATGACCTGCTTGAAGATGTCGGTGGCCAGCACGTTGAAGCGGCCGCCGATCACCTTGGCGATGCCGAAGTCGGTGACGACCAGCGTGAAGATGACGAAGCCGGCGCTGATCACGCCGTACTTGGCGCCGGGCAGCGTGACGGTGAAGAAGACGCGCGTCTTCGACGCGCCGAGCACGTCGGCCGCCTCGTAGAGCCTGCCGTCGGCCATCGACAGCGCGGCCACCAGGATCATCAGCGCGTGCGGAAAGCAATAGAAGACCTGGGCCACGATGATGCCGCCCGCGCCGTAGATCGAGCCGCCGAACAGGAACTCCTTGAGGAATCCCTGGTTGCCGAACAGATAGACCAGCGAGATCGCCGGCAGCAGCGACGGCGCGAGGATCGGGATCAGCGCCACGGCCTGGAACAGGCCCTTCCAGCGCATGCAGCTGCGCTGCAGCGCGTAGGCATAGACGAAGGCCAGCGGCAGCACGATCAGGGTCGTGATCGACCGACACGTACAGGCTGTTCCAGACCGAATCGAACAGCGACGGCGTCGAGAAATACAGCTGGTAGTTGGCCAGGCCGACGAACTCGCCGTTCTGGTTCTGGAAGCTCTTGGACAGCAACGCCCACAGCGGCAGCACCAGCGTGACCAGCATCCAGCCGATGAGCAGGACCAGGCCCGCCCGCATCACGATGTCGTCGCGGTCGAGCCGGCGCCGGACGGCCGGCGGGGCCGCGCGTGGCGGAAGTGGCCGCCGTCGTCACGGCAGTTGCGGCGCGCGCGGAAACACGCGCAGCCGCTCGGGCGGCATCGCGATCAGCAGGTCCTTGCCGACTTCGATGCCCAGGTCGCGCACCAGGTTGATCGAGAAGTCGGCGACGATCGGCGGCGCGCCGTCAGCGACGTCGAGCTTGACGCGGCAGAAGGCGCCGAGGAATTCGATGTCGGCGATGCGCACCGGGAAGGCATTCGGTCATCGCGGCGGTGATGCCGCGCACGGCGATGTCCTCGGGCCGCACGGCCAGCGTCACGTCATGGCCGACGCCCGGCCGGACATCGAGCTCGCAGCTCAGGTCGATGCCCGCGTAGCGCACCCGGTTCGGTGCGGCGACCACCGCCGGCAGGAAGTTGGTGGTGCCTACGAAGTCGGCGACGAAGGCACTGTGCGGCTTGCGGTAGACCTCGGTCGGGCGTGCCGACCTGCTCGATCACGCCCTGATTCATCACGACGATGCGGTCGGCCATCGTCAGCGCCTCTTCCTGGTCGTGGGTGACCATGATCGTCGTCACGCGCAGGCGCTGGTGCAATTGGCGGATCTCGCTGCGCAGGTGCGCGCGCACGCGGGCGTCGAGCGCCGACAGCGGCTCATCGAGCAGCAGCAGGCCCGGCGAGAGCGCCAAGGCGCGCGCCAGCGCCACCCGCTGCTGCTGGCCGCCCGACAGCTGCGCCGGGTACTTGCGCGCCGCCTCGGGCATGCCGACCAGCTGCAGCAGGTCGACGACGCGGTTCTGGATCTCGACCTTCGGCACGCCGCGGCTGACCAGGCCATAGGCCACGTTGGCGGCGACGGTCAGGTTCGGGAACAGCGCATACGACTGGAACACGATGCCGAAATCGCGCTGCGACGCCGGCAGGGTGGAGATCTCCTTGCCGGCCTGGAAGATGCGCCCCGAGGTCTGGATGTCCAGGCCGGCGATGGCGCGCAGCAGGGTCGTCTTGCCGCAGCCCGAGGGCCCGAGAAAGCAGACGAACTCGCCCGGCAGGATCTCGAGCGAGACATCCTTCAACGCGGTGAAGGCACCGAACTGCTTGACCAGCCGCTCGATGCGAAGGTAAGGCGCCGTCATTGCGGGCTCCCCCTCCGGCCGGCTGGCGGAGGGCTGGGGCGAGGGGCAGCGCCGGCCCCTCATCGGCTGCCTTCTCCCGCGATCAGGAGAAGGGCCCAACATCACTTCGGTGCCGACTTGCCGTCGTAGCGCTTGGTCCATTCGGCCAGGATCTTGGCCCGCTCCTGGCCCATCTTCGCCAGGTCGATCTTGGCCATCGCCGCGTCGGCGCTGGGCGGGTAGTTCGGCGGCGCCGGGTTCATGCCGGGGTAGCCCGACGATGGCGTAGAACTTGCCGTACATCTCGTAGGCGCCCTTGGAGACCGCGAAGTCGGCCAGCTTCTGCGCCGCTGCCAGGTTCTTCGTGCCCTTGACGATCGCCGTGGCCTCCATGTCCCACGGCGCGCCTTCCTTGGCCAGGATGATGTCGATCGGCGCGCCGCCGGTCTTTTCCTTGGCCCCGCGCATGTCGAAGCCGATGCCGATCACGCGCTCGCCCTTGGCGGCCTGCACGCAGGGCGCCGAGCCCGAGTGCGTGTAGACGGCGATGTTCTGGTGCAGCTTGTCCATGAACTCCCAGGCCGCCTTCTCGCCCATGATCTGGATCCACGCGTACACCGCCTGGTAGCCGGTGCCCGACGACGCCGGGTTGGGCATCACGATCGAATCCTTGTAGACCGGGTTGCCGAGGTCGGTCCACGATGCCGGCTTGGGCAGGTTCTTCTTGCCGCCTTCGATGGTGTTGAAGCACATCACCGCCAGCCAGGCGTCCATGCCGGTCCAGGTCGGCGGGTTCTTCGCTGCTGCGGAAGGTCGGCTTGATCTGGTCCAGGCCCTTGGGCGCGTAGGGCTCGAGCAGGCCCATCGAGTCGAACAGCGCGACGCTCGACGCGCCCAGGCCCCAGATCACGTCGGCGCGCGGGTTGTCCTTCTCGGCCAGGACGCGGGCGGTGATCACGCCGGTCGAGTCGCGCACCCAGGCGATCTCGACATCGGGGTTGGCGGCCTCGAAGGCTGTCTTGTAGGCGCCGACCTGGTCGGCCTCGAGCCCGGAATAGACCGTGATCTTGGTCTTCTGGGCCAGGGCGGGGGTCGCGAGAAGGGCCGTCGCGACGACCGCCGCAGCCGCCGTCAGCAGACGGTGCAACGCAGACTTGAACATGGGGGCACTCCTTAGATGGTGGATTCAATCTTCCCCGACCTTCGCATTCACGCCAGCCGGGGTTTCCCCGCCCGCCACGCCAATGTGGACGACGCAGATGACAGCGTGGTGAAAGCACGCTCGGTGCCAGCCTGCAGGCTCGTCATGGCGTACCCGTTCGCCATGCGCGCCACGAGCGCCGCCGGAGGGGCCGCATATTGCGCTGCAATATGGGTCGCCGCAACAGGGTCCGCCCCAGCGTGGGGCCTGCGGACGACCCTCGCTGGCAAGGACGGGCCGCCCACGCTAGGCTACGCCGCATGCCACTGCCCACCCAAGCACGCGTCGTCATCGTTGGCGGCGGCATCGCCGGCTGCTCCACTGCCTACCACCTGGCCAAGCTCGGCATCAGCGACGTGCTGCTGCTCGAACAGGGCAAGCTGACCTGCGGCACCACCTGGCACGCGGCCGGCCTGGTCGGGCAGATGCGGCCCAACCGCAACATGACGCGCATGAGCAAGTACGGCATCGAGCTGTACAGCACGCTCGAGGCCGAGACCGGGCTGGCCACCGGCTGGAAGCAGTGCGGCAGCGTCAACGTCGCACGCACGCCCGAGCGCTGGCAGGTGCTGAAGAAGCAGGCCGCGCTGGCGCGCAGCTTCGGCGTCGAGGTGCAGCTGATCACGCCACGCGAGGCCGGCGACCTGTTTCCGGTGATGCGCACCGACGACCTCGCCGGCGCGATCTGGATCCCCGGCGACGGCAAGGCCAACCCGGCCGACCTGACGATGTCGCTGGCCAAGGGCGCACGCAAGCGCGGCGCGAAGCTGGTCGAGGACACCGAGGTCACCGGCGTGATCGTCGAGCACGGCCGCCATGGCGCAGAAGTTCGCGGCGTGCGCACGATGGCCGGCGACGTGCGCTGCGAGGTGCTGGTCAACTGCGCCGGCCAGTGGGCGCGCCAGTTCGGCGCCCTGGCCGGCGTCAACGTGCCGCTCTATTCGGCCGAGCACTTCTACATCGTCACCGGGCTGATCGAAGGCGTGCACCCGATGCTGCCGGTGATGCGCGACCCCGACGGCTTCATCTACTACAAGGAAGAAGTGGGCGGCCTGGTGATGGGCGGCTTCGAGCCCATGGCCAAGCCGTGGAAGGTCGACCCGATTCCGAACACCTTCCAGTTCCAGTTGCTCGACGAAGACTGGGACCAGTTCGAGCCGCTGATGACCAACGCCATCCACCGCACGCCGTGCCTGGAGACGGCGCAGATCAAGATGCTGCTCAACGGCCCCGAGAGCTTCACGCCCGACGGCAACTTCATCCTCGGCGAGGCGCCCGAGCTGCGCAACTACTTCGTCTGCGCCGGCTTCAACTCGGCCGGCATCGCCAACTCGGGCGGCGCCGGGCACCTGATCGCCGAGTGGATCGCCGGCGGCGAGGCGCCGAGCGACCTGTGGGACGTGGACCTGCGCCGCTTCGGCGCCTTCACCGCCAACCGCCGTGCGCTGGCCCGGCGCACCGCCGAAACGCTGGGCCTGCACTACGCGATGCGCTGGCCGCGCCAGGAGCTGGAAAGCGCGCGGCCGCTGCGCACCTCGCCGCTGTACGACCTGCTGGCCGCAGGGCGACCACGAGGCGCCGGTGGCGCCTGGGGTGCCGAGTTCGGCAGCAAGAACGGCTGGGAGCGGGCCAACTACTTCAGGCCGGCCGGACAGCCGCGCCCCGCGTTCGGCCTCGCCGCGCCGGGCTGGCTGCCCTGGGTGCAGGCCGAGATGCGCGCCACCCGCGAGGCCGTCGCGCTGTACGACCAGACCTCGTTCGGCAAGCTGCTGGTGCAGGGCCGCGACGCGCTGGCGCTGCTGCAACGCCTGTGCGCCAACGAGATCGACGTGCCCGAGGGGCGCATGGTCTACACCGCGATGCTCAACGACCGCGGCGGCTTCGAGAGCGACCTGACCGTGATGCGCCAGGCCGCGGACCGCTTCCTGGTCGTCACCGGCTCGGCCCAGCCGCAACGCGACCGCGACTGGATCACGCGCCACGCGAGCGCCGACGAACATGTCGTCGTGACCGATGTCAGCGCGCTGTATTCGGTGCTGTCGCTGATGGGCCCGCGCTCGCGCGAGCTGCTGGCCCGCGTCAGCCCCGACGACCTGTCGCCGCAGGCGCTGAAGTTCTCGCACACGCGCGAGATCGACCTCGGCCTGGCCCGCGTGCGCGCCGCGCGCATGAGCTACGTCGGCGGGCCGGGCTACGAGCTGTACGTGCCGATCGAGATGGCGCGCCATGTCTACCTGGCGCTGCACGAAGCCGGCGCCGACCTGGGCGCGAGCGATGAATCGGGCCGCCCGGGCGGCCTGGTCGACGCCGGCTACTTCGCGCTCGACGCGCTGCGCATCGAGGCCGGCCGCCGCGCCTGGGGCGCCGAACTCGGGCCCGACGAAACGCCGTGGCAGGCCGGCCTGGCCTTCGCAGTGAAGCTGGACAAGCCCGCGCCGTTCATCGGCCGCGAGGCGCTGGTGAAGTCGCAGGGCCAACCGCTGGCCAAGAAGCTGCTCTGCTTCGTGCTCGACGACCCCGCCGCCTACGTCTGGGGCGGCGAGGCGATCCAGATCGACGGCGAGGCCGTCGGCGAACTCAGCTCCGCCGGCTGGAGCCTGGCCGCCGGCGCCTGCGTCGGCCTGGGCTATGTGCGCGGCGCCGCGGCGCAGCAGGCGCACCGCGGCACGCGGGTGGTGATCGACCTGTGGGGCGAGCCGATCGGCGCCACGGCCTGGGACGAGGCCGCGCTGCAGCGGCAGCGGCCGGGCTGACGAGGTGGTCGAACGGGCGCACGGCCAGCGATCGATCCACCGTTTCTTGGGCCGCGTATGACGCCGAGTGATCCGCAACAGGAGGGCCGCTCTTGTGGCTTCCACAGAGCAATGGCGCCACGTACGATCGCGACAGGCGCTGGCTGCATTAGCAGTGGTGCAGCCGGCATCGACACACTTCTATTCCTAGTCCTCAGATGGATCGAGACCGTGACCGCGAGCAAGATCAGTTGGTCTTCGTGATCAGGGCGACCAATATTGTGGAATCTAAGATGAAACGCGTTATTGCCGCGTTCATCAACGCACCTTCGGACCGGTCCTCGTTCGTCGATTCATATCTTCTAGACAACGCCACAGTTCCATTTGGAGCGAAGGTTAAGCTGGTGTTGTCTATCGCTAGATCTCTCTCCGTCAAGGTCAAGTGTGAGGACAATGCATGTCCTCCTGAGCCGTCGCAACGCCTTCGCTCACCAGGATCATTTGGGCTCCGTTCGCGTCCTCACCGGTCCAGATGCGTATCCAGACGTTTCCTTCGTAGTCGAGTCAGTCAAGGCCTCAGGCGAGTTGGAAACTGTCACTCAGACGCGCGCCTTCGCCGAGTTCATGGACGCATACACCACGGTAGAGGCGGACCTTGACGCTCTACTCGCCGCGTTGAAGGTTGGGACGTGAGGCCTAACCCGCGCATGACGGACCTCGTGCCTGCGGCGCGTGGCCCCTCATGCGCAACGTTTGGCCGCGCAGATTGCACATTCCCGGTCCTCTCAGCACTGGAGCAGCCATGAAGCGTGTCACCGGCATCGGCGGGGTCTTCTTCAAGTCCAAAGACCCGAAGGCACTTGGCGCTTGGTACAAGACGCACCTTGGAATCGACGTCGAAGAATGGGGTGGCGCTGCGTTCCGATGGAAGGGCCCGGACAACCCTGACGGTGGTGGCACGACCGTCTGGAGTCCGTTTGCGGCGGACACGAGCTACTTTGCTCCGGGCATGGCGTCCTTCATGATCAACTACCGCGTCGAGGATGTGCATGCCCTGCTGGCCGTCCTTCGCGCCGAAGGTGTGCAAGTCGAGGAGAAGGTCGAAGAGTCCGAGCACGGCAAGTTCGGCTGGATCATCGACCCCGAGGGAAACAAGATCGAGCTCTGGCAACCGCCCGTCGGGCAATGAAGACCAGTGACGGCCCGCAGCGGGCCGGTTTGCTCGACGCTAGGGCGTGCCGACCCAATCGGAGTGTGCACACGATGAAACTGACTCTGACGCTCATCCTTGCCCTCTCGATGCCGTTGTCGGCAAACGCCCAGAGCAGCGGCAACTTGCGCGGAAAGGTTGCGGTTGTTTCGCTCATCGGCGACGTCATCACCATCGACACCTACCGTCGAAAGATCGGCACGTTGATCGAGGCCAACTATCAGGAGGTCATTCCCGTCTCGACCCCAGTCTTCGACAACACTGCCATTTCGGCGGCAGCCGATGCCGTCTATCCACAGCTGGCCGCAGGCGCGTCTGTCGCGACACTGGCGGTGCCAACCCCTGATTCTGGTTTCGACCCCGCTCGTCTGGTCGTCGACGGGGCCGTATCTCGGTCGAACGCGCTTGTCACCGCGCTTCGAGAGAATGGGTTCACCCACCTTCTTGCCATTACAAAGCATCGGGGCACTGCCCGGTTGCAGCTGGCTGGCGAAACTGTGGGTGGCGGCCACCTTCAGGGAATAGGGTTCTATATCGACAATGAGTTTTGGACGACACGTAGCGACACAGGCGAGATGGGCAAAGGCTTCATAGCGCCGTATGCCTATATTCGACTCCTCCTGATCAACGTCGAGAGTCTTGAGATACAGGGCGACAAAGCCATCACGGCAAGCGCTGTTCGCTCATCGGCTCGCAACAAGGCTGGGTTCGATCCGTGGGGCGCAATGACCGCAGAGGAAAAGGTTTCGATGCTGCAGAGTCTGCTGAAGCAGCATGTCTCGGCGGCAGTGCCCATGCTGTTTGCACAGAAATAGCCTGCGCGCGCCCAACTGCAGCGGCTGGCGCGCGTGCCGAAGTGCGCTCCAGTACCCTCGTATCTTCTGAGCAGAGTCGATTGCGCACTGCCGGCGCATCGGCTACAAACCCATCGTCTGAAGCAGATCGAAACGGAGGTCGACGTGATCCATGGGTCCTGCCACTGCGGCGCAGTCACATGGGACTTCAAAGGGATGCCCGAGGGGGCGACGGCGTGCAACTGTACGGTTTGTCGTCGCTACGGTGTGTTGTGGGCCTATGACTTCGAGGGCGAAGGAATCAATGTCTCGGGTCCGAGCAAAGCCTACGTCCGGGGCAAGGCGATCGAGTTCCACTTCTGCCCGACATGCGGCTGTGTTGCCTACTGGCGTGCGCAAGCCCCAGGTGAAGACGGGCGTCGTCGGATAGCGGTCAATCTGCGCCTGACCGAGCCGGATGCCATTGCCAGCGTTCCGATCGATCACTTCGATGGCCTGAGCACATTCGACGACCTGCCACGAGACGGGCGATGTGTAGCGGGACTATTGGTTCTAGGAGGCAGAAGGGCAGACCATGGCCAATGCGATTCCAGAGGTCACGACCGACGTCTTGCAAGCCTTTGCCGAGGCATGGAATCGCCACGACGTCGATGCACTGATGTCATTCATGACGGAGGATTGCGTGTTCGAAGCCTCCGCAGGCCCGGACGTGTGTGGCGCTCGCTATGCGGGCCGCGAGGCGGTCCGGGCTGCCTATGCGGAGGTGTGGAAGACCTTCCCCGATGCACACTGGGGCAATGCGCGGCATTTTGTCCACGGGATGCGCGGGGTCTCGGAGTGGACATTCACAGGAACACGGGTGGACGGTAGCCGCGTGGAAGTACAGGGTTGTGATCTGTTCACCTTTCGAGACGGCAAGATCGCCCTGAAGAACTCCTACCGCAAGAACCGCCCACCCACGGCTGCGTCCAACACTGAGTTCGGCGCGGCGCGTGAGCCATGACGCCCAGACGGGCAGCCGAATGAGGTGGCAACAACATGGCGAAGAGCGCAACGACCCATGGCGAATCCCCTGCAAGGCTGATCGACGCGAGGATCGAGGAACTGGACGACTGGCGGGGCAAGACGCTCGCGCACGTCCGCGCCCTGATCAAACAGGCTGAGCCCGCGGTGGTCGAGGAGTGGAAGTGGCGGGGCGTTCCGGTTTGGTATCGCGATGGACTGATCTGCACCGGTGAGACGTACAAGAGCGTCGTGAAGCTGACTTTCTTCAAGGGCGCTTCGCTCGAGGACCCTGCGGGGCTATTCAACTCCAGCCTCGAAGGCAACGCCAGGCGCGCCATCGATATCCACGAGGGCGATGAGATGGATGAGGACGCCTTCAAGACGCTCATACGCGCGGCTGCAGCCCTGAACAGGTCAGCGGCCCGATAGCCCATGATTCACATACGCGAGCTTGACCACCTTGTGTTGCGGGTCATTGACCTCGATCGCATGCTGCGCTTTTACTGCGGTGTGCTCGGCTGCACGATCGAACGGCGCCAAGACGACATCGGGTTGGTTCAGCTCCGCGCGGGTCGGTCATTGGTGGACCTCGTGCCTGTGGGCGGCCAACTCGGCAAGGCCGGCGGTGCGCCGCCCGCGAAGGAAGGCCGAAACCTTGATCACTTCTGCTTGCGCGTCGAGCCATTCGATGAGGCAATCATCCGTCGTCAGCTGCAAGCACATGGTGTCGAGGCGGGGCCCACGGCCACCCGGAACGGAGCCGAAGGAGAGGGCCCGTCGATCTACATCGCTGATCCGGAAGGCAATGTCGTGGAACTCAAAGGGCCGCCCGTGCTCACGATGCCATCTTGCCTATAGCGCAGACGCAACCAAGGGGCCGACCATGACTTCTCCTGACGGCGACAAGCTGTTTGCGGGCTCCATCCCGCAGTTCTACGAGCAGTACATGGTTCCTCTGATCTTCGCGCCCTATGCGGCCGACCTCGCTTCCCGCGTGGCCCGGCGTCGGCCGGCACGCGTGCTGGAGATCGCGGCAGGCACCGGCGTCGTGACGCGTCAGCTCGCCAGCGTCCTTGCCCCCGAAGTCTCGATCATCGCGACCGATCTGAATCAGGCGATGCTCGACCACGCGGCCGTGGTCGGCACGGCCCGTGCCGTCGACTGGCGGCAAGCCGACGCGATGCGGCTGCCCTTTCCCGACGCAGACTTCGACGTCGTCGTTTGCCAGTTCGGGGCCATGTTCTTCCCGGACAGAGCCGTCGCCTTCGCCGAGGCAAGACGCGTGCTGCGCGCGGGCGGCGTGTTCATGTTCAACGTTTGGGATCGAATCGAGGAAAACGAATTCGCCGATGCGGTGACTCTGGCCCTCGCAAGCGTCTTCCCGCGCGATCCGCCTCGGTTCCTGGCCCGCATTCCCCATGGCTATCACGACACGTCGGCAATTGCTCGCGACCTCGAGCGCGGTGGCTTTGCCCGAGCGCCGGAGATCGTCACCCTGGCGGCACGCAGCCGCGCAGACTCGCCGCACATCCCCGCCATCGCGTACTGCCAGGGTACGCCGCTGCGAAACGAAATCGAGGCGCGGACCTCATCACGCCTGAGCGAGCTTACCGACGTCGCGGCGGCGGCGGTCGCGCGTCGGTTCGGCGAGGGTGCCGTGGACGGCAAGATTCAGGCTCACGTCGTCATCGTCGAACGGTAGCGAGCACGCGTCGCGCACCAACCCCTTGCGGCACAGGAGGTGAAATGGTCCTCAACGGCAGTTGCCACTGCGCGAACATCAGCTTCGAGCTCGACTGGCCGGACACTCAACCCGATGTGCCTGCACGCGCCTGCTCATGCTCGTTTTGCACCAAGCATGGCGGCGTCTGGACTTCGAACCCCGCGGCAAAGCTGTCGGTCGTCCTGCAAGACACCGCGCTCGTCTCGAAGTACGCCTTCGGCACCGAGACCGCTGCCTTCCACGTCTGTGCCCGTTGCGGTGCGGTACCCCTGGTCACCAGCGAGATTGACGGCCATCTCTACGCCGTCGTCAACGTCAACACGTTCGAGGGCTTCGATCCCTCGCGGCTGCATCGGGCCAGCGCCAGCTTCGACGGTGAAGATGTTCAGTCGCGCCTGGCGCGCCGGAGCAAGAACTGGATTGCCGATGTCCAAATCGTTGAAGTCGGCGCCTGACCGATCGCTGCAGCGATGGCGTGGCTCGGCTGTCTCATTGCCGCGCCCGTTCTGCCGCTTGCCATCGCCGACTCACGGGGAATGACATGCTCGAAATCACCGAGGTGGATGCGCTGGAAGCCCTGGTCCTGGTGGACAACGTCACCGACAGCCTGTCGTCCAATCCGCCGGGCGTCCTGCCCGAGTGGTCGGTACTGTTCTCCGGCGGCAAGTGGCGTCTTCTTGCCGGCTCGAACATCTGCTGCGCACATCACGGGCTCTCGGTGCTGCTGACGGCGAGCGTCGGCGGCCAACGACGCACGCTGCTGTTCGACGCCGGGCCGGCGTCCGCCACCTTCGAGAGAAACGCCGCGATCCTCGGCGTGGACTTCGCCGCCATCGAAGCCGTCGTTCTGTCGCACGGCCACTGGGACCATGCGGGTGGGCTGCTCGAGGCGCTGCGGTCCATTGCGCGCGGCCGGGGCGGCAAGAGCTTCAGCTGTTACGTCCACCCCGGCATGTTCCGGCAGCGTGCCACCCGTCGCCCCGACGGGCAGCTCTACGTGAACGAACTCGTACCCTCCACCGCGCAATTGGCGCAAGCCGGCGCGACGGTGGTCAACACCCGCGAGCCGCAGGGCATCGCCGACGGCGCCTTCTATGTCAGTGGCGAGATTCCCCGCGTCACGAGCTACGAGGCCGGCGTGCCCAATCACCTCACGCGAAGCGTCGATGGAACGTCCTGGGAACCGGACCCGCTGATCATGGACGAGCGATACGTCTCGGTTCACGTCAAGGGCAAGGGCCAGTTCGTCTTTTCGGCGTGCTCGCATGCGGGCATCGTCAACGTGCTCACCCACGCCCGTGCGACATTTCCATCGGTACCGCTGTATGGCGCGATGGGCGGTCTGCACCTCTCGGGCATCAACGAACGCGTCATTCCGCAGACGGTGGCCGATCTCAAGACCTTCGGCCTGAAGCTGCTTGCGCCGGGCCATTGCACCGGCTGGCGCGCGTTGAGCCAGATGGCGCGCGAATTCGGCGACCTGCTCGCGCCATCGGCGGTCGGCAAGAAATACCTGCTATGAATTCGACCTGGGGCACGGCCACTCGATGGCCATCTGGGCCGTGTTCAAGGACAGCGGCTGGGTCAACGCACCCAAGGGCAGGAAGTAATCTGTAGGCTTGCGCCGCGCCGCCCGCTGCCGGGCCCGGCCGGGTGCGAACGTCGGGCGCTACTTGCACAGGAGCCGGCACATGAAGATCACCGTCGAGACCACCGTCGCTGCACCCGTCGAGGCGGTCTGGCGCGCCTGGACGACGCCGGACGACATCAAGCAGTGGAACGCCGCGTCCGACGATTGGCACACGACCGAGGCGTCGGTGGACTTGCGGGTCGGTGGCGCATTTTCATCGCGCATGCAAGCCAAGGACGGCAGCATGGGGTTCGATTTCGCCGGGACCTACACCACGGTGGTGGAGAACCGGTTGATCGAGTGCGCGTTCGGCGAGCGCGCATTGCGCGTCGAATTCATCGCCGGCAATGGCAGTGTGACCGTGCGCGAGACCTTCGATGCGGAGTCCACGCATTCCGTCGAACAGCAGCGCGCGGGTTGGCAGGCGATTCTCGACAAGTTCGCGCGGTACGTTGAGCGCGGGCGGTAAGTTCTTTCGCGACTGCCCCGATCGACGTGCGCCGATGTCGATCGTTTGATGCCAAACCGGAGGTCTCGCAACGTGCCAATAGATCCAGACACCTTGTCGTCGTTCGCAAGTGAGTATGCGAAGCAAATGACCAGCATCCGGGGCCGGCGCGTGCAGCGACTCCTCAAGCGCGAGTTTGCCGGCGCTGACTACGTGCTGTTGGCACCCGACGGCCCAGGGCCCGCCATTGTCCTCGGGCTCTCGGCAAGCGGGGCCGCGCTCTGCGCGACGGACGGCAGGGGCGGGCAAGCGTCTGTCGTCAAGTGGCTTCATGGGTCAGGCACAGCGCACGAGACGCACTTCGACTTGCACAAGGACTCCCTGCCCATTTTGAGTACGCAGTCCATTGCGCTCGCTGACCTGCGCACGCGCGCTCGCCTGCACGTGCCGGAAGCCGCTGTTCCGGCCGCGGCCCGCCCGTTGGTGCGCGAGGTACTTCAGGCGCTGGCATGAATGCATACTTGCTCATGGGCGCTGGAGCAACTTGGCGCTCACTCGTGGGCTCGACGCGCGGGGGCGGGCCCTATTCAATTGATCGAAGGCTGGGTCGTGAACTTTGATCGGTCGAAATCTGGGTGGTCACCCAGCCCATTGCCAATGCAAGCGCCCCATGCTCACCGCCACCTGCCATTGCGGCGCGGTCACGATCACGGTGCAGCGTGGTAGGCCGTCCAGGATGAGCCATCCGTTGCGCTGCCGTTGCGGAAGCTTGCGGGGCCGCGTCAGCCACCCGGAGCGTGCGAGCCGGGGCGTCTGCTACTGCAAGGACTGCCAGGCCTTCGCGCACTTCCTGGGCCGGCCCGGCGACATCCTGGACGAGATGGGCGGCACCGACGTCGTCGCCACGCTGCCCAAGCACGTCACTTTCAGCCAGGGCGTGGAAGCAATGGCGTGCATGTCGCTCAGCGAGACCGGCATGCTGCGCTGGTACGCGGGTTGCTGCAACACGCCGATCGGCAACACGCCGCGCAACTTCAAGCTCTCGCATGTCGGCCTGGTCCACACCTGCCTGCACGATCCATCGATATCGCTGGACAGTTCTTTCGGTCCCGTGCGGATGCGGGTGAACACCCAGTCCGCCAGGGGCCGGCCCCAGTCGATGCCCTTGAGCACCATCGCGTCGGTGTCGCGCTTCATGGCGTCGCTGGCCCGCGCGCGCATGGACGGCAGCTACAGGAACACACCCTTCTTCACCGCGGACCGTGGCACGCCGGTGGTGACGCCCAAGGTGCTCAGCCGCGGCGAGCGCGAGCAGCTGATGGCCGCCGTTGCGGCCGCTTGAGCACGGCGGCATGGCTTCGGGCTTCGGCGCATGATCGCGGCCATGGTTCCAGCGAGCTTCGATCCGCCGCGAACGCAGCGGCTTGCCTCGTTCCAGCTGGCGGTGCTGGGCCCGGCGTTCGCGGAGCAGGACCATCTGGCCGTGCGCCGCAGCGCGGATCGGATCCGCCACGTCTTTGGCCCGGCCGACGACTGGCCCGACGCGAACATCTCTTGGCAAGAAAACCTGGCCGATCTCGTCAGGCACGAGCGTGAATTCGACGAACGCATTGCGTTTGCCTACGCGCTGCTGGACCTGCGCGGCGAGGCCTATCTCGGCTGCCTGTACCTGCGGCCGATCAAGTCCGGGCAGGCCGATGATCGTCGCCGGCAGCACTATCAGGCGCAGGCGTTTCTCTGGTTGTCGGCCCTGCAGTCGGCCGTCACGGACGCACAAGCACTGGCCGAGATCCGCGCCTGGCTCGGCGAGCGCTGGCCGCTGGCGTCGGTGGCCTGGCCGGGCCGTGAGCCCGGTTGGGCCGCGTGGCAAGCCATGGCGGATGCCGAGCGCCAAGGCGCGGGGCAGCCGACCTTGCCGCGGTAGCGAGACATGAGTCACGTCCTCTTCGGCTCCCGCGGCTCGGGCTCGGCGGCGATCGAAATCGCGCTGAACATGTGCGGGCTGCCGTTCCGTCATGTGCGCGCGTCGAGTTGGGAGCCGGACTCGGCCGTCGACGAACTGGCGAAGGTCAATCCACTGCGCCAGATTCCGACGCTCGTGCTGCCCGACGGTTCGGTCCTGACCGAGAGCGCGGCGATCCTGATTCATCTCGGCCTCGCCCACCCGGCCGGCGCCTTGCTGCCCGTTGCCCCGAGCGCGCGGGCGCAGGCGATTCGAGGCCTGGTCTTCATCGCCGCCAACTGCTACGCCGCGATCGGCATCAACGACTACCCGGAACGCTGGACCACCGCCACCACCAAGCCGGCGCATGAGAAGGTTCGGCAGGGCGCACGCCATCGGCTGCACACCAACTGGCAGAACTTTGCCGACATGTTCGCGGCCGATCCGTTCCTGTCGGCAACGCACCCGGCGCGCTGGACCTGCTGGCCGCCGTGGTGTCCAAATGGGCGGGCACGCGGGCCTACCTCGGCATCCACCGGCCCGCGTTCCTGGACGCGATGCGGCGCGTCGAAGCGCATCCGGCCGTCGCACCGGTCTTTGCCGCCCACTGGCCGAACTGACATGCCAGTCCAACTCGACCACATCACGGTGCCGTCGCGCGACAAGCGGGCCGCCGCGAAACTGATTGCCGACCTGCTGGGCGTGCCATGGTCCGAGACCGGCGTCGGGCCGTTCTGCCCGGTCTACGTCAACGCCGGACTGACCCTGGATTTCGATCAGTTCGACGAGCCGTTTCCGGTCACCCACTATTGTTTTCGCGTCACCGAATCGGCCTTCGACGCCATCCTGGCCCGCCTACGGCCAGCAGGGATCGCGTTCAGGAGCCAGGTGCGCGGCCCCGTCGACATGAAGTCGACGCGGCACATGGCGGGCGCATCGTCTACTGGAACGTGCCCGACGGCCACCAATGGGAAATGCTGACGCTCAGCTACGCGCGCCGGGCCGGGCCCCCGAACGCAGGCGGAGATTAGTCACCTTGCAGGTCGCGCCCTCGCAGAGCTCGGGCCCCTCCTGAGGCACGAAGCCGTGCGCAGGCACGCCTTCGTGTCCTCAGTCGGCGTACTGGCCCGCCGCCTTGATGGCCACGCCCAACTTGCTGATTTCGCTCTCGACGAATTTCTTGTGCTCGGCCGGGGCCAGGCGGCCGTCGGTGATGACCACTGCGCCCAGGGCTTCTTCGCGCTTGATGAACTCGGGATCCTTCAGCGCAGCGCGCAGCGCGGTGTTGAGTTGGTCGAGCACGGCCTTCGGCGTGCCCTTGGGCGCATACACGCCGTGCCAGATGGACACGTTGAAGCCCTTCAAGCCGGCCTCGTCCAGCGTCGGCAGCTTGGCCAGTGCCGGTGTCGTCAGGCGCTTTGACGTGGTCACCGCATACGCCTTGACCTTGCCGGCCTCGATCTGAGTGCTGGTGTTGGTGGTCTGGTCGCACATGATGTCGACCTGGCCACCCATCAGGTCGGTCATGGCCGGCGCCGTGCCCTTGTAGGGCACCGTGGTCATGTCGATCTTCACCGCCTGCTGGAACAGCAAGCCGCACAGGTGCGACGCGGCGCCGAGGCCGGCGTTGGCCAGGTTGATCTTGCCCTTGTTGGCGTCGAGCCACTTCAGCAGCTCGGCGAAGTTGTTCGCCGGCAGCGTCGGACGGCCGATCAGCGTCATCGGCACCTCGTTGACCATGCCCAGGTACTCGAAGTCGTCGAGCGTCTTGTACGGCATGTTGCGGTACAGGCTCGGCGATGTGGCCATGCCGATGTGGTACAGCAGCAGCGTGTAGCCGTCGGGTGCGGCCTTGGCCACCTTGTTCGCGCCCAGCGTGCCGCCGGCACCGCCGACGTTCTCGACCACGACGACCGCGCCATTCAGGGGCTTGCGCAGGCCTCGGCAAAGTCACGCGCGACCTTGTCGGTCGGCCCGCCGGCCGCAAACGGCACGACGATGGTGATCGGTTTCTCCGGGTACGCAGCAAGGGCGATGGTGGTGGTGGCAAGCAGCGCGGCGGCGGCCAGCAGGGTGCGTTTCATGGTCGGGTGTCTCCGTGGTTCAGGGCGAGTGGAAGGCGCGTTGGCGCCGATGCTAGGTCGGCTGCACCCAGCGCGCACACTGGAAACTACTTAGGCGGCTGCCTGGTTGACACAGATCAATTCATCAGCCCCGGCAGCCACAGCGCCAGCGGCTGGAACTCCAGCACCAGAACAGCGCCACCACCAGCGCGGCGACGAACAGCCAGACGCCGCGGAAGATCTGCGCCAGCGCCACGTCCTTCAGCAGCGAATTGAGCACGAACAGGTTCATGCCCACCGGCGGCGAGATCAGCCCGATCTGCACCACCAGCACGATCAGCACGCCGAACCAGACCGGGTCGAAGCCGAGCTGCACGACGATCGGGAAGAAGACCGGGATGGTCAGCAGCACCATCGACAGCTCTTCCATGATGGTGCCCAGCAGCACGTAGATCAGCATCATCGCGCCGACGATGGCCAGCGGCGGCAGGCCCAGGTGCAGGATCCAGTCCTTCAGGTCGCCGGGCATGGTCGTGAAGTTGACGAAGCTGGCGAACATCATCGCCGCGATCAGGATCGTGAACAGCATCGCCGTGGTGCGCGCGCTCTCGACCAGCACCTCGAACACCACCCGCGGCGTCAGCGCGCCGCGCGCCAGCGCGAAGAAGAACGCGCCCGAGGCGCCGATGCCCGCGCCTTCGGTGGCGGTGAACACGCCGCCGTAGATGCCGCCCAGCACCACCAGCACCAGCAGCGCCACGCCCCAGATGTCGCGCACCGCGGCCAGGCGGTCGCGCCACGAGGTGCGCTCGCCGGCCGGGCCGGCGGCCGGGTCGCGCCAGGTGATCCAGACCACCGCGCCCATCATCATCGCCGCGCACACCAGCCCCGGCAGCACGCCGGCGGCGAACAGCTTGCCGATGTTGGTCTCGGTGACGATGCCGTAGATGACCATGATCGTCGACGGCGGGATCATGATGCCCAGCGTGCCGCCGGCGGCGATCACGCCGGTGGACAGGTAGTCGGCGTAGCCGAGCTTCTTCATCGACGGGTAGGCCACCTTGGCCATCGTCGCCGCGGTGGCGATCGACGAGCCGCAGATCGCGCCGAAGCCGGCGCAGGCCAGCACGGTGGCATGCGCCAGGCCGCCGCGCACATGGCCGACGAAGGCGTAGGCGGCGCGGAACAGCTCGTGCGCCAGGCCGGCGCGGGCGACGAAGTTGCCCATCAGGATGAACAGCGGCACGACCGACAGCGTGTAGGCGAAGCCGGTCTCGTAGACCACCTGCGCCGCGCTGGCCGCGGTGGCCGGCCAGCCGCGCAGCAGGCCCAGGCCGACGAAGCCGACGAAGCCCATCGCAAAGGCCAGCGGCACGCGCATCAGCGCGAGCACGAAGATCGCGCCGAAGCCGATCAGCGATTCGGTCACGTCGTGCCGCCGGGGTCTTCGACGCCCGGGTGGTGGTGCGTCGTCGGCGCGACGATCAGCAGCAGGTGCACCAGCGCCGTCAGCGCGCACAGCGCGCTCATCAGGTAGACGAACGGCCCTTGCGGGACCTTCAATTGCGCGGTGGTGTCGCCGTAGCTCATCATGTTGCCGGCCTTGACCCACATCAGCCAGGCCACGCCGGCCAGCGCCACCGCGCACAGCAGCTCGACCACCAGGCCCTGGGCGCGCCGCACCCAGCGTTCGAGCAGCGGGTCGAGCGAATCGAAGACCACATGCTCGCCACGCAGCGAGACCAGCGGCAGGCCGGCGAAGATCACCACCACCATCAGCATCTCGGTCAGCTCGAGCGAGCCGGGCACCGAGGTGCTGAGGGCCTTGCGCCCGGCCACGTCGACCAGCGTCAGCCACATGATGGCGAACAGCGCCAGCGCGGCCAGCGCGCCGCACAGCGCGTCGAGGCCGCGCTTGAGCGCAGTGACCGTGACCGACAAGCTACTTTTCCAGCTTCTTGATCTCGGCGCGGAACTCGGCCAGCACCTTCTTCGCGTCCTTCAGGCCCTTGGCCTCGGCGGCGGTGGCCCAGCTGTCTTCGACCGGCGCGGTCTTTTCCTGGATCGCCTTGACGAAGGCCGGGTCGGCCTTGGTGAACTGCACGCCGGCGGCCTGCATGAAGGCCATGCCGCGGCGGTCGACCTTGTCCCAGCCGCGGCCGAACATGCGTGCGGCGTACTCGCCCGACAACTCGTCGACGGCCTTCTTCACGTCGGCCGGCAGCTTGTCCCAGGTGGCCTGGTTCATCAGGAAGACGAAGGCGGTGTTGTACAGGCCGCCGGGGAAGCTGGTGCCGTACTTGATGACCTTGTCGATCTTGAACGACTCGACCGACTCGGCCGGGAACAGCGTGCCGTCCATCACCCCGGTCGAGAGCAACTCGTAGCTCTCCGGCGCGGGCTTGAGCGTGACGTTCATGCCCAGCGCCTTCGTGATCTCGTTGACCATGCCGCCGCCGACGCGCAACTTCAGGCCGGCCAGGTCATCGGCCTTGGCGATCGGGCGCTTGGTGTTGAAGACGATGCCGGGGCCGTGGGTGAAGACGGCGAGCACTTTCACGCCCTGGTGTTCGGCGGCGATCGCCGGGTACTTGTCGTACATGCGCTGGAAAGCCACCGACACCGATTCCGACGAGTTGCCGAGGAACGGCACCTCGGCCATCTGCGTGGTCACGAAGCGCCCCGGCGTGTAGCCCTGCACCGTGTACGACAGGTCGGCCACGCCATTGCGCACCGCGTCGAAGGTGCCCGGCGGCGCGGCCACCGCGCGCGGCAGGAAGTTGCACTTGATCTTGCCCGCCGCCTTCTTCTCGAGTTCGGTGCACCACTCCTTCTGCGTCTCCGACAGCACATGCGTGGGCGACAGCCACGACGACACGGCAAGCACGGTCTGCGCTTGCACGCTGGCGCCCGCGGCGAGCAAGGTGCAGGCCACGGCCAGCGGCTGGACCAGGGAGCGAATGGACATGTGAAATCTCCTGCGACTGAGGTTGCGGGCGTGCCGCGCACGGTGGCCGATTGTCGAAGGCCCGTGCCTGCGGCAGGCCTGTGGTTTTCCTTGACGGCGGCCGAGTGATTGCCGATGGTCGTGCCGGGGCGCGCGACAAATGTCAGGCAAGTCGACAACCGGCGCCGCGCATCCCCCCGAACCCATGTGGGAAGGCCCCCACACGAAGGGGCGACAGGATCGGCGCGCTGCCTAGAATCCATCGCAGTGCCCCCATCAAGCGAAAACACCATGCGACGAAGCCCCGAAGTCGAAATCACGCGCCAGGACTTGTGTGATGCGATTGGAGAACTCGATGCGGCGGAAGAAGCCGGTGAGCCGGCACGTCTGAGCCAGGCCCTGGCCCGTGTCGGCCGCTGCCACCGCCGTCTGGGCGGGCTGGCCGAAGCCGATTGGTACGTCAAGCGCGGCCTGCAATTGGCGCGCGGCCTGTCGGCCGTCGACGCCACCATCGACGCGCTGTGCGAAGTGGCCGAGTTGTCGGTCGACCGCGCCGACCTGCTCGAACGGCAGAACGAGCCGCGAGGCGCGCGGCGCCTGCGCGACGTCGCACGCGACCACGGCTTCGAGGCCGCGCGACTGGCGCTGTGCTCGACCGACCCGCAGTGGGAGATCACGGTGCTGCTGCGCGTGGCCGACCTGTTCGAACACCTGGGCGACCAGGACGACGCGATCACGCTGCAATGCCGCGCGCTGGGCCTGATGACCGGCGCGGCCGACGCCGGCGCCAAGGCCGGGCAGACCGCCACGGCCTGAGCCGGGCTCAGGCCGGCCGCCGCGCCTGCTCCAGCAGCCAGTCGGCCAGTGCCTGCACGGCCGGCTTGTGCCGCGCGGCAGGGTTGACGATGACGAAATAGCCGCGCGCGGAGGTCGTGCTGCGCTTGAACGGCGCCACCAGCGCACGCTTTCGCAGCAAGTGGTCGACCAGCGGCCGGCGACCCAGCACCACGCCCTGGCCGGCAATGGCGGCGGCGACCGCCGCGTCGTAGCTGGTGAAGGTCAGCGTTGCGGCCGGCTCGACGTCGCCGGCGCCGACCGCCTGCAGCCAGGATTGCCACTCGAGCGGCATGTCCGAGCCGGGCGCCATCGCCAGCTGGAGCAGCGTGTGCCGGGCCAGATCGGCCGGACCCTCGAGGGCCTGCGCGCGCAGCAGCGCGGGCGCGCATACCGGCTCCACGGTCTCGGCAAACAGCGCGGTGCCCGGGCTGGTGTCGAGCCGGCCATAGCGGATCGCGAGGTCGAAGCCTTCGCCGGCCAGCGAGCGGGCGTTATAGGAGGTGTCGATGCGCACGTCGACGCCGGGGTGGGCGGCGACGAAGCCTTGCAGCCGTGGGATCAACCACAGTGAGGCCAGCCCGGGCGTGGTCGTCAGCGCCAACACATCGCGCCGCTGTGAGTGGCGGATCGTGGCCACCGCCTCGCGCACGCCGGCCAGCGCGGTGGCCACCGCGGCGGCGAGGCGGCGGCCGTCGTCGGTGAGGTCGAGCGCGCGGTGGCGGCGGCGAAACAGCGCGACGCCGAGTTCGTCTTCGAGCGCGGCGATCTGGCGGCTGACGGCCGACTGGGTCAGGAAGCGCTCGGCGGCCGCCTTGGTGAACGAAAGGTGCCGCGCGGCGGCGTCGAAGGCCGCCAGGCGATCGAATGCGGGCAGGCGCGGGTTGTCTCTTTGCATGACTGTGGGGAATGCAATGACTTCCGAATGAGCGTTTGAATGCCGAGGTGATTCTCGATGATTATGGATTCGCAGGCTGCGTCGTCAAGGAACCATGAATGACGCCAGCGCATGCATGAAACGCCAAGGAGCCGACCATGAACCGTGCCACTACCCCGCATCTCGCGCCGCAACGGAGGTCGCCGCTGTGAGCGCGCTGCCAGAAGCGATCGGCGCCGCGCCTTATCGCATCCACCGCTATCCGTCGCTGCTGATCGACCGCGTGACGCTGGCCGACGGCCGCATCGTGACGCTGCGCCCGGTGCTGCCGCAGGACGCCGATGCCGAGCAGACTTTCATCAGCGCGCTGTCGCCGCAATCGCGCCGCCGGCGCTTTCATGGCGCCATCAACGCGTTGCCCGAACGCGTGCTGGAGGCCATGACAGCCATCGACTACCAGCAGCAGTTGGCCCTGGTGGCCGAAGCCGCCGACGGCGACGGCGAGGCGCGGCTGGTGGCCGATGCGCGCTACGTGCTCACCGAACCCGGGCAAGCCGACTTCGCGATCGCGGTGGCCGACGACTGGCAGCACGTCGGTCTGGGGCGCACGTTGCTGCAGCGCCTGGCCCGCCAGGCCTGCCGCCAGGGCATCGGGCGGCTGCAAGGCACCGTGCTGGCCAGCAACGGCCCCATGCTGAGCCTGATGCGCAGCTGGGGCGCGACGCTGCGCGCCGACCCCGACGACGCCGACATGCTGCTCGCCAGCTTGCGCTGCGGCTGACGCCGCGCATTGCGCTCAGCCAGCGGCTCAGCGCCGCAGCACCGGCGCCAGCGCGACGCCGGTGTGGCTGGCCGCGGCGACCACCTGCTCGGGCGTGCCGGCCACGACCACGCGGCCACCTTCGGCACCGCCTTCGGGGCCGAGGTCGATGATCCAGTCGGCTTCGGCGATGACGTCCAGATCGTGCTCGATCACGACCACGCTGTGGCCGCCGTCGACCAGCCGGTGCAGCACGCGGATCAGGCGCTCGACATCGGCCATGTGCAGGCCGACGGTGGGCTCGTCGAGCACGTACAGCGTGTGCGGCGGCTTCTGGCCTCTTCGTGTCACGTCGTCGCGCACCTTGCGACAGTTCGGTGACCAGCTTGATGCGTTGCGCTTCGCCGCCGGAGAGCGTCGGCGAGGGCTGGCCCAGCGTCAGGTAGCCCAGGCCGACGTCGCGCAGCAACTGCAGCGGGTGCGCGATGGCCGGCATCGAGGCGAAGAACTCCGCCGCCTCGTCGACCTCCATGCGCAGCACGTCGCCGATGCTCTTTCCCCGCCAGCTCACGGCCAGCGTCTCCGGGTTGAAGCGCTGGCCGTGGCAGGAGTCGCAGGGCACCTTCACGTCGGGCAGGAAGCTCATCGCGATCGTGCGCACGCCCTGGCCTTCGCAATCGGGGCAGCGACCCTGGCCGGTGTTGAAGGAAAAGCGGTTCGGCGCGTAGCCGCGGGCCTTGGCTTCGAGCGTTTCGGCGAACAGCTTGCGGATCGCGTCCCAGAAGCCGATGTAGGTGGCCGGGCAGGAGCGCGGCGTCTTGCCGATCGGCGTCTGGTCGACCTCGAGCACGCGGTCGACGGCCTGCCAGCCGTCGAGCGCGGCGCAGCCGGCGAGCGCCGACTTGCCGCGCGTGCCGACCAGCGCCGCCACGTTGGCCAGCAGCACGTCGCGCGCCAGCGTGCTCTTGCCCGAGCCCGAGACGCCGCTGACCGCGACCAGCCGCTGCAGCGGCACCTGCACGTCGACCTGGTGCAGGTTGTGCAGCGAGGCGCCGCGCAGCGACAGCGCCGCGCCGCCGCCGGCGACGGCGCGGCGCGCCTGCAGCGGATGCTTCAGCGGGTGGGCCAGGAAGCGCCCGGTCACCGACTCGCTCTGCGCCGACAGGTCGGCCACGCTGCCCTGGGCCACCAGCCGGCCGCCGCGCTTGCCGGCGCCGGGGCCGATGTCGATGCGGTGCTCGGCGCGGCGGATGGTGTCTTCGTCGTGTTCGACCACCACCAGCGTGTTGCCCTTGGCGCTGAGCGTGGCCAGCGCGTCGAGCAGGATGCGGTTGTCGCGCGGGTGCAGGCCGATCGTCGGCTCGTCGAGCACGTAGCACACGCCCTGCAGGTTGCTGCCGAGTTGCGCCGCCAGGCGAATGCGCTGGGCTTCGCCGCCCGACAGCGTCGGTGCCGCCCGGTCCAGCGTCAGGTAACCCAGGCCGACCTGGTCGAGGAACTCGAGCCGGCTCTTGATTTCGCTGACCACGTCGCGCGCGATCTCGCCTCCGCTTCGCGGCCGACCAGCGCCAGGCCGGCGACCCAGCGCCGCGCGGCCTGCACCGACCAGGCCGCCACGCTGCCGATCGGCTGGCCGTCGAACGTCACGCCGCGCGCGGTGGCGTTCAGTCGCGTGCCCTGGCAGGCCGGGCAGGGCGTGCCGGCCAGGCCTTCGACCTCGGGCTCTTCGGACGGAAAACTCTGCTCGCGGCCCTTGTTGTCGTCGTCGGCTTCGAGTCGTCGAGCGCCTTGCGCTGCTCGCGCGTCAGCGCCAGCCCGGTGCCCACGCAGTGGCTGCACCAGCCGTGCTTGCTGTTGTACGAGAACAGGCGTGGGTCGAGCTCGGCGTAGCTGGTGCCGCAGGTCGGGCAGGCGCGCTTGGTCGAGAAGACCTTCACGCTGCCGATGCCCGCGGTCGTCTCGCCGCTTTCCATCGCGCGCTGCAAGCCGTCGAGCGGCGTCAGCAGGTGCATCACGCCCTTGCCCAGGTCCAGCGCCTTGGCCAGCAGTTCGCGCAGCGCGGTCTCGTGTGCCGGGTCGATGTGCAGGTCACCGACCGGCAACTCGATGGTGTGTTCCTTGAAGCGGTCGATGCGCGGGAACGGATCGACCTTGACGAACTCGCCGTCGATGCGCAGGTGACTGTGGCCGCGCGCCTTGGCCCACTTGGCCAGGTCGCTGTACACCCCCTTGCGGGCCACGACGAGCGGCGCCAGCAGGCCGACATGCTGGCCCCTGTGATCGCGCAGCAGTTGCGCGGCGATGCTCTCGGCGCTCTGCGGCCGCACGGCGGTGCCGTCCTTGGTGCAGTGCTGCAGGCCGAGCTTGACCCACAGCAGGCGCAGGAAGTGCCAGACCTCGGTCGCCGTGGCGACGGTGCTCTTGCGCCCGCCGCGCGACAGGCGCTGCTCGATGGCCACCGTCGGCGGGATGCCGTAGACCGCGTCGACCTCGGGTCGCCCCGCGGGCTGCACGATGCTGCGTGCGTAGGCGTTGAGCGATTCGAGATAGCGCCGCTGGCCCTCGTTGAACAGGATGTCGAAGGCCAGCGTGCTCTTGCCCGAACCCGAGACGCCGGTGACGACGCTGAACTTGCCGCGCGGGATCGAGACGTCGAGCGATTTCAGGTTGTGCTCGCGGGCGTTGACGATGCGGATGTTGTTGTCGCCCTCCGGCCGTCGCCGCGCGCCGCGTACCGCGTGCTGCAAGCGGCCGGCCGTCCTCGACGCGCAAGGCCAGTCCGAGCGCGACTTCATAGTCGGCCAGCGCGCGGCCGGTGTGCGAAGTCGGGTGGTGGCGGATGTCTTCCGCCGTTCCGGCGAAGACCAGCTCGCCGCCGGCCTCGCCGCCTTCGGGGCCGAGGTCGATGACCCAGTCGGCGGCGCGGATCACATCCAGGTTGTGCTCGATGACGATCACCGAGTGGCCGCCGTCGAGCAGCTTGCGCAGCGCGCGCAACAGCTTGGCGATGTCGTCGAAATGCAGTCCGGTGGTCGGCTCGTCGAACAGGTACAGCGTGCCTTTCCTCGCCAGTCGCTGCGTCGGCGTGCGCATCAGGCCACCTTCGTGCTGCGCACTTCGGAAGTCGCCCTTGGGGCGGCCCGGCGGGCTCATGGCCTCGGCCAGGAAGCCGGCCAGCTTCAGGCGCTGCGCCTCGCCGCCCGACAGCGTGGGCACCGGCTGGCCCAGGCGCACGTATTCGAGGCCGACATCGACGATCGGCTGCAGCACGCGCTGCACTTCGCGGTCGTCGCGGAACAGGCGCACCGCCTCGCTGACCGTCAGGTCCAGCGTGTCGGCAATCGAGAGTTGGCGGTCGCCGCGCACGATCTTCACGTCGAGCAGCTCGGTACGGTAGCGGCGGCCGTCGCAATCGGGGCAGCGCAGGTAGACGTCGGACAGGAACTGCATCTCGACATGCTCGAAGCCCGAGCCGCCGCAGGTCGGGCAGCGGCCGTTGCCGGCGTTGAAGCTGAACATGCCGGCGCCGTAGCCGCGTTCGCGCGCCAGCGGCACCTCGGCGAACAGCTTGCGCAGCTCGTCGAAGGCGCCGACGTAGCTGGCCGGGTTCGAGCGCGTGGTCTTGCCGATCGGGCTCTGGTCGACGAACACCGCGTCGGCCAGCCAATCGGCGCCGAGCAGGCGGTCGTGCGCACCCGGCGTCTCGGTCGCCTTGCCGAACTGCCGCGCCAGCGCCGGGTACAGCAGGTCCTGCATCACGGTGCTCTTGCCCGAGCCCGAGACGCCCGTCACGGCGACCAGGTGCAGCAGCGGGAACTCGATCGTCACGCCCTTCAGGTTGTGCTCACGCGCGCCCTCGAGCACCAGCCGCGGCGTGCTGTCCGTGACCAGGCGCTTGATGCCACTGCCGACATGCTTGCGCGCGCCGAGGTAGGCGCCGGTCAGCGTGTCGGCGCGCCGGGCCTGGTCGGGCGTGCCGTCGAACACGATCTGGCCACCGCGCTCGCCGGGGCCGGGCCCCATGTCGATCAGGCGGTCGGCGGCCAGCATCACGGCCGGGTCGTGCTCGACCACGACCAGCGTATTGCCGGCGTCGCGCAGCCGGTGCATGGCCTCGACGATGCGGCCCATGTCGCGCGGGTGCAGGCCGATGCTCGGCTCGTCGAGCACGAACATGGTGTTGACCAGCGAGGTGCCGAGCGCGGTGGTCAGGTTGATGCGCTGCACCTCGCCGCCGGAGAGCGTGCGGCTCTGGCGGTCCAGCGTCAGGTAGCCGATGCCGACGTCGCACAGGTACTTGAGCCGGGTGCGGATCTCATCCAGCAGCAGCTTCAGCGCCTCGTCGCGCATCGCGTCGGGCAGCGACAGCACATCGAAGAAGCGGCGCAGGCGGTCGATCGGCAGGCGCATCAGGTCGTGCAGCGCCAGGCCGTCGTGGGCTTCGAGTTGTTCGCGCGACCAGGCCACGCCGCTGGGCATGAACCGTTCGGCCGGTGGCAAGGCGGCATCGGCATTGGCCTTGCTGCCCAGACGCCACAGCAGGGCCTCGGTCTTCAGCCGCGCGCCGCCGCAGACCGGGCAGGGCGTGTAGCTGCGGTACTTGGACAAGAGCACGCGGATGTGCATCTTGTAGGCCTTGCTCTCGAGGTATTCGAAGAAGCGGCGCACGCCGTACCACTGCTGGTTCCACTTGCCGTTCCAGTTCGGCGAGCCGTCGATGACCCAGGCCCGCTGCGCGGGTGTCAGGTGGGTCCAGGCCGTGTCGCGCGGGATGCCGGCCTCGCCGGCGTACTTCATCAGGTCGTCCTGGCACTCCTTCCAGGCTGGGGTCTGGATCGTCTTGATGGCGCCGCTGCGCAGCGTCTTGCGCTCGTCGGGGATGACCAGGCCGAAGTCGATCCCGATCACGCGACCGAAGCCACGGCAGGTGTCGCAGGCGCCGAAGGCCGAGTTGAACGAGAACAGCGCCGGCTGCGGGTCGCTGTAGCGCAGGTCGCTCTCCGGGCAGTGCAGGCCGGTCGACCAGCGCCAGAGCTGCGCTTCCTGGCCGTCGATCTGGGCGTAGACATTGACGCGGCCGCTGCCGCGCTTCAGGGCCAGCTCGATCGCCTCGACGATGCGCACCTTCTCGGCGGCCGAGGCGCGGAAGCGGTCGACGACGACGTCGAGCACCTTGCGTGCGCCGACCGTGCGCTCGGCCTGGACACGGGTGAACCCGCTCGCCGCCAGCCACTGCTCGATCTGCTCGGCCGACGTCTCGGCCGGCAACTCGACCGGCATGGTCACGACCAGCCGCGGGTCGCCGCTGGCTTCCCAGCGCGTTCTGGGCGGCCCGGCGAGGCGGCTGCGCCGCCATCAGCTCGGCGCAGATCGTCTCCGGCGTGTCGTGCCGCACCAGCAGGCCGGTCTGCCGGTCGTACAGCTGGGCCGCCCGCGCATACAGCAGCTTGAGGTGGTCGTTCAGCTCGGTCATCGTGCCGACCGTCGAACGCGAGCTGCGCACCGGGTTGGTCTGGTCGATCGCGATCGCCGGCGGCACGCCGTCGACGCGGTCCACCGCCGGCCGGTCCATGCGCTCGAGGAACTGCCGCGCATAGGCCGAAAAGGTTTCGACATAGCGCCGCTGGCCCTCGGCATAGAGCGTGTCGAATACCAGGCTCGACTTGCCCGACCCGCTGGGGCCGGTGACCACCGTCATCTCGCCGGTGCGGATGTCGAGGTCGACGTTCTTCAGGTTGTGCTGGCGTGCGCCGCGGATGCGGATCAGGCCGCTCATGGCAGGCTCTCAGGCTAGGGGGCCGAACATTCTAGAGACAGATGACAGCCCCAAGACGCCTGCGGCGTCGCCCCCAGGACCCGGTAGGGGCCATGTGTGACCCCTGGGAACACGGGCCCCGCTTGGGAGCGGCCCGGCGCTGGCCCATGGACCCGATCAGCCCATCAGGATCGACACCGACTTGGTCACCAGGTAGGCGTCGAGCGCCTCGGGCCCGCCCTCGCTGCCGTAGCCCGAATCCTTGACCCCGCCGAAAGGCATTTCGGGCAGCGCCAGCGCCGGCTGGTTGATCCACAGCATGCCGACCTCGAGCCGCTGCGACAGCGCGTGCGCGGTGGCCAGCGACTTGGTGTAGGCGTAGCTCGCCAGGCCGTACGGCAGGCGGTTGCTCTCGGTGATGGCTTCGTCGAGCGTGTCGAAGCCGCGGATCGCGGCCAGCGGGCCGAACGGCTCCTGGTTGAAGACCATCGCGTCGAGCGGCACTTCGGTCAGCACGGTGGGCGCGAAGTAGTTGCCGGTCGAGCCGATGCGCTCGCCGCCGAGCGCGACCTTGGCGCCGCGCTTGACCGCGTCGGCGGTGATCTGCTCCATCGCCGCCAGGCGCCGCGGATTGGCCAGCGGACCCATCGTCGTGTCTGCTTCGAGGCCCGCGCCGACCTTGAGCTTTTGCGTCTGTGCCACCAGCGCACGCTCGAACTCGGCGCGGATGGCGTTGTGGACCAGGAAGCGCGTCGGCGAGATGCAGACCTGGCCGGCATTGCGGAACTTGGCCGCGCCCGCGGCCTTCACGGCCTGGGCGATGTCGGCGTCCTCGGCCACGATCACCGGCGCATGGCCGCCGAGTTCCATCGTCGCGCGCTTCATGTGCTGGCCGGCCATCGCCGCCAGTTGCTTGCCGACCGGCGTCGAGCCGGTGAAGGTGATCTTGCGGATCACCGGGTGCGCGATCAGGTAGGCCGAGATCTCGGCCGGGTTGCCGTACACCAGGCCGATCACGCCGGCGGGCACACCCGCGTCGGCAAAGGCCTTCAGCAGCGCCGCCGGCGAGGCCGGGGTCTCTTCCGGCGCCTTGACGATGATCGAGCAGCCGGTGGCCAGCGCCGCGCAGACCTTGCGCACGACCTGGTTGATCGGGAAGTTCCACGGCGTGAAGGCGGCGACCGGGCCCACCGGCTCCTTCAGCACCGTCTGCTGCACGGCCATGTTGCGCGGCGGCACGATGCGGCCATAGATGCGGCGGCTCTCGTCGGCGAACCACTCGATGATGTCGGCCGACATCAACGTTTCGCCCTTGGCCTCGGCCAGCGGCTTGCCTTGCTCCTGGCTCATCATGGTGGCGATCGCGTCGGCGCGTTCGCGCATCAACGCGGCGGCGGCGCGCATCAGCTTGGCGCGTTCGATCGCCGGCGTGGCGCGCCAGACGGCAAAGCCCTTGTCGGCGGCGGCCAGCGCGCGGTCGAGGTCGGCAATGCCGGCATGGGCCACGCGGCCGATCTCGGCGCCGGTGGCGGGGTTGACGACAGGCAGCGTGCGGCCGTCGGCGGCATCGCACCACTGGCCGGCGATGAGCAATTGGGTGTGGGGGTAGGTCGGGGTGGGCATGGTGGGTGGCGGTTCTTGGGGAGACGAGTCCCTATTGTCCCTCCGGGTCGCGCTCTGCCGGGCCGCGCCCCGCCGGGGCGGGATCCGGCGCGTCAACGCATGGCGCAGAGGCCCGGCCGGCCAGCGGGCCCGGAAATTCATCCCGCGAAGGCCAACCGCCGGCCCCACGCCGCCATCGAGCACGTATCCTTGCGGGCCGTCGACCCTCGGGATGCCAAGACGATGAGAAAGCCCGTTCGCGATCTGGGTGTTCTCGCCATCGCGGCCGCGTTGGTGTGGTCGTGTCTGAGCGCGCTGGCGCAGCCGGCGGCGGCGCCGCCCGAGCAGCAACGACCGCGCATCGGGTTGGTTCTCTCCGGCGGCGGCGCCCGCGGCTTTGCGCACATCGGTGTGCTGCGCGTGCTGCGCGAGATGAACGTGCCGGTGGACATCATCGTCGGCACCAGCATGGGCTGCGTCGTCGGCGGTGCGTTCGCGGCGGGGCGCACGATCGAAGACCTCGAGCGCGTCGTGCGCGACACCGATTGGGACCGCGTGCTGGCCGATCGCCCGGCGCGCGACGAGCTGACTTTCCGGCGGCGCGATGAAGACATCCTGCTGCCGTCACGCATCGAATTCGGCCTCAGTCGGGACGGTCTCTCGCTGCCGCCTGGCGCCGCCGACAATGGGGCTCTCGAGTTGGCGCTGGCGCGCCTGCTGCCGGCCGGCATGCACGACCGCCCGGCCAATGATCTGGCACTCACGTTTCGTTCGGTGGCTTCGGACCTGTTGTCGGGCGAACTCGTCGAGCTGTCCGACACGCCGCTGTTCCTGACCATGCGCGCATCGCTGTCGGTGCCGGGCGTATTCGCGCCGGTGCGCGTCAATGGACGCCTGCTGGTCGACGGCGGCCTGGTGCGCAACCTGCCGGTCGACATTGCCCGTGCCCTGGGTGCCGACATCGTCATCGCGGTCAATGTCGGCACGCCGCTGGCCCCGGAGCACGAACTCGGTACTTCGCTCGGGGTGGCCCAGCAGATGCTGCGCATCCTGACCGAGCAGAACGTGCAGCGCTCGTTGAAGGAGTTGCGGCCCGATGACATCCTGATTGCCCCCGATTTGGCGGGCGTGAGTTTCATGGACTTTCGTGCCCATGAGCGTGCGATGCAGGTCGGTGTGGACGCCGCGCGACGCATGGCCGCGCAACTGCATGCCACTGGCCTTGCCGCCAGAGCGCTACGCCGAGCACGAGCGCGCGCGCCACGCCGGGGCCGCGCTGGCGGCATTGCCGCGGCCGCTGGCGCGTATCGATGCGGAAGGGCTGCGTCACATCAATCCGGCTGCACTGCTGGCGCAGTCGGGGCTGCGGGCAGGGCAGTCCCTGAGTGCCGAGCAGGTGTACGAGGCCGCATCGCACCTGTACGGTCGTGGTGATATCGAGCGCGTCTACGCCGAAGTGGCCGACGTCGACATGCAGCGCAACGTGACCCTGCATGTGACGGAAGCGGAGTGGGCGCGCAGCCGGCTGCGCCTCGGCCTGGAGCTGACCACGGACTTCTCCGACAGCAGCACCTTCGGTATCGTCGGCATGCATGTTGCGACGTCATTGAACGACTGGGGCGCCGAGCTGCGAACCATTGCCCGCATCGGCACCCGGCGTTCGCTGGGTGCCGAGTGGTGGCAGCCGCTGGGCGCCGGCTCGGATTGGTATGTCGCGCCGTCTTTGGGCTATGGCGCGGGCGCAATGGATATCTTCGATGCCGGTAGGCGTGTGGCACGCGCCGGCTACAGCGGGACACAGGTCGGGGTGGCCGCCGGGCGGCAACTGGCGGATTGGGGTGATGTGCGTGTGGGCATCTACCGTGCTGTGCAGCGCGATCGACTGCTGATCCCCGAAGATCCGTCGAACACCAGCCACGAAGCCGGCAACGGCCGCTTCGTTCAACTGCGCATCGACACCCTCGAGCCGATCGCGTTTCCGGTGCAGGGCCAGCTGTTGTTTGCGGAGTGGGTACAGCCTGACCACGTCGGACTCATTGGCGCCGTCTGCGGCGCATACGCTCACTGACCGGACTCGCGGCCTTCAACTTCGGCGACTGGGGGGGGCATGTCTACGGCGAATGGGCGCGCACACGGGGCGGCCTTGCGCCGCTGCGTCTGGGTGGCTTCCTGCGCTTGTCGGGCAGCGAAGCGCTGTCGATCAGCGGCAGCACGGTCGTCCTGGGCCGGGCAGTGTTCGCGCGTCGCTTCGAGAACCTGCCGCCCACATTCGGCGGCGCCGTTCGTGCTGGCTTCTCGCTCGAATTCGGGGCCGGGTTTGCCGCAGACGAGCCGGTGCACTTCGGTGCCATGAAGCAGGCCGGCAGCGGATTCATCATGATGGACACGCGCTTCGGGCCGCTGTACCTCGGGGCCGGCGCGACGCGCGGCAGTGGCGGTACGTTCTACCTGTTCCTGGGCCCGATCTGGTGAGGTCCAGCGTCAGCGTGCGCCCGCGGCCACGAGCATCTGTTCCATCGCCGCATAGCCGCGTTCGCGGGCCAGCGCCAGCGGCGTGCGCCCGTTGCGATCGGCCAATTGCAGATCGGCCTTGGCGTCGATCAGCGCCTTGAGCGTCGCCTGATGGCGCGCGCCACCGTTGCCGAGAACGACGGCCTCGATGCGTGGCTGTCCAGTGCAGGTTGTTGACATGGTCGAGCGGCGCGCCGGCCGCGATCAACTGGCGCACGACGCCGTCGTGGCCCAGGTGTGCCGCGGCGATCAGGGCCGTGCCGTCGTAGCGGCTGGTCACGAGCTTGGCGCTGGCGCCGAGCGCCAACAACATGCGCAGCGTCTGCTCGTCGTCGGCCACGGCGGCGATCGTCACCGCGTCGTAGCGGTCGTCTTCCAGCAGGCCCAGGTCGGCACCGGCGGCCGCCAAGGCCTTGATCGCCTCGCGCTGACGCGCGAACGTGGCCACGTGCAGCGGTGTGCGGCCATGGCCGTCGCGTGCGGTCAGCGCCGCGGGCGAGGCCGCGGCGAGGCGCTGGATGGCGGCAATGTCGCCGCGCTGGGCGGCTGCATGCAGCCCGGTGTAGGCAGCGATCTCGGCCGGCGAGGGTGCGACCTGCGCTGCCGCGGGCCAGGCCCACAGCGCGCAGGTGGCACCGATGATCAGCCCGACCAGGCGGCGCGCCGTGCAGTGCAACCGTGGTTTGACATTCATGGCGCGATTCTGGCATCCGCCGGCGGCGTGTTGATGGTGCCGGGTATGCAGGCATAGTGCGGGCTGTCTCCACCCGCCCTGGCCCGCCCCATGTTGCTTGTCCTGCTCTCCAGCGTCCTGCTCATCGGTGTGACGGCGCTCATCCACTACGAGGTGCTGAGCGCGCTGAACCACCGGCTGCCAGCGCTGCGAGATGCCCAGCCGCAGCAAGTTGCTGGTGGTGATCTTCACCACCTTCGTCGCCCACGCGATCGAAATCCTGGTCTACGCCGTCGCGCTGTACCTGCTGGGCGGCATCCCGGGCGTCGGACACCTGAAGGGTGAGCCTGACTTCTCGCTCATCAACGTGATCTACTTCTCCGCCGAAACCTACACCTCGCTCGGCTTCGGCGACGTGACGCCGGTCGGCGCGATGCGGCTGTTGGTGGGCGTCGAGGCGCTGAACGGCCTGCTGCTGATCGGCTGGTCGGCTTCCTACGCCTACATCGCGATGGAACGCTACTGGGTACCCAAGCAGGCGAGCCGCGGGTCATGAGCCTGGCTTGACTCCGCGCCTAGGCTGTGCCCTGACCGGCCAGGAAGCGCTCGACCAGCGCGAATTGTTCGGGCGTGTTCAGCGCCGGCGCGTGGCCGCAGCCGGCGATCTCGACCACCACCGCGCGCGGGCCGCGCTGGCGCATCTGCTCGGTCGTGTCGCGCAGCAGCAGGTCGCTGTGCTCGCCGCGCAGGCACAGCACCGGGATGTCGAGCGAATCCCACTCACTCCAGCGCTCGTAGTCGTCGGGCCGGGTCACGAACTGCTGCACCATCGCCGGGTCGTAGTGCGGCGTCACGCGGCCATCGGGCAGGCGCCGGACCGAGGTCTCGGTCAGGCGCCGCCACTGTTCGTCGCTGAGCCAGCCGAAGGGGGCGTAGATGCGGCGGAAGTACTGTTCGAGTTCGCTCACCGTGGCAAAGGCCGCCGGCGCACCGGCGTAGCTGCGGATGCGATCGATCGCCGCGCGCGCCAGGCTCGGGCCGTTGTCGTTGAGCACCAGGCGCTCGATGCGCCCGCGCAGCGTGGTCGCCGCCGCCACGGTGCCGATCGCGCCGCCCATCGAGGTGCCGAGCCAGTGGCAGCGCTCGATGCCCAGCGCATCGAGCAAGGCGCCGGCCTGCTCGACGTAGAAGTCCAGGCAGTACTCGCGCGCCGGCTCGGGGCTCCACTGCGACAGGCCGCGCCCGAGCGTGTCGGGGCAGAGCACGCGCCAGCCGCGCGACGCCAGGTGCGCCGCGATGTCGTCCATGTCGCGCCCGGTGCGCGCCAGGCCGTGCCAGGCGACCAGCGTCCGGCCGTGCGCGCGAACCCCACTCGGTGCAGTGGAGCTCGCGCCCGGCGCAGCGCAGGTAGTGCGAGTGCGAGGCCTCAGTTGGGGACATTGATCGAGGTGCCCACGAAGCCGATCTGGTCGGCCACCAGCGGTGCGGCGCTGATCGGCGGCACGTTGGCGGCGGTGATCGCCGGTGCCGGCGAGCGGACGCCACCGCGCGGCGTGGCGCGCACGACCTGGCTCGGCGGCAACGCGGTGCCGTTCTTCAGGCGGGCGTACATCGCGTCCATCGCCCGGATGAAGTACACGTGCAAGGGCACGAACCGGGTGTCGAAGCCACCGAAGGGCAGGAAGGCGTCGAAGTGCTGCGCATTGGCGACCTCGATGTAGCCGACCCTGCTGGCAGCCCCTTCGGTCACATTGTTGAACGCGACGTAGGCGCGCGCGTTGTTGTTCACCGGCACCAGCGCATCGCTGCGCCCGGCGACGATCAGCGTCGGCTTGCCGCGCAGGTTGCCGTTCAGGACCACTTCGGCAATGCCGGCCCGCACCGCAGCGCTCTGCGCCGCCGTCGGCGCTGTGGACGTGGCCGTCGCGGTCAGCGCGGCGCCGTTTTCCTCGACCCCGGTGACCAGCGCGCGCTGGCACAGCGCGTTGTCGAGGCCGAAGTCCTGCACCGCGGTCGACACCGACGTGGCGAGCTGCCACGAGCGCGCGCCGCCGACCGAGTCGTCGTAGACCACGCTGGCGGGCGTGCCGTTGGCGGTGCCGTTGCCGACGCGCGAAGCTCTGCGCCTTCGTCGTCGCGGTCACTGCGACCGGTGCACCCGCCGCATCGACCTGGGCGAAGCTGGTGTTGCAGACGTTGTCGGTGACCGAGAAGCGGCCGTACATGTTCGGGTACATCGCCGACAGGATCGGCCCGTTGCCAAGACCCCAATGGGCGTTGTGCATCTGGTCGTTGTCGGTCGTCCAGCCGAACGCGCGCAGCTTGTTCAAGGCGTCGAGCGACTGTGCGGCCGTGTCGGCGCCGGTCACCAGGCCCTTGGCTGCCAGGCCGGCGCAGCGTGCCGTCGCGCGCGCGGTCATGCCGGCGATGACCATGAAGTTGAAGGTCGTCGCCTCGGTCATCGCCGCCGGGGCCGACAACGCCGCGCAGGGCTGGTACAGGTTGCCGTAGGTGGTGAAGTCGGCCAGCGTCTTGCCGAAGCCGGTGACCGGCACGCCGCCGAACTGGATGCCGTAGCCGGCGGTGGTGGGCATCTCGGTGACCGGTTCACCCGCCACCACGCCGTCGATCAGGCCATTGCCGTCCTGCTCGGCCGCGTGCAGCACCGCGGCGCCGCCGTTGGACACCGAGCCAGCGATGACCAGCGTGTTGGTCGCCGTGAAGGGCACCGGATTGTCGGCGCTGCCGTAGCGGTCGTTCAATGCGAACAGCGCATAGCTCGCGGCGGCCAGCGTGTCGTTGCCCCAATCCTTCTCCGGGTTCTGCTGCGAATGGACCTGCTTCAGCGCGAGCCGGTTCGGGAACAGCGCGTTGTACGCCGCGCGGGCGGAGTCGGTGATGTTGGCGGCGAAGAAATTGAGCGCGCCCGCGGCGGCGCGGGTGGCGCGGGTGCCGTCGATGCGGTTGACGGTGTCGTCGGTCAGGTCGTACAGGCCGACGCCCTTGCCGGCATCGGTCAGGGCGACGGCGCAGCCGTGCTTCAGGCCCCACTCGCTGGCCGCGGCCACCGCGCCATACACGCCACGCGAACCCGATGAAGGGCCGAGCACCAGGCAGGGCGCCGCCTGATTGAAGCTGTCGGGAATCTGCACCGCGATGACCGTGTTCTTGCGGCCGCTGCCGTCGTCGAGCGTGGCGATGTACTCACGGCCCGGGATCAGACCTTCACTGGCGGTGGCCGTGCCGCTGACGTCGACGTTCGGGCCGTACAGGGTGCCGTAGCCACCGGCAGCGCTGAAGTCGACCAGGCCGCGGTAGTTGCTGTAGATGGCGTTGCGGCGCAGTTCCAGCGCGGTCGGCGCGAGCGGGTCGACATAGGCCGGCGTGGCGCCGCCGATGCCGGTCTTGCCGAGGCCCGCGGTGAGCAGGTCCTGCGTGGCGGCGGTGGTGCCGCTGCCGGGGGTGGTGGCGGGATACACGGTCACCCCCTGCTGCGTGATGCCGGTGGGCAGGAAATTGGTCGACGGACCGTCGCCCCAACAGCCGCTCAGCAGGATGCCGCTGGCACTGGTGAGGGCCAGCAGTTTCACGGCGACGGCAATGGCATTGAGCTTGTTCTTCAATTCAACCTCCTTGGGGGGCAACGACAAAGTGCGATCAAACCCGCGCGCCGAAGGCCCGCAAGCGTCCGACCACACCGCTTGGAAAGTGATAGACGGCGAGCACGAACAGCACGCCCAACCAGAGCAGCCAGCGGTCGGGCGTGACTACGGCGCCCAGCAGTGGCACGCCTTCCAGCGCCGTGGCGCCGAGCTTGAGCAGGTCCTGCAGGTAGTTCTGCGCCAGCACGAACAGCACGCTGCCGATCACCGCGCCGTACAGCGTGCCCATGCCACCGATGACGACGATGAGCAGGATGTCGAGCATGACCTCGAACGACAGCGTGGTGTCGGGGCCGGTGTAGCGCAGCCAGAGTGCCAGCAGCGCGCCGGCGAGCGTCGCAAACACCGCGGCCAGCACGTTGGACAGGGTGCGGTAGACGACGCTGCGGTAGCCGATGGCTTCGGCGCGGAAGTCGTTCTCGCGGATCGCCTGCAGCACGCGGCCGAAGGGCGAGTTGACGATGCGCAGCAGCAGCAGGAACAGCAGCGCCGCCGCCACGAACAGCAGGTAGTAGGTGATCACCTTGCCGTCGATCGCCAGGCCCAGCAGCGGCTCGGCCAGCGGCTCGAACGAGGGGCTGAGCCAAGCCGGATTCTTGAAGCTGAGGCCGTCCTCGCCGCCGGTGAAGTCGCTCAGCTGCGAGGCCAGGGTCTGGAACGCGGCGGCCACGGCCAGCGTGATCATGGCGTAGAAGATGGCTTTGACGCGCAGGCTGAACAGGCCGATCAGCAGCGACAGCAGCAGCGAGACCGCCAGCGCGCAGGCCAGGCCCACCACCAGCGCGAACCAGCCTTCGCCCAGGCGCGTGCTGGCGATCGCGACGCCGTAGGCGCCGATGCCGAAGAACATCGTGTGCGCGAAGCTGACGATGCCGGTGTAGCCGAGCAGCAGGTCGAAGCTGGCGACGAGCACGATGAAGACCAGCATCTTGGCCGCCACCGACAGCGCCTTGGCGCCCGGGAACAGGAACGGCGCAAGCGCCAGCGCGATGACGATCAGCACCAGCGCCGCCGCCAGCCAGCGGCTCTTCGGCAGGTCGTGTGACAGCAGGCGGTTCAGCATAGGCGCGAATCCACCGATTGCGCTGAGCCTGTCGGCGGGTCTGGCGACGGGCCCAGCACACGGGCTTGGACAAGCCCAGCCCGAACGGGGCGGTCGGGTTCATCGACTGGTCACCGGATACAGGCCCTGCGGCCGCCACAGCAGCACCGCGACCATCAGGCCGATGTTGGAGAAGAGGGCGACCTTGGGCGCCAGAAACCCGCTGTAGTTGGCCAGCAGGCCGACCATCAGCGCGCCGACGAAGCAACCCAGCGTCGAACCGAGGCCGCCGATGATGATGACGATGAAGATCAGCACGTTGACCTGGGCCCCGATCTGCGGCACCACGCTCTGCTGGTACAGGCCCCAGAGCACGCCGCCCAGGCCGGCCAGCGCCGAGCCGACGACGAAGACGGCGATGAACAGGCGCTCGATGCGGTAGCCCAGGCTTTCGACCATCTCGCGGTCCTGCACGCCGGCACGCACCAGCAGGCCGACCTTGGTGCGGCCGAGCACCCAGAGCATGGCGCCGAACACCACGAGGCCGATCGCGACCGCCAGCACGCGGTACTTCTCGATCGCGGCCGTATCGCCAAACACCGCGAAGAGGAAGGCGCCGCGCAACGATTCCGGCAGCGGCAACGGGATCTGCTGCGGCCCCCAGATGACCTTGATGATCTCCTCGCCGACGATCATGCCGCCCATCGTGATCAGGATCTGCTTCAGGTGCTGGCCGTACACCGGGCGCACGATCACGCGCTCGAAGGCGAAGCCGATCGCGCCGGCCACCGTCATCGCCGCGAGCATGGCGACGAAGATCGCGCCGAGGTTGGGCAGCAACTGCGGCGACATCGTCCAGCCGGCCATGCCGCCCATCACGCTGGTGGCGACGAAGGCGCCGACGGCGATGAACACGCCGTGGCCGAAGTTGAGCACGTCCATCAGGCCGAAGACCAGGGTCAGGCCCGAGGCGATGATGAAGACGATCAGTCCCATCGCCAGGCCGGCGACGGTCAGCGTGACCCAGGTCGACGGCGAGCCGATCAGCGGCAGCGCGCCGAGCGCCAATGCAGCGAGCAGGAGCGATCGGCTTGCTGTCGAAGCGCGCTTCGGGAATTGCGCTCGCGGCCGCCGTCGAGGCCGCGTTCATTGATGCACCGCCAGCGACAGGCCGAGCAGGCGCTGCTGCAACGCCTCGTCGTCGGCCAAGGCCTGCATGCGGCCACGGTGGACGACGCGGCCGTCGTCCATCACCGCGACGCTGTCGCCGAGCGCGCGGGCCATCTGGAAGTTCTGCTCGACGAGCAGGATCGTCGCCGCCTGGGCTTTCAGTTCACGCAGCGCGGCGATCAGGTTGTTGACGATCGCCGGCGCCAGGCCCTTGCTCGGCTCGTCGATCAGCAGCAGCGCGCGCGGCTCGACGATGGCGCGGGCGATGGCCAGCATCTGCTTCTGCCCGCCCGAGAGCTTGCCGGCCGGGAACAGCCAGAACTTCTTCAGCGCCGGGAACAAGCCGAAGATCCAATCCAGGCGCTGCGCGTCCAGATCGGCGGCACGGCGCGCCTGCCGCGCGGCGAGCAGCAGGTTCTCCTTGACCGTCAGGTCGCTGAAGATGCCCATCGTCTCCGGCACGTAGCCGATGCCGGCCTGCGCGATGTCGGGCGTGCGCATCGCCTGCAGCGCGCGGCCCTTGAAGGCGATGCGGCCCTGCGATGCGCGCCACAGCCCCATGATCGTGCGCAAGGTGGTCGACTTGCCGGCGCCGTTGCGCCCGAGCAGCATCGTCACCTCGCCCGCAGGCACCTCGAGGTCGACGCCGTGCAGGATGTGGTACGCACCGATGTGGGTGTGCACGCCCTGCAGCGTGAGCAGCGCGTCAGACATGCTGGGAGCTTCCCCGCTCGGCGGGCAAGGGCCGGGTAGGGGTGCCGTCAACGGCGGCCCCAGGGCCTGCCTCGGCGTCAAGCACGCCGAGGTAGGCCTGCTGCACCACGGGCTCGCGATCACCGCCGCCGGCTCGCCGTCGGCGACGAGCTGTCCGTTGTGCAGCACGACGATGCGGTCGGCGAGTTCGCGCACCACATCCATCTTGTGTTCGACCAGCAGGATCAGGCGGTCGCGCCGCGCCTTCAATGCGCGGATCAGTTCGAGCACGACCGGCACTTCGTCGACGCTCATGCCGGCGGTCGGTTCGTCGAACATGTAGACCTTCGGGTCCAGCGCCATCAGCAGCGCCACTTCGAGCTTGCGCTGGTCGCCATGCGGCAGGCTGGCGGCGACGGCATCGCGCTTGTCGGCCAGGCGCACGGCTTCGAGCAGGCGCTGCGACTCGTCGATCCACTCACGCCGGTCGAGCCAGACGCGCAGCAGGTCCAGGCCCGCCTTGCCGCGGCCCTGCTCGCGCGCCTGCACCGTCAGGCGCACGTTCTCCTGCACGGTCAGGTTCGGGAACAGCTGGGTCAGCTGGAACGCCCGGCCGAGGCCGCGCCGCGTGCGCAGCGGCGCCGGCAGGCGCGTGATGTCCTCGCCCGCCAGCAGCACCCGGCCCTCGCTGGCCGGCAGCTGGCCCGAGATCAGGTTGAACAGCGTCGTCTTGCCGGCGCCGTTCGGCCCGACGATGGCCGTCAGCGTGCCGGCCTCGAAGCGGCACGACACGTGGTCGACGGCCACGTGCCCGCCAAATCGGATCGTGAGGTCGCGGGTCTCAAGCACGTGTGCGCGGCAACGTGGGAGGGCTGGTGACTGTCCAAGCGCACACCGCGGAACCGGCTTTGCCGGGCCGCTGGTGTGGCCCCCTTGAGGGGGAGCGGCGCAGCCGCTTCGGGGGTGGGACCATCAGCGCTTGTTGCGGATCGGCACGTCCATGTCTTCGGGCTTGATCTCGCGCACCAGCTCGGGCACGCCCCACTCGAAGGCCGGGTCGGCCTTGACCTTGAAGTGGAACATCGACTGCATGGCCTGGTGGTCCTGCTTGCGGAAAGTCATCTTGCCCTTGGGCGTCTCGAAGCTCATGCCCTCCATCGCCGCGATCAGCTTCTCGGTGTTGGTGTCGCCCTTGGTCTTCTTCAAGGCCTCGACCACCGCGATGGCCGCGCTCATGCCGCCGGCGGTGAAGAAGTCGGGCGGGGACTTGAACTGCTTGTAGTGATTCGCGACCAGCCACTCGTTGGCGGCATTCTTCGGAATGCCGAAGTAGTAGTACAGCGCGCCCTCCATGCCCGGCACGCGCTTGAACAGCGTCATCGCCGGCAGGATGTTGCCGCCGGTGGCCAGCGTGATGCCGTAGCGCTGCGGCTCCAGATCGAGCATCTTGAACGGCACGGCGAGGTTGCCGGCCCAGATGATGAACACCACCTTGCGCCCCGGCTTGCCCTTCAGCTGGTCGAAGATGCGCTGCGCCGCGGCGGTGATGTCGGTCGCGTTCTGCGGCACGAACTCCTCGTGCACGACCTTGGCCTTCTTCAGCGCGTCCTTGAAGGCCTTGGCGCCGTCGCGGCCGAAGGCGTAGTCCTGCGCCAGCGTGGCGATCGACACGCCGTCCTGGTCGAAGGCGGCGGCATTGGCCAGCGCGTCCTGCGAGCTGTTGCGGCCGGTGCGGAAGATGTACTTGTTCCACTTGTCGCCGGTGATCGAATCGGCCACCGCCGGCTCGACGAGCAGGATCTTCTTGTATTCCTCGGCCACCGGCAGCATCGCCAGCGCCACGCCCGAGCCGGTGGTGCCCACCGCGAGGTCGACCTTGTCGTCGCCGTAGGCGGCGGCCAGCAGGCTCTTGCCGAGGTCGGGCTTGCCCTGGTCGTCCTTCTCGATCACGACCAGCTTCTTGCCCGCGACCATCATCGTGCCGCCGGTGGCGTAGTCCAGGCCCATCGTGAAGCCGACCGACGACTGCTTGGCGTAGGCCTCGAGCGGGCCGGTCTTGCCGTTGATGTGCGCGATGCGTATCTCGCCGGGCTTGGGCTGGGCCATGGCCGCCAACGGCAATGCCGTCAGCGCGGCGAGCAGCAACGCAGCGAGGGGGAACTTGCGGTTCATGGGCGGGTTTCCTTTGCGGGCAGAGTGGTGCGTGGGACAGACAGTACAGCGTGGCACGATGTCAGCGTGACTGTACTTCTTACATGCCGTGCGCCAGAAGGTCGATGCCCTCGGGCCTTACCCGCTCCTTGCGCAACGCCATGGGTCGGCTGCGGCGCGGCGAAACGCCAGCGATTGCGCGTGCCCTCCGGCCCGCGTGTTGTGCCCACTGCGCGGATCTTCTCGATGGCATTTCGGCGGCCATCGGCGTATCGTGCCGCGTCGCGTCGGGCCACCGGCCCGGGAAGGGGACCGCCATGCAAACGCCTGTCGAGGGGGCGCTGCCCGTTGCCGAACGCATTCCCACGCTGGACATCCTGCGCGGGTTCGCGCTGCTCGGCATCCTGATCATGAACATGCCGGGCTTTGCCAACTCGTTCTTCATCGAGGCCGATGGCTCGCACCTGTGGCCGGGCGCCATCGACCAGTTCGCCGAGAACCTGCGCGACATGCTCTTCTCGGGCAAGTTCAACAGCATGTTCAGCCTGTTGTTCGGTATCGGATTCACGATCCAGTTCGCGCGCATGGAGCAGCGCGACCCTGCGCGCGCCACCGCGCTGTACCTGCGCCGGCTGGCGGTGCTGGCGGCGCTGGGCCTGGTCCATGCCACCATCTTCTGGACCGGTGACGTGCTGCACATCTATGCGCTGCTCGGCCTGCTGCTGGTGTTCGCATTGCGCCGCGCGAGCGTGCGCACGATCGTCGCACTGATCGTGCTGTGTCTGCTCTATCCGGTGATCTCGGGCGCGTTGCGGCTGCTGCTGACGACGCCCGAGGTCACGGCGATGCTGGTCGCCAAGGCGAAGGCCTTCGAGGCCAGCAACAACGCCGCCTACGGCCAAGGCACGTTCGTGCAGGCGGCCGCCGAGCACATGCGCGAGTTCGCGTACTTCTACGACAACCCGTGGTCGCTGTGGGGCATGCTGGGCTTCTGGGTCCAGATGGCGCTGACGATGCTGCTCGGGCTGCTCGCCGGGCGCCAGCGTTGGGTCCAGCGCATCGCCGAACTGATGCCGCAGGTGCGGCGCCTGATGTGGGTCGCGCTGGCGGTCGGGCTGCTGTGCGGCGCAGCGTTCACGCTGGTCTTTCACTTCAATCGCGAGCCGGGCCCGTCGCCGATCAAGCTTTTCGGCAGTCTGTGCTACTGGACCAGCCGGGTCGCGATGATGATCTTCTACGTGCTGACGATCGTCCGCCTGGCGCAGATTCCGGCGTGGCAGCGGCGGCTGGCACCGTTCGCGGCGGCCGGGCGCATGCCGCTGACCAACTACCTGATGCAGACGGCGCTGTGCACCACGCTGTTCTACGGCTGGGGCTTCGGCCTGTGGGGCCGGGTCGGTCCCGCGGCCGGGCTGGCACTCGCGGTGGCGATCTTTTTCGTGATCCAGGTGCCGTGGAGCCGGTGGTGGCTCAAGCGCCACGCGCGCGGGCCACTGGAGGCGATCTGGGCGCGGCTGACCTACGGTCGACCGGCGGCGCCGCCGCTGGCGGCGGCATCCTGATTTCGGCGCCCGACGTCGGGCCCGTTCGCGCCGCCTTGTGTCATGACAGGCTTGCCCGCGCACGCGCCAGCAACAGCTCGCGCTCGCGCTGGTTGTGCGTCAACGTGGCCGCGCGCTCGAATGCCTGCCGCGCTTCATCCAGGCGACCGAGCTTGACCAGCAGGTCCGCGCGTGCCGCGTAGAGCAGGTGGTAGCGGTCGAGTTGGCGCCCGGCCACCAGCGCATCGACCAGCGGCAGCGCGGTCTGCGGGCCGAATGCCATGCCGACTGCCACCGCGCGGTTGAGTTCGACCACCGCTGACGGCATGCACTGGGCCAACGCGTCGTACAGCGCGACGATCTGCGCCCAGTCCGTGTCGGCCGCCACGGGCGCGCGCGCATGGCAGGCCGCGATCGCCGCCTGCAGCGCGTAGGGCCCCCGCTCGGCGCCCAGCGCTGCGGCGCGCTCGAGCGAGGCCAGCCCACGGCCGATCAGCAAGCGGTCCCAGCGGCTGCGATCCTGCTCGAGCAACAGGATCGGCCGCCCCGCGCCGTCGGTGCGGGCACGGGTGCGCGAGGCCTGGATTTCCATCAGTGCGATCAGGCCATGCACTTCACCGTCCTGTGGCGCCAACTGGGCCAACACCCGACCCAGGCGCAGCGCTTCGTCGCACAACGCGGGTCGCATCCAGTCGTCTCCGCTGGTGGCGGCATAGCCTTCGTTGAAGATCAGGTAGATGACCGCCAGCACCGCCGCCATGCGCTCGGCCAGCGCATCGCCGCGCGGGACTTCGAACGGCACTCGCGCGGCGGCGAGCGTGCGCTTGGCGCGCACGATGCGCTGCGCGATGGTCGGCTCGGGCAGCACGAAGGCGCGCGCGATCTCGGGCGTGCTCAGTCCGCCGAGCAGCCTGAGCGTCAGGGCGACCTGGGCCTCCTGGGCCAGCACCGGGTGGCAGGCCGTGAACATCAGCCGCAACAGGTCGTCACCGATGTCGTCGGCACTGTCAAGAGCATCGCTGAAGTCGGGCACGACATGGTCGCCGCGCGCATCGGCGTCGGCGCCGAGCTCCTGCTGCTTGCGCAGGTGCAGCGCCTGCTGGCGCAGGTGGTCGAGTGCGCGGTTCTTGGCGGTGGCCATCAACCAGGCGCCCGGGTTGTCGGGAATGCCGTCGGCGGGCCAATGTTCGAGCGCAGCCAGCAGCGCGTCCTGCGCCAGTTCCTCGGCCAGCCCGACATCGCGCACCAGCCGCGCCACGCCGCCGATGATCTTGGCCGCCTCGATGCGCCAGACGGCATCGATGGCGCGGTGCGGGTCACGCGTCATGCCGCAGTCGCAGCCAGGATGGCCCGTCGCTGGTCAATGCTTGGCGGCGGCTACTTGCGCACGCAGTCGCTCCTCCTGTTCACGCAGCTCGGGCGTCAGCGCGGGGCCGAAGTCGTCGGCCTCGAACACCGGGCGGATCTCGACTTCGCAGTCGTCGGGGTGCGGATTCGGGCAGCGCCGCAGCCACTCGATGGCCTCGTCCATCGAACGCACCTGCCAGAGCCAGAAGCCGGCGACCAATTCCTTGGTCTCGCTGAACGGGCCGTCGATGACCGTGCGCGACGCACCCGAGAACCGCATGCGCGCGCCTTTGGCGCTGGGCTGCAGGCCTTCGCCGGCCAGCATGACGCCGGCCTTGACCAGTTCCTCGTTGTATCGGCCCATCTCGGCCAGCAGTTGTTGGCTCGGCATGACACCGGCTTCGGACGCCTTGCTGGCCTTGACCATCACCATGACACGCATGATCGAGTCTCCTGTGGGTTGGAAATGAATTGAAACGAAACCCGGGAGGGCCGCGGCGGTCGATTCCGGCAGCGCGATCCCTTGCCTGTACGACGAACGAGTGGGCCGACAATCGACAGGCCGATACCCCCGGGCTTCAAGATATTCCGGCCAAGGATGGCGCAAAATCGTGCGCACGACCCCGCGCGCAACCCACCCGAAAGCAACGAGCCATGCAATTCCTGCTGCTTGTGTACACCGACCAGGAACTGCTTGGCAAGCTGCCTGAGCAGGCGTTCGACGCCGAAATGCGGCAGTGCCTGCAGCACGCCGATGAAATGCAGGCCAGCGGCAGCCTGCTGAGCTACCAGCAACTCGAAGGCAGCACGAGCGCGAAATCGGTGCGCCTGCGCAGTGGCCGCACGACGATCCTGGACGGCCCGTTCGCCGAGACGAAAGAGGTCCTCGCCGGATTCAATCTGGTCGAGGCCGAGTCGATCGAAGAGGCGGTTCGGATGGCACAGGAGTTCCCGTGGATCCGCTACGGTTGCATCGAGGTGCGCCCGGTGCGCGACGTGGCCGCCGTGCGCGCGCGGGTGGCTAGCTCAGCAACAGCAGCTGCTGCACCAGCAACTCCGGCACGCTGACCATCGGGCAATGCCCCGTCGGCAGTTCGACGATGCGCCAGCCCGGCTGGCTGCGCACGCGCCGGCGCGAGCCGTCGATCGTTGGGTAAGCCGGCCGGTTGCAGTCGATGAAGCAGCGCGGCACACCGGCCCAGCGCTCGCCGTCGAAGGGCATCGGTTCGCGATACGGTCCGAACGGGTGCGCCACCTGGCGCCGCAGCAGCCAGTCGCGATCGGCACCGTCCAGGCCGAAGTCGCGCGGGTCGGGCGGCGGCAGCGCGTTGTCGTTGGCGGCGGCCGCGGCGCGGCGCGCGGCCACCACTTCGGGCGGGTGGTTGCTGCCCCAGCCCTCGCCCGGCAGCGGCACCATGGCGTCGACGTAGACCAGTTGGCGCAGCGCGCCAGCGCCGCGCGCCAGCAGCACGTCGGCCGCGCCGGTGATGACCTGCCCGGCGTAGCTGTGACCGACCAAGGTGATGTCGCGCAATTCTTCGGCGTCGATCAGGCCGAGTACGTCGTCGATGTGGGTGCGCAGCGTGATGTCGTTGCGCCGCAGGTGCGCGCGTTCGCCATCGCCCGTCAGCGTGACCGCGTGAACCTCATGGCCGGCGGCGCGCAGCGGGCCGAGCACGCGGCGCCAGATCCAGGCGCCGCCCCAGGCGCCGTGCACGAGAACGAGGTTGCTCATCGGCGGGCCTTCGATGCGCTATCGCGGGATGATCTTGGTGCCGCTGAGCTTCTCCTGCGCCTCGACCAGCGAAGGCACGTACTTCTCGCCGTAGCCCAGGGCGCAGGCCAGCGCCAGCGACTGGTGCACCGCTTCGCCGACGACCGTGGGTACGGCCAGGTTCTCGGCCAGGTGGGTGTAGTAGCGGATGTCCTTGCGCGCGTTGTTCATCTCGAACTTGATGCCCGACAGATCGCCGTCGAGCGTCTTGCTCATGATCTGGAACAGGCCCGAGTTGACGCCACCGGCCGAGACCAGCGCCACCAGCCGCTTGAGGTCGACGCCGGCCTTCTGCCCGACGGCAAAGGCCTCGGCCGTGGCCGTGCAGATGGCCTGGGCGATGAAGTTGTTGAGCAGCTTGATGACGTGCCCCGCACCGGGCTGGCCGACGTGGAAGACGTTCTCGGCAAAGGCGTGCAGCACGGGTTCGAGTCGAGCGAACTGCGCCTCCGTGGCACCGACCATCACGTTCAACTTGCCGGCCTCGGCATCGGTCGGCGTGCGCGCCAGCGGCGCGTCGATGTAGTCAACGCCCTGGGCTGCGCAGAGCAGGCGCAGGCGATTCGTCGATTCAGGTTCGGCGGTCGAGGTGTCGACGATGACCAGCCCCCTGGCCGCGCCTGCCAGCAGACCGTTGTCGCCACTCACGACGGCCTCGACCTGCGGTGACCCGGTGACACACAGGAACACGACGTCGCTGGCGCGCGCCAGTTCGGCCGGCGTGGCCGCCACGGTCGCGCCGGCGGCCAGCAGGTCGGCCACGCGGTCGCGGTTCCTGTGCACGGTCAGCGCCAGCGGGTAACCCTTGGCGCGCAGGTTCTTTGCCATGCCATGGCCCATCAATCCCGAGGCGCCGATGAATCCGATGCGTTGCATGCATTTCTCCAGACAGGTTGCGCGGTGTCGCTGTGCGCATCATGCAACGATCGCATGCAGCGTGCAGCAGTCGATGCTGTAATGGCGTTGCCGCCCGCATCCGAACCGCCCGCCGCCGACGCCATGGCCGACCCGACTCCACTGCGCCTCGTGCTGGCCGATTGCCGGCGCCTGTTGTCCGTGCGCGGCGAGGCCAACGGCCCGTTGCTGGCGCGGGAGGTCTTGCAGCGCATCGGCAGCCTGAGCGAAGAGCAGCGTTGGCGGTTCTTCGATCGCCTGGCCAGCGACTTCAGCCCCGACCCGCAGGCCGTGCTGGCCGCGGCCCAGGCGTACGCCAAGGCGCCCGACGGCGCGAACCTGACCCGCCTGACCCGGCTGGCCGAGGCACCCCGGCAGGAACTGTTCCGGCGCCTGAACGGCGCACCGGGCGGCACCGCGGCCATCGTGCGCCTGCGCCGCACGCTGCTCGAGCGTCTGCGCCAGCAGCCGCAACTGCAGGTCGTCGAGGACGACCTGCTGCATCTGCTGTCGTCGTGGTTCAACCCTGGCTTTCTGGAGATGCGCAAGGTCGACTGGAATTCGCCAGCGCAATTGCTCGAGCAGATCATCCATCACGAGGCGGTGCACCAGATCGACGGCTGGGACGATCTGCGCCGCCGGCTGCAACCCGACCGCCGCTGCTTTGCCTTCTTCCACCCGCAATTGCCAGACGAACCGCTGATCTTCGTCGAGGTGGCACTGCTGCCCGAAATGGCCGGCGCGATCGCGCCACTGATCGACAAGCGCTCGGCGCCGCTGCCGGCCGAGCAGTTCAAGGTGGCCGTGTTCTATTCGATCAGCAACTGCCAGCCCGGACTGCGCGGCGTGTCGCTGGGCAACTTCCTGATCAAGCGCGTGGCCGAGCACCTCAAGCGCGAGCTGCCGCAGCTCAAGACCTTCTGCACGCTGTCGCCGATCCCGGGCTTCCTGGCCTGGCTGCAGCGCGCCGATGCCGCGGTGCTCGGCGCCAGCGCCGGCGCCGCCCTCGCGGAGCTGCGCACGGCCAGCGGCGGCGAGCTCGGTGCGCTGGCCAATGCGGCGCGGCTGGCCGCGCTCGGCGGCCACGGCCACCACGCCTTGTGGCGCCTGGCGGCTCACTTCCTGGTACACGTTTCCCCGCAGTCCGAAGGCGACCCGGTGGCGCGTTTTCACCTCGACAATGGCGCCAAGCTCGAGCGCCTGAATGCGCAGGCCAATCTGTCGGCCGCCGGATTACGGCAATCGGCCGGACTGATGGTCAACTACCTCTACGATCTGGGCAAGATCGAGCTGCACCACGACCGTTTTGCCCACGGCAAGGTGGTCCACAGCCGCGCAGTGTCAGCGTTGCTGTGAAACCGGCATCACAACGACACAGGAGACCTCGCATGTCGATATCCACTACGAGCCGCGTTCTGGCGATTGCTGCGGCCGCATTGCTCGCCGCGCCGCTGGTGCAGGCGCAGGCCTGGCCCAGCAAGCCGGTGACCATCGTCGTGCCGTTCCCGCCCGGCGGCGGCACCGACGCATTCGCGCGGCCGCTGTTCGCGTTGATGGGCAAGAACACCGGCCGCCAGTTCGTCATCGACAACCGGGGCGGCGCCGGCGGCACGCTGGGTGCCGGCATCGCTGCGCGCGCCGCGCCCGACGGCTATACCTTCTTCATGGGCGCGGTGCACCACACCATCGCGCCGAGCATGTATCCCAAGCTCGACTACAACATCGAGACCGACTTCATCCCCGTCGGCCTGATTTCCAGCGTGCCGCAGGTGATCGTGGTCAACCCGCAGCGCGTGGCGGCCAAGACCCTGCCCGAACTGATCGACTTGCTGCGCAAGAACCCGGGCAAGCTGAACTACGCTTCGGCCGGCAACGGCACTTCGCACCACCTGGCCGGCGAGTTGTTCAAGCTGCAGACCAAGACCTTCATCACCCACATCCCGTACCGCGGTGCCGGGCCGGCATTGCAAGACCTGATCGCCGGCCAGGTCGACATGATGTTCGACGGTCTGGGCTCGTCGGCCAATCACATCAAGGGCGGCCGCATCCGCGCCATCGCCGTGGCCTCCGACAAGCCGGCCCCCGGTTTTCCAGAGGTGCCGCTGGCCAAGGCCAACGGCGCACCGAACTACGAGGTTTCCACCTGGTACGGTCTTTGGGCGCCCAAGGGCACGCCGCGCGAAGTCGTGGCGGCGATGCAGAACGAGATGAAGAAGGCGCTCAACAGCGACGACACGAAGGCCATCTGGCACGGCCTGGGCGCCGAAACGCCCAACCTGTGGGGTGACGACTACGGCCGCTTCGTGTCGGCGGAAGTCAAGCGCTGGGGCGAGGTCGTGAAAGCCTCGGGGGCGAAGCTGGACTGACACCCCATGTCCGGCGAGGTTCGCTTCGACGCAGGCGGCACCGACGGCATCGCGCGCATTACGCTGGCGCATGCCGGCAAGCTCAACGCCCTGTCGGTATCGATGTGGCGCGACTTGCGCCGGCACTTCGAGGCCTTGCCGTCGTTGACCGGCGCCGTGCGCGTGGTCATCGTGGCCGGCGAGGGCGGCAACTTCGCCGCCGGTGGCGACATCGAGGAGTTCCCCGACTTTCGCTTCGACGAGGCGAGCCTGCGCCGATTTCACGAGGAAGACGTCCTGCCCGCGCTGCAGGCCATGCTGGCCTGCGACCTGCCGCTGCTGGCGCAGATCGACGGTGCCTGCATCGGCGGCGGCCTGGAGATTGCGGCTTGCTGCGACCTGCGCATCGCGGGCGTCGGCAGCCGCTTCGGCGTGCCGATTGCCAAGCTCGGGTTCCCGATGGCACCGGCCGAGATGCAGATCGTGGCCGCGGTGATCGGCAGCGCCACGCTGCGCGAACTGCTGCTCGAAGCCCGCGTGCTCGACGCGGCCACGGCGCATGTGCGCGGCCTGGTCAACCATGTCGTCGGCGACGACCGCGTCGCTGCCGAGGCCCGCACTCCTGGCCGAGCGCATCGCGATGCTGTCGCCGCAGGCGCTGCGCCTGAACAAGCGCGCGCTGCGCGCCTTCGCCACGCCGCCGTTGTCGCGCGCCGATGAGCGCGCTCCACACTACGCCTACGCCGACAGCGCCGAGCATCGCGAAGGGCTGGCGGCGTTCAACGACAAACGAAGCCCGCGCTTCTAGTCGAGCAAAACGGAGAAGCCGAATCCAGGCTCAACCATGGCCCACAACCAGAATCTGTTCGCGGCGCTGCGCGCCGCATTCCCCGCCGAACTCGACGCCACCGCCATCGAGACCTGCGACACGCCCGCGCCGCTGTTCTACACCTGGCGCGACATCGACCGCGCCAGTGCGCGCATCGCCAACCTGCTCGAATCGCTCGAACTGCCCGCCGGCGCGCGTGTCGCGGTGCAGGTCGAGAAGAGCGTCGAAGCGCTGCTGCTGTACCTGGCGGTGTTGCGCGCGGGCCTGGTCTATCTGCCGCTCAACACCGCCTACCAGGCCGGCGAGATCGGCTACTTCCTCGGCGACGCCGAGCCCGGCGTGGTGGTCTGCAGCGCGCGCAACTTCCCGTGGCTCAGCACCCTGGCCTTCAAGGCCGGGGTGAAGAACGTCTTCACGCTGAACGACGATTGCAGCGGCAGCCTGCTCGAACGCGCGGCTTGGCACAGCGATGTGCACGCGCGAGGCCGTCAAGCGCGCCGACGAGCTGGCCGCGATCCTCTACACCAGCGGCACCACGGGGCGCAGCAAGGGCGCGATGCTGACGCATGGCAACCTGCTGTCCAACGCGCGCACGCTGCACGCTTACTGGGGCTGGCAGTCCAGCGACGTGCTGATTCACGCGCTGCCGGTGTTCCACGTCCACGGCCTGTTCGTGGCCAGCCATGGTGCGCTTGCTGGCGGGCGCGAAGATGCTGTGGTTCAACCGCTTCGAGCCGAAGGCGACGATCGCGCAGATGCGTCGCGCCACGGTGTTCATGGGCGTGCCGACGCTGTACATGCGCATGCTCGCCGAGCCGGCACTGACGCCCGCAGCCTGCTCGCACATGCGCCTGTTCATCGCCGGCTCGGCGCCGCTGCTGCCCGAAACCTTCGACGCCTGGCGCGCGCGCACCGGTCACGCCATCCTCGAGCGCTACGGCATGAGCGAAACCGTGATGCTGACCTCCAACCCCTACCGCGCCGAAGACGGCGAGCGCCGTGCCGGCACCGCGGGCCGCGCGCTGCCCGGCGTGCAGGTGCGCATCCACGACGAGAAGGGCCAGCCCTGCCACAGCGGCGAGGTCGGCGGCATCGAGGTCAAGGGCCCGAACGTCTTCAAGGGCTACTGGCGCATGCCCGAGAAGACGGCCGAGGAGTTCACGCCCGACCTCTGGTTCAAGACCGGCGACGTCGGCAAGCTCGACGAGCACGGCGTGCTCACGCATCGTCGGCCGCAGCAAGGATCTCATCATCAGCGGCGGCTACAACGTCTATCCGGCCGAGATCGAGGGCTACCTCAACGAGCAGCCCGGCGTGGCCGAGAGCGCCGTCATCGGCGTGCCGCACGCCGACTTCGGCGAAGCCGTGGTCGCGGTGGTGGTGGCCCGGCCCGGCGCCGCGCTCGACGGCGCGGCGCTGATCGCGGCGCTGAAGGACCGCATCGCCAACTTCAAGGTGCCCAAGCGGGTCTTCGTCGGCGCCCGAACTGCCGCGCAACGCGATGGGCAAGGTGCAGAAGAACCTGCTGCGCGAGCGGCACAAGGGGCTGTTTTCTGCACACATAACCCGTGTTACACTGATTCTGTGTTATTCTAGGAGTCCATCATGGCCAACCTGACCCTTGCCATCGACGACGAGCTGCTGCGTGAAGCGCGCATCAAGGCGCTGAAGAGGGCACCAGCGTCAATGAGATCTGCCGCCAGGCGATCGAGCAGCCTGGTGGACCGCAAGTCGGCCGGCGAAAGACAGGCGGCGAGCTGCGCGAACCAGTTCGCCAATGCGCTGCCGCGGCCGAGCCAGGCTCCGGCCCTGCGTGGGAGGGGCGGGAAGCCTTTATGCCGAGCGGTTCGATCGATCTGGAGAGGCGCCGCGGAAGTGAACGCCTTCGTCGACACCAATGTCGTCGTCTATGCGCACGACCGGCGCGATGTACGCAAGCAGGCACGCGCCATTCGCCTGCTGGAGCAGCATGCGCGTGAAGGCACGCTGACGATCAGCACCCAGGTGCTCGCCGGAGAGCTATAACGATCCTGATTCGCAAGACATTGGTCGAGCCGGCGAAGCGCTCTCTTCGCGATCGAGAAACTCGCCACGGCGCGCGTCGTTCGGCTCGAATGCCGCTTCAGTCATGCTCGATGCCTGCAGCTTTTCGCGGCGCTACCAGTTGTCGGTCGTGGGATGCGTCTGATCGTGCAGGCTGCATTGGACGCGGGCTGCACGACGCTTTTCACCGAAGATATGCAGGCTGGCCAACGATTCGGCGAGTCTGGAAATCGTCAATCCGTTCGACGACGCCGTGCATGAGCCTGCGCGCCGCATGGCAAGTACCGGCCGCGAAGAAGACCGCTGCGCAAGCCCGCGGCCCAAGGCGCGAAGCCGCGCGATGAGCGCCGCCGCCAGCGACCGCTGCCCGCGCTGCGGCGGCGGCTTTCACTGCGGCGCGAACGATGCCGCGCCTTGCGCTTGCACAGGCGCTGACGGCTCGACGCGGCCACGCTGGCCGAGTTGCGCGCAGCAATTCAAAGGCTGCCTGTGCCTGAGCTGCCTGCGAGATCGCGGCGCTGCAACAGCCAAGCGGAGGCCGATCGATGAAACTGCTGTCCTGGAACATCCAGTGGTGCCGCGGCGTCGACGGCCGCGTCGATGCGGAGCGCATCGCGCGCGAGATCCGCGACCATGGCCGATGCCGACGTGATCTGCCTGCAGGAGGTGGCGCGCAACTTCGACACGCTGGCGGGCAGCCGCGGCGAAGACCAGTTCGCGCTGCTGGCCGCGGCCTTTCCCGGCTATACCGCGATCGAAGGCGTCGCGGTCGACGTGCCGCACGAGGCGGGCGGCCGGCGCCAGTTCGGCAACCTGCTGCTGTCGCGCCTGCCGCTGCGCCAGGCCTGGCGCCACCTGCTGCCCTGGCCGGCCGACGCCGCGCATGCCGACATGCAGCGCGTGGCGATCGAGGCCGTGATCGAGGCGCCGGACGTCGGCGACTTGCGCGTCACGACCACGCACCTGGCGTACTACTCGGCGGCGCAGCGGCTGGCGCAGTTCAATGCCCTGCGCGAGCTGCATGCCGCGGCGCAAGGGCCATCGCCAGCCGCCCGAGCGCGCCGACACCTCGCGCGGGCCCTTTCACTGGCGCCCGCGGCCGGGCGCCGGCATCGTCACCGGCGACTGCAACTGCGAGCCCGACTCGCCCGGCCATGCACGCATGCTGGCGCCGTTCGACGATGCCACGCCGGCCTTTCGCGACGCCTGGCACGCTCGCGCACCCCGGCCAGCCGCATGCCGCACACCGTGGGCCTGTACGACACCGTGCAGTGGCCGCGCCGGTTCGCCTGCGACTTCGTCTTCGTCTCGGCCGACCTCGCGCCGCGCGTCACGGCCTTCGAGGTCGATGCCGGCAGCGACGCCTCGGACCACCAGGCCCTCTTGTTGACCCTGGATTGACGACGGGCGGGCCTCGGCGCCGCCCGATGGGTTGCCCGTGGTGGTCGGCCTTTGACCGACAATGCCTGCGCTGCGAATGCGCCGAAGTCAGCCCGGCCTCAAATCTCGATACGGATGGCATGACCATGGCTGAACCCCCCCGCGAACTGGTCCGCACCACGCTCGGCGTGCTGTTCATCGGCGCGCTCATCGTCGCCTCGTTCTGGGTCATGCGGCCCTTCATCGCCGCGACCATCTGGGCGACGATGATCGTGGTCTCGACCTGGCCGGTGCTGAAGTGGTTCGAGGCCCGGCTGTGGCGGCGCCGCAGCCTGGCGGTGCTGGTGATGACGCTGCTGCTGTTGCTGGTGCTGGTGGTGCCGCTGATGCTGGCCATCGCCACGATCGTCGGGCATGCCGACGACATCGTCGGCCAAGGCCTCGGCGCTGGCGCACTTCAGGTGCCGCCGCCGCCCGAGTGGGTCAAGGGCCTGCCCTTCATCGGCGACAAGCGGCTGAGCTCTGGGAGAAGGCCATGCTGGCCGGCGCGAAGGGCCTGCTCGCCAAGCTCGCGCCCTACGCCGACGACATCGGGCGCTGGTTCGTGGCGCAGGCCGGCAGCATCGGCCTCGGTGTTCGTGCAGTTCCTGCTCACCGTCGTGATCTCGGCGGTGATGTATTCCGGCGGCGAGATCGGCGGCCCGGGCGGTGCGCCGCTTCGGCCGGCGCCTGGCCGGCGTGCAGCGGCGAGAACGCCGTGATGCTGGCCGGCCAGGCGATCCGCGGCGTGGCGCTGGGCGTCGGCGTCACGGCCTTGGTGCAGGCGGGCCTGGGCGGCATCGGGCTGGCGATCGCCGGCGTGCCCTTCGCCGGGCTGCTGACCGCGGTGATGCTGCTGCTGTGCATCGCCCAGCTCGGCCCGATGCTGGTGCTGATTCCGGCCGTGGTCTGGCTGTACTGGAGCGGCGACACCGGCTGGGGCACCTTCCTGCTGGTGTGGTCGCTGGTCGTCGGCACGATGGACAACTTCCTGCGCCCGGTGCTGATCAAGCGCGGCGCCGACCTGCCGCTGCTGCTGATTTTCGCCGGCGTGATCGGCGGCCTGCTGGCCTTCGGCCTGGTCGGCATCTTCGTCGGGCCGGTGGTGCTGGCGGTGGCCTACACGCTGCTCGGTGCGTGGATGGACAGCGGCGGCTCGCATCCGGAAAATGCCTGAGCGGACGCACTGCCGAATGAGAATCCGGCCTCACCTCGATGGGATCCGAAATGCTGAACAAACGACTTCTTTCCGTTCTCGTCCTGTCGTCGATGGCGCTGACCGCCGTGCCGGCCCGGGCCGCCGACGAGTACACGGACACGATCGGCATCTTCAGGAAGGCCGAGGAGAGCGGCAAGTTCTTCGCCAATGCGCCACGGCTACGCCGTGTTCCCGAACATCGGCAAGGGCGGCATCGGCATCGGCGGCGCCTACGGCAAGGGCCGCGTGTACCAGGGCGGCAAGATGTCGGCGACACCACGATGACGCAGCTGTCGCTGGGCTTCCAGCTCGGCGGCCAGGGCTTCAGCCAGATCATCTTCTTCGAGGACAGCGCGCGTGCAAGGAGTTCACGGGCGGCGAACTTCGAGTTCGGCGCCGAGGCCTCCGCGGTGGCCATCACGCTGGCGGCAGGCGCCAAGGCCGGCACGGCCGGCGCCGCGGCCGGCGCCAGCGTCGACAAGAACAAGGCGAAGGTCGTCGGCGCCTACAACAAGGGCATGGCGATCTTCACGGTGGTCAAGGGCGGGCTGATGTACGAGGCCGCGATCGGCGGGCAGAAGTTCAACTATGAGCGGCGTTGAGCGCGCACCCGGCGTGTTGCTGCCGCACCTGAAGCAGGACCGAAAGGACAGGCCATGAATTCGACTCTGCGGCGTGCCGTGGCGGCGTTGATCGTCGTCGCGGCGAGCCCGCTGGCCACGGCGGCGGGCTGGGGCGCGCTGCTGCACAACTCGCCGGCCGCTGATTACAACGATGAGGACCTGCGGCAGTTCCTCGAGGCGGCGAAAACCGCCCTCGACGCGCCGGGCCCGCCGCAGACAGTCGAGTGGAGCAACGCCAGCACCGGTGCGGGCGGGCGCTTCCTCGTGCTCGGCCCGGCCAAGGTGAAGAACTTCGACGAATGCAAACGCGTGCGCAGCACCATGAACTCGAAGAAGCAGAAGGGTTACCCGAGCGTCTGGACGGCGTGCAAGGACCCGTCGGGCCGCCTGGGCGTGGTCAGCGTGGGCTAGCCCGGCGGCGCGATCGACTCGGCGGCGAGGGCTGCCTGCTGCCTGTCAGCGACCCCAGCGCAGAGCCGCCGTGTGTACCGGGGCATCCCAGAGTGCGAGCAAAGCGGCGTCGACCGCGCTGACGCTGATCGAGCAGCCCGCCATCTCGAGCGAGGTGACGAAGGAACCCGTCAGGTGCCGCACAACCGTTCACGCCGGCGCCGGCGAGCACCTTGCGCGCGGCATTGACCATCACGTACAACTCTAGCAGCGGTGTACCGCCGAATCCGTTCACGAACAGGATCACCTGCTGGCCGGGCTTGAGG
>CAVVVW010000004.1:0-94262 GCA_963751775.1 uncultured beta proteobacterium
CGATTGTCGGCGCTGCGATCCGCGATCTGCAGCCGCGCCCGCGCCCAGATCAGGCGCGCGATCTCAGACCTCGAGCCACTCCTTGCGAACGCTGGCGTTCGCACGCAGTTCGGCCGGCGTGCCGTCGAAGACGATCTGGCCATGGCCCATGACCGCGACGCGGTCGGCAACCTCGAGCGCGATGGTCAGCTTCTGCTCCACCAGCAGCACCGAAATGCCGCGCCGCTTCAACTCGCGCAGGTACTCGGCCACCAGCTCGACGAGCTTGGGCGCCAGGCCTTCGGTGGGCTCGTCGATCATGATCAGCTCCGGGTCGCCCATCAAGGTGCGGCACAGCGTGAGCATCTGCTGCTCGCCGCCCGAGAGCACCCCGGCCTCGTTGTGCTGGCGCTCCTTGAGGCGCGGGAACAGTTGGTACATGTCGTCGAAGTCCCATCGCCCGCGCTGCGTGGCGCTCTTGCGCCCCAGCATCAGGTTCTGGTGCACCGTGAGCTTGGGAAAGATGTCGCGGTTCTCGGGCACGTAACCGATGCCGGCCTGCGCGATCTGGAACGCCTTGCGGCCGAGGATCTCCTGTCCGCGCCAGGCGATGCTGCCCGTCGCATCGATCTGGCCCATGATGGTCTTGACCGTCGTCGAGCGACCCGAGCCGTTGCGGCCGAGCAGCGCCACGATCTCGCCGGCGCGAACCTCGAAGTTCACGCCGTGCAGGACATGGCTCTTGCCGTAATAGGCATGAACGTTGTGCAGCTTCAGCATCGCACCCGCGCCTTCAATGGCCAGCCCCGGCCGCTTGTGCGTCCGCCACCATCGAACCCAGGTAGGCCTCCTGCACGCGCGGATTGGCGCGCACGGCATCGGGCGCATCGAACGCGATCACCTGGCCATACACCAGCACGGCGATCTTGTCGGCCAGGCCGAAGACCACGCCCATGTCGTGCTCGACGGTGAGCAGCGTCTTGCCGACCGTCACATCGCGAATCAGGTTCACGAAACGACTGGTTTCACTGCGGCTCATGCCGGCGGTGGGTTCGTCGAGCAGGATCACCTGCGAGCCGCCGGCAATCGTGATGCCGATCTCCAGCGCGCGCTGTTCGGCGTAGGTCAGGTTCATGGCCAGCACGTCGCGCCGCTTGTCGAGCTTGATCATCTCGAGCACCTCGTCGGCGCGGTCATTGGCGTCGCGCAGGTCGGCCAGGAAGCGCCAGAACGAATAGCGGTATCCAAGGTGCCAGAGCACGGCGCAGCGGATGTTCTCGAACACCGACAGGCGCGTGAACAGGTTGCTGACCTGGAAGCTGCGGGCCAGTCCCAGGCGGTTGATCTCGTAAGGCTTGAGGCCGTCGATCTTGCGGCCGTTGAGCAGGACGTCGCCCGAAGTCGACGCGAAGCGCCCGCTGATCAGGTTGAACAGGGTGCTCTTGCCGGCGCCGTTGGGCCCGATGATGGCGACACGCTCGCCGGCATTCACGGCCAGCGTCGCGCCGCGGATGATCTCGGTCTTGCCGAAGCTCTTGCGCACGTCGCGCAGCTCCAGCACCGGGATGCTCGCCGTGCTCATAGGGCGGCCCTGCGCTTGATTTCCTTCTCGACTTCTTCCTGGATCTCTCCCCATTCACGCACGAACTCGCGCCGCGTCAGCTCGAACAGCGCGAGGCCTGTCGCCAGCACGATGGCGGCACCGAACCAGCTGTCCAGGCGCGTGGGATCGAGCGTCGCGCCCATGTACTTCACTTGCGGGCCGAGCGCGGAATTGAGCTGCAGGTGATAAGTCATCTCGATCATGGCGCCGGCGCCGGCCAGGATCACCAGCGCCGTGCCGGCCAGCGCCAGGTAGGCCGTCCACAGCCCGCGCAGCTTGCCGTAGGCCGCCAGGCGCAGGTTCATCATGATCAGGCTGGCGATGCCGCCGGGCGCGTACACGACCATGAACAGGAACACCAGACCGAGGTAGAGCAACCAGGCCTGGGTCAGCTCGGACAGCAGCACCAGCGCGATCACCATCAGCACGGCGCCGATGATCGGGCCGAAGAAGAACGTCGCGCCGCCGAGGAAGACGAACAGCAGGTAGGCGCCCGAGCGCGCCGCGCCGACGACCTCCGCCGTGACGATCTCGAAGTTGAGCGCCGCCAGGCCACCACCGATGCCGGCAAAGAAGCCGGCGACCATGAACGCCAGATAGCGCACCTGCTGCGTGCTGTAGCCGATGAACTCCACCCGCTCGGGGTTGTCGCGCACGGCGTTGAGCAAGCGGCCGAGCGGCGTGCGCGTGAGCGCGAACAGCGCCGCCGTCGAGACGAAGCAGTAGGCCGCGATCAGGTAATAGACCTGCAGCTGCGGCCCGAACGTGATGCCCAGCAGCGGCCGGCCGGCCACACGGTTGCCGGTGATGCCGCCTTCGCCGCCGAAGAACTCGGGCAGCATCAGCGACATCGACCACACCAGCTCGCCGATGCCCAGCGTGATCATCGCGAACGTGGTGCCGGCCTTCTTCGTGCTGACGTAGCCGAGCAATGCGGCACAAGCCAGCCCGGCCAGCCCGCCGGCCAACGGCACCAGGCTGACCGGCAAGGCAAGCTTGCCGGCGCTGATCAGGTTCAGCGTATGGATGGCCAGGAACGAACCGATGCCGCTGTAGACCGCGTGGCCGAAGCTGAGCATGCCGCCCTGCCCGAGCAGGACGTTGTACGACAGGCAGACGATGATCGCGATGCCCATCTGCGACAGCATCGTGTGCGCGAAGCCCGAGGTCCACAGCCGAGGCGCCAGCAGCAGGACCAGCGCAAACAGGCCCCAGACCAACCAGCGGCCGACGTTGTATGGCCTGAAGTGGTAGACCGCGCCAGTGTCAGGTCGTGCGGCGGCCATCAGTCCTCGCGCGTGCCGAGCAGACCCTTGGGCCGCAGGATCAGGATCAGCACCAGCAGCAGGTAGGGCAGGATCGGCGCGGCCTGCGCCAGCGTGACCTTGGCCAGCGGATAAGCGATGTCACCGGGCACGATGTGCCAGCCGAGCCCGGCCGCCGCGTGCAACAGCGACTTGTCCACCGTCAGCGGCAGCGTCTGCAGCAGGCCGATGACGAGCGAGCCGACGAAGGCACCGGCCAGCGAGCCCATGCCGCCGACGACGACGACGACGAAGATGATCGAGCCGACGATGGCCGCCATCGACGGCTCGGTGACGAAGGTCATGCCGCCGACCACCCCGGCCAGCGCCGCCAACCCGCAACCGCTGCCGAACACCAGCATGAACACGCGCGGCACGTTGTGGCCCAGGGCCTCGACCATTTCCGGGTGCACCAGCGCGGCCTGGATCACCAGCCCGATGCGCGTGCGCTTGAGCAAGAGCCACAAGGCGACCAGCATGACCAGCGCCACCGCCATCATGAACATCCGGGTCGCCGGGAAGGTCGAGCAATGCACCACCGCGGCGGCGGCGTCCGTGCAGCGCTCGGCCGGCGCATTGCCCCAGAGCAGGCTCAGGCCGGCAGCCGTCGGACTGGATGATCGTGAACGCGGCGCCCTGCAGCTGCGGCGGGGGCGCGACCGGCAGTGACGACAGGCCCCAGATCAGCTTGACCAGCTCGAGCACCACGTACGACAAGCCGAAGGTGATCAGCAGTTCGGGCACATGGCCGAACTTGTGCACGCGGCGCAAGGCAGTGCGCTCGAACAGTGCCCCGAGCAGCCCGACCGCCAGCGGCGCGAGCACCAGCGCGACCCAGAACCCGAACAACGAGGTCAGCGCGTAGCCGAAATACGCCCCCAGCATGTAGAAGCTGGCATGGGCGAAGTTGAGCACGCCCATCATGCTGAAGATCAGCGTCAGGCCCGAGCTGAGCATGAACAGCAGCAGCCCGGCGCTGACGCCGTTCAGCACGTTGATCAGTAACTGGTCCACAGGGGCGGAGATGCAGAGCGCACAGAGAATTCAAGCAGGCGCCGCGGATCCGGCTCTGCCGGTGCCGCCCATGGCGCACGCCCCCTCGAGGGGGAGCGCCGCAGGCGCTACGGGGGTGGGCGCTTATCCAGGTCGCTTCATGTCGCACGAAGTCGGCGTGCTCGAGACATAGGGTTCGAAGGTCCGGATCGGTGCGAAGGTGTAACCCGTGTTCTCGGCGCTGTAGTCGAGCGGTGGCTTGCCGACCTTCTGCCAGGCCTGGATGTACAGCGTCTGCTGCAGCTGGTGGTCGGCCTTGCGCATCTGGATGTCGCCGTTCAGGCCCTTGACCTGCAGGCCCTCGAGTGCGGCCGCGACCTTGATCGGCTGCGTGCTCTTGGCCTTGGCCATCGCGTTGGAAAGCAGCAGGTAGGCGTGGTAGATCTGCGCGGTGTAGAAGTCGTCGTTGAACTTGGCCTTGTATTCGTCCATCAGCTTGCGCGCGTCGCCGCCCAATCCGTTGGGCATCACCGCGACCTGGAACACGCGGCCGGCGGCGTTGGCGCCCATCGCCGTCGGCGTGCCGCTGACGCCGGCGTAATAGGTATAGAACTTGGCGGTCAGCCCACCGTCGTTGGCGGCCTTGATCAGCAGCGTCAGGTCGGAAGACCAGTTGCCGGTGACGACCGTATCGGCGCCCGAGGCCTTGATCTTGGCGATGTACGGCGCGAAGTCGCGCGTCTGCGCCAGCGGCGTCAGGTCTTCGCCGACGATCTGGATGTCGGGGCGCTTGCGCGCCAGGTTCTCCTTGGCGAATTTCGCCACCTGGTGGCCGTGGGCATAGTTCTGATTGATCAGATAGACCTTCTTCACATCGGGCTGGTCCTTCATGAAGGTCGACAGCGCCTCCATCTTCATGGAGGTATCGGCGTCGAGCCGGAAGTGCCAGTAGCTGCACTTGCTGTTCGTCAGGTCGGGATCGACGGCGGCATAGTTGAGGAACAGCACCTCCTTGCCCGGGTTGCGTTCGTTGTACTTGTTCAGGAAGTCGATGATCGCGGTTGCCGGCCCGGTACCCGTGCCCTGGGCCACGTAGCGGATGCCCTGGTCGATCGCCGCCTGCAGCGCGTTCACGGTTTCCTGCGGGCTCAGCTTGTTGTCGAACGAGACGATCTCGAACTTGACGCCGGCCGGGTTGCCCTTGCTGAACCGCTCGGCCAGGAACTGAAAGCCGCGCAACTGGTTCTGCCCGGTGGCGGCGGTCAGCCCGGTCAGGGCGTCGATCCAGGCGATCTTCACCGTCTCGCCCTGCTGGGCCACGGCTGCGCCGGACAAAGCCAATGCGGCGACAGCGGCGCACAGTGTCTTGGTTGAATTCATGCGGGTCTCCTGTCAAGGCCGATGGGGTGCCGCAATCGGCGGCTCAAGACGGTAGCGCAACCCGGCGCCGCTTTCAGTCAGGGAATACGACGAAGTCGCGAACGTGAGCGCCGGAGTGCTTCAGGTGCCCGGCAGGTGGTGACCCTTGAATTGCTCGCGCAGCTTGTTCTTCTGCATCTTGCCGGTGGCGCCGAGCGGGATCGCGTCGACGAAGACGACATCGTCGGGCACCTGCCACTTGGCCACCTTGCCGTCGTAGAAGCGCAGCAACTCGTCGCGCGTGAGCTCGGCACCGGGCTTCTTGACCACCACCAGCAAGGGCCGCTCGTCCCACTTGGGATGCGGCAGCGCAATGCAGGCGGCCATGGCCACGGCCGGGTGCGCGATGGCCACGTTCTCGATGTCGATCGAGCTGATCCACTCGCCGCCCGACTTGATCACGTCCTTGCTGCGGTCGGTGATCTGCAGGAAGCCGTCGGCGTCGATCGCGGCCACGTCGCCGGTCGGGAACCAGCCGTCGACCAGCGGGTCGCCGCCCTCGTCCTTGAAGTAGCGCGAGATGATCCAGGGGCCCTTGACATGCAGGTCGCCGCTGGTCTGGCCGTCCCAGGGCAGCTCCTTGCCCTCGGGATCGACGATGCGCATCTCGACGCCGAACACCGCGCGGCCCTGCTTGGCCATGATCGCCAACTGCGCCTCGGGGTCGAGCGCGCGCTGCGCGAGCTTCAGGTTGCAAACGGTACCGACCGGGGACATCTCGGTCATGCCCCAGGCGTGCAGCACGGTCACGTTGTAGTCGTCGCGGAAGGACCGGATCATCGCCGGTGGGCAGGCCGAGCCACCGATCACGGTGCGCCGCATATGGCTGAACTTCAGGTCGTTCTGGCGCACGTGGTTGAGCAGCATCAGCCAGACCGTGGGCACGCCAGCGGCCATCGTCACCTTCTCGGACTCGAGCAGCTCGTAGACCGACTTGCCGTCCAGCGCCGGGCCCGGAAAGACCAGCTTGGCGCCCGTCATTGCCGCCGCGTACGGCAGGCCCCAGGCGTTGACGTGGAACATCGGCACCACCGGCAGGATGCAGTCGCGCGCCGACAGGCTGAGCGAATCGGGCAGCGCCACGCCCCAGGCGTGGAGCAGGGTCGAACGGTGGCTGTACAGGGCGCCCTTGGGATTGCCGGTGGTGCCGCTGGTGTAGCACAGCGTGGCCGCGCTCTTCTCGTCGAAGACGGGCCAGTCGTAGGCGCCGCTCTCGCGGCCGATCCAGGCTTCGTAGCTGAGCAAGCCGTCGACGCCGCTGTCGGTCGGCAGCTTGTCGGCATCGCACAACGCGATCCAGTGCTTCACGCTCGTGCACTGGCGCCAGACGGCCTTGATGATGGGCAGGAAGGTCAGGTCGAACGCAATGACGCGGTCTTCGGCGTGGTTGGCGATCCACACCACCTGCTCGGGCGGCAGCCGCGGGTTGAGCGTGTGCACGACGCGGCCGCTGCCCGAGACGCCGAAGTAGAGCTCGAGATGGCGGTAGCCGTTCCAGGCCAGCGTGGCGACGCGGTCGCTGAAGGCCAGGCCCAGGCGGTCCAGCGCCGCGGCCACCTGGCGCGAACGCGCCGCCGCCTCGCGGTAGGTGTAGCGGTGGATGTCGCCTTCGACACGGCGCGAGACGATCTGCGCGTCGTGGTGGTGGCGGCTGGCGAACTCGATCAGGCTCGAGATCGACAGCGGCTGGTCTTGCATCAGGCCGAGCATTGCTTCTCCCTGGATCAGATCGCGGCAGTATCGAAGGCCCGGCCGTGGCCTGTCAAAGCGTGATTCCCCCAGCCGCTGTGCTGATTCGTCACAGCACCGACAATACGGGCCCGTGAACGCGCCCGACCTGCACTCCGCCCTCGTTACGCCTGCCTGGCGGAACGCGGCGTTTCTGCAGCGGCTGGGGCCGGCGTTCGGCACCGAACTGCAGCCGCAGCCCGTGCCGGCGCCGCATTGGGTGGCGCAAAGCCGCAGCCTGGCGCACGCGCTGGGTCTGGCGGATTGGCTGGACAGCAGCGCCGCACTGGCCATGCTGTCGGGGGCGCAGGTGGCCAGCGGCGTGATGCCGCACGCCTCGGTCTACGCCGGCCACCAGTTCGGCGTCTGGGCCGGCCAGTTGGGCGACGGCCGGGCCTTGATGCTGGGCGAGATCGACAGCCCCGCCGGGCCGATGGAAATCCAGCTCAAGGGCAGCGGCCTCACGCCCTACTCGCGCATGGGCGACGGCCGCGCGGTACTGCGCTCGTCGATTCGCGAATTCCTGGGCTCCGAAGCGATGCATGCGCTGGGCATTCCGACCACGCGGGCCTTGGCCGTGATCGGCTCGCCACTGCCCGTGCGCCGCGAGACGGTGGAGACGGCCGCGGTGGTCACCCGCGTCGCACCCAGCTTCCTGCGCTTTGGCCACTTCGAACACTTTCGCGCACATCGCCAATGACGCAGCGGCGCTGCAACACCTGCTCGAGGCGACGATCGCCCGCTACTTCCCCGCCCTGCAAGGCCATGCCCAACCCGCGGCCGCCCTGCTCGGGGAGGTTGCGTTGCGCACCGCGCGGCTGATCGCGCAATGGCAGGCGGTGGGCTTCTGCCACGGCGTCATGAACACCGACAACATGTCCTTGCTCGGACTGACGATCGATTACGGACCGTTCGGCTTCCTGGACGCGTTCGACCCCGGCCACGTCTGCAACCACAGCGACGACCAGGGCCGCTATGCCTACGCGCGCCAACCGGCAGTGGCGTTCTGGAACCTGCATGCCCTGGCACAGGCACTGCTGCCGGCGGTCGAAGGCCCGCCGGAGGCAGCCGGCGAGTTGATGCTGGCCGCGCTCGAACCGTACAAGGCCGAGTACGCAGCGGCCATGCTCGCTGCGTTTCGAGCCAAGCTCGGCCTGGCCGGCGCCGACGCAGGCGACCAGGCCTTGATCGACGACCTGCTGCGGCTGATGGCCGCCGATCGCGCGGATTTCACGATCACCTTCCGCCGCCTGGCCGGGTCCGACAGCCACGACGCGCGATGTCTTCGTCGACCGCGAGGCCTTCGATGGCTGGGCCCGGCGCTGGCGCGCACGCCTGGCCATCGAGGCCCGCGACGATGCCGAGCGGGTAGCGGCCATGCAGCGCACGAACCCGAAGTTCGTGTTGCGCAACCACCTGGCACAGGCCGCAATAGAGCGTGCGCAGCAAGGCGACTTCAGCGAAGTGCAACGCCTGCTGCAAGTTCTCGAGCGCCCGTTCGACGAACAGCCCGAACACGCAGCCTACGCCGACCATCCGCCTGCCTCGGCCCAACAGATCGAAGTCTCCTGCTCGTCCTGACCATGACCAAACCCCACGACCACGATGACCCGCGCTACGCGGTGAAGAAGACCGACGCCGAGTGGCGCGCCCAGCTCGACCCGATGCAGTACCGGGTCGCACGCCACGCCGACACCGAGCGCGCCTTCAGCGGCAAGTACTGGGACCACAGCGACGCCGGAAAGTACCTGTGCGTCGGCTGCGGCACGCCGCTGTTCGATTCCAGCACCAAGTTCGACGCTGGCTGCGGCTGGCCGAGCTACTTCCAGCCGATCAACAGCGAGGTCGTCGAGCGGGTGGTCGATGCCAGCCACGGCATGGTGCGCGTCGAGGTTCGCTGCAACCGCTGCGGCTCGCACCTGGGCCATGTCTTCGAAGACGGGCCCGAGCCGACCGGCGAGCGCTTTTGCATCAATTCGGCGGCGATCGACTTCAAACCAAAGACATGAAGCTGCTGGCCGACTTCCTGCCGATCATCCTGTTCTTCGCCGCCTTCAAGGTCGCCGGCAGCGACAAGGAGGCCGCCGCGGCCTTCGCTTCGCAACACTTCGGATTTCTCGTCTCCGGCGGCAGCGTCGGCGCCGCGGAGGCGCCAGTGCTGCTGGCCACCGTGGTCGTGATCATGGCCACGCTGGCGCAGGTGCTGGTGTTGAAGCTGCGCCGGCGCAAGGTCGACACCATGCTCTGGGTCAGCCTGGTGCTGGTGGTCGTGCTGGGTACGCTGACGATCTGGTTCCACAACCAGACCTTCATCATGTGGAAGCCGACCCTGCTGTACTGGGTCATGGCCGGCGCCTTCCTGCTCGGGCCGCTGCTGGCGGGCAAGAACCTGCTGCGCCTGTTGCTCGGCGAACAACTCGACGCTGCCCGAGCCCGTGTGGCAGCGCCTGAACTGGGCCTGGATCGGCTTCTTCGGCGCGATGGGCGCATTGAACCTGTGGGTGGCGTACACGTTTTCCACCGACACCTGGGTCAACTTCAAGCTCTTCGGCGGCATCGGCCTGATGCTCGTCTTCACGCTGGCGCAGGGGCTGTACCTCAGCCGCTACCTGCCCGACGAGCCGGCGGGCAAGGACCATCCTTGACCGGCGTCACTGCCGAGCGCGTCGAGGCGGCGCTGCGCGCCGCACTGCAGCCCACCGCGATCGAGGTTCAGGACGACAGCCACCTGCATGCCGGCCATGCCGGTGCCAAGGAAGGCCGACATTTCACGGTTCGCGTCACCAGCAGCGCGTTCAGCGGGCTGTCGCGCGTGGCGCGGCACCGCCTTGTGTATGATGCCCTGCGCTCGCTCGTCGCCGAGGGCATCCATGCGCTGGCCATCGAGGCCCGCACGCCCGCCGAGCCACACCGCTGAGCGCGTCAGCCCCAAGCCAACCTGTTCTCCTCCGGCCGCACCACGTGCGCCTCCCGCTCTCGAAAGGCAACGCCCATGTCCCCGAAGTCCCTCGCCGTGCTGGCGCTCGCCCTGGCCGTAGCCGGCGGTGCCGCGGCCCAGAATATCGCCATCGTCAACGGCAAGGCCGTGCCCAAGGCGCGCCTCGACATCCTGCTGCAGCAGGCCAGCCGCGGCGGCCAGCAACAGATCACGCCGGAGCTCGAAGCCCAGGCCCGTGACAACGTCGTGATGTTCGAGATCTTCGCCCAGGAGGCGGAGAAGCGCGGCATCGCAGCGACGCCGGCCTACCGCAACCAGATGGAATTCATGCGCCAGCGCATCCTGGTCGGCGAACTGTTTGCCGAGTATCAGAAGAAGAACCCGATCAGCGACGCCGACGCCAAGGCAGAGTACGACAAGTTCAAGGCCCAGTCGGCCGGCACCGAGTACCGCGCGCGCCACATCCTGGTCGAGAAGGAAGAGGAGGCCAACGCCCTGCTCAAGCAACTCAATGGCGGCGCCAAGTTCGACGAACTGGCCAAGAAGCACAGCACCGACAAGGGCTCTGGCGCCAACGGTGGCGAACTCGACTTCGCCAAGCCCGACAGCTACGTGCCCGAGTTCAGCAAGGCCTTGGTTGCGCTGAAGAAGGGCGAGACCACCGCGGCACCGGTGAAGAGCCAGTTCGGCTGGCACATCATCATGCTAGAAGACACGCGCGAGGCTCAGTTCCCGGCCTTCGAGGACGTCAAGCCGCAAATCCAGCAGCGCCTGACGCAGCAAAAGCTCCAGCAATACCAGGAGGAATTGCGCAAGAAGGCCAAGACGGACTACAAGTTCGCCGGTCAGTAGGGGATCGACACGGCCGCCGCGGTGGCCGCGACGGCAAGCGTCGCTTAACGGGCGCTCAGCCCTGCAGCGACTGCCGCCGGCGCGCGAGAAAGCCGGCGGCGCCCAGGCCAGCCAACATCAACGCGTAGGTCTGCGATTCCGCCGCATCGGACGTGCCTGTCGCATCGACCGCACTTGCAGACTTGATCGTCGGCGCCGCAATCGGACCGATCGATGGTGCCCGCTGTGCAGACATCGTCGTCTTCGTAGCGTCCCGCCGACTGGCGGCCGTCGGTCGCATGCGGATCCGCGGTCAACGCCCATTGCGAGCGGTCCACGTGGCCCGTGGCTTGCGCCGAAGCCCATGCAACCCAGTACGACTGCCCCGACGATAATGGTGAGGCTCCTTGACAACTTACTGCGAATCACTCGTGGCTCCAATGCGCTGGTATTGCAGGCCGGCTCTTACATCCGGTTTCCTGCCTTAAATTTTAGTAAGTAGAGCCGAAGTCGCGTGACTTTCTGGACCCTCCATTCAGGGGGTACCCGCCTCGGCTTCGCCGCTCTGCTGTGGATCGCGTCAGACGCGCGGCTCACCCTGCCGGTTGACCGTCACGAAGTTGCCCGGCGCGGCGGTCGTCTGCATCCGATAGTCCTGGCCGCGGAAGTTGTAGGTCACGTCCCAGTATTCCGGGGCTGTCTGGCTCGGCGCGTCGGTGCAGCGCTGCACGCTTTGCGTCACGACCTGCGATTGGCCGCCACTGCGGCCGGCATTGGCACCCTAGCGCGGCGCCGCCGACAGCGCCGACTGCGGTTGCGACATCCCGGCCGGTACCGCTGCCGACCTGGTGGCCGAGGATGCCGCCGATCATGGCACCGACGATCGCGCCGCCGACGTTGGGTTCGCTATGCGTTGGCTGGACCACCTGTTCGCGCTCCATCCAGCAGCGTTGCGCCGGCGTGCCGAACACCGCGCGTGCCGAGGTGACGTTGGCCTGATACAGGCGTTCGTTGTTGTGACGGCGGTAGTCGTACGCGACTGCGGGCGGCGGCGCGTAACGGTCGTCGTCGACGCGGGCGCTGCGACCGACGCCGCGCACCGATGACACGCGGTCGTTCAACCCCATCGCACCGAGCGACGGGTACTGGCCCTGCCGCAAGACGACGCAGCGGCCACCATAGGCGGCGTTCTCGCACACCTCCCAACGTTCGCTTCGCACCACGACCGAGGACGCGCGGTCGTTGAAGCCGAAGCGCTGCAAGTCATTGACGGGACGTTCGGTCGTGAACGAGCGGCCCTGGAAGCCGTCATGTTCATAGAACGTGGCCTGTGCGCTGACCTGCGCGGCGATTCCCAGCAGGGCAATGGCCAGTACGTTCTTCATGCGGGCAATGCATCGAATTCTCCGGTCGGTGGCAAGTGCATCGACTGTGAGGCGGCTTCGGTCACGCGTACAGCGGACGAGGCTTGCATCGGCGGTAGTCGATGTCCTACGCCAGCCACCGTTTGGCCGTCGGTGTAGGACACCTCCGACACGATGTCGCGACCGTGCCCGACAGGCCCACCGACGCATCGAAGCTAAGCTGACACCTCAACGTGGGCAGACGGCAGTGATGCCGCACGCCACGCAACGTCCAAGCCAATGCAATCGCTCCAGACGTTCATCGTCGAAGACAGCCCGGTGATCCGGGACAACCTGATCGCCGCCCTCGAGGAGTTGGCGCCGGTGAAGGTCGTCGGCTCGGCGGAGAGCGAAGCCGATGCCCTCGAGTGGCTGGGGCAGGCCGACCACAGGTTCGACCTGGTCATCATCGACATCTTCCTCAAGGGCGGTTCGGGGCTGGGTGTGCTGCGCCACATGAACGGCATCAAGAAGGCCACCAAGCTGGTCGTGCTGACCAACTACGCCACCCCGGACATGCGCAAGAAGTGCCTCGAACTCGGCGCCGACAAGGTGTTCGACAAGTCCGACGAGATCGATGCGCTGATCCAGTACTGCTGCCGGATGGCGGGCGGCGCGGCGCTCACGACCGGGCCCGGCGCCCTGTCCTGAGGCGAGCCTATTGGATCAAGCCGTTCTTCAGCGCGTAGTAGGTCAGGTCGCTGTTCGACGCGAGGTGCATCTTTTCCATCACGCGGGTGCGGTAGGTACTGACCGTCTTGACGCTGAGCGACATGCCTTCGGCCATGTGGCCGACGGTCTCGCCCCTGGCCAGGCGCAGGAAGACCTGCAGTTCGCGTTCCGACAACTCCTCGTGGGCCGGCCTGTCGCCACCGCCGGCCAGGCCCTCTGCGAGTTGCTCGGCCACGCCTGCGGTGATGTACTTTCGCCCGCGGTGAACGGTCCGGATCGCCTTGACGATGTCTTCCGGGTCGCAGTCCTTGTTCAGATACCCGCTGGCGCCCTGGCGCAACAAGGTCGTGGCGTAATGCTCCTCTGGAAAGCCGCTCAGGATCAGCACCGGGAGGTCGGGCGCACGGGCCCGTATGGCCGCCAGCGCATCGACGCCGCTCTGGTCGGGCATCGCGATGTCCATCACGATGACGTCGACTTCGCCCTTGCGCACGATGTCCAGCGCCTCACGCCCGTTGGCTGCCTCGGCGACGACGCTGAAGTCGGCCTGGTCGGAGAAAAACTGACGCAGCCCGGCCCGCACCATGGCATGGTCGTCAACGATGGCAATTCGAATCATGGCGGGTGGCTGCGCTCGGCATCGCATGATCGCACCTTTCGAGGAGCCCGCCCATGGCCAACGTGACGACGGTGTTCAGGCGCAGCCCGGTCGTCTTCGGGCTGGCCACGCTGGCTGCCGTCTCGATGGTCTTCATCAGCGAAGGCACGTACTGGAAGGCGGTCAATGCACTTCATCGCCAGACTGCGAGCCAGGAAGTCACCATCAGCTTGCGCGAACTGCAAAGCGGCCTGCTCGATGCTGAAAGTGCCCAGCGCGGTTATCTGCTGACAGGGCACAAGGAGTACTTGCAACCCTATGCCGGCGGCGTCGCACTGGCCAACGCGTCGCTCGGCGCACTGGACCAACGCTATATGGCCACGCCCGAGGTGGCGCCGGTGCTTGAGCCCCTGCGCACCGCGGCAAATTCCAAACTCGCCGAATTGGCGCAGACCATTGCCCTGTACGAATCCGGTCAGATCGACGTCTCGATGGCGCTCATCGGCACCAACGTCGGCCTGCAGCAGATGGACATCATTCGCAACCGTGGCAGCGAATTGATCGATATGCAGACTGACATGCGGGCCGAGGGCCGGGCCGAACTGATGACCACCCTGGCACTCAGTCGCATCGGCATGGCGGCGCTGAGTGCAATGGGCTTGCTGGCGCTGTTTCTCTATCTGCGGCAGAACTCGGTCGTCGAAACCTACCGCCTCGAGATCAAGCGCGTGGCGCAAGGTGTGAGCGACCGGCTGGAAGAGGAGGTGAAGCAACGCACGGCGCAATTGACCCGGCTGACCCAGCATCTGCAAACTGCGCGCGAAGACGAGCGCAACCGCCTGGCGCGCAACCTGCACGACGAACTGGGCGCCCTGCTGACGTCGGCCAAGCTCGACGCCGCACGCATCAAGTCGCGCCTGGGCGGCACGGCACCCGAGGCCCTGGAGCGCCTGGCGCACCTGATCGAAACACTCAACGCCAGCATCGCACTCGGGCGCGGCATCATCGAAGACCTGCGCCCATCGACACTGTCCAACCTGGGTCTGATCGCGGCGATCGAGATCCTGGCCCGCGATTTCGCCGAGCACTCACGCGTGCAAGTGCATCGTGAATTGGCGCCAGTCAAACTCGCAGCCAGCGCGGAGCTGACGATCTACCGTCTGGTCCAGGAGGCCATCACGAACATCAGCAAGTACGCCAGGGCCGAGCAGGTCTGGATCGAATTGGCCTCGCACGGCAGCGAGGTGCAGATCTCGGTGCGCGACGATGGCGTGGGCTTTGACCTCGATGCACAGGCGGGTTCGGCCTATGGCCTGGTCGGCATGCGCTTTCGCGTCGAGGCCGAGCACGGTGTCTTGACGGTGGCGTCTTCGCCCGGGCAAGGCACACGTGTGCAGGCCCGCCTGCCCGCAGCCGCCTAGGGACGGCAAGCCGCTGAGGCGCCGGCGAGCGGGGCGCCCACCGCTCGACGGCTGCGGTCGCTCGGCCAAGGCGCTGTCGGCGCCGTCCTACCCTTGCGTGAGCGCATTACCGATAGCCGGACGGCGAGCACGCCGCTGGTCGGTCGCCGAGCGTGCAGCAATACTGCAACGTGCATCCGGTGCACGCGTGCTACGGCGCAGCACAACCCCGGCTTCGCATTCCGCCCGCCGGGTCGTCAATATCAAAGGCACTCTCATGATCACCAACAAGCCCCTCGAGACCTCGAACAACCTGCTCGATCACGCCGCCACTTCGGCCGACCTCGCGATCAAGTCGACCCAGCGCGCGACCACCGATGCGCTGGACGCGCTGGCCAACAGCGTAAAGGATCTGCGCAATCAGGTCGCCCCCTTGCTCAGTCGCGGCAGCGACCAAATCGGCGCGCTGACCCAGCGCAGCGTGAACGCCGTGCGCGACGGCACGCAGCATGTGCGCGACACGGCCCTGCGTGCGTCCGACTCCACGGTGGGCTACATCCGGGACGAACCGGTCAAGGCGATGTTGATTGCCGCGGCGACCGGTGCCGCGCTGATGGCGCTGGTCGGTCTGCTGACGCGTGCACGTGACAAAGCCTGAGCAGCACATGCGCAGACGATGTGTCGTTGGCGCGCGCTGTGAATCGGCCCTGAGCTGATGCACCCCCTGCTCGCCCTGCTCACCAACCGGCCGCAGCTGTTGGCCGAGCACGCCCAGGGCTATCTCGATCTGTTTGCCGCCGAGCTGCCACGCGCGGCCGCGGCCTACAAGCGCACGCTGCTGCTCAACGCCCTTGCCTTGCTTGGCCTGCAGGCCGCGCTGCTGCTGGCGGGCGTGGCGTTGATGCTGTGGGCCTCGCTGCCTGGCTCGCCGCTGCCGGCGTCCTGGTTGCTGGTCGCCGTGCCCATGTTGCCCTTGGCCGGCGCGCTCGCATGCCTGCGTACGGCGCGCAACGGCGCCGCACGAAATGCGTTGGGCGCTGTGCAGGGGCAGCTCAGCGCCGATTTGTCGATGCTGCGCGATAGGCAGGCCAAGCCATGATCGACCCGGTCACGCCCTCTGTTCGCCTTTCGCAATCGCGTGAGCACTTGCGCCAGGCCCTGCACGGCACGCCGGCCTCAGCCCCATCGACACGCGCACCGGCGCCATGGTGGAGCGAGCTCAGGGCCCTGCCCGCCGCAAGCGTCATCATCGATGCCGTGCAAGCCTGGTGGGCGCTGCACCCGCTGAACGCGACCGTGCGCGTGGTAGCCAGCACCACGCTGGACGTGGTTCGACCGCTTGCGCGGCGCCACCCGCTGCTCGCCGTGCTGGGTGCCTTCGTGCTCGGTGGCCTGCTGGTCTGGAGCCGTCCGTGGCGCTGGGCCCTCAAGCCCGCCTTGTTTGCCGGCCTGTTGCCGCAAGTCTTCTCGACCTGGATGCTGCAAGTGCAGCGCCAACCGCCGCCGCCATCGCCCTGAGCCGTGGCTGCGCCTCGGCGTGCTGCGGTGGCGCACCGCCCGCAGCGGCGCCTTCGGTCACAGCCAGTATTCCCACGCCCGAGCGAACAGCTCCTTGACCCGCAAGTCGAGACCGCGACGCTGCCAGGCTTCGAGCGTGATCGCGTTCGACGCGGCCAGGTCCTTGTCGAACATGACCTGCACTTGGCGGCCGAACTCGGCACCCAGCACGACCGCATTCAACTCATGGTTGTGCAGAAAGCTGCGCCAATCGAGATTGGTCGAACCGACCGTCGCCCACACGCCATCGATCAGCGCGGTCTTCGAGTGCAAGATCACGCCCTGCCGCTCGTAGATCTTCACGCCGGCGAGCAAGAGTCGCTCGTAGTAGCGCCGTCCGGCATGAAACACCAGCCAGGAGTCGCTTTGACCGGGCAGGATCAGCCTCACGTCCACGCCGCGCTGCGCGGCGGCTTCGAGCGCAGCCAGCAGTTGCGGGTCGGGTACGAAGTAGGCATTGGTGATGCGTATGCTGGTTTCCGCGCTGCCGATGGCCGAGAGCAAGGTCGCGTAGATCTGGCTGAAGGCCTCGTCGGGCGAGCTGCCGATGGCGCGCACCACCTGTACGCCCGCACTGCGCGGCGGCGGCAGGTAGTTCCTCGGCGCCAATGGCGGGCCCTTTTGCTGCGTCCAGTCGTCGATGAACAGCTTCTGGAAGTCGGCCACCACCGGGCCTTGCAACTGCAGGTCGGTGTCGCGCCAGGCCGGGTCGCTGCCGTCGGTACTCTTGGGCACACCGCGTGAACCGCTCTTGAAGGAGCCGCCGGAGTAGACGCTGCTGATGTTGATGCCGCCGAGGAAGGCGGTTCGACCATCGACGATCAGCAGCTTGCGGTGATTGCGCTGGTTCCACTGCCAGTTCTCGCGCGCGACCAGCGGGTTGACCGGGTTGAATTCGTGGACCAGAACGCCACTGGCGGCCAGCTCGTCGAAGAAAGCGGCCGGTGTGCTGAGCGTGCCCGCGCTGTCGCGCAACAGGTTGACCTGAACGCCTTGCCTCTGCTTGGCGATGAGGGCCTGCGCGAAGCGCTGGCCGACTTCATCGTCATCGAGGATGTAGGCCTCGATGTTGATGTGATCGACGGCAGCATGGATGGCCTCGAACATGGCCCGGTAAGTGCTCGGCCCGTCCTGCAGCAGCTGCACGCTATTGCCCGTCTTCAGCGGGCTGCCGCTGATCGACTCCTCGAGGGCCAGGTGGCGCTCGAAGATGTCGGTCTCCTTGCCGCCTCTGGCCAGGCGCTCGAGAACGGCCTTGCTCTCGGCCGCCGACAGCGGGCCGCGCATGCCTTCGAGCTGCACCGCCGGGGCCTCGCGCCGCGTCAGGTCGGGCACGATGGTCGGCAGGCTGCTGCAGCCGGCCAGCAGGCCGACGGCGAGGCAGGCCAGCGCGTCGCGCATGGTCAGCACGGCGCGCCTGGCCTGCAATGCCAGCCACTTCACGTCTGTTCCACCCTCGGCAGTGCAATGGTCATCATCTTCAGAAGCGGCTGCGCAGGTAGAGCGCCGGGCCGCCGTGGCGCGCCTTGAGCGAGAGTCGGTAGCCCGAGGCCAACTGCATCCCGAGCGCGCCCTGCTCGAACCCCATGGTCATTTTCGACGGTGTCCATTCCACGCCGATCTTGGCCGAAGCCTGATCGGCCGCAAGGTTGGCCCCCAGGCGTTGTGCGCCGGTGGCATCGGCAAACAGCAGATGCCGCCCCGTCATGCGGTAGCGCAGGCCCAAGGTCACGCTCGGCACCGCGACCGGCAGACCGGTGTTGGCGCCATCACTGATCGGCGGCGCGTAGCCGAGCGCTTGCAGGCTGATGACGATGTCGGTACGCCCACGCGAGTTCAACAGACGGTACTCGCTGCCGGCCATCTCGGCGCTGCGCAGCGCCAGATCCTGTGCCCGGACCATGTCGCAGCCACACAGCATCAGCATGACCAGTGCCGGCACAGTACTGCGCCGCAGACGGCGGCTGGCGGTGGTGGCGGACAACATGGCGATGCGTGGTTGGCGCGGCCAGTCTGCGCGCCCGGCAACGCCGCGTCTGTCGGCCGGGCCCGAATACGGCGTAGGACGGCAGGCACTGGCTCGTTGCCGCGCGACTGCGCTGGTGCTGGTCCGAGCGCGGCGGCGTCCTACGGCCGCTCGGCTTCAATTGCGCTGTGCAGCCCAGGCGCTGCACGGCAACATGGGCGCGAATGCCAAACGTCGCTGCCGCTCGCCGGATCCACGCGTGCCGGCGCACCTGCCTCGCACTGTGCTGCGCGGCAGTTGTCGCCCTGCCATCGGCGCAGGCCCAGGATGCCGCCTCACTGCGCCAGCGCCACGACGCGCTGCGCGGCGCACTGGCCAGCAACGCGTTCCAGCGCCCGCTGGTGCTCGAATCGAGTGAAGCACCGGGCGGCCTGCAGGGCGACATCTATGCCCTCGTCGAGCAGCCGTTTGGCGTCGCCGGCCCGGCCTTGCAGGGTGGCGCGCATTGGTGCGAAGTCATGATCCTGCACCTCAATGTCAAGCAGTGCCGTGCCAGCGACAAGGCGGCCGGCTCGCGCCTCGAGGTCGCAGTCGGCAGCAAGTACGACCAGCCGTTGGCCGACAGCTACCGCTTCGAGTTCGCTTATCGCATCGTCGCTTTGCGCGCCGACTATCTGCAGGTGCGCCTCGACGCCGACGCGGGCCCGCTCGGGACCAGCCAGTACCGCATCGTGCTCGAGGTCGTCGCGCTCGACGCGGCACGCAGCTTCATCCACCTGTCCTATGCCTATGGCTACGGGTTTGCCGCCCGTGCCGCCATGCAGGGCTATCTGGCGACGATCGGGCGCAGCAAGGTCGGGTTCAGTGTCGTAGGCCTCAAACCCGACGGCACACCCCTGTACATCGGCAGTACGCGCGGCGTGGTCGAGCGCAATACGATGCGCTACTTCCTGGCCATCGAGGCCTACCTCGGCACGCTGGCGCTGCCGGCCGCGCAACAGGTCGAACGTCGACTCACCGACTGGTTTGCGGCCATCGAACGCTATCCGCTGCAACTGCACGAACTCGAACGCAGCGAGTACCTCACGCTCAAGCGCGAGCAGATGCGACATTCGTCCGCAGGCAGCTGAATTCCTTGCCGACCAGGGCCCGCCTGCGCGACCGCGCAGGCCATCACTCGCCGAGCAGTTCGCCCACCGCCTTCAGGCCGACGACGCGGTCACACACGGCCTTGATCGCGAGCAGGATCGGCACGCCGAGCAGCAAGCCAACGGCTCCCCACAGCCAGCCCCAGGCCAGGACGCCGACGAACACCGCCACCGGGTTCATGCGACTGGCGCGGCTGGTCAGCATGGGCGTGACGAGCTGGCCCACGACCAGGTGGATCGCGAACACCGCGCCGCTGCACGGCCAGCGCCATCTCGAAGCGAGCCAAACTGCACGAAGGCCATCAACGCCGAGGCCCCGGTGACGACGATGGCGCCCAGGTAGGGGATGAAGTTCAGCACGAACGAGACCGCGCCCCAGACCGCCGCATGCTCGATGCCCAGCCACATGAATGCGAGCCAGGTCGCCACACCGACCAAGGCACTGGTCAATACCTGCACCACCAGGAAGCGCTGGATCTGGTCGACGATCTCGTCCATCGCCTGCAGCGTGAGCTTCTTGCGGCCAAAGTCCGGGCCGGCAATCCTGATCATCTTGCGCCGGAACAGGTCGCCGGAAGCGAGCAGGAAGAAGGTGATCAGGAGCACCACCGTGGCCTGCGCCGCGGCCGCCGCAACCCCGAGCGCACCCGGCCAGAGGTAATCCTTGATGTTGAACCGAGACCGCTCGATCTGGACCTTGGTCACGTCGCGGCCGGGCGCCAGGTTCATGCCGGCGGCCTGATCGGCACTGCGCTCGACCTCGGCGGCCGCCTTCTGCATCCTGTCGATGGTGTTGGCCGAGCCTTGGCTGCGGCTGAGCGTCGAGGCCACGCCGCACCTTTTGCGCCGCCGCAGGCAGCGCTTCGATCATGGCCGCGGCGTCGTCGCCCAGCGAATAGGCCAGCGACGCAGCGCCACCGACGATACCCAGCAGCAGCAATGCCGCCGCCAATGCGCGCGGCAGATGCAGGCGCACCATGCGGTCGACCAGCGGCGTTAGCCGCATAGCTGAACATCAAGCCCAACAGCAGCGGCACAACGACCGCGCTGGCCCAATGCAGCGCAAACAGGCTGCCCAGCACGGCCAACACCGCCAACGCCGCCTGGCGCAGATCCAGCCGGCGCAGGCAGCGGCTCGCGAATGGAGCCCGGCACGTCGCAGGGTCAACGTCGTCGACGGGAACCATCAGCATCATGGGCTCAGCTCTCGAAGTGCATGCTCTCGAAGCCGACGAAGGTTCGCAACTCTTCGGTCACGCTGTTCATCGCGACCCAGGACCATACGGCCACGCCGAGCGATGCGACGACGGTCAGGGCAATGAACGATAGGGCGATGTAGTTCATGGTCAGGCCTTCACGAGTGGGCAGACGCACTGCCGCGAGTATCGGCAGCGCCGTCGGCCGTCGACAGCAGACTGCGCCGGCGATTGCGGTAGTCGCTGTCCTACGCGCCGCCATTCACACCCGCGCGGCAGCCATCCTCGGCCGCGGTTGCGGCCTCCTCCTACACGAAGGCGCGTTGGCGCCTGATGGCTCGCCGTGCGCCGCACATCCAACATGGGGCACCCCAAGGAAACCGATGGCCCTCAGCCGTTGGTTGCCTGGGACACCCGGCCATTTCAATCAAAGGAAGCCATCATGAACATCCGTCTAGTCACCACGCTCGCAGCAGCCTCGCTCGCCATGTCACTCGGCGCATGCAGCAACATGTCGCCGCGCGAAAAGAACACCGCCACCGGCGCAGCCATCGGCGGCGTGGCCGGTGCCGTCCTGACCGGCGGCAGTGCCGCCGGCACCGTCGGCGGCGCAGCCGTCGGCGGCGTGATCGGCAACCAGGTCGACAAGAAGTAACTCAGCGTCGCGTTGACGCCCGCTTGCATGGCGAGGCCAACAGCGCGTGCACGCTCGCGCGGCTCCGTCCTACACGCAGTGACGCTTCGCTCCGATAGATGCAGCACGCCAAGACTTCTAAGGTTCGGTCCTGGCCTCGTTGCCCCGTTTCTATGCCCATGGGTGGTGGGGCTCATCACCGCCCGTCGAGACGAATCGCCGAATACAAGCAACCGTCTCACCTCAAAGGAGATCTTCCATGTTCATTCGCACCACACTCGCCGCCACCGCTGCCGCGCTCGTCATGCTCACGTCCGTGGGCTGTGCCGTCTCGCGCGGCCAGGAAACGCGTCGGCGCCTATGTCGACGACGCGAGCATCACGACCGCGGTGAAGGCCCATTTGCTCGAGAACAAGTCTGTCGCTGGCACGAGCATCAGTGTCGAGACCCTCAATGGCACCGTGATGCTGTCGGGATTCGCCAAGAACGCGACCGAGCGGAGCACCGCCGGCACGATCGCCATGAACACCAAGGGCGTGAAGCTGGTCAAGAACGAGATCGCGATCAATCCGTGACGGCTTGCCGGCCGTGAGGCCGGTAGTGCCAGTAACGCGCCGAAGCGTCGCGCTCGCAGTAGCCGGCGTCTTCGCCGCTGCCCGGTGGCCATGACCAGGCACCACACATGTCCGAGCGCAGCACCGAAATGCCGCGCTCGGCGTAGCGTTGCATCACCGCGGGCGCCGGGTGAGCGTAACGATTGCGGTAGCCAGCCTGAATCAGTGCCAGGCGCGGCTGCACGGCGTCGAGGAACGCGGCCGTCGATGACGTCTGGCTGCCGTGGTGCGGCACCACCAGCACACTGCTGCGCAGTGCCGCGGCATCGGCCAGCAGCAAGCGCTGCTCCTGCTCGGCCTCGATGTCGCCGGTCAGCAGCAGGCTGCGGCCGGCGGCGTCGGTGATGCGCAGCACACAGCTCATGGCGTTGGGTTTCGCCGCCGCGCGCTGGTAATCCGCGGCCGGCGGATGCAGCACCGCAAAGCGCACGCCATCCCACTGCCATTGCTGTCCGGCCTCGCAGCGGGTATGTGGCAGGCCACTGGCGCGCAACGGGTGCGAGGCTTCGAGCGACGACGACAGCGCCATCACCGGCATGCCGGCCAGCAGCGCAGCAGCGCCGCCGACGTGATCGGCATCGCGGTGGCTGAGCATCAGCAAGTCGATGCGCCGCGCGGCCTGGCTGCGCAGCAGCGGTAGCAAGACACGCGTGCCGGCCTCGCTGTCCGGCGAGTATTGCGGCCCGGCATCGTGCAGCAGCAGGTGATTGCGCGTGCGCACCAGTGCCGCGCTGCCCTGACCGACGTCGGCCAGCGTGACCTCCATCTGACCCTCGCCCGGCCGCGAGATGCGGCGGCACGAACAGCGCCAGCATCAGCGGTAGCGCCAGTGCGCGCAGCCGCCACGGCAGCGGCGAGAGCAGCAGCACCGCGCCGAGCAGGCCGGCGCCCTGCGCCCACGCGGGCGCGGCGCCAGCGGTCCACACCGCGCCCGGCATCGCCGCCAGCCACCCCAAGCCTTCGGCCAGCGCGTGCACCAGCCCGGCGCCGGCCTGCCACAGCGGCGGCGCCAGCACGCCCAGCAGTGCCAGCGGCGTGATCAGCAGCGTGACCAACGGGATCGCCACCAGGTTGGCCACGAACCCGACCACCGACAGCTGCTGGAAGAAGACCAGCGTCAGCGGCGCCAGCCCGAGCGTGGCCACGACCTGCGTGCGCAGGCCGTGGCGCACGGTGCGCATGAACGCCTGCCGGTGGTCGCCAGCGACCACCGTATCGCGCTGCACCGGCGCCGACGCCAGCAACAGGCCGACCGCGGCAAACGACAACCAGAAGCCCGGTTGCAGCAGCGCCCAGGGGTCGAGCAGCGTCACGACCAGCGCCGCGGCCAACAGCAGCAGCGGCCACGGCCAGCGCATGCCCAGCGACGCCAGCCATGCGGCGCTGGCCAGCATCCACACCGTTCGCTGCGCCGGCACGCCCCAGCCGGCCAACAGCGCATACAGCGCGGCGCAGGCCACGCCGCCCCAGCGCGCCGCCGTCGGGGCGGGCAGCGCCAGCAGCGCACGTTCGCTGCGCCGCCACAGCCAGCCGACCAGCGCACCGGCGAGCCAGGCGAACATCGTCACGTGCAAGCCGCTGATGCTGACCAGGTGCGCAATGCCGGTGGCGCGGAACAACTCCCAGTCGCTGCGATCGATGGCCGCCTGGTCGCCGACCGCAAGTGCCGCCAGCACGCCCGCCGCGCGCGCATCGGCTACCTGCAGCGTGATCGCGTCGCGCACGCGCTGGCGCAGGCGCTCGACCGGCTGCGCGGCGCCGTCCGCCAGTCGCTCGGCCGGCGCCTTTGCCGTCGCGCGCACGTCGCCGGTGGCGCGAATGCCCTGCTCGAACAGCCACAGCTCGAAGTCGAAGCCGTGCGGGTTGAGCGCGCCGTGCGGCTGTTTCAGGCGCACCGTGAAGCGCCAGCGTTGGCCGGCGCGCAGGGCCTCGAACGGTGCGCTGATCAGCGCGTCCTCGTTCCAGCCGCGGTACCAGCCCAGCGAAATGCGCGACGGCAGCGTGGCCGGGCGGCCATCGAATGTGGCGCTCTCGACGTCGAACGTAAAGCGCACGCCGTCGGCCGACTGGCGCGGCAGGCCGGCGACCACGCCGGCGACGACGATGTCGCGGCCCTCGAGCGCGGCCGGCAGGTGGTCGGCCAGGCGCACGCCAGCGCGCAGGCCGGTGACGGCGAACAGCGCCGTGGCCAGCGCGAGCGCCAGCGCCCATGTGCGCGCAGCCGCAGCAAACCAGGCAACCGCCAGACCGCACACGCCACGACGCCGATCAGGGCAAGGTAGCCGGCGGTCGGCCACAGCATGCGGCTGCTGCATCTGCAGCGCCGCGCCGGCCATGGCGGCCAGCGCCACGGCCGCCGCGCGCAGGCCCCAGGCGTCGGCGATCGCGTGGTGTGGGCCGGCCATCGACACAGTGTAGGATCGCCGCGCCGCAACAATCCGAGCCCCACGATTCGACCATGACGACCGTCGCCCAACGCCTTCAATCCCTGGGCATCAGCCTGCCGCCGCTGGCGGTGCCGGCCGCGGCCTACGTGCCCTTCGTACGCAGCGGCAACCTGGTCTTCCTCTCTGGCCACATCGCGAAGAAGGACGGCAAGCCCTGGGTCGGCCAGCTCGGCCTGACCATGGGCACGGCCGACGGCCAGGCCGCGGCGCGCGCCATCGCCATCGACCTGCTCGGCACGCTGGCCGCGGCCTGCGGCGGCGATCTCGGGCGCGTCAGGCGCATCGTCAAGGTCATGAGCCTGGTCAACAGCACGCCGACGTTCACCGAGCAGCACCTGGTCACCAACGGCTGCTCGTTGTTGCTGGCCGAGGTGTTCGGTCCCGAGATCGGAGCGCATGCGCGCAGCGCCTTCGGCGTGGCGCAGATTCCGTTCGGTGCCTGTGTCGAGATCGAAATGATTGCCGAGCTCGCATGAAGGCCGCCACCGCGCCGGTACAGGTGGGCATTGCCGCAGTGGCCCTGGGTGCCGTCGGCATCGCGTTGCTCACGCAACATTACTTCGACATGCAGCCCTGCCCCTGGTGCGTGTTGCAGCGGCTGATCTTCGTCGCCATCGCGCTGGTCGCCTTGGCTGGCCTGGCCTGGCGGTCGGCCAGCGGCACGAGGGTCACCACGCTGGGCGTGCTGGTGCTGGGTGGCGCGGGCATGGCGGCCGCGCTGTGGCACTACTTCGTTGCCGCCACGAGTACCTCGTGCAACCTGACGCTGGCCGACCGCATCATGAACTTCAGCGGCCTGCCCGCGCTGTTGCCCGAGGTCTTCGAGGCCCGCGCATCGTGCGCCGATGCAGCGGTGACGCTGCTCGGTGTGCCGTACGTGCTCTGGGCGCTCGGGCTGTTCACCGCCATGGCAGCCGCGGCGCTGTGGTTGTTGCTGCGCCGCCGTTGAACCGCCCTCGCGGGCTGCGCACGCAGCGAGCCCGCGGCGGTACCGCTAGCGCAAGCGCGCGTTGATCTTCGCCAGCGCGGCGCTGCCGGGGCAGAGCTCGGCATCCTTGAGGCGGTTCAGCGGCGTGGCGCTGGTATTGAGCGCGGCATGCAGGTCGGCCGCGCCGGACTCGACATACAGCAGGCCGGTCGCGACTTCGCCCTTGGCGCCCAGCGACTGCACCATGGCCAGCGCGGCCAAGCGGTCGGTCGGGTCGAAGTCGGCGCGCAACTTGCGCAGCCGCATCACGCTGCCGTCGGCCTGCGGCAGGTCGATCGCTTCGCCGGGTGGCGGTGAAGCGGTGACCGAGGTGGCCAGGTCGATGAAGTCGATGCGATCGACGGCGTGGTTGTGCTCGCGCACGTAGTCGTAGCTGCGGGTGCTGCCGGCATGGTTGTTGAAGGCCACGCAGGGGCTGACGACATCCAGAAAGGCGGCGCCCTGGTGGCGGATCGCGCCTTCGATCAGGGGCACCAGTTGCGCCTTGTCGCCGGAGAAACCGCGTCCGACATAGGTCGCGCCGAGCTGCAGCGCCAGCGCCGCCAGGTCGATCGGGTTGTCGGCGTTGATCACGCCCTTCTTGCTCTTGCTGCCACGGTCGGCCGTGGCCGAGAACTGGCCCTTGGTCAGGCCGTAGACGCCGTTGTTCTCGACGATGTAGACCATGTTCACGCCGCGCCGCATGGCATGCGCGAACTGGCCCATGCCGATCGACGCCGAGTCGCCGTCGCCCGAGATGCCCAGGTACAGCAGCTCGCGGTTGGCCAGGTTGGCGCCGGTGAGCACGCTGGGCATGCGCCCGTGCACGGTGTTGAAGCCGTGGCTGGCGCCGAGAAAGTAATCCGGCGTCTTGCTCGAGCAGCCGATGCCCGACAGCTTGGCCACGCGGTGCGGCTCGATGTCGAGCTGCCAGCAGGCCTGCACGATCGCCGCCGAAATCGAATCATGGCCGCAGCCCGCGCACAGCGTGCTGATCTTGCCCTCGTAGTCGCGCCGCGTGTAGCCGACCTTGTTCGTCTCGAGCGTCGGGTGGTGCAGCTTGGGTTTGGTCAGGTAGGTCACTTGACCGTCTCCTTGGAGGGCTTGGGTTCGACGATCTCGGCATGAATGTGGCGCGTGATCGCGCCGGCGATGAAGCGCGCGGTGATCGGCGTGCCGTCGAAGTGCAGCACCGGCACCAGACGCGACGGCTTGGCGTTGAGTTCGGCCATCAACAGCGTGCGCATCTGGGCGTCGCGGTTCTGCTCGACGACGAAGACCTCGTCGTGCGCCGCGATGAACTTGGCCACGCTGTCGGGGAACGGGAAGGCGCGCAGCCGCAGCGCGTCGATCGGGATGCCGCCGTTGGCCAGGATCTCCAGCGCCTCGTCCATCGCCGGGCTGGTCGAGCCGAAGTAGATCGCGCCCAGGCGCGTCTTGCGCGTGGCCTTCTTCAGCACCGGCGGCGGCACCAGCGCGGCCGCGGTGTCGAACTTCTGCAGCAAGCGCTTGACGTTGTAGGTGTAGTCCGGGCCGGCCTCCGAGTAGCGCGCGTAGGGGTCGCGCGTGGTGCCGCGCGTGAAGTACGCCCCCTTGCTCTCGTGCGTGCCGGGCAGCGTGCGCCACGGGATGCCGTCGCCGTCGACGTCCTTGTAGCGCGCGAACTCGCGCCCGGCGTCCAGGTCGGCGGCGCTCATCACCTTGCCATGGTCCAGGCGGCGCGCGTCGTCCCACTCGAAGGGCTCGCACAGGCGCTGGTTCATGCCGATGTCGAGATCGGTCATGACGAAGATCGGCGTCTGCAGGCGGTCGGCCAGGTCGAGCGCCATCGCCGCGTGGTCGAAGCACTCCTTCGGGTCTTCGGGCAGCAGCAGCACATGCTTGGTGTCGCCATGCGAGGCGTAGGCGCAGCTCAGCAGGTCGGCCTGCTGGGTGCGCGTGGGCATGCCCGTCGACGGCCCGCCGCGCTGCACGTTGATGATCGTGACCGGAATCTCGGCGAAGTAGGCCAGGCCGATGAACTCGGTCATCAGGCTCACGCCCGGGCCCGAGGTGGTGGTGAAGGCGCGCGCACCGTTCCAGCCCGCGCCGGTCACCATGCCGATCGATGCGATCTCGTCCTCGGCCTGGACGACGGCGTAATTGGCGGCGCCGGTGGCCGGGTCGTGGCGCAGCTTCTGGCAATACGACTGGAAGGCCTCGGCCAGCGACGAACTCGGCGTGATCGGGTACCAGGCACAGACCGTCGCGCCGCCGTACACGCAGCCCAGCGCAGCGGCAGCGTTGCCGTCGACGAAGATGCGGTTGCCGACGCGGTCGCGGCGCAGCACCTGCAGGCCGACCGGGTGGGCGGCCAGATGCTCGCGCGCGAAATCCAGGCCCAGGTGCAGGGCCTGGACGTTCGAAGCCAGCAGCTTTTCCTTGCCCTTGAACTGCTCGGAGAACAGGGTCTCGATCACCGCCGGGTCGATGCCCAGCAACTGCGCCAACGCGCCGACATACAGGATGTTCTTGAACAGCTGGCGCTGGCGCGGGTCGCTGTAGGTGGCGTTGCAGATCTCGGTCATCGGCATGCCGATGACGTTGATATCGGTGCGAAACGCGCTCGCCGGCAGCGGCCGCGTGCTGTCGTAGAACAGGTAGCCGCCGGGCTCGACTTCGCGCACGTCGGCGTCCCAGGTCTGCGGGTTCATCGCCACCATCATGTCGATGCCGCCGCGCCGGCCCAGCCAGCCGCGCTCGGAGACGCGCACCTCGTACCAGGTCGGCAGGCCCTGGATGTTGCTCGGGAAGATGTTGCGCGGGCTGACCGGCACGCCCATGCGCAGGATCGCCTTGGCGAACAACTCGTTGGCCGAGGCCGAGCCCGAGCCGTTGACGTTGGCGAACTTGACGACGAAGTCGTTGATTGCTTCCAGGCGTCTCATTTGCTTGCGATCTCCATCACCACCTTCGCCGACTTCGGGTTGTCGCGGCTCGCCGGCCCGGCATGCGCCATCTGCAGCAGGAACTTCTGCATGTCCCAGGCGCCGGTCGGGCAGCGCTCCGCGCACAGACCGCAATGCAGGCAGACGTCTTCGTCCTTGACCATCACGCGCGCGGTCTTCAGCGCCGGGCTGACGTACAGATCCTGCGTCGATGTTCGTGGCCGGGGCCTTCAGCCGCTGGCGCAAGTCGGCCTCATCGGCGTTGTCGACGAAGCTGATGCAGTCCATCGGGCAGATGTCGACGCAGGCATCGCACTCGATGCACAGCTTGTCGGCAAACACCGTCTGCACGTCGCAGTTCAGGCAGCGCTGCGTTTCCTTGAACGCGGTGGCGGCGTCGAAGCCCAGTTCGACCTCGACCTTGATGCTGGCCAGCGCGATCTCGGCCTTGGTCCATGGCACCTTGAAGCGCAGGTCGTTGCTGACCGCGTTGTCGTAGCTCCACTCGTGGATGCCCATCTTCTGCGACAGCAGATTGACCTGCGGCGAGGGCCGCTGGTTGATGTCTTCGCCCGAGAGCTGGCGGTCGATCGAGACCGCGGCCTCGTGGCCGTGCGCCACGGCCCAGATGATGTTCTTCGGCCCGAACGCGGCGTCGCCGCCGAAGAACACGCGCGGATCGGTCGTCGAGCGCATCGTGTTCTTGTCCAGCAGCGGCAGGCCCCACTTGTCGAAGGCGATGCCGCTGTCGCGCTCGATCCACGGGAAGGCGTTCTCCTGGCCGACGGCGATCAGCACCTCGTCGCAGGCGAAGAACGCGTCGGGCGCGCCGGTCGGCTTCAGGCTGCGCCGGCCCTTGTCGTCGAACACCGCCTCGACGATCTCGAAGCGCATGCCCTTCAACACCCCCGCCTCGTGCACGAAGGCCTTGGGCACGTGGAAGTTGACGATCGGGATGCCCTCGTGCATCGCGTCTTCCTTCTCCCACGGCGAGGCCTTCATCTCCTCGAACCCCGAACGCACGATGACTTTGACGTCGTGCGCACCCAGCCGCCGCGCCGAGCGGCAGCAATCCATCGCGGTGTTGCCGCCGCCAAGCACGATGACGCGCGGCTTGACGGCGCTGACGTGGCCGAACGACACCGAGGCCAGCCAGTCGATGCCCAGCTTGATGTGTTCGGCCGCCTCGGAGCGCCCGGGCAGATCGAGGTTGCGCCCGCGCGGCGCACCGCAGCCGACGAACACCGCGTCCCAGCCTTCGGCCAGCAGCGCGTTCATCGAGTCCACGCGCTCGCCACTGCGAAAGACCACGTTGTCACGCAGGATGTAGCCGCACTCCTCGTCGATCACCGACTCGGGCAGGCGAAAGCGCGGCACCTGGGTGCGCATGAAGCCGCCCGGCTTGGCCTCGGCGTCGAAGACCGTGACCTCGTAGCCCAGCGGCGCCAGGTCGCGCGCCACGGTCAGCGAGGCCGGGCCGGCGCCGACGCAGGCAATGCGCTTGCCGTTCGGTGGGCGTGACTTGGGCAGGCGCGAGGTGATGTCTTGCTTGTGGTCGGCAGCCACCCGCTTCAAGCGACAGATCGCCACCGGCTCCGGCTTGGGAGGTGGCCCCCGCAGGAGCTTCGTCGTCCCGGCGGCTCGCTGGGGCTCGAATGGGGCCCCTTCGTGGCCCATGGGGCACTCCCGGCTTGGGACGGCGCTGCGCCGGGGTTCCCCTCCTCGACCCGCCCGCGACGGCAGGCCGGCTCGCAGGGTCGGTCGCAGGTGCGGCCGAGGATGCCCGGGAAGACGTTGGACACCCAGTTGACCATGTAGGCGTCGCTGTAGCGGCCCTGCCCGATCATGCGGATGTACTCCGGCACGGGGGTGTGGGCGGGGCAGGCCCATTGGCAATCGACGACCTTGTGGAAGTAGGCCGGATCGGCCACGTTGGTGGGCTGCACTAACTTGTTCTCCTGTCGCGGGCCGGGCGCGGCCTTTGAATCGGGCTGAGTCTAGGACCGGAGCCGTGCGCCGCGCAGCGCCATTGTCACCGGTGCGCGAGAACCGCGCCAAAACTGCACACTTGGCGTGGGCATGTGCTCAGCCGAAAACCAGGCGCTGCGCGATCACCAGTTCGTGCCAGCGTTGGCCCTCGGCGGTCATGAAGGCCTCGAACTCGGCCGGCGTGCTGCCGACCCATTCGAGGCCCTGCTGGGCCAGCGTCTGGCGCACCGCCGGCACCGACAGCGCCTGCACCAGCGCGCCGTGCAGCGCCTGCTGGCGCTCGGCCCCGATGCGCGCCGGCGCCAACGCGCCGATCCAGGTCGAGACGTCGAAGCCCTTGACACCGGCCTCGGCCATCGTCGGCAGCTGCGGCGCCACCGAGTAGCGCTTGGCCGAGGTCACGGCCAGGGCCTTGACGCGCCCGCTCTTCACGTGCGGGCCGATCGCCACCCAGCTGCCCATGAACAACTGCACTTCGTCGTTCATCACCGCCTGCAGCGCCGGCACGCCGCCGCGGTAGGGAATGTGCACGATGTGCGTGCGCGTCTGCATCTTGAACAGCTCGGCCGCCAGGTGATTGAGCGTGCCCAGCCCGGCCGAGGAAACGTTCAGCGCCCCCGGCTTCCTGCGGGCCAGCTCGACGAACTCGGCGACGCTGTTGACCGGCAGGCTGGCCGGCACCGCGAACACCAGCGGGAAGCTCAGCAGCTGCGAGATCGGCGTGAAATCACGCAAGGTGTAGGGCAGCTGCGGGTAGACCAGCGGGTTGGTGACATGCGAGTCGAAGACCAGCATCAACTGGTTCGCGTCGCCCGGCGAGCGGGCCACGCCGGCCGCGGCAATCGAGCCCGACGCGCCGGGGCGGTTCTCGACCACCACCGATTGTTTGAGCGTGCGCGGCAGGTGCTCGGCCAGCAAGCGCCCGGTGAGGTCGACCGAGCCGCCGGGCGGCACCGGCACGATGAGCTGCAGCGGGTTCGCGCTGGTTTGCGCGCCCGCGAGCAGGGGCCATGCCGTTGCCCAGGCCAGGCACTGTCTGCGATCCATTGAACGACCCTCCGAAACGTGGCGACCGGGAGTGTGCCTCAGGCCAGCAACTGCAGCGCCTTGACCAGCCCGGCGACCTTGTGTCCCCTGCGCGCCCGTTTGCCTTCGTGCGCAGCGAGCCGCTCGCCGCGCAGCAGCTCGTCCTTGGCTTTGCCGCCGCGGCCGCTGCCGAGCACGGTCAGCGCATCGGCGCAGGCCGCCACCGACAGCAGCGGGTCCTTCGCGTCGACATCCATCAAGGTCAGGCCGCGACCGCCATTGGCCTGGCGCTTCAGATCGGCGAGCGCAAACACCAGCAGCCGGCCGCTGAGCGCCAGGCAGGCCACCCGCGTGTGCAGCGGCGTGATGAACGACGGCGGCAGCAGATGCTCGCCCGGCTCGAGCGCGAGGAAGGTCTTGCCGCCGCGCTGGCGGCTGACCAGGTCGCCGATCTGCGCCAACAGGCCCAAGCCCCCGGTGTGGGCCAGCAGCAGCAGTGCATCGGCCGCGCCGGCCACGTAATGCGCTGGCTGCGTGCCGGCTTCGAGGTCGATCAACGAGGTCACCGGCACGCCGTCGCCGCGCCCGCCCGGCAGGCTCGCCACGGCGACGCTGTAGACGCGCCCGTTGCTGCCGATGACCACCAGCGTGTCGACGCTGCGGCACGGGAATGCGCCGTACAGCCCGTCGCCGGCCTTGAAGGCCAGCGTGGCGACCTCGACCTCGTGGCCCTTCAGCGCCCGGACCCAGCCCTTCAGGCTGACCACCACCGTCACCGGCTCGTCGATCACCTTGACCTCGGCCACCGCACGCTTGTCGGCCTGCAGCACGGTGCGCCGGGCATCGCCGAACTGCTTCGCGTCGGCCTCGATCTCCTTGATCACCGTGCGCTTGAGCGCCGCGGCGCTGCCCAGAATGTCCTCCAGCCTGGCCTGGTCTTCGCGCAGGGCCTTGAGCTCCTGCTCGATGCGGATCGCTTCCAGCCGCGCCAATTGGCGCAGGCGGATGTCGAGGATGTCGTCGGCCTGCCGCTCGCTCAACTTGAAGCGCGCGATCAACGCCGGCTTGGGCTCGTCGGCCTGGCGAATGATCCGGATCACCTCGTCGATGTTGAGCAGCACCAGCTGCCGGCCTTCGAGCACGTGGATGCGCTCCTGCACCCGGCGCAGCCGGTGCCGCGTGCGACGCTCGACGGTGGCCTGGCGGAATCTGCGTCCACTCGGCGAGCATCTGGCGCAGGCTCTTCAACGTCGGCCGGCCGTCGATGCCGACCATCGTCAGGTTGATCGGCGCGCTGCTCTCCAGGCTGGTCTGCGCCAGCAGCGTGTTGATCAACTCCTGCTGCTCCACGGTGCGCGTCTTCGGCTCGAACACCAGCCGCACCGCCGCATCCTTGTTCGACTCGTCGCGCACGGTGTCGAGCACCGCGAGCAGCGCCGCCTTGAGCTGCACCTGCTCGGTCGTCAACGCCTTCTTGCCGGCCTTGACCTTGGGGTTGGTCAACTCCTCGATCTCTTCGAGCACCCTTTGCGTGCTGGTGCCGGGCGGCAACTCGTGCACCACGAGTTGCCACTGCCCGCGCGCCAGGTCCTCGATGCTCCAGCGCGCGCGCACCTTGAGGCTGCCGCGGCCGCGTGCGGTAGGCCTCGCGGATCTCGGCCTCGGCGCTGATGATCTGGCCGCCGCCCGGGTAATCGGGGCCGGGCAGCGCCGCAAACAGCTCGTCGTCGGAGAGCTTCTCGTTCTTCAGCAGCGCCACCGCCGCGGCCGCCACCTCGCGCAGGTTGTGGCTCGGCACCTCGGTGGCCAGGCCGACCGCAATGCCCGACGCGCCATTGAGCAGCACGAAGGGCAGCCGCGCGGGCAACTGCCGTGGGCTCTTCGGTCGAGCCGTCGTAATTGGCGATGAAGTCGACCGTGCCCTCGTCGATCTCGTCGAGCAACAGACGTGCGATCGGCGACAGCCGCGCCTCGGTGTAGCGCATCGCCGCGGCGCCATCGCCGTCGCGCGAGCCGAAATTGCCCTGGCCATCGATCAGCGGATAGCGCAGCGCGAAATCCTGCGCCATGCGCACCATCGCGTCGTAGGCGGCGGTGTCGCCATGCGGGTGGTAGCGGCCGAGCACGTCGCCGACCACGCGCGCGCTCTTGACCGCCTTGGGCCCGCCCGGCGCAGCGCCGAAGGCCAGCCCCATGCGCTGCATCGCGTACAGGATGCGGCGCTGCACGGGCTTCTGCCCATCGCAGACATCGGGCAACGCGCGGCCCTTGACCACCGACAAGGCGTATTCGAGGTAGGCCCGCTCGGCGTAATGCGCCAGCGTGATGGCGTCGTCGTCGGCGGGCGCGGGTGGTTCGGGGGCGAAGAGATCGAGGGTCATGTCGGCGCGGCTGGCCTTGGGTGGGCGGGAGGCGCGCAGTTTAGCGAGGCCGAGCCACGGCTTCAGCCCGTCAGGATCGGCCGCAGCGCATCGATCTCCTCGACGATGAACTCGAAGAACGCATTCACGCGCGGCGTATGCCTCAACTCGGGCGTCGTCAGCACGCGCCAGATGCGCGCCAGTTCGGGAATCGGCCCGAGCACGCGCACCAGTTCGGGCTCGGCGTCGGCGATCGCCGTTGGCAGCGGCGCAATGCCAATGCCCGCCTTGGCCGAATACAGCAGTCCGAGCACGCTGCTGTTGCGCGCCACGATGCGGCCCCTGGGCGCCACCTGCCTGTAGCCACTGGGCCGCGCGGTGCTTGGCCATCGCCTCGTCAAAGCCGATCAAGTCGTGCTGGTCGAGCGCTTCGACGCGCTCCGGCCGGCCGCAGCGCTCGATGTACTTGCGGCTGGCGTACACGGCCCAGATCGAATCGCCGATCTTGCGCCCGACCAGCGCGTCGTCGTCGGTGTCGCCAGAGCGCAGCGCCACGTCTGCGTCGCCCTTGGTCAGGTCGAGGTACTTGTCGCTCATCACGAACTCGACACGCAATCCGGGGTGGCGGGCGTGGAAGCGCTCGATCAGCGACGACTGCGTGATGCGGTAGACGATCGGCTCGGGGCCGGTGACACGGATCACGCCCACCGCCTCGCGCCGCGCCGATTCGATCTGCTGCTCCAACGCCAGCACTGCGCTGCCGACCTGTTCGGCCTGCCCCAGCAGCGACTGGCCGAACTCGGTCAGCCGATAGCCGCTGGTGTGGCGCTTGACCAGCGGCTGGCCGATGCGCCGTTCGAGCTCGGCCAGCCGGCGCTGCACGGTCGACTGGTCGATCTGCAGCGCGCGGCCGGCCGCGACGGTGCTGCCGTGGCGCGCGACGGCGAGAAACACCTTGAGATCGTTCCAATCGAACATCGGGGGCGCTGTGCTCGTGGCTGTACCTGCGGCTATGCAGTCTTGCGGCTCGGTCTTGCAGGCTTGCGGGTTACGCAACGTGACTGCGCCGCCTAGCCTTGCGGCAAAGGCTCGGCGCGGTCGATTGTGCTTCAGCACCCCGGCCATGCCGACCGGCCCCTCAACCGTCAGGAGAACCGATGATGCCGCTCACGCCCAGCCCCGAACAGCAGGCCTTCAAGGCCGCCATGCGCCACCAGTGGGACCGGTCGGCCCAGGGCTGGAACGATCATGCGGCGCAGATCGGCGCCTGGCTCGCCCGCGGCACCGAGGCCATGCTCGAGATGGCGGGCGTCAAGCCCGGCGCGCGGGTGCTCGACGTGGCGGCAGGCGCGGGCGAGCAGACTTTGCTGGTCGCCGAGCGCGTCGGCCCCACTGGCTCCGTGCTTGCCACCGATCTGTCGCCGGCGATCGTGGCCCTGGCACAGGCCAACGCCGAACGCGCCGGCCACCGCAACGTGCGCACGCAGGTGGCCGACGGCGAGAGCCTGGGCCTGGCACCGGCCAGCTTCGACGCCGCGGTGTGCCGGCTGGGCTTGATGTTCTTCCCGAACCCGCTGCAGGGCCTGCTGGAAATGCACCACGCGCTTCGCCCCGGCGGCGGTGTCTGCACGATGGTGTTCTCGCGACCCGAGCGCAACCCCTGCATCACGATCCTGATGTCGACCGCGCTCAAGCACGCCGGCCTCGCACCGCGCGACCCATATCAAGCCGGGCGGTCTGCTGAGCCTGGGGCGCCCCGGACTGGCCGACGCGCTGTTCCAGCAGGCCGGGTTCAACGAAGTCGCGACCACCGTCATCGACGCACCGTTCACACTGCCCTCCGCGCGCCACTACGTCGACTTCATTCGCAGCTCGGCCAGCCCGGTCCTGCAGATTCTCGGCCGGCTCGACGCCCAGGCCGCCGCGGCGGCCTGGGCCGAGATCGAAGAGCGCCTCGCGGTCTTCAACACCGCCAGCGGCTGGCAGGGCCCGAACGAGCTGCTACTGACGGCGGGCCGGCGCTGAACTGCCGCGCAGCGACGCGCGACGCGGCCGCACTGCGCCAATTGCGGCCGGGTGCGCTAGGATGTCCGGGCCACCCCTGGAGACAGCGATGAGCCTGCGCAAGTCGACCCGCCGCACCTTCCTGGCGATTGGCGCTGCGTGCCTCGCGGCCTGCGCGCCGGTGTCGCTCGAGCGCCGCAGCCCGGCGGGCCTCGAGCAGATCGAGCATATCGTCGTCATCTACGCCGAGAACCGCAGCTTCGATCACCTGTATGGCCTGTTCCCGGGCGCCGACGGCATCGCGCAGGCCACGCCGGCGCAGAAGACGCAGCTCGATCACGACGGCAAGCCGCTGCCCACCCTGCCCCCCGTCTACGAAGGCGGCAAGGCCAGCGACAAGTACCCGAAGGGCCTGCCCAACGGGCCGTTCCGCATCGACAGCGCGCCCGTCGACCGCAATGCCGGCGAGGTGCTGCCCAGCCCGATCCACGCCTACTACCAGAACATCGAACAGATCAACGGCGGGGCGAACAACAAGTTCGTGGCCATGAGCACCGCCGGTGCGTGGGTCATGGGCTACTGGGACGGCTCGCAGATGAAGCTGTGGAAGTGGGCCCGGGAATACACCCTGGCCGACCACTTCTTCATGAGCGCGTTCGGTGGTTCGTACCTGAACCACCAGTGGTTGATCTGCGCCTGCACGCCGGTCTTCGCCGACGCACCCGCGCGCCTGCGGCCGCAACTCGACGCCGAACGGCCGCCTGAAGAAGCAGGCCAGTTCGCCCGCATCGGTGATGAACGGCCCGGTGCAGGTCTTCGACGGCAGCGTCACGCCCGACGGCTTCACCGTCAACACCTTGCAGGCGCCCTACCAGCCGAGCGGCATCGCGCCCGCCGAAGGCGGCGACCTGGCGCTCGCCGATCCGAGCAAGGCGCCGGTGCCGCCGCAATCGCTCAAGACCGTCGGCGATACGCTGAGCGCCAAGGGCATCAGCTGGGCCTGGTACGCCGGCGGCTGGAATGCCGCCGTCGCCGACGGCCGCCGCCCGCCGAGCGAGAAGCGCAACGTGATCTACAACACCGCGCGCGGCGAACTGGCCTTCCAGCCGCACCACCAGCCCTTCAACTACTACGCGCGCTTCGCGCCCGGCACCGCAGACCGCGAGCAGCACCTGAAGGACTACGACGACTTCGCCGCCGCCATCGACGCCGGCAAGTTGCCGGCGGTGAGCTTCTACAAGCCGGTCGGGCGGCTGAACCAGCACCCGAGCTACACCGACCTGGCGCAGGGCGATGCCCACATCGACGCGGTGCTGACGCGCCTGCGCGCGAGCCCGCTGTGGCCGAAGATGCTGGTCATCGTCACCTACGACGAGAACGGCGGTTACTGGGACCACATGCCGCCGCCGCAAGGGACCCGGCTGGGGCGACCGCTGGGGGCCGGGCACGCGCGTGCCGGCGCTGATCGTCTCGCCGTTCGCCAGGCGCGGCTTCGTCGACAAGACCTCGTACGACACGACGTCGATCATCAAGTTGATCACGCGCCGCTTTGCGCTCGAGCCTTTGCCCGGCGTGCGCGAGAAGGCCGGCGACCTGACGAACGCGCTCGACTTCTCGCAGCGCTGATCGCGGGCGGAGCGCTGCGCGTGCAGCGCCCCGGCGCTGCGACCCGGTCAGCGGCCTTCGGGTGTCCCGATCGATGTACTTCTCGGCAGGCGGCGGCCCTTGTGGACATTCATAAGGTCAGCGCGCGAGCAGGTCGACGAGCTGTTGCCAGGGCGTCTGTCGCAGGATTCTGGCCATCGCCACGCAGTCGCCCGGTTGATTGCGCTGCAGCTTCTTGCTTTCGAGCCATTGGTTGACCTTGGTGACATGGGCCACCTGCAAGATCTGCAATTCGCCACGCGGAACTCTTGCGATCAACAGATCGGGATTGCTCTGCACCAGCGGCCGGCAGCCGGGGCTGCCGATCGGCACCACGCGCCATTCGCTGATTGAGGAACGCGCGCGACCCGCCACGATGCACGCCGGTGCCGCCCGGCCCGCCGACTCCAGCGCAGCCAGCGCGGCCCGTGCATTCGCGTACGCGTCGATGGTGGCCCGGTTCTTGGGATCGACATCCGCCGCCTCGGCCTCCTTGCGCGCATCCTCCTCCCAACGGCGCTGCATGGTCTCGAGCTTGCGCGCATTGGCTTCGGCGCCGGCGTCGCGATGCGCTGCGACTTCGCGTCGGCGCTTTTCCTGCGCCTCGGCAGACATGAAGTCGGCGTAGGCCCTCTTCTTGCCGTCGATGCCACCGCCGGCCGACTTCGCGGCGCTCTCGAAACTGGGCATCAGCACCTTCAAGGCCCGCTCCATGCTTACCGGTGTCCACAGCACGGCGCCCGGGCGCGCGATGACGAGCGTGTCGTTGAAAACCGGTATGCCGCTGAGCTCACCGTCCTTCGTCGGCTCGAGAAGATAGGTGGCGTCGCCGTCATCGATGCGGTCGCTGCCGGAGCCGGGATCGAAGCTCGGCCGTGCATTGACCGTTATCTCGTTGCGACACAGCACTTCTTCCGCGATGCCGACGCCAACACTTTTGGCACCGGTCGACTTCGAACGCAGTGACATCTCCAGATAGGGCGAGCCGCTGAAGCGGATCGCGCCACGCAGCGGCAGGCGCGCAGCGACGTAACGTTGCCGCTCCTTTACGTCCTCGAAACTGCCGAGCGAGGCCGCGACATCGAGTTCGAACCCCATCGGCGGGCTCAGCACTGGTGTGCTGGCGAGCACGTCCATGAACTTGTGCAGGTTGGCGTCGAACGCCTTGAGCTCGGCGTCCGTCACCTGCATCTCGGCCTTAGAGTACTGCGCCCTCACTGTCCACGGCCGCACCTGGCCTGCGCGCTCCGCCAGGAACCGCGGCTCGGAGTCGCTACCGGGCTGGTGCGGCAGTGGCGGCAGCGGCTCGGGTATCAGATCGGGCGATCGTCGCGGTGCGTCCCTGGCCTGCGAGGCGGCGGCGATCTTGGCATCCAGCGCGGCGCGGTCGAAGGGCGTCCGGTTGTTAACTGCGAGCCGGCGCCCACGCTCGTAGGCGCGCACCGCATCGGCGTATTCGCTGACCGCCGCCAGGCCATCGCCGTAGCGAATCCAGGCGTCGGCGTCCTCGTACTCCTGCCTGGCCAGCGCGGCGCTACCGGTTTGCGCGATGCCAATCTGACACACGAAGACCAGCACGATGAGCGTCAGCCCGTATCGCTTGACTTCTCCAAGCCGCATCGCCAGTCCCTCCCACACCGGTGCGCTGTCAAACAACGTCGACGCCAAGCCAACCGGATCGTCCGTGTGTGTCGATTGTTTGCCCCTCGCGGCACAGCAGTCAATCGGCGAATGCTGCCAACGCGGAGGCGCGTGCGGCCGACACCCGCGCGCTTGCTTTGCGTCAAGCCCATCGCTGCATTGAGCGCGCGCCCATGCTCAGCCATACTGTGCCGGCCGGGCCGACGACGACCGGTCTCCGGACTCTGCGTACCGCGTGCGCCATCCACTGGGGGCGTATGTCGTCGGCAACGCAATGACCTTGGGTGCAACGATGCCGCTCACGGACTCCGCACTGCGCACGATTCTGCGACTCGAACTCGTGGCGGCGGAATTGCCGGAGCGGGAGCTGATCCAGGAAGGCATCGATCTCGCGCAGGAGGCGACGTCGAGCCGCATCGGCTACCTGCACTACCTGAACGAGGATCAAGACACGATCGAACTCGGCGCCTGGTCGCGCGACACCCGGGGCTATTGCACGGCGGTCTACGATCGCCACTACCCGGTCTCGACGGCCGGGATCTGGGCCGATTCGGCGCGCGAGCGCGCTCCCGTGCGTGCACAACGACTACCCCTCGAAGGTGGAGAAGCGTGGCTTGCCGCAGGGCCACTCCGCGCTGCAGCGCCATCTCGGCGTGCCGGTCATCGACCAGGGCAAAGTGCGGCTCCTGATCGGCGTCGGCAACAAGGACGAAGCGTACGACGCCGATGACGTCACCGCGCTCACGCTCGTCGGCCAGCGCATCTGGTCGCTCGTTCGCCAGCGGCGACTTGGCCGAGAGCCTGCTCGACGTGGAGCGGCGCCTTCGGCGCACGCAGGAAATTGCCGCGGTGACCGGCTGGGAATACGACATCGACGAGGACAGGCTGCGCTTCGACGCCATGTTCTGCAGCATCTTCCGCACCCACGGCGCGGCCGAGGCGCCTGAGACCCTGGATCAATTGCTTGGGTTTGTCGCGCCCACCGACCACCGACCGATTGCGCGAGACGCTGCAGGCGAACGACGCCTCTGCCCGGCGCATCGTGAAGCTGGCCTGCCGGCGCGCGGATGGCGAAACCTTTTCTGCCGAGCTGAAGCTCGAGTTCCGGCCACGACAGATCGGACGAGGGCTGATCGCCCTGGGCATCCTGCAGGACATTTCAGAGCAGTTGGAGGTCGAGGAGCTGCGTCGCCGTGCCGACGCCGATGCACTCACCGGACTGCCGAATCGCAACCGCCTGTACAGCCTGTTCACGCAGGCTGACATTGGACGGCGCGACGAGCAGGGTCACTTTGCGTTCTTCTACCTTGACCTGGATGTGTTCAAGCCGGTCAACGACACGCATGGCCACGCGGTGGGCGACGAGGTGCTGCGGATCGTGGCAAGCCGCATACGGCACACGGTTCGCAAGGACGACGTGGTGGCAAGGATCGGAGGCGACGAGTTCGCGATCGTCCAGAGGGGATCACAGACCGTGGACACGGCCGGCGCCCTCGCCGACAAGATCATTGCCAGCGTCTCGGAGCCGATCATCATTCTTGGCCACACGGTGCGCGTCGGTGCCAGCATCGGCATCGCGTTTCGCACCAGTCAGAGTGACGGATTCAACGAAGTGAGCACCGCCGCCGATCGTGCGCTCTACCGCGCCAAGGCGGCCGGCGGGGGGCGCTGGGTTGTCGCGTTCAAGGAAGACCTGCACGCGCCTTGACTTGACCGAGAGTGGCAACGGCGGCGCCGGCCCAGACCGGACCGGAGCGCGCGCGAATCGCCGCGGGAGCGCTAGAGTCGCCGGCCCTGGATCACACGCAGCAGGACCACCACAATGGCGATCACCAGCAGGACGTGGATGAATCCGCCCATCGTGTACGACGTCACCAGGCCCAGCAGCCAAAGGACGACCAGGATGACGATGATGGTTTCGAGCATGCTTACTCTCCTTGAATTGACGACGGGCGAATCACAAGGCCGGCTGCCACTGGCGCCATCCGATCGGCACTCATCGTGCCGTCATGGCGTGGCTGTAGCCGACCGCGCGTACGGCTACTTCTTGCTGAACCACGACTCGCTGGCCTTGCGCTCCCACGCGGCGAGTTGCTTCTCGGCCTCGTCCTTGGCCACGCCGTAGCGTTCCTGGATCTTGCCGGCAAGCTGGTCGCGCCGCCCGGCGACGACATCGAGGTCGTCGTCGGTCAGCTTTCCCCATTGCTCCTTGGCCTTGCCGGTGACTTGCTTCCAATTGCCCTTGATCAAATCCCAGTTCATGGGGTTTCCCTTCGTCAGCGTCGATGAGTGATTGGGTGTACCTGGATCTGGTGGCGAGCCACGTTGCGCCAACACAAGTTCTGTTCGCAAGCGCACCAAGCGAGGCGTACGTGAATCCATTCGGCGTCAGCGTAGTCCTGACGCGCGCCAAACTCCGTGCGCTACCGAACATTGACCCATGCACTGCGCGAAGCAGCGCCCGGCGTGACCCGGCAATTGGCATGCATCAAGCCAATGCGACGGCTCGCGCTCGCACAATCACTCTTGCGCCTGCCCGCTCGCTGCCGGCAGTCATCGCCATCATGACCATCGACACCCAGCCCGCACTTGCATCGCACCCCCACCCAGCGGAGTCGCCGACCCAGCGCCTGGACCGCTTGCTGCACGCCAGCGCCGCACCCTTGACTGGGGGGCTGTCGCCGGTGTCGCTGTCGCTGGCCTGGGCCGATTGGGCCTGGCACCTGGCGCTGTCGCCGGGGCGGCAGATGGAGCTGGCGGCATTGGCCACGCAGCTCGGTGCCGACACGCTGCGGCGGGCGGCCGGTGACGGCAGCGAAGGTCCCGCCGGCGGTGCCGACGACGACCCGCGCTTTCGTCACCCGGCCTGGGCGGCGTGGCCATTCAGCGTGCTGCGCACCGGCTTTCGCAACAGCGAAGCCTTCTGGCGCGAGGCCGCGTGCATGCCGGGCATGACGGCGCACCATGTCGACATGACGCAGTTCTTCGCCCGCCAGTGGCTGGGCGTGATGGCGCCGGCCAACTGGTTGCCCACCAACCCGGTCGTGCAGCAGGACGCCGTGAAATCGTGGGGCACGCACCTGGCCAAGGGTGCGATGCACTGGCTCGCCGACGCAACGGGCCTGCCCGACGCGGAGCAGTTGGCCGAGGCCGCGCGCTTCGAGGTCGGGCGCAACCTGGCCATCACGCCGGGCAAGGTCGTGCTGCGAAACCGCCTGATCGAGTTGATCCGCTACGCGCCGCAAACCGCCAAAGTGCACCCCGAACCCTTGCTGATCGTGCCGTCGTGGATCATGAAGTACTACATCCTCGATCTGCAGCCGCACAACTCCCTCGTGCGCTACCTGGTGCGGCAAGGGCATACGGTGTACATGCTGTCGTGGCTCAACCCCGACACGGCCGACCGCGACCTGACGATGGACGACTACCTGCGCCTGGGCGTGTTCGATGCGTTGCGCGCCATCGGCACCTTGCACGGCAAGGCGCAGGCCGTGCATGCGGCGGGCTATTGCCTGGGCGGCACGCTGCTGGCCATCGCCGCTGCCGCGCTCGGCCGCAACGGCGACGCGAAGGGCGTCGATGGCGCAGGCGAGCTGCCTGCACTCGAAGACACTGACCCTGCTGGCCGCCCAGACCGACTTTTCCGAGCCCGGCGAGCTCGGCCTGTTCGTCGACGAAAGCCAGATCGGCTACCTCGACGAGATCAACAACGGCACCGGCTACCACAGTGGCAAGAAGATGGCCGGCTCGTTCCAGTTCCTGCACTCGCGCGAACTGGTGTGGACGCGGCGCATGCACGAATACCTGATGGGCGAGCGCGAACAGCGCACCGACCTGATGGCCTGGAACGCCGACACCACGCGCTTGCCGGCGCGCATGTACCACGAGTACATGACCGCGCTGTACCTGCACAACGCGCTGGCCACCAGCAGCTACCGCGTGCACGGGCGCGCCGTGTCCTTGGCCGACATCCGGCTGCCGCTGTTCCTGGTCGGCACCGAACGCGACCACATCTCGCCGTGGCGCTCGGTGTACAAGCTGCACCACCTGTGCGACAGCGAGATCACCTTCGTGCTGGCCAGCGGCGGTCACAACGCCGGCATCGTGTCCGAGCCCGGGCACGCACGTCGCAACTACCGCATCGGTCGCCGCATCGAGCACAGCGTCTGGGTCGAGCCCGAACAGTGGCTGCAGCAGACGCCGTCGCGCGAAGGCTCGTGGTGGCCGGCGTGGCAGCAATGGCTGGCCGCACATTCGTCGCCGGCCCGGCAGGCCAGGCCGATACCGCCCGCCGCCGCGCTGGGCGACGCGCCGGGTCGAATACGTACTGCAACGCTACAGCGACTGAGCCACGCCGTGAGTGTGTCCAGCACACGCGAGCCGAGCGCCAGCCGGCAACGCCGTGCGGTGCAGGCGCTGCTGCAATCCTTGCGCGCACGGCACCCCGCCGGCACGGTGTCCCTGATCGAGACCCACATCTCGTTCGTGCTGCTGGCCGGGCCGCAGGCCTACAAGATCAAGAAGGCGGTCAACCTCGGCTTCCTCGATTTCACGACCCTGGCACAGCGGCGCTTCTACTGCGACGAGGAACTGCGCCTGAACCGGCGGCTGGCGCCGGCGCTGTACCTCGAGGTGCTGCCGGTCACCGGCACCGCCGAGCAACCGGCCTTGAACGGCGCCGGCCCGGTGATCGACTGGGCGCTGCGCATGCGCGCCTTCGCCCAGGACGATCTGTGGGACGCGCTCGCGCGCCGCGGCGCGCTGAATGCGGGCCACATCGACGAACTGGTCGAAGCCGTCGCCGCGTTCCACGAACACGCCGCCGTCGCAGACGCGAGCGATCCGCGCGGGCGGGCCGCGCAGGTGCGCGCACCGGTGCAGGAAACCTTGCACGCGCTCGGCGCGCTGACCACGGCGCCCGCCGACCGCGCCCGGCTCGATGCGCTGGCGGGTTGGGAAGCCCGGGCCTTCGAGGCACTGCCGAGCGTGCTCGACGAGCGGCTGCGCGACGGCCATGTGCGCGAATGCCATGGCGACCTGCACCTGGGCAACGTCACGCTGGTCGACGGCCACACCACGCTGTTCGACTGCCTCGAATTCAACCCGGCGCTGCGCTGGACCGACGTGATGAGCGACGTCGGCTTCATGGCGATGGACTTGCACGCCCATCGCCTGCCTCGCCTGTCGCATCGCTTCGTCAACGGCTACGTCGAGCGCAGCGGCGACCACGGCGGCCTGCGCGTGCTGCGCTACCACTGCGTCTACCGTGCCCTGGTGCGCGCCAAGATCGCGGCGCTGCGCAAGGCACAACTCGAAGATGCCGGCGACACGCCGGGGCGCATCGACACCCGCAGCGCGCCGGGCCGCTACCTCGAAGTGGCGGCGGCGTGCAGCCGGCAGGAGCCGCCGGCGCTGATACTGACCCACGGCTGCTCGGGCAGCGGCAAGACGCTGGCCACGCAGGGCCTGCTCGAGCGCTGCGGCGCGATCCGCATCCGCGCCGACGTGGAGCGCAAGCGCCTGTTCGGATTGCCGCCGCTGGCGCGCAGCGGCTCGGCACTGAAGACGGGGCTGTATTCGGCCGCCGCGACCGAGGCCACCCACGCACGCCTGCGCGCCATGGCCGAGCACATACTGGCCAGCGGGTACCACGTGATTCTCGACGCCACCTTTCTGGCCTACACGCACCGTGCGCAGGCACGGGCGCTGGCCGAACGGCTCGGCGTTCGCTTCGTGATCATCGACTTTCGGGCCGCCGACGACACCCTGCGTCGACGCGTGCAGCAGCGTGCGCTGCGTCAGGACGACAGCTCGGAGGCGGATCTGCTCGTGCTCGAGAACCAGCTCGCCAGTGCCGAGCCGCTGCGCGAGGACGAGCGGGCCGCGGTCTTCACCTTCGATTCCGAGCCGGCGTTCGACGAGGCCGATGCCGACACCCGCTGGGCCGATCTGCTGCGCGATATCGGCGGGGCGCGGTTCTGAGCCTTCGCGACGGGGCGTGCCGGCGCATCGCCAGCGCCGCACCGTCAACGCGGCGCGAACGACCTCAGGCGGCCGCGCGCTGCGCTGCCTTGGCGCCCAGGATGCGCGTCAGCGCCCGGTCCAGGTTGGCGACCGTGCGGTCCGGCTGGTGCAGCTTGTCCAGGCCGAACAGGCCGATGCGGAAGGTCTTGAAATCGGCCGGCTCGTCGCACTGCAGCGGCACGCCCGACGCCGTCTGCAGGCCTTCGCCGAGGAAGGCCTTGGCGCTGTGCAGGCCATCGTCGTCGGTGTAGCTGACGACGACGCCCGGCGCCTGGAAGCCCTCGGCCGCGACGCTGCGCAGGCCCTTGCCCGCGAGCAAGGTACGCACCCTGCGCCCGAGATCGAGTTGCTCTTCGCGCAGGCGCTCGAAGCCGTAGGCGCGGGTTTCGAGCATCACGTCGCGGGTGCGCGTCAACGCGTCGGTCGGCAACGTGGCGTGATAGGCGTGGCCACCGCCTTCGTAGGTCTCCATGATCTGCAGCCACTTCTTCAGATCCATCGCGAAACTGCTGCTGGTGGTGGCGTCGATCGCTGCGCGCGCGCGCTCGCCGAGCATCACGAAGGCGCAACAGGGTGAACCGCTCCAGCCTTTTTGCGGTGCGCTCACCAGCACGTCGACGCCGGTGGCCTGCATGTCGACCCAGACCGCGCCCGAGGCGATGCAGTCGAGCACGAACAGGCCACCCACCTCGTGCACCGCATCGGCCACGGCGCGCAGGTAGGCTGTCGGGCAGCAGGATGCCGGCCGCCGTTTCGACATGCGGTGCAAAGACCACCTCGGGCCGCTGCGCGCGGATGGCGGCCACCACCTCCTCGACCGGCGCCGGCGCAAACGCCGCCTGGCGGCCGGGCGCAACCGGGCGCGCCTTCTGCACCGTGTGCGACGACGGGATCTGGCCCATGTCGAAGATCTGCGTCCAGCGGTAGCTGAACCAGCCGTTGCGGATGACGAGTGCCTTGCGGCCGGCCGCGAACTGGCGCGCCACCGACTCCATGCCGAAGGTGCCGCTGCCCGGCACGACGATCGCCGAGCGTGCGTGGTAGACCTCCTTCAGCACGCCCGAGATGTCGCGCATCACCTGCTGGAACTTGCGCGACATGTGGTTCAGCGCGCGGTCGGTGTAGACCACCGAGTATTCGAGCAGGCCGTCGGGGTCGGTATCGGGCAGCAATCCGGGCATGGCGTTCTCTTTGCGTGGAGTCTTGTGGGCTGGGCCCGATTATCGCCGCGTGGCGCCCACCGATGCCTCTTGTCTTGCTGGGGGTGCGGTCATTGCTCGCTCTTGGCCTTCGGCAGGTCCTTGTACGCCGCGGCGGCCGCGCGCAACTGGCGCGCCACCGATTGCACCAACGCCGGCGGCGCCTGAACGCGCACCAGCTCGCCGTGGCGCAGGATGTCCATCGCCAGTTCGGTGGCATCGGTGTACGGCACGCGCAGCGTCAGCGAACCGTCGTCGTGCAGCGTCGACTGCTGCTTCGGGTGCCATTGCTCGTGCTGCACCCACAGCGCGGCCTCTGGCGCGAACAACAGCGTCGCCCATTGCACTTTGGCGCCACTGAACACGCCGTAGCCGGCATCGAGTTCGGCCTCGATGGTCTTCAGCGCGACGTCCTTCGCGCGCTGCTCGGTCAGCGTGGCGCTGCGCACCGCGTCGAGCGCAAAGCGGCGCAATGCGTCGCTGGTGTGGCACCAGGCGTCGAGGTACCAGGTGTTGCGCCAGTGCACCAGGCGCTGCGGCGACACGCTGCGCTCGGTCTCTTCGCGCCGGCTGCGCACCCAGTAGCGCATCTGCACACGGCGCCGCTGCATGATCGCGCCGCCGATCAGCTCGAAGTGCCGGCCGATCACCGGCCGCCGCGCCGCGCTCATGATCTTCACGCGCTTCATCAACTCCCTGGCCTCGGCGTCGCTGGCGCCGAGCATGCCGTGCAGCTTGTCGAGCAGCGGCTGCAGGTGACGCGCCAGCACGCCGCCTTCGTCCAGGCCCTGGATCAACTGGTGCATCGTCAGCAGGGCGTGGATCTCGCGCTCGCTGAACCACACGCCGGGCAACTCGTGCTTGACCTGGCGCTGGTCGCGCGCATCGGGTCGCATCGAGTAGCCATTGGCCAAGCGGTCATAGACGATCGGCGCGTCCAGGCGTTCGCGCAGGTATTCGAGGTCACGCTTCAATGTCGCGCGGCTGACGCCCAGCTCGTCCATCAGCGCGGCAAACGGCACCGAGCCGCGGCTGCGGATCAGCATTTCGATCTTGTAGAAGCGTTCGGTGCGGTCCATCGCGTCAGGCCCATCGGGCCGCTTGCGGGCTGGAGATGGTCCTCGTGTTGGCGGCGGCGGGAGTGCGCTAGATGGCGCACATCTTCCAGTTGGCCGACCGTGCCGCAGCAAAGTCGCACCCGGGCGGGCGGCAGCGCTTCGGCGCAGCGGCCGGTGCTGCGCACCGACTGCCCTGCGGTGCTCGGCCTTGTGGCCCGTCGCACAACCGCTGCGTCACTGCGTTCGCTACGCTCAAACAAGGTGCGACAGATCAGATTACGTGGCGCGCTGCGCGCGCGGGCCACAAAGCCTGTGCTCCTCGGCGCCCCGCAGGCGCGCTGCCACCTGCCCGGGCGCGACTTTGCGGAGCAGTGGTCTTCGCATTCGAACACCACGCAGTTGGACTTCGCGGCAGGCGGTACCCGGCAGGGGCGATTTGTGGGGCGGCGAGGAGACGAGGCTGGGGTCGGCGCGCGCAGCGCGCATCGTGGGCTGACTCGCCGCACCTGTCCGAGCGCAGTGAGCCCAGCGAACGTAGCGAGTTGTGCGGCGCGACCCCAGGCCGAGCACCGCAGCGGAGTCGGCGCAAAGCGCCGACCGCCCCACCATGAACCCCTGCTGGGTGCCGCCTGTCGCGACACGCAGAACGCGCAACCGAAGTCACCCATCCGCCAAATACCGCTTCGGCCCGCGAGCAAGCCAAGAAACAGGTTTGGGAAGTACACCCTAGCCACCACCGAGCAGCCGCCGATGGATGCGCCGCGTCGCGCTCCACACCGCCCACAGCACCAGCGGAATCAATGCCCCGGCGACGATTTCCGGGTCGACCGGCAGGCCCGAGGCCTTGGCCGCCTTGCCGGCATAGAGAAGCAGGCTGACGACGTAGTACGAGATGGCGGCGATCGACAGGCCTTCCACCGTGCCCTGCAGGCGCAACTGCAGTTCCTGGCCGCGCGTCAGCTTGGCCAGCAATTGCTGGTTCTGCGCCTCGGTGGCGATGTCCACGCGCGTGCGCAGCAGCGCGCCGGCGCGCTCGATGCGCTGCGACAGCGAGGCCAGCCGCTGCGCGTTGGCGGCCACGGTGGCCATCGCGGGCGACAGCCGGCGCTGCATGAACTCGCCGATCGTCTGCGCGCCCGGGATCGCCAGCTCGCGCAACTCGGCGATGCGCTGGCGCACCAGCGTGTCGTAGGCCTGGGTGGCCGAGAAGCGGTACATGTGTTCGGCGGTGGCGCGCTCGACCGTGGCCGCCAGCGCGATCAGTTCGTGCAGCAGCTGTTGCTCCGACACCTGGGTGGCGTCGAGCCGCGCCGTGATGCCGGCCAGATCGGCTTCGGCCGCGGCCAGCATCGGCGCCAGCTCCTTGGCCACCGGCAGGCCGCGCAGCGCCATCAGGCGGTAGGTCTCGATCTCGAGCAGGCGCTGCGCGATGCGCCCGGCGCGGCTGTCGGTGGTGCCGGCGGCGGCAACGACGAGCAGGCGCTCGAAGCCGTCGTCGCGCAGCGCAAAGTCGGTCACGGCGCACGAATGGCCGTCGGCCGCATGCCCGCCGCCGCCGCCGGCGCCCATGCGCGAGGCGACCACCGCGGTGTCGCCGAACCAGCGCCGCGCCGTCGCAAGCACCGCCTGCGCGTCGGCCAGGTCGCCCGGCACCATGGCGAGTTGAATCGCGGCGACCGTGTGGCCCGGTATGCCGCGCAGCCAGGCGCTGTCGACCGCCAGGTCGGTCAGCAATTCGGGCAGGCGCGCGCCCAGACCGGCGCCGGCGGGCAGCGGCTGCACGATCGAGTAGCGCGTGAACTCGCTGTGGCGCTCCCACTTCAGGCTGTTGGCGCCGAGCGCCAGGCGCAGGAAGTTGCGCTTCAGGTCGTCCGCGTCAGCGCGCCTGCCCTGGAAGGCGGCGCAGATGCTCGTACTCCGCCTCGCGCGTCACGCCATCGTTGAGCACGGCGACATAGGTCACCAGGGCCGGCAACGCGACCAATGCCGGCGGCCGGGCATGCACCTCGTCGTGCAGCACGCGGCGCAACGGATCGTCGGTCGGCAGGACAGTGGCGGGCGGGTCGAGCGGCACGGCGGAATGGTAGCCGCCCGCTGCGGCACGGCGCCGTCAACGGCGACAATCCCGCCACGCGCAGAGGGCGCGCCTGATGGAGGACGGCGATGAAGCGGCGATGCTGGGTGCTGGGTGCGCTGACCCTGGTGGCGGCCTGCGCGCCGCAGAGCGACGAGGCAGCGATGAGCGGCTACGCCGAGGCCGAACTGGTCTACGTGGCGCCGTCCGCGGCCGGCACGCTGCTGTCGCTGGCGGTTGCAGCGCGGCGACAGCGTCAAGCGCGGGCAATTGCTGTATGCGCTCGACACCGATGCCGAAGCGCTCGGCCGCCAGGCCGCGCAGGCGCGCAGCGAGGGCCGCGGCCCAGGCCGACAACCTGCGCAAGGGCCGGCGCCCGGCCGAGATCGCGGCGATCGACCAGCAACTGGCGCAGGCGCAGGCCGCGCTCGCGGCATCGGCCTCGACCCTGCAGCGCAACCGCAAGCTCGTCGACCAGGGTTTCCAGTCGGCGCTGCGGCTGGAGGAACTGGTGGCCGCGCGCGACCGCGACGCGGCGCGCGTGCGCGAATTGCAGGCGCAGCGCGCGCTGGCCACGCAGGCCGCGCGCAGCGACGAAATCGCCGCCGCCGCCGCCGGCCCGCGGCGCGCTGTCCGACGTCGCGCTGAGCGCCTGGCGCGAAGGCCAGAAGCGCCGCGAGGCGCCCGCCGATGCGCTGGTCTTCGACGTCATGTACCGCCCCGGCGAATGGGTCAATGCCGGCGCGCCGGTGGTGGCGCTGCTGCCGCCGGGTGCGCTCAAGGTGCGCTTCTTCGTGCCCGAGCCGGCGCTGGCGCGCGCCGCGGTCGGCAGCGAGGTGGCGCTGTCGTGCGACGGCTGCGCGCCCAACCTGCGTGCGCGCATCCGCTGGGTCTCGCCGCAGGCCGAGTACACGCCGCCGGTGATCTACAGCAATGCCAGCCGCAGCAAGCTGGTGTTCGCGGTCGAGGCCACGCCGCTCGACGGCGCCGCGGCGTTGAAGCCCGGGCAGCCGGTCGACGTGCGCTTCGCCAAGGCCGGCCCATGATCGGAGACGCGCCGTGAGCGCCGCGCGGGCCGCCCAAGAAGCGAATATTAGTGGTAATGAAGTGTGCAGTGCCAGGTCATGGGGATCGGCCGTCGACCTCGACGGACGAGGGCCGTCGCTCACGATCGACGTGCGCGGCCTGACCAAGACGTTCGGCGCGCGCAAGGTGGTCGATGACCTGTCGATCCAGGTCCGGCGCGGCGAGATCTGCGGCTTCCTCGGCCCCAACGGCAGCGGCAAGACGACCACCATCCGCATGCTCTGCGGCCTGCTCGAGCCCGACGCCGGCGAAGGCACCTGCCTGGGCCACGACATCCGCCGCGAGTCGCGCCAGATCAAGCTGCGCGTGGGCTACATGACGCAGCGCTTCGGCCTCTACGAAGACCTGTCGATCGAGGAGAACCTCGACTTCGTCGCCCGCGCCTACGGCATGCCCGATCGGCGCGGCGTCGTCGACGCCACGCTCGAGCGCCTCGGGCTGTCGGCGCGCCGCACGCAGCTCGCCGGCACGCTGTCGGGCGGCTGGAAGCAGCGCCTGGCGCTGGCCGCCTGCATGCTGCACGAGCCCGACCTGCTGCTGCTCGACGAGCCCACGGCCGGCGTCGACCCGAAGGCGCGGCGCGACTTCTGGCAGCAGATCCACGCCCTGGCCGCCGAAGGGCCTGACCGTGCTGGTCAGCACGCATTACATGGACGAGGCCGAGCGCTGCCACCGCCTGGCCTACATCTCCTACGGCAAGTTGCTGGCGGCCGGCACCGCCGCCGAGGTCATCGCGCAGGCGGGCCTGGCGACCTGGGCCATGTCGGCGGCGACGGCGACGACCTGGCACGCGCCAGCGCGCTGCTGCAGCAGGACCCGCGCTGGATGGTCGTGGCCTTCGGCACCACGCTGCATGTCAGCGCAGGCGGCGGCGCCGACCTGCCGGCCTGGCTGGCCGAGCAGGCGCCCGGCGCCGTGGACGGTGAGCGCCATCGCCACCGGCCTGGAAGACGTCTTCATCTCGCTGACGCAGCATGCGACCGACAACTTCCAGTAGCCGCGGCCGCGGCGATTGTTCGGCCTGTCGTGGGGCCGCATCGTCGCGGTGCTGCGCAAGGAGTTCGTGCAACTGCGGCGCGACCGCCTGACCTTCGCGATGATGCTCGGCGTGCCGATCATGCAGCTGGTGCTGTTCGGCTACGCCATCAACGGCGACCCGCGCCAGTTGCCGACCGCGGTGGTGGCGGCCGACAACGGCCCGCTGGTGCGCAGCATCGTTCGCGCGGCCGAGAACACCGGCTACTTCAAGGTCGTCGCCACGGTCGCCGACGGCGACGCCGAGCACCTGATCGCCAGCGGCCAGGTGCAGTTCGCACTGGTCTTCCCGGCCGACTTCTCGCGCCGCGTGCTGCGCGGCGAGCACCCCGCCCTCGCCGTCTACGCCGACGCCACCGACCCGGCCGCCACCGGCCCGGCCGTGGCTGCGCTGCAGGCCCTGCCCGCGCTGGCCCTGGCCAACGACCTGAATGGCCCGCTGGCCCACCTGCGCCCCGGCGCCCAGCCCTTCGAGCTGCGGCTGCACCGCCGCTACAACCCCGAGGGGCTGACCGCCTACAACGTCGTGCCGGGCCTGATGGGCGTGATCCTGACCATGACGCTGGTGATGATGACCGCGATGGCGATGACCCGCGAGCGCGAGCGCGGCACGCTGGAAAACCTGCTCGCCACGCCGGTGCGCCCGCTCGAGATGATGATCGGCAAGATCCTGCCCTACGTCTTCATCGGCTACGTGCAGGTGCTCGTCGTCTTCGGCGCGGCGCGCCTGCTGTTCGACGTGCCGATGGCCGGCAGCTTCTTGATGCTCACGGCCACCGTGCTGCTGTTCATCGTCGCCACGCTGGCCGTCGGCTTCACCTTCTCGACCATCGCGCGCTCGCAGATGCAGTCGATGCAGATGACGATGTTCTACTTCCTGCCCAACATCCTGCTGTCGGGCTTCATGTTCCCGTTTCGCGGCATGCCCGGCTGGGCCCAGGCCATCGGCGAGGTGCTGCCGCTGACCCACTTCGTGCGCATCGTGCGCGGCATCATGCTCAAGGGCGTGGCCTGGCACGACGTCTGGCCCGAGGCCGGCGCGATCGTCGCCTTCCTCGTCGTGGTCGGCACGATCGCGATGCTGAGGTATCGGCAGACGATCGATTGACAGCCCCCAAGACGCCTGCGGCGTCGCCGCCCGGTGCGCTCGCAGGCCGCTTGGGCCGGCCCGGGGCCTGCGATCTGATTTTCGCAGGCTCACGCCATGAGCCTCTGGCACCCGAGACTGGCATCGCCGGGGTCGTCCCGGTGCCCGCCAGAAAGCGAAGCCGCCATGCACACCGCCGACCTGTTCGAAGACGCCCCGCCCGCGGTGCAAACCGTGAACCCCGCCGACGCCACCGGCTTCGAGATCGGCTGGGACTACGCCCATTACCGTCTCACGCCGCCGCCGCAGCAATTGCAGGAGGCCAAGCCCGTGCGCCAGGGCTGGCAGGCCGGCGCGGCGGTCTTCGGCACGCGCACCTTGAAGCCCACGCCGCAGGTGCGCAAGTGGCTGCAACTGCGCCTGAATGCCTGGCGCCGCGGCCGTGCGTTCGAGGGCGTGCAGGTCACGCCGCACTTCCTGGCCCAGATCGACGTGGCGGTGTGCCCGATCACGCGCCTGAAGCTCAGCCACGCCAGCGGCGCCGGCAGCGACGCCTCGGTCGACCGCGTCTGCAACCAGGCCGGCTACGCCGCCGGCAACCTGGCCGTGATGAGCACGCGCGCCAACCAGGCCAAGGCCGACCTCGGCTGGCGGGACGCGCTGACCGTCGTGCGCCAGCTCGAAGCCTCGGGCCTGGACACGCTGGACGGCCTGGCCCCCGTGCACTGGTCGCGCCTGGGCGTGCTGATGAGCTTCGTCACGCCACTGCCGCACGCCGAGGCGGCGTGCCTGCCGCTGCTGGTGCTGCCGCCCAACCGCCTGCGCCTGCTCAACGCCGTGCAGGCCTTGCAGGCGGTGCTGACGCTGGCCTTCACGCAGGCGCAGGCCGTGCCGCGGCTGCGCGAGTTGATGGCGCACCTGCCGGCGCCGGCGCGGCACGACTTCCAGGTCTTCATGCTCACGCTGCAGGCGCGGCGCCTGGCCATCGGCATGCAGACCAGCGGCATCGAACTGCGCCACGCGCTCGAAGACCTGTGGACCGACGCGGCCGTCAACCGCCGCTGGCAGCGCTTTGCGCTGCAGCTCGACGAAGCCGACTGCGAGCGCCTGGTGCGTATCGCCGCACGCAAGGGCTTGGGCGGCAAGGCCTGGCAGTGGCTGCCGCGTGCGGCGGCCACCGAAGGCTGGGCGCTGGCCACCGCGGGCTACGTCGGGCCGCGGCCGGGCTGGGCGCGGGCACGCCGCCGCGGCAAGGACGCCGGCCGCGCCTAACATCGCGGCATGGCCGACCAACGAATTCGACGTCCTCGTCATCGGCGCCGGCATCGCCGGTGCCTCGGTAGCGTACTTCCTCGCGCCGCACGCCCGCGTGGCCTGCTCGAGCGCGAGTCCCTGCCGGGCTATCACACCACCGGGCGCTCGGCGGCGATGTTCATGGAGAGCTACGGCCCGGCGCAGGTGCGCGCGCTGACGCGGGCCAGCCGGGCGTTTCTGGCCACGCCGGTGAACGGCGAGCCGCCGCTGCTCGCACCGCGCGGCGCGCTGTTCATCGCCCGCGCCGAGCAGGCCGACGCCGTGCGGGCGCTGCACGAACAATTGCGCAGCGAGGGCGCGCAGGCGCAGATGCTGGACACTGCCGCGGCCCGCGCGCGCGTGCCCGTGCTGCGCAGCGAAGCCGCCGCGCTGGCGCTGCTCGACGACGATGCCTGCGACATCGACGTCGACCGGCTGCACCAGCGCTTCCTGCGCGGCGCGCGGCGACATGGCGCGCAACTCGTCTTCAATGCCGACGTGCGCAGCATCGACTTCGCGCAGGGCCGCTGGTCGGTCTCGACGCCGACGCAGCGTTTCAGGGCGCCGTGCTGGTGAATGCCGCCGGCGCCTGGGCCGACGCCGTCGCCGCGCTGGCCGGCGTGGCGCCGCTGGGCCTGCAACCGTGCCGCCGCAGCGCCTTCACCTTCGCGCCGCCCGCCGGCATCGACGTGCGTGGCTGGCCCTGCGTGGCCGACATCGACGAGAGCTTCTATTTCAAGCCCGAAGCCGGCGTGCTGCTCGGCTCGCCGGCCAACGCCGACCCGGTGCCGCCGCATGACGTGGTGGCCGAGGAACTCGACATCGCCACCGGCATCCAGCGCATCGAGGAGGCCACCACGCTCGCCATCCGCCGCCCGTTGCGCACCTGGGCCGGCCTGCGCAGCTTCGTGCCCGACGGCGCGCTGGTCGGCGGTTTCGACGACGCCGTGCCCGCCTTCTTCTGGTGCTGCGGCCAGGGCGGCTACGGCATCCAGACCAGCCCGGCGATGGGCGAGGCCTGCGCCGCGCGCCTGCTCGGCCGGCCGCTGCCAGCGCACATCGCCGACCAGGGCCTGGCCTTTGCCGACCTCGCGCCGCGGCGCTAGACAGCGCAGCGATCAAGGACGAGCCTCGCCGTTGAGGCAGCGCAATTCGCCCGCCACTCACGGCGGTATCGTGCAATTCCACTCTGGAAGTCACGATGCTTTTCGACCCCATCGCCATTCGCTCGCTGCACCTCAGCAACCGGGCAATCATGGCGCCGATGACGCGTTGCCGGGCCGCCGAAGCCGGTGTCCCCAATGCGCTGATGGCCGAGTATTACGGCCAGCGCGCCGGCGCCGGCCTGATCATCACCGAAGGCACGTCGCCATCGCCCAACGGGCTCGGTTATGCGCACATCCCGGGGCTGTTCAACGAAGCGCAGATGCGCGGCTGGAGGCCCGTCACGGACGCGGTGCACGCCAAGGGCGGCAAGATCGTCGTCCAGTTCATGCACACCGGCCGCGTGGCCCATGTCGCCAACCTGCCGGCGGGCGCCGAGGTGTTGGGGCCGGGCGCCGAGGTCTGCCCTGGCGAGATGTACGCGAAGTCGCTAGGCATGCAGCCCCACAGCGCGCCGCGTGCGATGACCGAGCGCGACATCGCCGTTGCCGTCGGCGAATACGCTCGGGCGGCGCGTCTGGCACTCGACGCGGGTTTCGACGGCGTGGAACTCCACGCCGCGAACGGATACCTGATCGAGCAGTTCCTGAATGCGAACGTGAACCACCGCACCGACGCCTACGGCGCCGGCCCCGAGGGGCGCAATCGTTTCGCGATCGAAGTCGCGCGCGCCACCGCGAACGCCATCGGCGGCGACAGGGTCGGCGTCCGGCTCTCGCCGCATGGTGTGTTCAACGGCACGGGCACCTTTGCCGATGTCGATGCGCAGGATCTTGCGCTGACCAAGGAGCTGTCGGCGCTTGGGCTGCTGTACATCCACCTGCTGGACCACTCCGCGATGGGCACGCCGCCCGTGCCCGCCGAATTGAAGACCCGGTTGCGGAGCGCCTTCGACGGGCCGTTCATGCTGGCCGGCGGGTTCGATCGCGCCAGTGCGGAAAGTGCGCTCGCCGAAGGGCGGGCCGATCTGATCGCGTTCGGTCGCCCGTTTCTTGCCAACCCCGACCTGGTCGAGCGCATGCGCGTGGATGCACCGTTGAATGCGCCGGACATGTCCACCTTCTACACGCCGGGCGCCAAGGGCTACACCGACTATCCGACGCTGGCAACCTGATCGCGGTCGGCGCGGCGGCGGCGTTCAGGCGGGAATGCGGCCCTGCCGGCCCAGCCACCAGCGCATGCAGCGATGCGCCACGTCCACCGGCTCGCAGTACATCATCGGACAGCCGCCGACGATGGGTTCGATGCCGAGCTCCGTGCACGCGCGCAGCGCAGGCTCGGAAACGCTGCCCTCGCCGAAGGAGCGATGAAACCAGATCTTGTGGATGCCACGCGCGGCCGCCTGCCGGACGAGGCCTTCGGCGACATCGGGATGCGTGACGACCATCAAGCCGTCGACGACACCCGGCACGGCGGCCAGATCGCGGTAGCACTTCGAGCCTTCGAGGACGTCTGCCTGCGGGTTGACGGCGATTGCCTCGATGCCGCAACCGCGCAACTTGCGAAAGATGGCGTTCGCAGGCGCTTTCCCGGAGCGCGAAACGCCGGCAACGGCGATACGCCCGCACGATAGAAACGCGGCGACCGACGACGGTGTTGGGGTCATGCCTGGAGCCCGAATCGAATGCCCGTGACGCGTACACGGTACATCGGGCGCGGTCGATCCTGTTGCGCCCGGTCAAGGCGCCGGTCGCCGCCGCCTTGCCTGGCACAGTGTCCGCCGGTCGTGTGCCGGCTTCAGAAGCGGCTCTCGACGCCAGGTGAGCGCATGCGTTGCTGGATGGCCCGCGCATGGGCCACCCAGCCATGGGTCTCCCAACGCCAGAACATCAGCGCGCCGCGGATCCACTCGTCGGCCGCGTAGGCGATCCAGATGCCGACCAGCCCGTAGCGCTGGCCGAGCACCACCGACCCTACGCCGAGCACCAGGATCAGCGACGCGATGGCCGCCGAGACGGGGAAGATCACGTCGCCGGTCGAGCGCAGCGCCCCCAGCACCACCAGATTGGCGACGCGTCCCGTCTCGAGCGCGAGCGAGATCCACAGCAAGGTCTGCGCCGCCTGGATCACGGCCGGATCGCGCGTGAAGGCGCGCATCAGCCACGGCGCGCCGATCGCCACCACCAGCGCCATCGTGCCCGACGCGACCAGGCCATTGCGCAAGCCCTTACGTACCAGTTGGTGTGCGACACGGAACTTGCCCGAGCCGATCAAGTGGCCGACCATGATCTCGCAAGCCCAGCCGATGGCCAGACTGATCAGCAACACATAACGCAGCGTCTGCAGCACATAGGCCTGTGTCGCCAGCGCCGCCACGCCCAGCCTGGCCGCGGCCGACAGCGACATCATGAAGGCCATGCGGTAGGCCAGTTCGAGCGACGCGCCCGGCACGCCGATGCGCAACACCGGCATCAACGCACGTGCCGGGCAGTACCACCAATCACGCTGACTGGGCACCAGGTTCATGCGCCGGCGCCAAAGCCACAGGTGCAGGCCCAGGCCGGCACCGCGGCTGAGCGTGAGCGAGAGCGAATAACCGGGCAGGCCCAGGCCGTCCCAATCGCCCAGGCCCAGCATCAGCGGGAACGCCAGTGCCAGGTTGGTGGCGTGCATCACCAGCATCACGAACAGCGTGTCGCGTGCGTGCAGGTGGGCACGCAGGATGCTGGCCATGACCAGGTTGTAGGCCTCGAGCAGCGCGGCGACCGCCAGCAGCGGCAGATATGGCCCGGCCAGTGCCGCCACCGCGTCCGGGGCGTTCAGCGCGTCCAGCGTCCAGTCGCCGAAGAACAGCAGCCACACCGCCGCCACCGCACCGGCCCAGGTGCAGGCCCCGAGGCCGACCAGTGCCGTGCGCCGCGCCGCTTCGGCGTGGCGGCCACCCAGCGCCTGCGTGATCGTCACGCCGACGCCGATGGCCAGCACGCGAAAGAGCACGAACAGCGACTCGAGCAATTGCTGGCTCATGCCGAAGGCGCCGGCACTGGCGTCGGAGATCTGCGACGCCATCCACAGCGCAGCCATCGTGACGCTGATGCCGATCAGGAATTCGCCCAGGATCGGCCCGGCAATCGGCGTGATGCGTGGGCGTTGTGGGCGGGCCATCGTAGACTTGTGCGGCGAACGTCGGAATCAGATCGGTCGTCAGACGGGTGCGACGTGCTTCATGCGGCACAGATCGCCGGCAGCACTTCGCCAATCGGCCCGCGCAACAGCGCATCGGCAATGCCGTCCATCGGTGTCGGCTGATTGTTCATGACGACGACGCGTGCGCCGGCACCCTTCGCCGCGGGCACGACGCCCGCCACCGGGTAGACCTGCAACGTGCTGCCGACCGCAAGCAGCAAGTCGGCCTCGCCGGCCACGACCATCGCGCGCGCAATGACTTCGGGCACCAGCGGCTGGCCGAACGAGATCGTGTCGCTCTTCAGGATGCCGCCACAGGCCAGGCACGGCGGATCGGGCTCGCCGGCGCGCACTCGCTCGAGCACCTCGGGCATCGGCGTGCGCTGGCCGCAGTCCCAGCACATGGCGCGGCGCATCGTGCCGTGGACTTCGATGATCAGCGCCGGGTCGTTGCCGGCCAGGCGATGCAGCTCGTCGATGTTCTGCGTGATCAGCGCGTGCAGCTTGCCGCGGCGTTCCAGGTCCACCAGCGCCAGGTGGCCGCGATTCGGGTGCGCCCGCCACGCCGGATGTGCCGTGCGGCTTCGCCACGCGGCCTGGCGCACCTGCGGGTCGGCCAGGTAGGTCTGCAGCGTCGACTGCTGCTCGGCAGCCGGGTTGGTGGTCCAGACACCCTGCGGGCCACGGAAGTCGGGAATGCCGGAATCGGTCGAGATGCCTGCTCCCGTCAACACAACCACGCGCCGCGCCGCGGCGATCCAGGCCCGGACGACTTCGACGGCATCGGCTGGCATACGGTGGCTCCTGGTCGGCCTTACAGCGTGGGCAGGCGCTCGAAGCGATCGAATCGCGGGAACGGCGGCGCAACCGGCGTGACTTCGAGTTCTTCGACCAGCGCGAAGGGAACCTCCTCGCGCAGCCAATCGCACATCTGGTCAAGCTGGTGCGGCGTGCCCTGCAGCAAGGCCTCGACCGATTCATCCATGCGATTGCGAACCCAGCCCGTGACGCCCAGCGTCCTGGCCTGGCCGACGCAGGCCTGCCGGTAGCCGACGCCTTGCACGCGGCCGCGCACGCGCACCAGCCGACACTCGAGCGCACCACCCGGCAAGTGCGCCTACTCCTGCCCCAACCCGACGCGCACTTCGTACTCGCGGTCGAGCATGCCCATCACGACCAGCGACTCGTAGCCCTCGGCCAGCTTGACACTCTCGCGCAACCGCCCTTCCTCGACGAAGCCCTCGCTGGCGTACAGCGCCTGCGCGCGCACGTTGAGCACCTTCACGTCGAGCCAGAAGCGGTGCGCACGCAGGTCGCGAAACGCCATGCGCTTCAACAGTCGCACGCAGGCCCGGCCCAGGCCCTGGCCCTTGGGCTGCAGCACGATGCGCTTCAATTCCACGCTCTGGTGCCGGTTGCGGCAGCCCTGCAGGATGACGAAGCCAGCCCGCGCCCAGTCGTCGCCGGCCTCGACGATGAAGTGGCGGAAGTCGGGGAAGCGCACCGCGCCCTCGTGCTGCGTGCGCTCCCAGGGCGTGATGAACGGTAGGTTGGCCGAGTCGGTCTCGACCGTCTGCACGAAGTCGAGGTCCGACAACATGGTCGGGCGCAGGCGCAGGCGCACTGCGTCAGACATCGACGTCGACCATGTCGCCGCGCAACTCCATCAGTTCGCGCCGCGCTGCGGCCTCGCCCTTGCCCATCAGCTTGGTCAGCGCATCGACGGTGCCGGCGTGGTCGAGTGCGCCGTAGGCCACCTGCAGCAGGCGCCGCGTGTCGGGGTTGAGCGTGGTGTCCCACAGCTGCTCGGCGCTCATCTCGCCCAGGCCCTTGAAGCGGCTGATGGTCCACGAGCCGTCGCGTGCGCCTTCCTTGCGCAGCTTGTCCAGCGTGGCGTCGAGTTCACCCTGGTCGAGGGCGTAGATCTTGGCCGCCGGCTTCTTGCCGCGCGCCGGCGCGTCGACGCGGAACAGCGGCGGCTTGGCGACGTAGACATGGCCGCGCTCGATCAGCTTGGGGAAGTGGCGGAAGAAGAGTGTGAGCAGCAGGACCTGGATGTGCGAGCCGTCGACGTCGGCATCCGACAGGATGCAGACCTTGCCGTAGCGCAGGCCGGAGAAATCGGGCTCGTCATTCGCGCCATGCGGGTCGACGCCCACCGCCACCGCGATGTCGTGGATCTCGTTGTTGGCGAACAGCCGGTCGCGCTCGACCTCCCAGGCGTTGAGCACCTTGCCGCGCAGCGGCAGCACGGCTTGCGTCTCCTTGTTGCGGCCCATCTTGGCGCTGCCGCCGGCCGAGTCGCCTTCGACCAGGAAGACTTCGTTGTGCGTCAGGTCGCGGCTTTCGCAGTCGGTCAGCTTGCCGGGCAACACGGCCACGCCCGAGCCCTTGCGCTTCTCGACCTTCAGCGATGCACGCTGGCGCGTCTGCGCCTGCCGGATGACCAGCTCGGCCAGCTTCTTGCCGTGTTCGACATGCTGGCTCAGCCACAACTCGAGCGCCGGCCGGGTGTAGGCCGAGACCAGCCGCAGCGCGTCGCGCGAATTGAGCCGCTCCTTGATCTGGCCCTGGAACTGCGGGTCGAGCACCTTGGCCGAGAGCACGAAGCTGGCGCGCGAGAACACGTCGTCGGGCATCAGCTTGACGCCCTTGGGCTGCATCGCATGCAGCTCGATGAAGCCCTTGATGGCCGCGAACAGGCCATCCTTCAAGCCCGCCTCGTGGGTGCCGCCGGCCACCGTCGGGATCAGGTTGACGTAGCTCTCGCGCAGCGTGGCACCCTCTTCGGTGAAGGCCACGCACCACGCCGCGCCCTCGCCTTCGGCGTTGTTCTCGCTGTCGCCTTCCTCGGCGTAATGCGCGCCCTCGAACAGCGGAATCAGCGGATCGGCGGGCAGCGCCTGCAGCAGGTAGTCGCGCAGGCCGCCCTGGTACAGCCAGGTCTGCTTCTCCGTCCGTTCGCCGCTCTTCTCCTGCGTCAGCGTCACGCTCACGCCGGGCATCAGCACCGCCTTGCTGCGCAACAGATGCGTCAGTTCGGCACGCGGCAGCTCGGCGCTGTCGAAGTACTTGGCGTCGGGCCAGACGCGCACCGTGGTGCCCTGCTTGCGGTCGGCCGCAGTGGCCTTGCGCACGACCTGCTTTTCGACCACCTCGCCACCCGAGAACGCCATCGTCGCGACCTGGCCTTCGCGGTACGTCGTCACCGCCAGGCGCTTGGCCAGCGCGTTGGTGACGCTGACGCCCACGCCGTGCAGGCCGCCGGAGAAGCTGTAGGCACCGCCGCCGCCCTTGTCGAACTTGCCGCCGGCGTGCAGCCGCGTGAAGACGATCTCGATCACCGGCACGCCCTCTTCGGGGTGCAGGCCGAACGGGATGCCGCGGCCGTCGTCCTCGACGCTGACCGAGCCGTCGGCGTGCAGCGTCAGCGCGATGCGTTGGCCGAATCCGGCCAGCGCCTCGTCGGCCGCGTTGTCGATGACCTCCTGGATGACGTGCAGCGGGCTCTCGGTGCGGGTGTACATGCCCGGGCGCTGCTTGACGGGCTCGAGCCCCTTCAGCACGCGGATCGAGGCTTCGGCGTATTTGGCGGTCTTGGTCGGCATGGCGGACGATTCTAGGAGGCGCCCCGGCGCCGCCCGCGGTTGGCCAGTGCCGCGGCATCGGCCTGGATGCGCGCCAACAGGGCCTCGAGGCCGAGTTCGTAGGTCGCTGCCCAATGCGGCCGCTCGAAGAATGGTGCGCAGGCGGCGAGCAGCGGACAATGTTCGGCGACATAGCCGTCGGTGACCGGATCGGCGGCCGACGGGCCGCGCGCGTAGCCCGAGGTCTCGTCGAGCGCCGCGCCGGTGATGTAGTAGCCCACGGCGCGGAAATGCCGGGCTGTCAGCTCGGCGTCGGGCAGCACGTCGGAGATCAGCCCGAGCGCCGATTCGATCAGGCGCACGCCCGTGGGCGTGTTCAGCCGGTGCACCGCCAGCAGCGGGTAGAACGCCGCGAAGCGATTCGCCATCGCGCGGTAGGCGTGCAGGAAGCGGCGCAGGCGGTCGATCGGCGCGAGGTCGGCCGGCGGCAACGCGATGCAGGCGATCGCGTGGTCGACCATCGCGTCGAGCAGGTGGTGCTTGCTCGGGAAGTGGTGGTAGATGCTCATCGCCTCGCAGCCCAGGCGATCGCCGAGCTTGCGCGTGCTGAACGCGGCCAGGCCTTCGGCGGCCACCAGCTCGAAAGCCACGGCCACGATGCGCTCGCGCGACAGCGCGACAGCATTGCCTGACGGGCGGGTTTTCCTGGGGGTCGCCATGGCTTGAAATCTTACAGCGTAAAGCTTATCTTTGAAATCGACCTTACGATGTAAGTCCGGACCCGGTCCGGACGACGGAAGCCGTGCACGCCGCGTGCCGGCGGTGACGCGAGAAAAGGAGCCATGAACATGGAAACGATCGATCTCGTCGGATTGCTGATCCCACTCATGTATTTCACGATGCTGGCCGTCGAAGCCCTCTGGCCGGCGCGCGACTTCCCGCCGCGCCGGGGCTGGCGCTGGCTCGGTGTCGGCTTCCTGCTGCTGATCGCCACCGTCGGCGCGGTCGTGCCGCTGCTGCTGCCGCTCGACTGGATGGCCGCGCACCGCTGGGTCGACGGCAGCCGCCTGGGCGTGGCCGGCGGCACGCTGGTCGGCTGGGTCGTCCTCTCTGGCTTCGCCTATGTCTACCACCGCACGGTGCACTCATTCGCGCCGCTGTGGCGCCTGACGCACCAGCTGCACCACAGCCCGCAGCGGGTGGACATCTCCGGCTCGGTGCTGTTCCACCCGGTCGAGATGGTGCTGCAGACGTTGCTGCAGTTGTTCGTCACCGTCATCGTGCTGGGCCTCGATCCGCTGGCCGCCGCGCTGGTCGGCGTGGTGGCGGCGTTCCACGGCATGTTCCAGCATTGGAACGTGCGCACGCCGCAATGGCTGGGCTACCTCATCCAGCGGCCCGAGGCCCATTGCGTGCACCACCGGCGCGGCGTGCACGCCTACAACTACGGCGACCTGCCGCTGTGGGACCTGTTGCTCGGCACCTTTCGCAATCCGCGCGACTACCACGGCGATTGCGGCTTCGAGGCCCCTGCCGATCGCCGCGTGGGCGCGATGCTGGCATTGCAGGACGTCAACCGGCCGCTGTACGGCGCAGGCAGTCGCGGCGCAAGACCCCACGCAGCGCACGCCTAATTGGCGCCACCGCGGCGGCGGGCCACGGTCGTCCGCGCGTTCGCGGCCCTCGGTATGGCGCGTGCCGGCGCGGATGGCGCAATCTGGCTACAGTGTCGCAATGAGTACCGCACATGCGCCCGCGCGCCACTGTCGATGACCCAGGTGCTGATGTGCGGCGCCGCGATCGTGACCCTGTCGATGGGCATCCGCCATGGCTTCGGCCTGTGGCTGCAGCCGATCACGATGGAGCGCGGCTGGACGCGCGAGACCTTCGCCTTCGCGCTGGCGGTGCAGAACCTGGCCTGGGGCCTCGCCGGCCCGTTCGTCGGCGCGCTGGCCGATCGCTTCGGCGCCTTCAGGGTGTTGATCGGCCGACGTGCTGTACGCCGCCGGCCTGGTCGGCATGGCCTTGGCGACCACCGGGCTGGCGTTCACCGGCAGCGCCGGCATCCTGATCGGCGTCGCCCAGGCCGGCTGCACCTATGCGGTCGTCTACGGCGTGATCGGCCGCAACGTGCCCGCGGAGAAGCGCTCGTGGGCGATGGGCGTCACCGCCGCGGCCGGCTCCTTCGGCCAGTTCCTGATGGTGCCGGTGTCGAGCTGGCTGATCGGCGTCTTCGGCTGGCAGCAGGCGCTGATCGTCCTGGGCGGCGGCGTGCTGGCAATCCTGCCGCTGGCGTTCGGCCTGAAGGAGCGCGCGCGACCGGCGGCCGCGGCGGCGAGCACCAGAGCATCCGCGACCGCGCTGCGCGAGGCCTTCGGCCACCGCAGCTTCCAGCTGCTGACGGCGGGCTACTTCGTCTGCGGCTTCCAGGTCGTCTTCATCGGCGTGCACTTGCCGAGCTACCTCAAGGACCAGGGCCTGACGCCGCAGGTGGCGACCATGGCGCTGGCCTTGATCGGCCTGTTCAACGTGTTCGGCACCTACGCCGCGGGCTCGCTCGGCCAGCGCATGGCCAAGCGGCACATCCTGTCGGCCATCTACGCGCTGCGCTCGCTGGTGATCGTGGCTTTTCTGGCTGCGCCGCTGACGCCGATGGCGGTCTACCTGTTCGCGAGCGCGATGGGTGTGTTGTGGCTGTCCACGGTGCCGCCGACCAACGCGGTGGTGGCGCAGATCTTCGGCGTGCGCCACTTCTCGATGCTCAGCGGCTTCGTCTTCCTCAGCCACCAACTCGGCTCGTTCCTGGGCGCCTGGCTCGGCGGCAAGCTGTACGACGCCACCGGCAGCTACGACGTGGTCTGGGGCATCGCGGTGGCACTGGGCGTGTTTGCGGCGCTGATCAACCTGCCGGTGCGCGAGACGCCGATCCAGCGGCCATCGCTGGCGCCGGCATGAACCGACCGGTCAGTCCCTGGTACCGGTCGCGCGCGGTGTGGACCGTGGCCTCGCTGCTGGCGCTGGGCTGCGTCTTCGTGTCGTACCTGCGCCCCGACCTGATGCTCGATCTGGCCAATCTGGTGTGGAGCTGCTTTTGACGGCGCACGCCGGCGCCGAGGCGTCGGCCTGGGTCAGGCGCTGGTCGCATCTGCTCGCCGCCGACGCCAGCGTGCTCGACGTGGCCTGCGGCAGCGGCCGCCACCTGCGCTGGTTCGCCGAGCGCGGGGCTCGCGTCACCGGGGTCGATCGTGACGCCGCGGCCGTGGCCGCGTTGCAGGGGCTGGGCCGCGTGCTGGTGGCCGACATCGAGACGCGGCCCCTGGCCGCTGGCCGGCGAACGCTTCGACGCGGTGGTCGTGACCAACTACCTGTGGCGGCCGCTGTGGCCCTCGCTGCTGGCCAGCCTGGCCGAGGGCGGCGTGTTGATCTACGAGACCTTCGCGCTCGGCAACGAGGCATTTGGCAGGCCGTCGAATCCCGACTTTCTGCTGCGCCCGGGCGAGCTGCTCGAGGCTCTGCCGCGGCCTGCACGTGGTGGCCTACGAAGACGGCGTGGAGGACGCGCCGTTGCGCCGCGTGCAGCGCATCGCCGCGGTGAATTCGGCCGCCGCGGACGCGCGCCACCGGCTGTAGGCGGCCGTTGCCGCCGCGCGGCTAAAATCTGCCGCTTGCAGGAAACACCATCCCCCATGAACCCGATTGTTGGCAGCATCGTTGCACTGGTCACGCCGATGCTGGATGACGGCAGCGTCGACTACCCGACGCTGCGGCGCCTGATCGACTGGCACATCGCCGAAGGCACGGCCTGCATCGGCGTGGTCGGCACGACCGGCGAGTCGCCGACCGTCAGCATCGAAGAGCACTGCGAAATCATCCGCGTCGCCGTCGAGCACGCCGCAGGGCGCGTGCCGATCATGGCCGGCGCCGGCGCGAACTCGACCGCCGAGGCGATCGAGCTGTCGCGCTTCGCCAAGAAGGTCGGCGCCAACTGCACGCTGCAGGTGGTGCCCTACTACAACAAGCCGACGCAGGAAGGCATCTACCGCCACTTCCGCGCCATCGCCGAGGCCGTGGACATGCCGGTGGTGCTCTACAACGTGCCCGGCCGCACCGTGGCCGATATGGCGCAACGACACCGTGATGCGGCTGACCCAGGTGCCCGGCATCGTCGGCATCAAGGACGCCACCGGCAACATCGACCGCGGTGCCTGGCTGATCAAGCAGGCGCCCGAAGGGCTTCTCGATCTACTCCGGCGACGACCAGACCGCGATCGCGCTGATGCTGCTCGGCGGCCACGGCAACGTCAGCGTCACGGCCAACGTGGCGCCGCGCGCGATGGCCGAACTGTGCCGCGCCGCGATCGCCGGCAATGCCAGGCAGGCCAGCGAGATCCACTTGAAGCTGCTGGCCTTGCACAGGCAGCTGTTTGCCGAGGCCAACCCGATCCCGGTCAAGTGGGCGCTGGCGCGCCTGGGCCGCTGCGGCCCGGCGCTGCGGCTGCCGCTGGTGGGCCTGTCCGAGGCCCTGCACGCGCCGCTCGAGCAGGCGCTGCGCGAAGCCGGCCTGCTGTGTCCGGGACCGTCCGCGAAACGTTCTCTTCCGCCCGAGTCCCTTTCCTTCCCGAACGTCGGCCGCCGCAAGGCGCCGCACCACCGATGCATCCTGTGAACGTTACCCTGCCATTGCTGCTTCGCTCGGCCCTGCTCCTGGCCACGGCGGTCGCGCTCGGCGCCTGCTCGTCCACCGACGGCCTGCTGTCGGGCGACAAGATCGACTACAAGAGCCAGGGCGTCAAGACCGCGCCGCTCGACATCCCGCCCGACCTGACCCAACTCCAGCGCGATTCCCGCTATCAGCCGCAGAGCGGTGGCGCTGTCAGCGCCAGTACGTACGGTTCCACGCCGCCGCGGCGGCGACGGCACGCCGGCACCGGCGCCGGCCGACAGCAACGCGCGACAGCGACGGCGACAGCGACAGCGACAACGACACCAACTGTCGACACCGCGCGACGCCGACAGCGACGCCAGGCGCTACCGGCGCACGCCGGCGACGACGGCGGCCACCGCGCCCGGCCAGCACCGTTGCGCCGACCAGCATCGGCGAGATGCGCATCGTGCGCGAAGGCAACCAGCGCTGGCTGTCGGTGCCGATGCCGGCCGAGCAGTTGTGGCCGCAATTGCGCGCGTTCTGGCAGGAACGTGGCCTTGCCGCTGGTGATCGACAACCCCGACACCGGCGTGATGGAAACCGACTGGGCCGAGAACCGCGCCAAGATCCCGCTGGACGCCATCCGCCGCACCCTGGGCCGCGCACTCGATACGCTCTACGACACCGGCGAGCGCGACCGCTTTCGCATGCGCGTCGAGCGCAATGCCGGCGGCAGCGACGTCTTCCTCAGCCACCGCGGCATGGTCGAGATCTACACCAACGAGCGCAAGGATTTCCAGTCGACGATCTGGACTCAGCGGCCGAGCGACCCGGAGCTCGAAGCCGAGATGCTGACGCGCCTGATGGTCAAGCTCGGCGCCAAGGAAGAAGTGGCGCGCGCACGGTCGCCGCGAAGCCGCCCGCCGCGCCCCGCGTGCGCGCGCGCTCGAAGGGCTGCCGGCCGCCACACTGCAAGTCGACGAAGGCTTCGACCGCGCCTGGCGCCGTGTCGGCCTGACACTCGACCGCAGCGGCTTCACCGTCGAAGACCGCGACCGCGCAGGCGGCCTGTACTTCGTGCGCTACGTCGATCCGAAGGATGCGGCCAGCGCAGCCGAACCCGGGTTCTTCGCCAAGATGCTCAACTTCGGCAAGTCCGACACGGCGCAGGCCCCGGGCCGCTACCGCATCGCCGTCAAGGCCGACGGCCGAGCGCACCAACGTCTCGGTGCAGAACGCCCAGGGCGGGCCCGAAAACGGCGCGGTCGGCCAGCGCATCGTCGCCCTGCTGGTCGAAGACCTGAAGTAGCCCGGCGCTGCGGGCCTGCCGTGCTGCGCTTCACCAGCCTGGGCAGCGGCAGCAGCGGCAACGCCACCTTGGTCGAGGCCCGGCCGCACGATGGCGCGCGGCCCACGCGCCTGCTCGTCGACTGCGGCCTGCCGCCGCGCCAATTGGCCGCCCGACTGGCCGCGCGCGGCCTGTCGGTCGCCGACATCGACGCGGTCTTCGTCACGCACGAGCACAGCGATCATGTCGGCGGCGTCCTGGCCCTGCAGCGCCGGCACGGCACTGCGGTATGGGCCAGTGCGGGTACCTGGGCGCGGGCGAGCGCCAAGCGTCGACCCGGCGCCGGAATGCCACATTGCCCGCGACGGCGAGGCGATCGTCGTCGGCAGCCTGACGATCCGACCCTTCGCGGTACCGCACGACGCGGCCGAGCCGCTGCAACTGACCTGCAGCGACGGCCGGCACCGCATCGGCATCCTGACCGACATCGGCGAGCCCACCGACGCCGTGGCGCGCGCGCTGCAGGGCTGCGACGCGCTGCTGCTCGAAACCAACCACGACCCGGCCATGCTCGCGGCCAGCGCCTACCCGGCCTGGCTCAAGCGCCGCATTGCCGGCCAGCACGGCCACCTGGCCAACGCCCAGTCGGCAACCCTGCTCGACGCCTGCCGCCACGACGGCCTGCGCCACGTGGTGGCCGCCCACCTGAGCCGGCAGAACAACCGGCCCGAGCTGGCGCTGGCCGCGTTGCGCGGTGCGCTCGGCGCGGCGCGCACGCAGCTCTCGGTGGCCGACGCCGCGAGCGGCTGCGCCTGGGTGGTCGCAGGCTGAACCGGCGGCCCGCCCGCGCGAGCGCGCTGCGCAGCAGAAAAGCAGAAGCCGCCCGAAGGCGGCTTCCTTGGTGCAATCGGCGGGCCGATTACTTGGACGCTGCCGATGCGCCGGAGCAGCTGCCAGGCGGCAGCTCAGCCGTCGCGGCCGAGGCCGGGGCTGCGGGGGCAGCAACAGCGGCCGGCGCCGGCGCGGGAGCGGCGGGCGCAGCTTCTTCCTTCTTGCCGCAAGCGGCCAGGGCAACGGCAGCGACCAGGGAGGCCAACAGGAGCGACTTGTTCATGGGAAATTCCTTGGAGTTCAGTGAGTCGAACGATTACCGGTAATTGTTGGATTCGTGAGAATCCGCTTCGATCAAGGACAAGAAGCGCTCGAGCCGCCCTTGTACCCAGCCTGTAATTATAGCGTTCCTAGGGGCTTGCCCTAGAGACCGAGCATGTTGGCCGGAAAGTCGGGCTCGGAACGTTGCATAAGTACATCAACCACTTCGCGCCAGGCGCTGATCTCGCTGTCGTCGGCCAGCCAATGGCCGCGCCACTGCAGGCGGTCGGCCAGGTGCAGGCTGTGCGCGCCGGCCAACAGCAGGGTCGGGATCTGCGAGGATTCGACCTCGGTGGCGTGGCATTCGATCACATGCGCCCAGTCCCGGCGCCAGGCCGTGAAGCGCGGGCAGCGCCGCGGCAAGTCGTCGAAGCGGCCGGCGACCATCAGCAACTGGCGCTTGGGCAGGCGCGCCCACGCCGTCAGCGCGCCCAGGACCTGCGGGTCTTCCAGCGGCCAGGCCTCGAAGTCGGGATCGACGAAGACCAGCTCGCGGGCCCCGCTCGACGCGGCCTGCGACAGCGCCAGCCGCACGGCGGCCCTGAACTCGCTGCGGCCGTCGATGAGCGCCGCGCTCGGAGAAGCATCGGGTGTCACAGCCGTCTCCGTGTGGCCGGTCAGTCGGCGGGCCGCAGCCAGCCGTTGGCCAGCCACTCGTCGAGCAGCGCACGCGCCGCGGCGCTGGCCGCACGCACGGCCCGGGCATCGAGCCGGCGCTGGTCGGCCAGCGGCGCATCAGCCGCGCGTCGCGCCCGCTGGCGCGCAGCGACTCGCCGTTGATGAAGATGTGCCGTGCGTCGTAGGCCATTCGCGAGCGGCGGTCGAGTTGCACGCCGCCCCCGGCATTTTGCACGCGTGCCGGCCGGCCTCGAACCAGACCTGGGCCTTGGGTTCGGTCAGCCATTCGCCGAGCGTGCGCTCGATCGCTACCGGGTCGGCCAGCGCGCGACGCACGGCTCCCGCGCAAAGCGCTGCAAGGCCTCGGGCACGGCAGCCGGCGTGGTGGTCGCGGGCTGCGCGGGGTCGCGGTAGCGCGGTGCCCGCCGGGCCTCGGCGGGCGCGTCGGCCAGGCGTGCGAGCAGGGCCTGCGCCAGCTCGTCGGCGCGCGGCGCGCGAAAACCGATCGAGGCCGTCATGCAGTCGCCGCCGACGGCGACGCCGTCATGGGCCCAGCCGGGCGGCAGGTAGAGCATGTCGCCGGGTTCGAGCAGCCACTCCTGTGCCGGCTCGAAACGCGCCAGCATCTTCAGCGGCACGTCGTCGCGCAGGGACAGGGCGCCGCTTGGCGCCCGGCCGATGCGCCAGCGCCGCCGGCCCTGCACCTGCAGCAGGAACACATCGTAGGAATCGATGTGCGGGCCGACGCCGCCGCCGTCGCTGGCATACGACAGCATCAGGTCGTCCAGGCGCGCGGCGGGCACGAAGCGAAAGCGCGACAGCAGGTCATGCGCCGCATCGACATGCAGGTCCAGCCCCTGCACCAGCAGCGTCCAGCCGGGTTGCGCCAGCGGCGGCAAGGCGCGCCGCGGCAGCGGGCCATGGCGCAGCTGCCAGCGGTCGTCCGCATGGCGCTGGATCAGGCGCGACTCGACGTCGTCTCGCGCGGCCAGCGCGAACATCTGGGCCCGCGTCACGGCGGGGCACGCCTGCGATGGCCTGGCGCACCAGCAGCGGCTTCTTGTGCCAATGGCGGCGCATGAACTGCGCCGGCGACAGGCCGCCGAGCAGCGACTGGGCTTGGTTGACGTCCATCGAACGATTGTCGTGCTGTGCCATCATTGCCCGATGTTGATCGAAAAACCCTGCGTCGTCGCCCTCACCTGGCAACTGTCGGACGCGCAGAACCAGGCCATCGACGAGCTGGTCGATCCGGTCGAGTTCTTCTTCGGCGGCGACGACCTGCTGCCCAAGGTCGAGGAGGCACTGGCCGGCCAGGACGTGGGCTTCGAGGCCCACCTGCACCTCGAGCCCGAGCACGCGTTCGGCGAGTTCGACAGCGCGCTGGTGTGCTTCGAGGACCGCGCACTGTTTCCTGCCGAGGTGGCGCCGGGCATGCAGTTCGAGGGCCTGCCCGCGGGCAGCGTCACGCCCGACATGCCGCCCGACGCGCTCTACACCGTGACCGAGGTCTACCCGTAGCACGTGGTGCTCGACGGCAACCACCCGCTGGCCGGCATGGCGCTGCGCCTGCACCTGACGGTGCGCGACGTGCGCGAAGCCACGGCGGCCGAGATCGAGGCCGGCAGCGTCGGCGGCAGCGTGGTCGACGTGCTCGAGGTGCTGCCCACCGCGCGCGGCATCCACTAGGGCCACCGGCCCCGGCGGTTCAGCGCTTGCCGGTCGAGCCGAAGCCGCCTTCGCCGCGCTCCGAGGTGGCGAACGAGTCGACGCGGCGGAACACGGCCTGCACCACCGGCACGATCACCATCTGCGCGATGCGCTCCATCGGCTCGATCGTGAACGGCGCGTTGCCGCGGTTCCAGCAACTGACCATCAACGGGCCCTGGTAGTCGCTGTCGATCAGGCCGACCAGGTTGCCGAGCACGATGCCGTGCTTGTGGCCGAGACCCGAGCGCGGCAGCAGCATCGCCGCGAAGCCCGGGTCGCCGATGTGGATCGACAGGCCGGTCGGTATCAGTTGCGTCTGGCCGGGCGCCAGCACCAGCGCCTCGTCGAGGCAGGCGCGCAGGTCCAGGCCGGCGCTGCCCGGCGTGGCGTAATGCGGCAGGTGCGCGGCCATGCGCGAATCGAGGACCTTGATGTCGATCGTCGTCATGCGCCGAGCCGCTTGGCGATTTCGGCCACCAGCTGACGCGCCAGCACCAGCTTGTCGGCGCGCTGGCCGGCGCCGGGCAGTTCGAGTTCGCCCTGTGCGTCGACGAGCAGCAGCGCGTTGTCGTCCTGCGCGAAGGTGGCGGGCCCGATGTTGGCGACGATCAGCGGCACCTTCTTGCGCTCGAGCTTGTCGCGCGCGTGGCGGGCCAGGTCGCTGGTTTCGGCGGCAAAACCGACGCAGAACGGCGGCTTCGGCAACGCCGCCACGGCCGCCAGGATGTCGGGGTTCTCGGTCAGCGCGAGGCTCGGCACCGCGCGGTCGGCGCCCTTCTTGATCTTCTGCGCCGCCGCCTGCTCGGGCCGCCAGTCGGCCACGGCAGCGGTGGCGACGAAGACGTCGTGCGCCGCGGCCAGCGGCAGCACCGCGTCGTGCATCTGCTGCGCGCTGCGCACGTCGATGCGTTGCACGCCGCGCGGCGTGGCCAGCGCCACCGGGCCGGCGACCAGGGTCACGCGCGCGCCGGCTTCGGCGGCCGCGCGCGCGACGGCAAAGCCCATCTTGCCGCTGGACAGGTTGGTGATGCCGCGCACCGGGTCGATGGCTTCATAGGTCGGCCCGGCGGTGACCAGCATCGAGCGCCCGGCCAGGTGCTTGGGCTGGAACAGCGCGATCAGTTCGTCGCGCAACTCCGCGGCTTCGAGCATGCGGCCATCGCCGACCTCGCCGCAGGCCTGGTCGCCGGCATCGGGGCCGAGCAGGGTCGCACCGTCGGCGACGATCTGCGCCACATTGCGCTGCGTCGCCGGGTGCGCCCACATCTCGCGGTTCATCGCCGGCGCCACCAGCAGCGGGCAGCGTGCGATCGGCCGCGCCAGGCAGGCCAGGCTCAGCAACTCGTCGGCGCGGCCCGTCGCCAGCTTGGCGATGAAGTCGGCGCTGGCCGGCGCCACCAGCAACGCGTCGGCCTGCCGCGTGAGGTTGATGTGGGCCATGTTGTTGGCCTCGCGGGCGTCCCACTGGCTGGTGAACACGGGCCGGTTCGACAAGGCCTGCAGCGTCGTCGCACCGATGAAATGCTCGGCCGCTTCGGTCATCACCACCTGCACCGTGGCGCCGGCCTTGACCAGCTCGCGCGTCAGCTCGGCGGCCTTGTAGCAGGCGATGCCGCCGGTCAGGCCGAGGACGATGTGCCTGCCTTGCAGATCGAGGGGTGACGCCATGGCGCGCACTCTAGCAGGGGAATAAGATGATTTCGATGGACGCGCTCATCCTGGCCCGCATGCAGTTCGCCGCGAACATCACGTTCCACATCCTGTTCCCGGCGATCTCGATCGCGCTCGGCTGGCTGCTGCTGTATTTCCGCCTGCGCTGGCTGGCCTCACGCGACGCGGGCTGGCTGGCCGCCTACCGCTTCTGGACCAAGGTCTTCGCGCTGACTTTCGCGCTGGGCGTGGTCAGCGGCATCACGATGAGCTTCCAGTTCGGCACCAACTGGCCCGGCTTCATGGAGCGGGTGGGCAACATCGCCGGCCCGCTGCTCGGCTTCGAGGTGCTGACCGCGTTCTTCCTCGAAGCCGCCTTCCTCGGCATCATGCTGTTCGGTCATGACCGCGTCGGCGAACGCGTGCACCTGCTGGCCACCTTCCTGGTCGCCTTCGGCACCACCGTCAGCGCGTTCTGGATCCTGGCGCTCAACTCCTGGCTGCACACCCCCGCGGGCTATCGCATCGAGAACGGCGAGTTCTTCGTCGACTCCTGGCTGCAGGTCGTCTTCAACCCCTCGTTCCCCTACCGCTTCGTGCACATGCTGCTGGCGTCGACCTTGACGGTGGCCTTCCTGCTGACGGGCCTGGCCGCGTGGCAGTTGCTCAAGGCCCGGGCCAACCTTGCCACGCCCAAGGTGCTGAAGACCGGCCTGACGCTGGCGGCCCTGGTGATCCCGCTGCAGATCTTCGTCGGCGACCTGCATGGCCTGAACACGCTCGAACACCAGCCGCAGAAGATCGCCGCGATGGAAGGCATCTGGCACACCGAGCGCGGCGCGCCGCTGCTGCTCTTCGCCTGGCCCGACGCCAGCCTGCAGCGCAACCACGCCGAAGTCGCCATTCCCCGGCTGGCGAGCCTGATCCTGCGCCACGACGCCGACGCCGAGTTGCAAGGCATCGATGCTTTCCCCGACGCACACCCACCGGTGGCGCCGCTGTTCTTCGCCTTCCGCGCCATGGTCGGCGTGGGCGTGCTGATGCTGGCGTCGAGCTGGGCCGGCTGGTGGCTGATGCATCGCCGCGGCTGGGCCGTGGAGCGCGCGCCGCGTGCACTGCTGTGGCTGCTGGCAGCGATGACCTTCTCGGGTTGGGTGGCTACCGTGGCCGGCTGGTACGTGACCGAGATCGGGCGCCAGCCCTTCATCGTGTTCGGCCTGCTGCGCACGGCCGAGGTGGCCTCGAACGTGCCCGCACCGACGATCGCGCTGACGCTGGCGATGTACGTGGCGCTGTACCTGGCGCTGATCACGGCTTACGTCGGCGTACTCAAGTACATGACCGAGAAGCCGCTCGACGAGCCCGCGGCGCCGCGCGCCACGAGCGAGGCCGCCGCATGAACTGGGCCCAGGCACTGCCGGTGGTCTTCCTCGGCCTGATGGGCCTGTCGATGTTCGTCTACGTCGTGCTCGACGGCTTCGACCTCGGCGTGGGCATGCTGCTGCCGCGGGCCGGCGCGGCGCAGAAGGACATGATGATCGCCTCGATCGGCCCCTTCTGGGACGCCAACGAAACCTGGCTGGTGCTGGGCATCGGCATCCTGCTGATCGCGTTTCCGAAGGCGCACGGCGTGGTCATGACCGCGCTGTACCTGCCGATCGCGCTGATGCTGGTGGGCCTGATGCTGCGCGGCGTGGCCTTCGACTTCCGCGTCAAGGCCAAGGACGCGCACAAGGCGTTGTGGAACCGGGCCTTCTTCGCCGGCTCGATGCTCGCGTCGCTGGCGCAGGGCTGGATGCTCGGGCGTTACATCACCGGCTTTGCGCAGGGCGAGCACTTCACGCTCTTCGCCGCCGCGATCGCGCTGTGCCTGCCCGCCGCCTACACGCTGATCGGCGCCTGCTGGCTGGTGATGAAGACCGACGGTGAACTGCAGGCCAGCGCCGTGCGCTGGGCGCGGCAGGCCTGGCTGCCGGTGGCGCTGGGGCTGGCGCTGATCTCGCTGGCCACGCCCTGGGTCAGCCCCACCGTGTTCGAACGCTGGTTCGCCTTCCCGCAACTGATTGCCCTGTCGGCGATTCCGCTGATGAGCGTGATCTGCCTCGTCGCCACGCTGGCCGTGCTGCGATCGAATCAGGTGCTGGGAGCGCTCTGCTGGCTGCCCTTCGCCTTCGTCGTCACGGTCTTCACGCTGGGTGGCATCGGCCTGGCGTACAGCCTGTATCCCTACGTGGTGATCGACCGCATGACGATCTGGCAGGCCGCCAGCGCCACCGAATCGCTGGCCGTGATCCTGATCGGCTGCGCGATCACGGTGCCGGCGATCGCGCTCTACACGCTGTATGCGTACCGCGTGTTCTGGGGCAAGGCGCGGGCGCTGGACTATGCGTGATGCATTGGCCGGCGGACGTTGGCGGCGCCTCCTAACGGCGGGCCCGATGCTCACATTCCAACGCTGACGACGCGGACGAAGCTGAGCCGCCGTTCACTCGCGCCTGCAGATCGAGTTGCGCAAGCTGTCCTAGCGTGGTGCGCGGCGGGCTCAGTACTGACTGAACCGGCCGGACCACGGGCCACCCGGTGTCCAACTGCGCCGTGGCTTTGAGCTCGCGCCACTTTGGATGCCCGTGGGCGCGCAGCCGCGGCAGTTCGCGGCACAAGGCGCGGGCCATCGCCGTCAAGCGGTCGACGTCCGCATCGCCCGCGCCGGACGCCACGAGGAAAGACATCACGGCCGTAGTCGTCGCTCGCTCGGCCCTCGTGGCACCCGCGCCGGCGCGGACCACCGACGTGCCGACGGCCTGCAACAGCTTGCGGTCCATCGGGTATCGCAGGTCTAGCGACAGCAGCCGCAAGCCGCGTGCGGTGCGCTGATCGAGAGAAGCCCACCAGGCCGATGGCAGCGGCTCGACGATCGCCATCGCGTCGATCGAACGGAAGGCCACCAGTTCTGCCAGCGCGCGGTCGTTATCGAGTTGCGTTGGCTCGATCACCTCCACGTCGAACAGTCGCCGGTAGATCTCGCGCACCGTCTTCGATCCATCTCCTTCGGCCGGTCCGATGCTGAGGCGCCGCCCTTTGAGCTCGTGGATGTACTTCAGTGGCGAATCGGCGCGGACGATGAACAACACCTCTTCCGGGAACAGCGGCGTCAGCACGCGCAGCGGCGCAGAGCCACCGCGGGCCAAGCGCAAGGCGTCGAAGCGAACGATGGCCAAGCGGCCCGGCGCCTGAACCCAGGAGATCGGATTGGGACTGGTGCTGAAGGGCGACGCGCATTGCAGCCGGGTCGGTGGACAACGCACCGGCCAGTTCACGCGCGATGCGGCCGCTGCTGCCGTCGGCGCCAGCGGCCAGCACTTCGTAGCGGCCACTTTGGGCAGGGGCGGGTTCGGCGGCAGAGGTGGACGCAAGCGAGGCTGGCGGACGCTGAATCGGTCGTGTGCGGCGACTCGGCAACCTCGGGCAATGCGGGCGCAGCGGCTACGGTTGGCGATGCGGCCGACACAGCGGGCGGCGGCGAGTGGGTGGGCCACCACAGCACCACCACAAGTGCAGCGGCAAGAACGGCCGTGGCCAAGAGCGGGCCCGTTCGCAGCGGCCCTGAGGTGCCAGCGGTAGACCGGGGCAAGCCGGCCGCTGCATCGGCGGTAATCGGCTTGTCCCCAGACTTCGCGGCAGCAGAGACCACCAATTGTTCCTGCGTCCGCAGCCGCGCCTCGGTGGCCCGGCGAGCGACTGCCTGAGCGGCCGCCAGCGCGGCTTCTTGCTCGGCACGGCGCTCGGCTTGCGCCGCCTTGGCCGCCGCCTCGGCAATCTGCCGGGCATGAACCTCGCGGGCCGCAACGGCCTCGGCCGCCGCTAGCGCTTGCGCGAGTTTCTGCGACTCGGCCCATCGTGCGGCTTCGGCTTGCCGCACCGCCTCGGCATTACGCTCGGACTCGGCACGCCGCTCGGCTTGCGCCGCCTTGGCCAGCGCCTCGGCAATCTGCCGGGAATGAACTTCGCGGGCCACCGCTGCCTCGGCCGCAGCAAGCGCTTGCGCGAGTCTGCGTGCCTCGCCCACTCGCGCAGCTTCGACCTGCCTGGCGGCCTCGGCGTCCCGCTCGGCCACGGCGCGCCGCGCGGCTTCGACGCGCCGCTCGGCCGCCACCGCCTTGGCTGCCGCCTCGGCATTCTGGCGCGCCTGCGTCTCACGCACCGCCTCTGCAGCACGGTCGGCAGCGGCACGTTCTGCGGCCTCCCTGGACTCGCGCTGCCGGATTTCGGCTTCTCGCGCGCGCTGCGCCTCGGCACGCCGCGCGGCGACCAATTTGCCTTCGGCCTCGGTCGCTTCGAGCGCCATCGCACCCTGTCCCGCCGTCGCAAGCGTCTCGCGCGCGGCTCCGCCAGAATGCGGCGCCGGTGCCGGCGCTACCACCGTGGCAGCGGGACGGACGCGATTGGCGCCTTGGCTCTCCACAATGGATTGACGCTTCGCCGGGCTCGGCTCGGAGATTGGTGACGGTTTGACAGGGCGGGCCAATCTGAACACCCGCGACATGGCCGCATTGAGCGAGGCGTTGAAGTCCTCCGGCCCGGACGTTGCCTCGCGTGTCGATTTCGTCACCTCCGACAGACGCGCATTGATAGAGGCCATGAAGTCCGCGGCGGAAAGTTCAGTCTTTGCGTCACCGCCAAGCGGTTGGTTCTCGGGCAGCGATTCCAGCACCTGGCGACCGTCCCGTGTCTGCAGGTGGAACGCCCGCAACTCGACGTCGGGAAGATTGGCCCGCAAGGCGAGCAGCCGGAGCCAGACGTGCTCGTCGAGGGCAACAAGGAAGTGAACGTTGAGGTCGGGCGTCTGCACCGCCTTGGCCCACGCGTCGACGAACCGCTGCATGTCGGGGCTGTGCTGCGCGCCCTCGAGTACCGACTCGAAATGATCGAACACGAACAGCAGGTGCGCCCCGGCGTGCTGTTGGCTGAGCGCCGACAAATGCGCAGGAGAAATTGATTCGGCAAGGTCGAAGTGGACTTGCGCGCCCGCTGGCAGTTCGGCGCGCGCCCGCACCGGCGAATCACTCGGCACCCCGTCGCGCTGGTCGACGAAGTACAGCAGTTCGCCCCGGTCGCGGCCCGGAGCGCGGCTGCGTCGATCAGGAACAGGCACCACCACTTGCGGCGCAACGCCTGGCCGCCTCGGCTCGTCGCCGATGCGGCGGCTCAGCAACGGCAGCAATCCGTCAACCAGCAACCTTGTCTTGCCGACACCCAAGGCGCCCACCAGCACGGTGAACCGCCCTGTGCGCAATGCACGCGCCAGCATCTGCGCCTCTGCGTCGAAGGCGCGCCACTGCTCGTCGGACCCCGGCGACAGCACGCGTGTCACCAATCCAGCGCTCCTTTGGCTACGGCAGCCATGGCCATCGACGGCCGATGGCAGGGATGCCGCCCGAGGGACATTGCGCATGCACCTGCCACCTCCCCGCTTGAAGACTTCAACCAGCCACTCCGATCGCCTAGCGTAGCGTAGCGCAGCGCGGCGGCGGCGAATACTTGCACTTCGCTGCGCAGCGTCAATTGGCGGCTCGTCCGCGCAGCATGATGCGCTGATTGTCGAAGGCCGCCGCCAGATGCCCGCCCCGCTTGCCGACCCTCGGGCATCGGCCCGGCGTACACCTGTCCCCTACGTGGTGATCGACCGCATGGCGTTCTGGGCTGGGGCCGACGCCAATGTCTGACTCACGCGGCCGCGGTATCGGGTAGCGCGCCCGCAAGCACGCTACCCCACGCGGGCGGTCAATCCGATTCGTTGGCTGCGACGTCGACGCGCTCACCGCGTTGGCGCGCAATGCGGATCACGCGCTCGGCGAAGTCCGGCGAATGGGCCAGCTGCTGGTACTTGGCCTGCGCCGCCATGTACTCGACGCTGCTCGGGTCGATGTCGGCGTCGCCACGCGCGAAGGCCGGCATGCCCGCCAGTTGCCAGACTTCCAGATCGGCCAGGACTTCGGCCCGCGTCAGCTGCGACGTCGTGGCGAAGACGGGGTCGGTGTCGCCGGCGCTGGCCGCAGTGACGCAAGCGCTGCACAGGGCAGCGACGAGGAGTGAGGTGGTCTTCAATGCGTTCATTTCGATTCCTTGGAAGTGAAGGGATTGATCGATCACGCGCCCCAATGACGGCGACCGGTCGGTCGTTGGCCTTGACTGTGTTGATCGCTGCTTGAACCGACGCCTTGACGATAGGTGCGCGCATTGCGCTCGCCATCGTCAGATGTGGGGAAACTCCACCATCGGATGGACGGGCAACGACGACACGAGGTGCGGGCGGCGCTCGTCGGCGTCGAGCACCGAATGGCAATATTCACCAATCGAGCGGTGCCTCGCCTCCTAAGCTTGGATGCATGACGCGCAGTGAGCGTCACCCTGGGAGCACCGCATGTTCGATCTGACCCTGGCTCGACCCACCGCTGCCGCCCCGCGCGACGACAGCGTCAATACCGTGGCTTGCAAGCATTAACGAGCGCGAGCGCGCTGCCCCAAGCTCGATAGGTGCGCGCTGGCTGATGGCCGCGCTGGATGAAGTTGACTACGGCATCGTGCTGCTTGACGGCAGCGCGCACGTGCTGCATGTCAACCACACGGCGCGCGCCGAACTGGACGACACCCATCCGCTGCAGCTGGTCGGGCTGACGTTGCGGACGCGCGAAACGCGCGCCGCTGCGCAACTTCAACAGGCACTCGATGACGCTTCGCGGCGCGGACTCCGCAAACTGCTCACGATCGGCGCGGGTGATGCGCAGATCAGCGTCTCGATCGTGCCGCTGCGAACGACTGGCGACGACGGCCAGGCGGCTGCGCTCCTGGTGCTCGGCAAACGCCGCATGAGCGGCATACTCGCCGTGCAGGCGTTTGCGCGCAGCCATGGCTTGACCCCGGCGAGACACGCGTGCTGATCGCGCTCTGCGACGGCGTGCCGCCGGCCGTTGCGGCCGCGCAGCACGGCGTGGCCATATCGACCGTGCGCACGCAAATCGGCAGCATCCGTGCGAAGACCGGCGCCGCAAGCATTCGCGACCTGATCCACAAGGTCGCGTCGTTGCCACCGCTGATGACTGCCCTTCGCAACGGAGGGGGTACGTGTCACGAGATGACGCCACTGGCGCTGGCGGCCTGAACGAAACAGCTGACCGCAGAACGCAGGCGCGGGTACGCATTGGGTCGGTGACGCATTCGCTGCATCCCAAGCGACGATTTCGCTAGGATCGGCATACCCTGGATGCGGGTCCGGGACGTCGAAAGGCTGCCGATGGCTGATCCATCCGCCCCCAGAGAACGTGGCGACCTGCCTGAATCGCTGCAGCGCCTGGCGCAGCGCGGCGTCATCAGGCAATTTTCGCGCGGCGAAGACGCTGATTCGCGAGGGTGAGCGCGGCGACACGATCTTCATCGTCCTCAGTGGATCGATCAAAGCCTACTCGGTCAATGACAGCCACCGTGAGCTCGTCTTTGGCACCTACGGGGCAGGCGACTATGTCGGCGAAATGAGCCTGGACGGTGGGCCGCGCAGCGCTTCGATCGTCGCGCTCGAGCCCACCGAGCTGCGCCGTGATCACCCGGCGCACCCTACGTGACCACATTGCGGCGGACCCCGACTTCGCTTTCGAATTGATCGACCGGCTGATCGGCCGCCTGCGCGTCGCGACCGAGAATGCACGCGGGCTCGCGCTGCTCGACACCTACGGAAGGCTGGTCAAGCAGTTGAATGCACGCTCGGTCGACACGGCCGACGGAATGCGCGCGATCGTGCCGCGGCCCACCCACATTGAACTGGCCGGCCTCATCGGCTGTTCGCGCGGAGATGGTCACCCGCCTGCTCAAGGATCTCGAGGTCGGTGGCTACCTTGGACATGTGAATGGCAAGCTGCTGCTGCTGAAACAACTGCCCGCACATTGGTAGGACGCGTACTCACTTCAATGGATGACGTCTTCCGCTCGCATGCATTCCACTGTGCCCAGCGGCCATACCAACGCCTGCCGCGGCAACTTGGAGCCCACCCATGCAATCGTTCCAGTTTCTCACTCGTCGCGAGCGCCGCGCAGTCCTGGTGGTGGCCTGCGTCGCAAGCCTCGGCGTGTTCTCGGCCACTTTGCTGCCGTTCGCCAATGACGGCAACACGCCATGGTTCGACGCGAGTTCCGACCTGGCGTTGGCCGCCCAGCTGTGCGGCGACGCGCCCAACAGCAGCCGGCGCCACATGTGCCTGCGCAAGGTCGCTCAAGCTGCGGCACTGCAGGCCTCTTCCCCAATCCTGCTGGCACGGCACTAGACCAGGCCCCGTCGTCGCGTGCTTGCCTAGGGTCGCCACCGACGCGTCGTCAGCCGCATCAAGCCGTCACCGGCGACGAGCGGGCGATCCACGACGGGCACGTCACTTGATACGGGAATCAGACCCGCAGGTGGCGCAACGCCCGGCGTCCTGCCGGCCGCGAACTCGCCGGCGTAGTAACGCGCCGCTTGCGGAGCCGCCACGCTGGTGCCGTTCATGGCGGTGCGTGATCCGCTGCGCGTGCCTGCGGCCAGTACACCGCGGCACGAGCATGCATCGTCGGACGGTGCCAGCCAGTTCGGTGCCTTCATGGTTCGGGCCGCGCCCGGCGCGACCGGTCCTTCCGAAGAGTAGGAAGCAGGCGCCGGATTCTTTGCGGCGTGCTGCGCCGGATCCCAGGGTTTCGCTTTGCGCAGGTAGCTCCCGATCACATAGGTCTCGCTTCCTGTCGCAATGCCATTGATCGTGCCCTGGCGCCGGACATAGCTTGAACTCCCCGGCAGGTCGTATGTCACCGGTCTGGTTGAGGCGTGGAAGCGCTCGTAAGCCGGGTCATCGAAATAAGACTGTCGACCCTTCGCTCGACGCCCAGCGGGCGTGTCGCTGCGCCTGATCCAGGCTTCGATCTCCAGCGTCGACTCGCACAGGTTGGTCACCACAAGCGACCACAGTCCTGATGCCGCAATCGTCTGCGTGCTGGCCCCGGCGGGATCGTCGGCGGTCGGTGCAATGCTCAGCAAGACGCTGCTGCGCGGCGTCCAGGTCCCGGCGGGAACATACGTGGCGCCGATCAACTGGCCGCCGACGCCGGTCAATGTCTCGGAAAGCTTGCTTGGCGAAACCGACACCTGCTGTCCCCATGGTGAGCGCAGGGTGACGCTGACTTCAGCGCCGTTGGTGGCCGGCAACCAGATCTCCATGAAGCTCGGCGTCAAGGTGCCGGGCTGCAGACGCCAGCGCATCGTCTGCACTCCGTCCTTCTGCAACGAGAAACTGGCGTGCACCCGCGACTGCCTGAAGTTGCCTGCGGCCAGCACGATGCGTAGCGGCGTGTCCGAATTCTCGTACAAGCGAATCAACGCGTCGGCGAAACGCTCGAACAGCGAACTGCCGTCATGCGGTCCGTCGTGCGGCCCATAACTGATATTGACGACGACCGGCAGCTTCTCGCCTGCGCCACGCATGGCCTCGGCGCGCGCGAGGATGTACATCAGGCCCCATGCCGCGTGGATCGTCAGCGACGAGCCGGCCGGGTCGCCGACCGCGTCTTCCGGCATGTCGACAGCGATGATCGGTCGCAGCGCACCATCGAATTGCGGATCCTCCCCGGCCGCGAGGTCAAGCACGTGGGTCCCATGTGATCGACGGCGCGCGAGCGGCTTGAAGCCGTCGATGGCAAAGTTCATGCGGCCGATGGCGCGGTAGACCATTTCCTCGTCACCGCCATGCGCGCGCGAGACCTTCATCCCTGCATCGATCGCAGCCGCCGTGAATTCGAGCCCCGGGGTGTTCGTCATCGCGGCGGCCAAGGCGGCATCGATCGCCGCTTTCGTGAGGCCGATTGCCGAGTTGTCCAGCGGGCCGGCGTCGGTCATCAGGTCCTGTTGCCACAGGTAGGCGATCCGCGTGCCGCTCGCGGAGCAGAAGCGCGGATGAGCAAAGGCGATGCCCTGATCGATTACCGCCGTGACCACCCGCTGGCCGGTGACGTGTGACGCCCGGGCTTGCAGGCGGAATTGCCGGTGCGGGTGTCTGTGAAGGTGCGGGAGCCGGGTTCTTACCCAGGTGTGACCGTACCCAGGCCAGCAGTCGCGCAAGGCGCGACTTCCCCATGCTGGCCGCTTGCGGCTGTGCGTCGGCCTGTCGTTTCGCGCGGGGGGGCGTGTTCGCTCGCACACCGCCCGGGCGTGGGCTCGGCAGATCGATCGGAGGGCCAAGTTCGGCGCTGCGAATCGTCTGCTTCCAGACCGGATCGCGAATGAGGTTCGCAGCGCTGTCGCGGTGGATCAGCAGCACGCAGAAGTTGAACGTTGCCGACGCGAGGGCCCGGTTCGAGGCCTCGTCGAACAAGGCTGGCACACGCACCGCGTCCTTGAAGGAATCACCGCGCCACAGGTTAGTGAAGCGCTCGCGAGACAACGCGTCGTCGAACTCGACCAACAGGGGCAGCCATGCACCCGGGCGAAGATAGGCGAAACCGGTCTCGATAGCCCAGTCGAGATAGGGGTGGGCGGGGCCCGGCGGCCCACCGTCACTGAGGCCAGCGTGCGATTTCATCGCGTCCCCTCAGGCTATTTCCATTCGCCTTGCGCCGCGTCCCACAACCACTTGAGGCGCGGTGCCAGGTCCACGGTGACGGCAGTGTTCGCTGTCAGATACCCGGGCAAGGTGCCCTGCGGAGCGTCGCTCTGCACGTCGTAGATCTCCGAACCGGTGAAATCCCCTTCGCCCGGTTTGGCCGCGCTGCCATCCGGATAGGCCTCGCCGTCGAAGGTCCAAGAAGCCACGCCGGCGCCCGAACCCGTCGCGCGCGCGATGAAATATTGGCCAACGGCGAGTCCAAGCATCTGCCCTGCGAGGCTGTCGACCGGGTAGTGGACCCCGGCCACGGTGCGATTGATTGCAATGCGGGCGGCCTGGCGCATCAGCAGCTGTCTGAGCTGGAACTTTGCCGCTGCGGTCGCGCCGGAAGTCTCGACCAGCTTGCCGAGCACACGGGCCACCGCGTGGGCCTCGGTCGAGTGCCCACTCGGCAGCGAGCCATGGATGGGCGTCTGGAGCATCGGTTGCACTTGCGGCGAATATTCGTTCGGGCGTCGCACGCACAGCGCATGCTTGAAGTTCATTTCGGCGTACTTCGCGAGCCGCAGGACCATTCCAATGAGCTCGAGCGTGCGCGGGTGCCTGGCCGGATACAGGGGCACGACCGAGCCCCAGAACGCGTACTGGGGCGACATCTGAGCAACGATCTCGCGCGCGCGATCGGCGCGAAGATCGGCGTAGCCGTTGACCAGTTCGAGTTGCTTCAGCAGGGTCGTTTCAGGTGGCCGCGTCATGCTGATGAACTTGCGCCAGGTGCCGGTCGGCGCCGTATTGCCATCGGCGCTGACCCCGTCAAGGCTCCACAGCGTCGCCCATTGCTTCGTTCCTGTCGGAGTCTTGTCGACCGCGAAGTACAGCGACGACAGCAATTCGGATTCGAATCCGAACCGTCGGATGCGTGGATCCCATCGTTCCAGCGGTCCGGGAACGCCTCGGGGGATTTCTCCGCTCGGCCAGGAAGCGCCGCCCGACTGATCCCACGTGCCTACGATGCCGTCGCGGTGTGCAATGAGTGAGCCCGCGGTTGAGCGGCCCGATCGACCGAAGCCCTCGAATCCTTCAAAACCTTCGAAGCCTTCAAACCCCTCGAATCCCTCGAATCCCTCAAACCCCTCGAACCCTTCCAGTGCGCTCATGGTTTGCTCCTTGTCGTGTTGCCCCTACTTGGCAGGAATTCCAGCCTGTTCCAAGGCATCTGCAACTGCGCGTCCTATCGCGAACGATGCGCTTGGTGATCGCTCAAGGAAAGTCGAAACCCGGAATTCCGGGTCGAGCCTGAGGAGTTCCTGTGCCCGGACGCGAGCCTCCTCTTCGCGACCCAATCTCCAGAGGGCCGCGATGAGCACCCTCAACGTGGAGCCATGGGTCCTGTTCAGCCGCAACGAACGTTCCGCCAGCGCGACGGCACGCTGGAAATCGCCGGCCGAGAGGGCTGCCGTTGCGGCCAGCGAGTCAAAGTAGTACTTCAGCGGGTCCAGCGGCGACAGCTTCAGTGCCTGGCGGGTGTGCCGTACGGCTTCCTTGCCCTCGTCTCGAAACGCGTGCATCGTGCCTTTCAGCAACCAAGCCAGAGAGTCGTTGGGGTTCTCGCGCAAGGCGGCTTCGTAACGTTCCTCCGCGATGTCGAGGCGCTTGAGGATGTAGGTATTGACCTGGCCTTCGACCGTCATCGCCAGCGAAAGGGTGGCGTCGCGGTCGAGCGCGCGCTTGGTATTGTCGAGCGCCAGCTTGCCATCGGTCTGCACATCATCCGACCAGCCCTGCGTCACGCGCAACACGTGCCACTTGGCCAGCCACGCATAGGGCGCTGCGAGCCGGGGGGTGCGTTCGATCAGAGCCTGCAGCATTTCCTGCGCTCGCTTCGAGGCGAGCGGCGAGATGCGATGCATCAGGGTGATGCTGCTCAGCAGCAGTGTGTGGCTTTCGAGCGTTTGCAGCGACTGGCCCTGGGACCGATGCAGCTCGCGCATCATCATTGCGCCGCAGGTCTCGGCTACCAGCGGCCCGGCGAGTTCGTCGTTGCCGGCAATCACGCCCATGACACTGCCCTTGAACGATTTCGACCATGCCACCTGCTTCGAACGCGTCTCGGTGAGTTGGGCGTGCAATGTGATTCGGTTTCGGTCAACATGGTAGGAACCGGAGACAACGTAGTCCGCACTCAGATACGAGCCGATCGCCTCGATCTCGGTATTGCGGTCGCGGAAGGCAGTCGTCGAGAGTCGCGACACCACGTTGACCTCGGGTGCTTGCGACAAGGCCGAGATCACGTCGTCGGCGAGGATCTGGCCGAGGACTTCGTGTTCGGTCTGGACCGCGCGGGCATTGAACGGGATCACCGCGACGGTGGCGCGCAGGTCGCCGCCCAGGTTTCCGGGCTCGATCACCGGGCGTTCGCCCGGAGCGCCGACGCGGAACGCGCGCACCGGCTGCTGCACGTGCTTGAGGTAGCACTCGCCGAGATCTTCGATGTCGGCGTCGAGCAGCGGGGTCAACTGGTCGCGCACGTCGGCCGAGACGACGATCTCGCCCGGACCGGCCAGCGTGGTCAGGCGTGCGGCCAGGTTGACGCCGTGGCCATAGACGTCGCGCTCGTCGGCGATCAGGTGGCTGACGTGCAGGCCGATGCGCACTCGCATCTTCTGCGCCTCGATCACCGCCTCATTGCTGCGCTCGCTGCGTTGCTGGAGTGCAAACGCCGCATCGACTGCCGAGGGCGCATGTGCAAACTCGACCATCAGGCCGTCACCGAGGCTCTTGACCAGGCGGCCTCCGTGTGCAGGCAAGATCTGCGCGACCACGTCATCGACAAAGGCACGCCAGCGGCGCACGGCGCCTTCTTCGTCCTCCTGCATCATCCGCACTGACTCGACCACATCGACGACCATGATGGTTCGAACGACGCGCCCGGCATGAGGCGGAATGTTTTCGTGGATGACCATGCGTGCCTGCCGATGCTGGCGTGATTGTCGTTGCCACGACCGGCAGGTACAAGTCCACCCACGGACATGGAGATCTCCCGCGCCTGCTGCTGGGCGGGGGCGCAGCGCAAGCGGTATGGCCCACCTTGGTCTGCATGTTCAGATGCACGCTGCCGCGGTATCGGGTAGCGCGCCCGCAGGCACGCTACCCCCCGGGCGGTCAATCCGATCCGTTCGCTGCGACGTCGACGCGCTCACCGCGTTGGCGTGCAATGCGGATCACGCGCTCGTGCGAAGTCCGGCGAATGGGCCAGCTGCTGGTACTTGGCCTGCGCCGCCATGTACTCGACGCTGCTCGGGTCGATGTCGGCGTCGCCACGCGCGAAGGCCGGCATGCCTGCCAGTTGCCAGACTTCGAGATCGGCCAGGACTTCGGCCCGCGTCAGCTGCGACGTCGTGGCGAAGACGGGGTCGGTGTCGCCGGCGCTGGCCGCAGTGACCCAAGCGCTGCACAGGGCAGCGACGAGGAGTGAGGTGGTCTTCAATGCGTTCATTTCGATTCCTTGGAAGTGAAGGGATTGATCGATCACGCGCCCCAATGACGGCGACCGGTCGGTCGTTGGCCTTGACTGTGTTGATCGCTGCTTGAACCGACGCCTTGACGATAGGAGCGCGGATCGCGCTCGCCATCGTCAGATGTGGGGAAACTCCACAATCGGATGGACGGGCAACGACGACACGAGGTGCGACGCGGCGCTCGTCGGCGTCGAGCACCGAATGGCAATATTCACCAATCGAGCGGTGCCTCGCCTCCTAAGCTTGGATGCATGACGCGCAGTGAGCGTCACCCTGGGAGCACCGCATGTTTGATCTGACCCTGGCTCGACCCACCGCTGCCACCCCGCGCGACGCGGGCTTGAATGCCGTCGCATCCAACATCGACGAGCACGAGCACCGTGCCATCGTGCGCGTGGCCTGTGTCGCAGGCCTGAGCGTGGTGTCGGCCGCATTGCTGCTGTTCGTCGACGACGGGAGCACGCCGTGGTCCGACGCGAGTTCCGAGCTGGCGATAGCCGCCCAACGCTGCGATGCCATCACCAATGGCCGCGAACACCACGAGTGCCAGCGCGAATCTTTTCAAGCTGCGGCGCGGCTGGCCCCCTCACCAACCGCGCAGGTGCGGCACTGAGCGCGTCGACCTACCGCATTGATGAACCTTCAATACATCCACCGGAGCAAAGATCATGAGTGATGCCCAGCGCCTGCAAGACCGTGGACCCTACGAGTTGTCGTTCCGATCACTGTTCAACGATGGCCGGGGCTATGCCTTTCCCTGTGACGCCGCAGGCCACGTGGACATCGATGCCTTGAGCTTCAAGGCACGCCAGAACTACTTCTATGCGCGGACGGTCATCGGTCGCGAGCTGTCGATGCCGGCCGTGCAACCAAGTGCGACGCACTGAACACCGTCAGCTGAGCCGGCCGCAGTTTCTTCGCGGCGTGCCGAGGAAAGGCCAAGCCGCGCCCAAATCTCACGGCAACGGCGGCTTGGGATGCAGCCGCGCCATCGCCAGCACATCGGCGAACGCGCCGTTGCGCAGCGCGTAGGCTCGGTGCGTGCCCTCGATCTGGAAGCCGAACTTCTTGTACAGCGCGATCGCGGCCGGGTTGTCGGTGAAGACCGTCAGCTCCAGCCGCAGCAGGCGCGCCCAGTTGTCGGCCCAGTCGATCAGCGCCACCATCAGCGCCGTGCCCACGCCCTGCCCCTGGGCGTCGAGGGCGACCGACATGCCGATGCCGGCGACATGGCTGCGGCGCACCTGCGGCAGCGGGTGCATGCCCGCATTGCCCACCACCCGCCCACCGCGCTCGGCAACGATGAACAGCTCCGCACCCGTCGTTACCGCGTTCATCTCGTCGATGCGCTTCCTCCACATCGCCTCGGTGGCATAGGGCAGTTGCAGCAGCCACGGCAGCACCGCCGGGTCGCTCATCATGGCGGCGAGCGCCGCCGCGTCGTCGGGCCGCGGCCGGCGGATCGTGATCGGCGACGGATCAGGCACGCTCGGCCACCCATGCTTCCACCGAGGCCAGCGCCCGCGGCAATGCCGCCGCGTCGGTGCCGCCGGCCATCGCCAGGTCGGCCTTGCCGCCGCCCTTGCCGCCCACCTGCTGGGCGACGAAGTTGACCAGCTCGCCGGCCTTGATGCGGCCCATGCGGTCGGCCGTGACGCCGGCGGCCAGCTGCACTCTGCCACCGTCGACCGCGGCCAGCACGATGGCCGCGCTCTTGAGCTTATCCTTCAACTTGTCCATCGTCTCGCGCAGGGCCTTGGCGTCGGCACCGTCGAGCATCGCGGCCAGCACGCGTATCGGCCCATGAATGCCCTTGACGTCGACCGCCCGGGCCAGCAGGTCATCGCCCTGCGACGAGGCCAGCTTGCCCTTCACGGCCGCCAATTCCTTCTCCAGCGCGCGCACCTGCTCGAGCGTGGCCGCCACACGCGCCGGCACCTCGGCCGGCGTCACCTTCAACGCGCCAGCCACGCCGCCCAGCGTCGCCTCGACCTGCTGCAGGTAGGACAGCGCGTTGTCGCCGGTGACGGCCTCGACGCGCCGGATGCCGGCCGCCACGCCGGCTTCGGCGACGATCTTGAACAGGCCGATGTCGCCCGAGCGCTGCACATGGGTGCCGCCGCACAGTTCACGGCTCGAGCCAATGTCGAGCACGCGTACCTCGTCGCCGTACTTCTCGCCGAACAGCATCATTGCGCCGAGCGTCTGCGCCTCGGCCAGCGGCAGCACGCGGGCCACGGTGGCGGCATTGGCCAGCACCTCGGCGTTGACCAGGGCCTCGACCTGGCGGATCTGCGCGTCGGTGACCGGCGCGTTGTGCGCGAAGTCGAAGCGCGTGCGTTCGGCGTTGACGAGCGAACCCTTTTGCTGCACATGCGCACCCAGCACTTCGCGCAGCGCCTTGTGCATCAGGTGCGTGGCGCTGTGGTTGCGCATGGTCCTGGCGCGCTGCTCGGCGTTGACGCGGGCGGTGACCGCATCGCCGACCTCGACCTCGCCTTCGACGATGCGGCCCTGGTGGCCGAACACCGCGGCCTGGATCTTGGTCGTGTCCTCGATCAGCACGCGCGAGCGCGGGTTGCGCAGCTCGCCGGCGTCGCCGACCTGGCCGCCGCTCTCGGCGTAGAACGGCGTGTGGTCGAGCACGATGACGACGTCGTCGCCGGCGCGGGCGCGGTTCACCGGCGCGCCGTCGATGTAGATCGCCGCGATCTTGCTGTGCTCGCAGACCAGGTGCTCGTAGCCATGGAAGCTCGTGTCGGCACCACTGTAGGCCAGGCCCTGCGCCACCTTGAACTTGCCCGCGGCGCGGGCCTGTTCGCGCTGGCGCGTCATGGCCACGTTGAAACCGGCTTCGTCGACCGTGACGCCGCGTTCCCGGCAGACGTCGGCCGTCAGGTCGAGCGGAAAGCCGAAGGTGTCGTGCAGCTTGAACGCCAGGTCGCCGCCGATCTGTCCGCACCTTCTTGGCCAGTTCGCGCCTTCGAGGATCTCCATGCCGTTGGCGATGGTCTGGAAGAAGCGCTCTTCTTCCTGCTTCAGCACCTCGGTCACGCGCACGGCGTCGCGGCGCAGTTCCGGGTACGCGTCACCCATCTCGGCCGCCAGCGGCGCGACCAGCGTGTGGAAGAACGGCTTCCGCGCACCGAGCTTGTAGCCATGGCGGATGGCGCGCCGCGCGATGCGCCGCAGCACGTAGCCGCGGCCCTCGTTGCCCGGGATCACGCCGTCGGCGACGGTGAAGGCACAGGCGCGGATATGGTCGGCGATGACCTTCAGCGACGCCGCCTCGCGGTCACAGTCCTTGGCGCCGGCCGCGTCGACCGCGCGCTTGGCTTCGTCCAGCAGGCGCATGAACAGGTCGACCTGGAACACCGAGTGCACGCCCTGCAGCACGGTCGACAGCCGCTCCAGCCCCATGCCGGTGTCGACGCTGGGCTTGGGCAACTTGTGCATGACGCCGTCTTCGCCGCGATTGAACTGCATGAAGACGTTGTTCCAGATCTCGACGTAGCGGTCGCCGTCCTGCTCGGGGCTGCCGGGCGGGCCCCCGGCCACCGCCGGGCCGTGGTCGTAGAAGATCTCGCTGCACGGGCCGCAGGGGCCGGTGTCGCCCATCATCCAGAAGTTGTCGGAGGCGTAGCGCGAGCCCTTGTTGTCGCCGATGCGCACGATGCGTTCGGCCGGCAGCTCGATGACCTTGCGCCAGATGTCGTAGGCCTCGTCGTCCTCGGCATACACCGTGGCCCAGAGTTTTTCCTTGGGCAGCTTGAAGTGCTGGGTCAGCAACTCCCAGGCGTAGACGATGGCGTCGTGCTTGAAGTAGTCGCCGAAGCTGAAGTTGCCCAGCATCTCGAAGAAGGTCAGGTGCCGCGCGGTGTAGCCGACGTTCTCCAGGTCGTTGTGCTTGCCGCCGGCGCGGATGCATTTCTGGCTCGTCGCCGCGCGGTTGTAGGGCCGCTTGTCGAAGCCGAGAAAGACGTCCTTGAACTGGTTCATGCCGGCGTTGGTGAACAGCAGCGTCGGGTCGTCGCCGGGCACCACGGGGCTCGAGGCCACGACCTGGTGGCCCTTGGACTCGAAGTACTTCAGGAACGTGGAACGGATCTCGGCGGCTTTCATCCGGGGCTTTCGAAGGGGCGGGGCACGCGACCAGACACGGTGGCGCGCGATTTTCGATTATAGGAAGCACCCCGCACCAAGCCCGTGGCCGCGCCTTCAGCGCTGCGAACCCTGCACGCGTTCGCTCCAGCCGGGCGTGCGCCGCTCCATGGCCGCAGCAACGGCCTGGCTGTGCAGTGCGCGCATGCGCGCCGCATCGCCGGCCGGCACGAGGCCGCGCGCGCCGTGCACGGCCGCCGCCGCTGCGCGCGCGGCAACGATGCCGTCCAGGCGCGGCGCAAAGATGTCGGTGCGGTTGGCCGTGTCGGTGCGCGACAGCGCCAGCACGGGCAGGAACGAGGTGCCCGCGCTGACCAGGCCCTGGTAGTCGCCCAGGAACAGGCCGCCGGCATTCGGTGCCGCGGCCATGTCGAACGGGCCGTGCACGTGGCTCTCGGTCCAGCTGAGGCCGTCGCGCGAGGTCAGCAGCCAGGCGTCGGCGAGCAACGTGGCGGCGTCGACCGTGTTGCTGCGCAGGTCGTAGTGCATCACGCCGATCAGGCCATCGGCGCGCGCGTGCAGGGTCGGTGTGAACGCTGCTGCACCCGCAATGCGGTTGACGGCCACCGGTGCGCTCCAGCTGCGCCCGCCGTCGACCGAGCGCGAAACGGCGATCGCATCGCGCTGCCCGCCGGAAAAGCGTGCGTCCTGCCAGGCCAGCCAGAGACTCCCGTCGGGTGCGGCCGCCGCTGTCGGCAGCATGGCCCCGTCGCGGATCAAGGCCCCGCTCTCGGGATCGCGCGCACCGATCGCGCGCAGGTCGGCCACGAACACGGGTGCGTCCCAGGTCACGCCATGGTCGCTCGATCGCATCGCGGCCACGCGCGAACTGGAGACGCCGCCCACGGTGTCGATCTGCGTGAACACATTGACCAGCGTGCCGCGCTCGGCACCCCCGGCAATGACGACGATGCGGTTGCCCAGCGTCTGGCTCGCGCCGGCGCTGGCGGGCGTGTAGATGGCACGTGCCGGCTCCCAGCTCGAGCCGCCGTCGATCGAGCGCGCCAGCAGCGCCGGGCCCTGGCCACCGGCTTCGAGCCGGTCCCACACCGCGTAGACGAATTGGGCATCGGTGGGGTCGGCGGTGATCGAGTTCTTGTCGTTGAACCCTGTTGCACCGTCGCGCACCAGCGCCACCGGTGCGCTCCATGTGGCGCCGCCGTCGGTCGAGCGGCTGGCCAGCATCGCGTTGGCCGAGCCCGGCTGGAACGCCGCGCCGGACAGCGCCAAGCCCATCACGTGCGCGGTTCCGTCGGGGCCGAAATCGATCCACGGGTCGGTCGCGCGCTCGAAGTCGCCGGCGCTGCCGGCAGCGGCGCCGCCGCAGCGCGACATCGGCAGCAGCGTGCGTTGCCAGCTGGCGCCGCCGTCACTGCTGACCGCGGCGACCAGCGCGCGCGCGCCGCCGCTGCTCCAGCGGTCCTGCTGCCAGGCGGCGATGACGCGGTTGCCGTCGACGGGATCGACGGCGGCCATCGGCTCGACCTCGGCATCGACGTACAGCGTGCCACTGGCGCTGCCACCGTTGCAGCCGGCGGCCACCGGCGTGGCCGCGCTGACACGGCGCGCGGGCAGATCGGGCAGAGACACGCCGGGAGTGGCTTCGTCGCCGCCGCCGCAGGCCGCGACGAGCAGTGCCAGCACCAGCGTGCCGCGGATTGACCAGGACATGGCGCCGGAGCATAGCGCCGCGCTAAAGTGCATGGTCATGAACACCACCACCTCTCCCCTCGCCCAGCTGGCCGATGGCGGCCTGCTGAAATCCGCCGCATTGATCGATGGCCGCTGGGTCACCGGCAGCCGCCGCTTCGCCGTCGTCGACCCGGCCACCGGAGCCCGCCTGATCGAGGTGGCCAACCTCGGCGCCGACGATGCGGCGCTGGCCATCGCCGCGGCCAACCGTGCCTGGCCGGCCTGGCGCGCCAAGCCGGCCAAGGAGCGCGGCGCGATCCTGATGCGCTGGTTCCACCTGCTGCACCAGCATGCCGACGACCTGGCCCGCATCATGACGGCCGAGCAGGGCAAGCCGCTGGCCGAGGCCAAGGGCGAGGTCGGCTACGGCGCCAGCTTCATCGAGTGGTTCGCCGAGGAGGGCAAGCGTGTCTACGGCGAGACGATTCCGACCACCGACAACAACAAGCGTTTCCTGGCCATCAAGCAGCCGGTCGGCGTCTGCGCGGCGATCACGCCGTGGAATTTCCCCATCGCGATGATCACGCGCAAGGTCGCGCCGGCGCTGGCCGCAGGCTGCCCGGTGGTGATCAAGCCGGCCGAGCAGACGCCGCTCTCGGCCCTGGCGCTGGCCGAACTGGCGCAGCGCGCCGGCATGCCGGCGGGGGTGCTCAACGTGCTCTGACCGCCGACAGCGAGAACTCGATCGCCATCGGCCGCGTGCTGTGCGAGAGCGATGTCGTGCGCCACCTGTCGTTCACCGGCAGCACCGAAGTCGGGCGCATCCTGATGCGCCAATGCGCGCCGACGGTGAAGAAGCTCTCGCTCGAACTCGGCGGCAATGCGCCGTTCATCGTCTTCGACGACGCCGACATCGACAGCGCGGTCGAGGGCGCGATGATCAGCAAGTACCGCAATGCCGGCCAGACCTGCGTCTGCGCCAATCGGCTCTACGTGCAGGCCGGTGTGTACGACGACTTCGTGACCCGGCTGGCGGCCAAGGCGCGCACGATCAAGGTCGGCAACGGCTTCGATGCAGGCGTCATGCAGGGCCCGCTGATCGATGCCGCCGCGATGGCCAAGGTCGAGGCGCATGTCGCCGATGCGCGGGCCAAGGGGGCTCGCGTGCTCACCGGCGGCGAGCGCGTCGGCGAACGCAGCTACGCGCCGACCGTGCTCGCCGATGCGACCAGCCAGATGCTGTGCGCGCGCGAAGAGACCTTCGGCCCGGTGGCGCCGGTGTTCCGGTTCGAGACCGAGGCCGAGGCGATCGAGATGGCCAACGCCACCGAGTTCGGCCTGGCGAGCTACTTCTACAGCCGCGACATCGGCCGCGTCTGGCGCGTGGCCGAGGCCCTGGAATACGGCATGGTCGGCATCAACACCGGCCTGATCTCGACCGCCGAAGTGCCGTTCGGCGGCGTCAAGCAATCCGGCCTGGGCCGCGAAGGTTCACACCACGGCATCGACGACTATGTCGAGATCAAGTACCTGTGCATCGGCGACGTGCAGAAG
>CAVVVW010000005.1:0-75572 GCA_963751775.1 uncultured beta proteobacterium
CGGCGTTTCCAAGCTGGACCTGGAGTCCATCTACCGCGACGCCATGCATTACTGGTGAGGGCCGGGAGCGCTCGGTGTCCGAACGCGGCGGCAGACCGGGGTCGGCCGCAGATGTCGACGTGTCGCCGCTGGCCGCCATGTGACGGCCCGGTGGACCGCGTCCCGCCCTTGGGCGAACCAGCTCGGGCTTGCCGGCCTGGTTGATGCCGTGCACGGCGAAGACGTTCTTGGCGAGATCGATGCCGACGTAGACAATGGCCATGGACTTCCCCTTGTCGAGTGAGTTGATGAGACTTCGCACTTCCCATCGTGGCACTTCGTTGCCGGTCGCCGTTCCGCGGCTAGCTCGGGACGGGGAAGTCCCTTTCATTCGTTAGGCGTCACAGGAGGAAGCGTTGCTGCACATGCATGGCAGAAAAGCTGTTCTGGCAGTAGCGACTGCGGCAGTCTTGTTCGGCGTCGTCACCGCGATTGCTGGAGCTCGTGCGCTCTTCGGCGCCGGCCCTGGATATGTCGTCTACTTGCCGCTCCTGGGCTTCAACACGATCATGGGAATCGCGTATGTCGCAGTAGGCCTCATCGCGTGGCGAAATCTCAAGCTCGCTGTCTGCGGGGCTGCCGCAATCTGTGTTCTCAATCTGTTTGCTCTCGGGTTGATCAACTACCTCTACACGCCGAACGGCTCCATCGCCAGAGAGAGTCTTCAGGCCATGACGTTTCGAACGATCGTGTGGCTCGTGTTGTTTCTCGTCTTGGCGTGGGCGAGCCGTGGGAGTGCGGCCGAGAAGTGACGCCTAACCCTTCGCTCGAGCCGACTCGCACCGGTATGGCACTTGGCCCGCGAGGCGGATGAGAAGAATCAGTCCGCCTCGCGGGCCAAGCGCCATACCGGCGCTCGCGGCTCAGCTCAAACGTTAGGCCGCACTTTCACTCGTCACGTCAGGAGACACCATGACCGCGAATATCATCCGCTTCATCGGCCTGCTACTCATGTCTCTGCTGGTGGGCACCATGTTCGGCATCTGGCTCGGCTTTAATCCTGCTGGGCTGACGGCAGCCACCTACGTCGAAGAGCAGCAACACACGATTCGCGCCCTCAATACGGTGCTGCCTGTTCTCGGCGCCATATGCATCTTGCTCACCGCCGCGCTTGCCGCGCTGACGAAAGGCGACAGGCTTGCACGGAATCTACTCATTGTCGCGGTGGTATGCCTCGCGGTAGCCGGTCTCATCACTCGCTTCGAGAATCAGCCGATCAACAGTCAGGTCATGACATGGAGCGCCCAGGCTCCCGCCACCAACTGGATGGAGCTTCGAGACACGTGGTGGCATTGGCACATTCTGCGGACCGTAGCGGGCATTGGTGCATTGACCCTCACGCTTCTGGCCGCACTTGGCAGGTGGCGTCCAGCCTCGCCCCCGACTGCGGCCTAACCCTTCGCTCGAGCGGACCTCCACCGGGCATGGCCCGTCGAAGCTCTCAGGCTCATGTTCCGCTTCGCCGGGCCACGCCGGTGGCGGCCGCTCAGCTCAAACGTTGGGCGTCACCAGCAGCATCTGCCCACACACCCCCGAGGAACTTCAATGACCAGGCAACTGTTTAGCTCCGGATCCACCTTCGAACAAGAGATAGGCTACTCGCGTGCAGTGGTCGCTGGAGAGTGGGTCTTTGTTTCAGGCACCACCGGCTTCGACTATTCCAGTATGACCATCGCCGAGGGACTGTTGGAGCAGACCGAACAGTGTCTGAAGAACATCGCCTCGGCGTTGCAGCAGGCAGGCTCGAGCCTGGCGGACGTTGTGCGAGTGACCTACGTACTTCCGAACGGAGCGGATTTTCCTGAATGCTGGCCGGTGCTTCGCAAGTACTTCGGTGAAATTCGGCCAGCCGCCATGATGGTCTCCGCAGGTCTCGCGGACCCTCGAATGCGAATCGAGATCGAGGTCACGGCCTTGAAGCAATCAAAGGCGTGAGTGGTGCCCTCCACAGTGACGCCCAACCCTTCCATCGAGGGGACGCACTCCGGCCTACGGCCTACGTGCGCCCCTCATGTCAAACGTTAGGCAACTCAAGGAAAGACCATGGCCACCCGACGGCCTCAAACTCCGCCTACTCCGAAAGCTGCTATGGAACTCGTCGTCTCCCGCGACGAAGCCAAGCAACGTCTTCAGGATCGGATCGACAAAGGGTTGGAGCTCAAGCAGCGTCAAGTTACTACGCCTGCCGCATTCGAGGAGCTGTCCAACGCATACAGCAAGTGGGATTCGTTCAATTCGGAACTCCTGCGACGTATCTTCACAACTGAAGAGGCGGCCCGCGAGTACGACTTCTGGGGTGTGGCATCAATCGCCTATCACGAGCCATCGTTGGGCGAGCGGATCGCCGACGTCTACAAGAACGTTGACAAGAAGATCCATCGACTCGATTCGCTGATTGAACGGCTCGAGCTCATTCCATTGAGCCAGCAGGTCGCTGCTTCGCAGCCTAGCGAGTCGCCCACCACCTCCCCAAGGTCTAAGAAGGTTTTCGTGGTCCACGGGCACGACGAAGTTGCGAAGACGGGACTCGAAGTGTTTCTACATGAGATCGGCCTTGAACCCATCGTCCTACACAGGCAGGCCGATCAAGGCCTTACCGTGATCGAGAAATTTGAGAAGCACAGTGATGTTGGCTATGCCTTCATATTGCTGACGCCCGACGAAGTCGCCTACCACGTTGCCGATGATCCAAAGCCCGACACTGACAGGAAGAAGGAACTCCGCGCGCGTCCCAATGTCATCTTTGAGTTTGGCTACTTCGTCGGTAAGCTGGGCAGATCCAAGGTTTGCTGCGTCTACACAGGGGATGTCTCGCTCCCTAGTGATGTGAACGGCATGATCTACAAGCGCTACGAGAAAAGTATTGAAGAGGTGGCTTACAGCGTCATCAAAGATCTCAAAGCGTCCGGGTACGGAGTTGCCTAACCCTTCGCTGCAGCCGACCTGCTACGGCTGGCTTCGCCCGCCTACGCAGGCGGCTGAGCTCAAACGTTAGAGAGCAAGCATGACTTCAGAGGAGAACACCATGCGAACGATTCACTGGCTGATGACTGCGGTTTTTGCACTGATGCTTACAGGCTGCGCGGGAATGCAGACTGGTGTGAACCCGGAGACGAGAGCTGCTGTAGCGCCAACCGGGAAGCTCCGGGTCGCATTCCTCCTAGTACCCCTCTATGCGGCCAAGGATCCCGCGACTGGGGACCTCAGGGGCATCGCGCCCGACCTCGGGCGGCAGCTCGCGCAGCGTCTCGGCGTGCCGTTCGAGCCCGTCATCTACCCCAACCCTCCCGCGCTGGTGGGCGGCACGAAGTCCGGCCAGTGGGACGTGGCGCTCTTTGGAATCAGCGCCGAGCGTGCGGCTGACATGGATTTCTCGGCGCCGTTAATGGAAGTCGAGCAGGGGTACCTCGTCCGCGCCGGCGTGCCCATCACTACGGCATCGGAGGTGGACAGGGCAGGGGTCCGGGTCGTAGTCCTGGAAAAAGGCGGCGCGGACGTGATTCTTTCTCAGACACTGAAGAACGCGACCATCATCCGCGTTAAGACCCAGCCTGAAAGCGCTGCCCTGCTGGACGCGGGAAGGGCCGAGGTATATGCCGCGACCAAGACGGCCCTCTTCGGCGTTGCCGCAAGCCGGCCGGGGTCGCGGATGCTCGAAGGTCGGTTCCTCGTCGAGCCGTTCGGCATGGCCGTGCCCAACGGGCGCAATCCTGCCGCCGCGGCGTACGTCGGCAAGTTCGTCGAGGACGCGAAGGCGGGCGGGCTGGTCAAGGAGGCCATCGAGCGCGCCGGGCTGCGCGGCGTAGTCGTCGCCCCACTCAAATGATGCTCTCTAACCGCGGCTTGGACGGCGACGCCCGCGAAGCGGGCGCGCGTCAAGCCGGACGTTAGGCGCCACGAAACTCTGCCGCCTCGTCGGAGCACACTTGCCCTCGGGAAATCCGCATGAACCAACTGCCGCAGATGGCGTTCTCCCACATCGGCCTCTACGTCACCGACATGGCGAGCATGGTCAGCTTCTACACGGGGGTACTTGGTTTCTCGGTAACCGATCGAGCGCGCATTCGTGATAACAACGTGGTATTCCTCTCCCGAAGTCCGGACGAGCACCACCAGATAGTTCTGGTGCCGGGTCGCGCATCGCAAGGCCCTTCTACCGTCAATCAAATCTCGTTCCGAGTCATAGCACTCGCTGAGTTGCGGCGGCTCCACGGACAGTTGGTGGGGTTGGGCGTTTCCGGCATCAATCCAACCAACCACGGGGGTTCGTGGTCCGTCTATTTTCTAGATCCAGAGGGAAACAGGATCGAGTTCCTTGCGCAGACTCCCTGGTACGTGCCCCCTATATCGGTCTCGCTTGACCTGTCCCTTTCCGACGCCGAGATTTACAGTCTTACTGAGGCTATGGTCGAAAAGACACCTGGCCATATGCTGCGAACCCGATGGCGGGAGCAGCTAGAGCGGCGGCTGAACGAGGAGGGAACCATCGAGCGGCGGGCTTCGCCATCTGACGCGCCAGCTCTTAGGTGAAGCGAGCAGACGTGACGCCTAACCCCTCCATTGAGCGGACGTTCCAAAGGTCGCTTCGCGCCTTTTGGCCCGCCGCTCATGTCAAACGTTGGGCGGCATTAGGTCAGGTTCCGCTCCGACACGTACAGGTCTAGCGTACATGGATCCGCGCGTTCTTCGACGAAGCTTCGTGGCCGGACTCTTCAGGGGGTTGCGCGTGGTGTGGCCGATTCTTTCTGGCCTGCTTGTGCTGATCGTCGCGCTCGGCGTAGCTGCCGGCTTGGTCGAAGGTTGGTCCCTGCAGGAGTCGGTCTACTTCTCTTTTGTATCGGGGTTGACCATCGGCTACGGAGACTTCGCCCCCAAGACGCTACTCGGACGGGCGCTCGCAATCGCTATTGGCGTATGCGGCATCTTGGTAACAGCACTGGTTGCAGCAGTCGCGGTGAAGGCACTGACGGACGCTCAGGATGGTGGCGATGGCTGAGTCACTGGCGGGCATCTGCCCCTCACAATCGTCGCAATGCCGCCCAACCCTTCGTTCCGCCGGACGGCCTACGGCCGCCGGTGAAATCAAACGTTAGAAGGCACGGAATGCATCCGTGGCTCCGGGGGCATTCGCAAAGTCAGGTGGTCCCGCCAAGGCACCGAGAAATCCGGTGGCGTGCGGGTGGTCTACATGGTGCGCAATGAGGAAGGCGAGGTCTATCTGCTCACACTTTTCGCGAAGTCTGAGAAGGAGAACATTCCTCTTGCCGTGTTGAAGGAGATTCGCCGTGCCCTTGAAGTCTAGAAAGCTTTCCCCGCGTGCCATTGCAGCACTGGAGGCGAAGCGAGATGTAGGCGCTGAGATCCTGCAGTCGGTCAAGGACATGAGGGCCGGGAAAGGCAAAGTCGTGTTCTCTCCCGCAGTAGAAGCCAGGACCGCCACGGGCCTGTCTCAGTTGCAGTTTGCCGGTTTGCTTGGGGTTTCGGTGCGAACGCTTCAAGGTTGGGAGCAGGGCCGCAAGCAACCCAGCGGCGCGGCGCGCACCCTCCTGGCAATCGCGCGCGTCAATGCCAAGGCCATCTTGGCGGTCTCAGTTGGGTAGTGCAACGATGCTGGGCAAATGACGCCGAACCTTTCGTTCCAGCCACAAGATCCGGCCTGCGGCCTCCGCATGCGGCTGAACTCAAGCGTTGAGGTGGCTGCGATGGAATACGACCAGCGCAAGATGGAGGAAGTGGTGATTGCGCTGCTTGGCGCGCTCGAGTTCGAGAACGGCCGAGTCTGGAAGCGCTTTGACTTCGCAATCATGGACGCTCTCCATGAAAAGGAGCTCATCACTGACCCCAAGGGGCGCCATGAGTCGGTGTACCTGGCGGAGGAGGGCAAGGTCCTGGCCAAACGACTGGCGGCGAATTACTTTGCCGTTGGCAACGGTGGCGGCATCTCGCTCCACAGCACACCGCCGGTGGCCCAGTCATGGCGCGCAACTTCGCTGAAGATCACGTCGACGCCAGCGGCGTTGCCACCGAGCACGCGCACACAGGCGGTGGTGAGTTCCTGCGCCAGCGCGCGCTTCAATTCAACGCTGCGGCCTTCGAACAGTTCGACATGGATGGTGGGCATGGGAGTCTCCTCGAGTCGGGTCAGTCTCTGAATCCAGGCGAGAGGCGCTCGGCGCGGCGCAGCAGCGCCGGCCACTCGGCATCGCCGTCCCACTCGCTGCCGTCGCCGACCCATTGCCGTTGGCTGCGCACGGCCACGTCGTCGCTCGTGACCACCAGGCCTGCGCTGCCGCCGGCCTGCGCGCGCAACTGCGCCTGTGCGGCGCGTTCGAGCAGGTGCATCAGCATGAAGGCTTCGGCCACCGTGCGGCCGACGGTCAGCGTGCCGTGGTTGGTGAGGATCAGGCCGTCGAGCCCACCGAGGTTGGCGACAAGCCTGGCCTGTTCGTCGGGCCCCAGGGCCAGGCCCTCGTAGGCATGGCGACCGAGGCGGCCGTGCAGGCGCATGGCCCACTGCGAGGTCGGCAGCAGGCCCTCGGAGCGCATCGACAGGGCCACGCCCCAGGGCGCATGCAGGTGGATCACGCACTCGACCTCCGGCCGCGCCGCGTGGACGGCGCCATGGATCGTGAAGCCGGTCGGATTGACGGGCCGGCCCGAGCCGTCGACGACCTCGCCGCGCAGGTTGACCTTGACCAGGTTCGACGCCGTGATCTCGTCGAAGCCGAGGCCGAACTGATTGATCAGGTAGACGCCGGGTTCGCCCGGCACGCTGGCCGACAGGTGCGTGTAGACCGTGTCGTCCCAGCCGGCCAGCGCCGCCAGACGGTAGGCGGCGGCCAGGTCGACGCGGACCGCGGCTTCGCTGCGCCGCGATCGCTGCGCTTGGGCCCGGGGCGTTGCAGTCAATGGGCTTCAGCCGTCTTGGCGGCCGCAATGGCGTCGGAGGCGTCGCCCTTCGTGCCGTTGAAGAAGATGTTCAGAACCACCGCCGCCACCGCAGTCAGCAGGATGCCGGACTCGAGCAGCGGATGCAGGCTGTGCGCCATGTGCTGCGTCCAGCGCGGTGCCACGAGCGGGATCAGGCCGAAGCCGATCGACAGGGCCACGACGTAGAGGTTGTTGCGGTTGCCCTTGTAGTCCACCGTCGAGAGGATGCGGATGCCGGTCGCGGCCACCATCCCGAACATCACCAGGCCGGCGCCGCCGAGCACGAACTGTGGAATGGCTTCGACGAAGGCGGCCATCTTCGGCAGCAGGCCGAGCACGATCATGATCACGCCGCCGGCCACGCAGACCCAGCGGCTCTTCACGCCCGTGACGCCGACCAGCCCCACGTTTTGCGAGAAGCTGGTGTACGGGAAGGTGTTGAAGATGCCGCCGATCAAGGTGCCCAGGCCGTCGGTGCGCAGGCCGGCAGCGAGTTCGGACTGGCCGATCTTCTTGCCGGTGATGTCCGACAGCGCCAGGAACATGCCGGTCGACTCGATCATCACGACGATCATGACCAGCACCATGGTCAGGATCATCACGATGTCGAAGCTCGGCATGCCGAAGGCGAAGGGCGTGACGAGGTCGAACCAGGCGGCCTTGCCGACCTTGTCGAAACTCATCTTGCCCATTGCCATCGCCACCACGCAGCCAGCGACGATGCCCAGCAGGACGGAGACATTGGCGACGAAGCCCTTGGTGTACTTGACCAGCAGCAGGATGAAGGCCAGCACAGCCCCGGCGATGGCCATGTTCTCGAGCGAGCCGTAGTTGGGGTTGTCGAGCATCGGGATCGGGCCGGCGAGCTTCACTGGGGCACTGGCGGCCGCAGCGGCGGCCTTCGCGCTGTCGACCATCGCCACCAGCTTGGGCACGTCGGTCGATTGGGCCAGGAAGGCGGGGCCGCCCATGGCCCAGCCCACGCCGACGCGCATCAGGCTGATGCCGATGATGGCGATGATGGTGCCGGTGACCACCGGCGGAAAGAAGCGCAGCAGCTTGCTGACGATCGGCGCGATCAGCATCGAGACAATGCCCGCACCGATGATCGCGCCGAAGATCGCCCGCGCGCCGTCGACGCCCGGCATCGCGTTGGCGAAGGCCACCATCGGGCCGACGGCGGCGAAGGTCACGCCCATCATCACCGGCAGCTTGATGCCGAACCACCGGGTCACGCCGAGGCTCTGGATCAGCGTGACGACGCCGCAGGCGAACAGGTCGGCCGAGATCAGCAATGCCACCTGCTCGGGCGTGAGCTTGAGCGCCCGGCCGACGATCAGCGGTACGGCAATGGCGCCGGCGTACATCACCAGCACATGTTGCAGCCCGAGCGTGAACAGGCGCCCGGTGGGCAGCCGTTCGTCCACCGGGTGCACGGTCGTCGTGGTCATGCGTGTCTCCTCCGTTTTCGTCACCGGTGGGCCTTAGCAAGGTACATGCCGCGCGCGGCCCGGCGGGGCATCAGTTGACGGGTGCGCCCGCCTCGAACCAGCGTTTGATCAGCGCCCGTTCGTCGTCGGTGATCTGGGTCGCGTTGTTCAGCGGCATCGTCTTTTGCAGCACCACCTGCTGGTAGATCATCGGCGCGTGCTGCTTGATCAACGCCGGTTCGTGCAGGGCGACGTTCTTCTGCTGCAGCGCGGCGTTGTGGCACAGCGTGCAGCGCTGGTCGATCACCGCCTTGACGTCGCCAAAGCGCACGGGCTTGGCCGCGGCGGCGGCGCTTTGCGGCGGCGGTGCCAGCCAGATCGCCAACGCCGACCAGCACCAGCGTGCCGACTGCCGCGTGTTCCCACGGCACGCGCCGGCCCTGTACCAGGGCCTTGTGGCGGGCCACGAAGCTGTGGCGGATCAGCGCGCCCGCCAGCATCAGCAGCACCAGCACCAGCCAGTTGTGGCGGCCGGCAAACAGCCAGCCGTAATGGTTGGACAGCATGGCGATCAGCACCGGCAGCGTGAAGTAGGTGTTGTGCACGCTGCGCTGCTTGGCGCGCCAGCCGTAGATCGGGTCGACCGGCTGGCCCGCCTTCAGCTGCGCCACCACCTTGCGCTGGCCCGGAATGATCCAGACGAAGACGTTGGCGCTCATCGTCGTGGCCAGCATCGCGCCGACGAGCAGGAAGGCGGCGCGGCCGGCGAACAGCTGGCAGGCCAGCCAGGAGGCCAGGACGACAAAGGCCAGCACGCCGGCGCCGACGATCAGGTCGCCGTTCTTCTTCTGGCCGAAGGCGCGGCAGATCACGTCGTAGACGAACCAGCAGACCACCAGGAAGCCGAGCGACGCGCCGATGGCTGCGGCGGGCGACCAATCATGGACGCTCTTGTCGATCAGGAAGCTGCCGGCGTTGAACAGGTAAAGCACGGTGAAGAGGGCGAACCCGGTCAGCCAGGTGCTGTAGCTCTCCCAGTAGAACCAGTGCAGGTGCTCGGGCATGCGCTGCGGCGCGACCAGGTACTTCTGCGGGTGGTAGAAGCCGCCGCCGTGCACCGCCCAGAGTTCGCCGTCGACGCCCTTGGCCTGCAGCGCCGGGTCGGTCGGCGCGGTCAGGCTGCTGTCGAGGAAGACGAAGTAGAACGACGAGCCGATCCAGGCGATCGCGGTGATGACATGGGCCCAGCGCAGCAGCAGATTGGCCCAGTCGAGCAGGTAGGCGTCCATGGCGTCCTTGCACAACCGCAATGTGCAGCGGTCGAGCGCTGCGCGTTCCCCTCACCACAGCGGGCTCTGTGAGGAGCGAGCGTCACGACCGCCGGCAGCGACCTTGCGATCGAGCTGCCGCCGGGCTCCGCGGTGACGTGCATCAAGTGTATACACGACAATCGGGCCGGGGATCGGTAGTTACCCAGTGCTGGCCGGCCGACTTCTGGCGCGGCAATTGGGTGCGGCGCGACGGCAGTGGTCGGCGCAATGTGTATGCACTTTTGGCCTACAATCGACCGGTCCAGAACCCGCCCGGTCGTCATTCATGACCCGCAGCCGCGCCCGCCTCAAGGTGATTGATTCTGCGTCGGCAACGGCGCGGCCGGTGCGCCGCGCCGTGCCGGCCGAGCGGCTGCCGGTCGGTGCCACGCAGCGCATCGTCGAGTCGATCACGACGGCGATCGTCGAACGCCGGCTGGCGCCCGGCACCAAGCTGGCCGAGCAGAAGATCGCCGACATCTTCGAGGTTTCGCGCACGCTGGTGCGCCAGGCGCTGAACCAGTTGAGCCGCGACCGCCTGGTCACGCTCGAGCCGGCGCGCGGCGCCTTCGTGGCCATGCCCAGCGTCGAAGAAGCGCGCCAGGTGTTCGAAGTCCGCGCGATGATCGAGGCCGCCCTGGTGCGCCAACTCGCGGCTGCGCATCACCGACGCGCAGATCACCCGCCTGCGCTCGCACCTGCGCGACGAGCGCGAGGCCATCGCGCGCACCGACGTGTCGGGCCGCACGCGGCTGTTGGCCGATTTCCACGTCGTGCTCGCACGCCTGCTCGGCAACGAAGTGCTGGCCCAGCTGCTGGCCGACCTGCTCAGCCGCTCGTCGCTGATCTCGCTGATGTACCAGTCGGCGCACTCGGCCGAGCATTCGCAGGACGAGCATGTGCAGATCGTCGAGGCCCTGGCCCGGCGCGACGCTCGCGCCGCCGTGCGGTTGATGGAGCATCACCTGGCCAACGTCGAGCGCAATCTGCAACTCGACCCGCGCACGCCCGACCTGATCGCCGCGTTGCGGCCGCCCGCATCGTGACCGGCCTGAGCGCTACCCGCGCGACCTGCGGGGTTACGGCCGCGTGCCGCCGCAGCCGCACTGGCCGGGCCATGCGCGCGTGGCACTGCAGTTCGTCCTGAACTTCGAAGAGGGCGGCGAGAACTCGGTGCTGCACGGCGACGCCGGCAGCGAACAGTTCCTGTCCGAGATGTTCAACCCGCCGGCGTTTGCGGCGCGGCACCTGAGCATGGAGAGCATCTACGAGTACGGCTCGCGCGTCGGCGTCTGGCGCCTGTTGCGCGAGTTCGAGCGCCGGCGCCTGCCGCTGACCGTGTTCGGCGTGGCGATGGCGCTCGAGCGTTGCCCCGAAGTCAGCACCGCATTTGTCGAACTCGGCCACGAGATCGCCTGCCACGGCTGGCGCTGGATTTCGTACCAGAACGTCGACGAGGCGACCGAACGCGAACACATGGCGCGCGCCATGGCGAGCATCGAGCGCCTGACCGGAACGCAGGCCGCTGGGCTGGTACACCGGCCGCGACAGCCCGAACACGCGGCGCCTGGTGGCCGACCTCGGCGGCCTGGCCTACGACAGCGACTACTACGGCGACGATCTGCCGTTCTGGCTGCAGGTGCGCAAGACCGACCGCACGCTCGCGCCGCACCTGGTGCGTGCCCTACACGCTGGACAACAACGACATGCGGTTCGCGCTGCCGCAGGGCTTCGCGCAGGGCGACGACTTCTTCACCTACCTGCGCGACGCGTTCGACGTGCACTACGCCGAAGGCGACCGAGCGGCCGACCATGATGAGCGTCGGCATGCATTGCCGCCTGCTCGGCCGGCCGGGGCGGCTGCGCGCGCTGCAGCGATTCCTCGATCATGTGCAGAGCCACGATCGGGTCTGGATCGCGCGCCGCATCGACATTGCGCGGCATTGGCAGGCCACGCACCCGTTCGACGCTGCAAGCGCCTTCGTCTGGGAATGAACGCGGGAGACAAACCGGTGAACCTGAGCCTGGCCCAGATCAACGACGCCACGCACGGCCGAGGCCGCGGCGCTGCTCGACGGCACCTACGAGCATTCGCCGTGGATCGTCCTGAGGCCGCGCTGGCCCGGCGCCCGTTCCAGAGCCTGGCGCAGCTCAAGCTGGCGCTGGTGGCGGTGGTTCGCGACGCCGGCCGCGAGCGCCAGCTGGCGTTGATCCGCGCCCACCCCGAACTGGCCGGCAAGGCGATGCTGGCCAAGACCCTGACCGCGGAATCGACGCACGAACAAGGCAAGGCCGGGCTGACCGAGTGCAGCGCCGAAGAGCTGGCGAAGATCCAGCGCCTCAACGCCGCCTACAACGCGCGCTTCGGCTTCCCGTTCATCCTGGCGGTGCGCGGCCCGCGCGGGCTGGGTCTGGGCAAGGCCGAGATCATCGCCACCTTCGAGCGGCGCCTGGCCAACCACCCCGAGTTCGAACTCGCCGAGTGCCTGCGCAACATCCACCGCATCGCCGAGCTGCGCCTGAACGACAAGTTCGGCCACACGCCCGCGCTGGGCAATCTGGTGTGGGACTGGGCCGAGCGCCTGGCCGCGCACAGCGACCCCGGCTACGCCGAGCGCGGCGAGCTGACGGTCACCTACCTGACCGATGCCCACCGCGCCTGCGCCCAGCGCCTGGCGCACTGGATGCGCGCCGATTGCGGCTTCGACGAAGTCGAGATCGATGCCGTGGGCAACGTCGTCGGCCTGTACCGCGGCAGCGATCCGAACGCCAGGCGACTGCTCACCGGCAGCCACTACGACACCGTGCGCAACGGCGGCAAGTACGACGGGCGCCTGGGCATCTTCACGGCCGATGGCCTGCGTGCGCGAACTGCACGCGCAGGGCCGGCGCCTGCCGTTCGGCTTCGAGGTCGTCGGCTTTGCCGAGGAGGAGGGCCAGCGCTACAAGGCGGCGTTCCTCGGTTCGGGCGCGCTGACCGGGCACTTCGACATGGCCTGGCTGGAGCAGACCGACGCCGACGGCGTCACGATGCGCCAGGCGATGGAGCGCGCCGGCCTGTGCATCGCCGACATCCCCAAGCTGGCGCGCGACGCCGCGCAGTACCTCGGCTTCGTCGAGGTGCACATCGAGCAGGGCCCGGTGTTGAACGAGATCGATCTGCCGCTGGGCATCGTGACCTCGATCAACGGCAGCGTGCGCTACCTGGTCGAGATCGTCGGCATGGCCAGCCACGCCGGCACGACGCCGATGGATCGCCGCCGCGACGCCGCCACCGCGGCCGCCGAATTGCTGCTCTACGTCGAGCGGCGCGGCGCAGCCGTGCCGCAATCTGGTGGCCACCGTGGGCATGCTCGAAGTGCCGGCCGGCTCGATCAACGTGGTGCCCGGTCGCTGCAAGTTCAGCCTGGACATCCGCGCCACCACCAACGAAGTGCGCGACGCCTGCGCGGCCGACGTGCGCGCCGAGTTGCAGCGCATCTGCGAGCGCCGCGGCCTGCAGTTCAAGCTCGAGGAGACGATGCGCGCGGCCGCGGCACCGAGCGACGCCGCCTGGCAGCGGCGCTGGGAACACGCCGTCGCCGCGCTCGGCCTGCCGCGTGCACCGACTGCCCAGCGGCGCCGGCCACGACGCGATGAAGCTGCACGAGCTGATGCCGCAGGCCATGCTCTTCGTGCGCGGCGCCAACGCCGGCATCAGCCACAACCCGCTCGAATCGATCAGCAACGACGACGCCGAATTGTGCGTGCGCGCGTTGTCCCAATTGCTCGAACAACTGGCCACCGAAATCGCCATGACCGCCTACGAACAGACCGACGCCTGGATCGACGCCCACTTCGACGAGCAGGTGCGCTTCCTGCAGGCGCTGGTCAAGGTGCCGACCGACACGCCGCCGGGCAACAATGCGCCGCATGCCGAGCGCACCGCCGAGTTGCTCGCCGCGATGGGCCTGCCCGCCGAGAAGCACCCGGTGCCGGCCGACGAGGTCCGGGCCGCCGGGCTCGAATCGATCACCAACCTGGTCGTGCGCCGAAGGTACGGTGCGGGCCGCACGGTCGGCCTGAATGCGCATGGCGACGTGGTGCCGCCGGGAGAGGGCTGGACGCACGACCCCTATGGCGGCGAGGTCGCCGACGGCAAGCTCTACGGCCGCGCCGCGGCGGTCAGCAAGTGCGACTTCTCGACCTACACCTTCGCCACCCGGGCCATCGAGTCGCTGGGCGCGCGGCTGAAGGGCGGCGTCGAGCTGTACTTCACCTACGACGAAGAGTTCGGCGGCGAACTCGGCCCCGGCCGGCTGCTGGCCCAGGGGACGATCAAGCCCGACCTGCTGATCGCCGCGGCCTTCAGCTACCAGGTGGTCACCGCCCACAACGGCTGCCTGCAACTCGAAGTCACGGTGCACGGCAAGATGGGTCACGCCGCGGTGCCCGAGACGGCGGTCGATGCGCTGCAGGCGGCCACGCGGGTGCTGAACGCGCTGTACGAGCAGAACACGCTGTACCGGCAGGTCACGAGCCGGGTCAGTGGCATCACCCACCCCTACCTCAACGTCGGCCTGATCGAGGGCGGCACCAACACCAACGTCGTGCCGGGCAAGGTCGTGCTCAAGCTCGACCGGCGCATGATCCCGGAGGAGAACCCGGCCGAAGTCGAGGCCACGCTGCGCAGCGTGATCACCGCGGCGGTGGCCGGGCAGCCCGGCGTCACGGTCGACATCAAGCGCATTCTGCTGGCCCACGCGCTGGCGCCGCTGCCGGGCAACCAGCCGCTGGTCCAGGCGCTGTGCAAGCACGCCAGTGCGGTGTTCGGCGAGACGATCGGGGCCTCGGGCACGCCGCTGTACACCGACGCGCGGCTGTTCTGCGAGCGCGGCATCCCGGCCGTGCTTTACGGCTGCGGCCCGCGCACGGTGCTGCAAAGCAATGCCAAGCGCGCCGACGAGCACATCGAACTCGAGGACCTGCGCCGCGCGACCAAGGTGATCGCGCGTGCGCTGGTCGACCTGCTGAGCTGAGCAGCGCCGCGGCGCATCGCCGGCAGCGGCGACAATCGGCCGATGGTGTCCTGGATCCCGATTGCCCAGCTCGTGCTGCTGGGCTTGGTGCTGGTGCTCGTGCTGTGGCTGGCGCTGCGCCGTGGCGACAACGGCAGCGCCGAGCGGCTGGAACGCAATCTGCGCGCCGACGTGCAGGACAGCGCCCGCGGCACGCGCCAGGAGCTGGCGCAAAGCCTGTCGGCGATGCAGCAGTCGCTGCTGACGCAATCGGGCGACGTGGCGCGCACGCAGAACGAGCAGATCGATTCGTTTCGCACCCAGCTCGCCGCGATGCAGCAGGGCCTGGCCGATCAGACGCGCGCGGCGCGCGAGGCGCAGGACGCGGCGCTGCACCGCTTCGGCCAGGCCCAGGCCGAGCAGTTGCGCGCGCTGGCCGACGGCAACGACAAGCGCATGGCCGAGGTGCGGCAGACCGTCGAGACCAAGCTGGCCGCGATCCAGGCCGACAACGCCCAGCGCCTGGAGCAGATGCGCGCGACGGTCGACGAGAAGCTGCACGCCACGCTCGAGCTGCGCCTGGGCGAGAGCTTCAAGCAGGTGGCCGACCGGCTCGAGCAGGTGCACAAGGGGCTGGGCGAAATGCAGGTGCTGGCGCGCGACGTCGGTTCGCTCAACCGCACGATGTCCAACGTCAAGGCGCGCGGCATTTTCGGCGAGGTCCAGCTCGCCGGGCTGCTCGAACAAGTCTTCACGCCCGAGCAGTTCGGCACCAACGTCGAGACGGTGCCGGGCAGCGGCGCGCGGGTCGAGTTCGCGATCCGCCTGCCCGGACGCGGCAGCGACGGCGCAGCCAACGGCGCGCAGCCGCTCTGGCTGCCGATCGACGCCAAGTTCCCGCGCGAAGACTACGAACTCCTGCTCGACGCCCAGGACCGCGCCGACAAGCCGGCCGCCGAAGCCGCCGCCAAGGCGATCGAGGCGCGGCTGAAGCTCGAAGCGCGCAGCATCAGCGAGAAGTACGTGCAGGCGCCGCACACGACGGACTTCGCGATCCTGTTCGTGCCGACCGAAGGGCTTTACGCCGAAGCGCTGCGGCGGCCCGGCCTGGTCGAGGCCTTGCAGCGCGAATACAAGGTCATGCTGGCCGGGCCGACCACGCTGCTGGCCACGCTCAACAGCTTGCAGATGGGCTTTCGCACGCTGGCGCTGGAGCGCCGCAGCGCCGAGGTCTGGCAGGTGCTGGGCGCGGTGAAGACCGAGTTCGGCAAGTTCGGCGACGTGCTGGCCAAGACCAAGAAGAAGCTCGACGAGGCCAGCAACACCATCGTCCAGGCCGAAGTTCGCACGCGGGCGATGGAGCGGCAGTTGCGCGGGGTCGAGGCCATGCCGGTCGAGCATGCAGCAGGGCCTGCTCGGGAACGCCGACGCTGGCGACGCAGGCGAAGGCGACGAGGAGCCCGGGCGCGGCGGCGAATGAGCAACGGCAACGCCACGGCCGCGCCGCGCAGCGCGTTCCTGATGGTCATCACGACGCTGGTCGGCCTGCATGCCTGCATGGCCTCGACGCGCGTGGCGGCCAGCCTCGCGGTGTTGAAGCAAGGCCATCCCGACTGGGTCGTCGGCGTCCTGCTCAGCCTGTACGCCGTCGCGCCGATCGTGTTGTCGCTGTGGGCCGGACGCCTGGCCGACCGCTTCGGCTTTCACCGCCCGGTGATCTGGGGGGTCGGTATGGCCACGATCGGCGCGATGCTGCCGGTGCTGACGCAGCACCTGGCATCACTCGCCGTGTCGGCGCTGCTGACCGGCGGCGCGGTCAGCGTGGCCGCGGTGGCGATCCAGCGCGAGGCCGGACTGATGGCGCGCGACCCGGGCGACCTGAAGCGCGTCTTCAGCTGGGTTGCCCTCGGGCCCGCGCTGTCGAACACCCTGGCTCCGGTCATCGCCGGGCTGTTGATCGACCACGTGGGCTTTCGCGCCGCATTCGCTTTCGGTGCGCTGCTGCCGCTGGTGGCCGTGGCGGCGGCATGGCGTGTGCCGCGCACGCCGTTGCCGCTCGGCGATCCGACCCGCGCGCCGTTGGGCCATGCCTTCGAGTTGCTGCGCATGCCGGTGCTGCGCAACCTGCTGCTGGTGAACGTGGCGATGGCCGCGGCGTGGGACGCGCACAGCTTCACGGTGCCGGTGGTCGGCCACGCGCGCGAGTTGAGCGCGTCGGCGATCGGGCTTGTTCTGGGCTCGTTCGCGATCGCGGCCACCTTGGTGCGGGTGGCCATTTCGACCTGGGCCGACCGCATCGACGAGCGCCGCACCTTGCTCGCAGCGATGACGCTGGCCAGCGCCGTGCTGCTGGTCTACGCCTGGTTGCCCGGCGCCGCGGGCATGATGCTCGGCTCGGCAGTGCTCGGCCTGGCGCTGGGCGCGGTGCAACCGATGGTGCTGTCGACGCTGCACCAGGCCGCGCCGCCCGATCGCCAGGGCCAGGCGCTGGCGCTGCGCATGGTCTTCACCAACGTGGCGACGATCGCGATGCCGGCCGGCTTCGGCCTGTTGGCGGCGGTCGCCGGCAGCGCCGCACCGATGTGGCTGATGGCCGGTCTGCTGATCGCGGCGCGCTGGCCGGCGCAGCAGATCAGGCTGCAGCGATCAGAAGCGGATGCCGGACGGGTTTGAGCCGTTGTTCGGTTGCGCCGCCACGGCCGGCGGCGCAGCCCGTTCCTGCGGCGGTGGCGGCGGCCGGCGTTCCGTCAGCGGCACCGCCGGCAGCTGCGCATAGTTGGCCGGCAACATCGACTGGCGCGGGTAGCCGGCGACGTCGAGTGTTTCCTCCCAGGCGGGCGGTGCAAGGCCGCGCAACGTTTGTTCACCGACCTTGAGCACCGGTGCCTCGGAGCCGCCGACGATGCGCGGCCAGGCCTCGCGGTCCTCGTTGGTCTCGGCGATGCGTTCGACATAGGGCACGCCGCGCCGGGCAAGCAGCGAGCGGCCCAGCGCGCAGGCCTCGCCGCATTCCTTGGTGGTGTAGAGCGTGACCGGGAAGCGCGTCGCCACCTGGCGCAACGCGAACGGCAAGGACGCGTCGCTGGCGCGCCCGGGTTCGCGGCCGACCGGCGTTGCGCGGCCTTCGGTCGGGCTGGGCGCGCGATCGGTGTAGGTCACCTTGCCGTCGGGGCCGACGACCTTGTACTGGGCCTGGGCCGCCACGGCGACGAGCGACAACGCGCCGGCAAGGGTCGAGATCAGCAGGGGTTTGCGCATGACCCGGAATCTAACCGGCCCGGGCCAAGGACTCAAGCCATGCCCTGGTGGCGCAGCAGCGCATCGATGCGCGGTTCACGGCCGCGGAAGGCGACGAAATTCTCCAGCGCACTGCGGCTGCCGCCGGCTTCGAGAATTTCTTCACGCAAGCGCCTGCCGGTGGCCACCGACAAGGGCCCGGCCTCCTCGAAAGCACTCCAGGCATCGGCCGACAGCACTTCCGCCCACTTGTAGCTGTAGTAGCCGGCCGCGTAACCGCCGGCAAAGATGTGCGTGAAGCTGTGCTGGAAGCGGTTGAAGGGCGGGGGATTCAACACCGATACCTCGCGGCGGACTTCGTCGAGCACCTGCTGCACCCGTTCGGCCGCGCCGGCTTCGGCGTGGATGCGCAGGTCGAACAGGCCGAACTCGACCTGGCGCAGCGTGCCCAGGCCGCTCTGGAAGTTCTTTGCCGCGACCATCTTGTCGAACAGCTGCGCGCGGCAAGCGGCTGGCCGCTGTCGACATGGGCCGACAGGCGTTGCAGGACCGTCCCACTCCCAGCAGAAGTTCTCCATGAACTGGCTCGGCAATTCGACCGCGTCCCACTCGACGCCCGACAGGCCCGAGACGCCGAGGTCGTCGACCTGCGTGAGCATCAGGTGCAGGCCGTGGCCGAACTCGTGAAACAGCGTGATCACGTCGTCATGGGTCAGCAACGCGGGGTGAGCTGCCGACCGGGGCGGCGTAGTTGCAGACCAGCGTGGCCACCGGCGTTTGCAGCGCGCCGCCGGGCCGCACCCAGCGCACGCGCACGTCGTCCATCCAGGCCCCGGGCTGCTTGCCGGGGCGGGCGTAGGGGTCGAGGTAGAACTGGGCCAGCAGCCGGCCGTCGCGCTCGACGCGGTAGAAGCGCACGCTGTCGTGCCAGACCGGCGCCTGGTCGGGCGTGATCGTGACCTCGAACACCGTCTGCACGATCTCGAACAGCCCGGCCAGCACCGTCGGCTCGGTGAAGTAGCGCTTGACCTCCTGGTCGCTGAAGGCGTAGCGCGCCTCCTTGAGCTTCTCGCTGGCGTAGGCCAGGTCCCAGGCCTGCAGGTCCGTGCAGGCCCAGTTCCGACTCGGCGAAGGCCGACAACTCGGCCAGGTCGCGCTCGGCGTACGGGCGTGCGCGCGCCGCCAGGTCGCGCAGAAACTCGTGCACCTGCTGCGTCGAGCGCGCCATCTTCGGCACCAGCGAAACGGCTGCATGGCTGTCGTGGCCGAGCAGGTGCGCCGCCTCCTGGCGCAACGCCAGCAACTCGCGCATCAGCGTGCTGTTGTCCTGCGCCGCAGGGCCCAGTTCACTGGCCCGCGTGACGTAGGCGGTGTAGAGGGTCTGCCGCAGGCTGCGGTTGCTTGCGTATTGCATCACCGGCCCGTAGACCGGGTAGTGCAGCGTCAGCTTGTGACCCTCGTGGCCATCGGCGTGCGCGGCCTCGGCGCTGGCCTGCAGCACGTCGGCGGGCACGCCGTCGAGATCAGCGGTCGAGGCGAGGTGGCTGAAGCCATCGGTGGCATCGAGCACATGCTCGCGGTACTGCTGCTCGAGATCGGCGCTGCGCTCCTGGATCGCTGCGAAGCGGCGCTTGGCGTCGCCGCTCAACTCGGCGCCCGAGAGCACGAAGTCGCGCAGGGCATTGGCCAGTGCCTTGCGCCGTGCCGGCGCCAGGCTGGCCGCGGCCGGGCTGGCCGCGATGGCCTTGTACTTGGCGTACAGGCGCTCGTCGGCACCCAGCCGGGTGTGGAACTCGGTCACCTTGGGCAGGTTGTCGTTGTAGGCCGCACGCAATGCGGGCGTGTCGGCGACGGCATTGAGGTGCGATACGGCGCCCCAGGCCCGGCTCAGGCGTTCGGTGGCCACGTCGAGCACCGCCGACATGGCGTCGTAGTCGGCCGGCACGGCCGGGCCGACCGCATGTTCGAGCGCGGCTGCGGCACGGGCCAGGAGTTCGTCGACCGCCGGGGTGACATGCTCCGGGCGGATGGCGTCGAAGGCCGGCAGGCCCTCGGTTTGCAGCAGCGGATTGTTCATTGGCTCTCTCGCGGTTCAGTGCGCGGCGGCTCGTTCGCGCCGCTTGCACGGTATTGGCCAGCAGCATCGCGATCGTCATCGGGCCGACGCCGCCGGGCACCGGCGTGATCCAACCGGCGACCTGCGACACGCCCGCGAAGTCGACGTCGCCGCACAGCTTGCCGGCTTCGTCGCGGTTGATGCCGACGTCGATTACAACCGCACCCGGCTTGACCATCGCAGCGGTCAGGGTATTGCGCCGGCCGACGGCGGCGACCACGACGTCGGCCTGGCGCGTGTGCGCGGCCAGGTCCGGCGTCGCGCTGTGGCAGACCGTGACGCTGGCGTGGGCCTGCAGCAGCAGCAGCGCCATCGGCTTGCCCACCGTGTTGCTGCGGCCGATGACGACGGCGTGCTTGCCGCGCAGATCCACGCCGGTGCTTTCGATCAGCTTCATGCAGCCCAGCGGCGTGGCCGGTCGCAAGCCCGGCAGGCCGGTCATCAACTCGCCCGCACTGGTGACCGAGAAGCCGTCGACGTCCTTGGCCGGGGCAATGGCTTCGATCACGCGGTGCGCGTCGAGGTGCTTGGGCAAGGGCATCTGCACCAGGATGCCGTGGATGGCGGCGGTCGGCGTTGAGCGCGGCGATGCGCGCAGAGCAGGTCATCCTGCGACAGCGTCGCGTCGTAGCGCTCGAGCACCGAGTGCAGGCCGCTGTCCTGGCAGGCCTTGACCTTGTTGCGTACATAGACCGCACTGGCCGGATCGTCGCCGACCAGGATCACCGCCAGGCCGGGCTTCGTGCCGCGCGCCGTGAGCGCAGCGGCACGCTCGGCAACCTGCGCGCGCACGCTGCGCGACAGCGCGGTGCCATCAATGATTTGTGCCGTCAAGAGTGTCTCCTGCAAATACGAACAAGGCCGCTCATCGCGGCCTTACCAAGCAGACACCGCGGAACCGGCTTTGCCGGGCCGCTGGTGTTGCCCCCTTGAGGGGGAGCGGCGCAGCCGCTTCGGGGGTGGTCCCATTCACGCCTTGGCGGTCTGCGCGCCGAGCGCGATCTTGAGCAGATCGGCCACCGTGTTGGCGTTCAGTTTCTCCATGATGTTGGCGCGGTGCGCCTCGACCGTCTTGATGCTGATGCCCAGGTCGTCGGCGATCTGCTTGTTCAGCCGCCCGGCGACGATGCGCTCGAGCACCTGTGCTTCGCGCGTCGTCAAGCGCGACAGCAGCGCATCGCGGCTGGCCTGCTCCTGGTGCTGGCTGAAGGCGTTGCGCGCGGTGTCGAGCATGCGCTCGACGAGGCCCAGCAACTCGTCTTCCTTGAACGGCTTCTCGATGAAATCCATCGCCCCCTTCTTCATCGTCGTCACCGCCATCGGCACGTCGCCGTGGCCGGTGATGAAGACGATCGGCAGCGGGCTCCTGCGCTCGACCAGGCGATCCTGCAACTCGAGCCCGCTCATGCCTTCCATGCGGATGTCGGCGATCAGGCAGGCCACCTCGCGCGGATCGAAGCGCGACAGGAACGACTCCGACGAATCGAAGCACTTGACTCGGTAGTCCTTGCCTTCGAGCAGCCATTGCAACGAGTCGCGCACGGCTTCGTCGTCGTCGACGACATAGACAGTACCTTTTTTGGGTATCAAGCTCATGATGTGAAGTTCGCGTTGGCAGTTGCATGCGCGCTTTGCGCGGGCGTTGTGTGTGTGGTTCCGAGCAGCCCGGCCACTCCGGCGCGAGACGAGACATCGACCGGCAGCGTGAAGGAAAAACGACAGCCCACGACAGCCGTGCCATTGTAGAGGTTCGTCGCCCGCATCCGGCCGCGGTGCGACTCGACGATCGAGCGGCACAGCGCCAGGCCGATGCCCAGGCCTTCGGCCTTGGTCGAGAAGAAGGCTTCGTACAGGCGCGCCAGCACGTCCTCGCGCACGCCGGGGCCGCGGTCGGTGACGCAGAATTCGATGACGCCGCCTTCTTCGTGCGTGTGCCGCGGCACCACACGCAACTCGATGTGGCGGCGCGTGGCCGGCAGCTGCGCCGTGTCGATGGCTTCGGCTGCATTCTTCAGCAGGTTCAGCACCACCTGCTCGATCAGGATCGGATCGCAGTACAGGGCCGGCAGGCGTTGCGCGACGTAGGTCGTGAGCGCGACATTGCGGCGGCGCAACTCGATGCCGGCCAGATCGACCGCGTCGTCGATGATCGACCGCGCCTCCGCGCGCTGCCGTTGTGGTTCGCTGCGCTTCACGAAGGCCCGGATGCGATGGATGATCTGGCCCGCGCGCTCGGCCTGATGCGCCGTCTTCTGCAATGCGGCCACGAGGTCGTCCCTGGCGATCGAATCGCCGCGCACCCGCGAGATCATTCCATTGCAGTAGTTGGTGATCGCCGTCAGTGGCTGGTTCAACTCATGGGCCACCGAACTGGCCATCTCGCCCATCGTCACCAGCCGGCTCGTGACCTGCGCCTTCTCCGCCTGGTGCGCCGCCTGCTCTTCGATGCGCCGGCGCGCCGTGATGTCGGTGGCGATCAGCATTTGCGCCAGCCGCCCGTCGGTCCATTGCAGGTAGCGCGAGCGCACGTCGAACCACTTCTTCAGGCTGTCGACATAGACCTCGCGCGGGTCCGCGCCACTGGCGGTGAGCGACTCGGTGGGCAGGCCCGACAGGCTGTCGACGTCGTCGCCGTCGTCGTCGTCGGTCGGCAGCAACGAGGGCGACACCGTGCTGCTGGCCAGTTGGGCGTGTCCCTTCGGGTCGGCGCCGAACCACAGCCGGTAGGAGCGGTTCGCGAACAGCAATTCGTTTTGCTGCACCGACAGCACCGAGACCGCGGCGTCCAGGCCCTCGAGCACGGTGGTGAAACGTTCGTGCGAGGCCGAGAGCTGGTCGCGGATGCGCTTGGCCTCGGTGATGTTGGTCATCGAGGTCATCCAGCCCGTATGTTGGCCGCGGGCGTCGATCAGCGGCGAGACGTACATCCGCGAATCGAACACGGTGGCGTCCTTGCGCATGACCTTGACCTCGATGCCGCCCGCCGGGCTGCGCCCCTGCAACTCCTGCTGCAGCAGGCGCATGTTCTCCTCGATGCGGTCGCTCGGCCAGTACGGGAACGGGGGCGTCTGGCCGACGAGCTCGGTCTCGGTAAAGCCGGTCATGGCGCAGAACGCCGGGTTGATGTACGTGATGCGGCCCTCGGTATCCATCGCGCGCATGCCGGTCAGCATCGAGTTTTCCATCGCGCGGCGGAAGTTGGCTTCCTGCACCAGCGTGCTCTGCATCTGGCTGCGTCGACGCATATGGCGCCAGGTGCCGAGCAGCATCCAGACCGTCAGCACCGACAGCGCCACGACCATCCAGAACAGCGTATTGCCGACCAGGCCGACCGAGGTGCGCCAGCCCTGACCGCGCAGCACCAGGCCGTTTGCTCGCGGGGGCCAGCGGCAGGTCGAAGACGATGGTCGGCCGGCTCGAGGGCTTGCCCGGCATCTGCAGCACGCTGCCGGCCAGTTCGCGGCCCTGTTCATCGAGCACGGCCACGGTGTGGCGCTGCGTCACTTCCGGCGGCACCGAGGCGCGCAGCAGCGCGTCGATGGCGTATTCGGCAATCAGTGCGCCAGTTGAAGCTGCCGTGCTCCAGCAGCGGGACCTGGAGCTGGAACACCGCCGTGCCGCTGGCATTGCGAAAGGCGCGCGAGAACAGCGGCCGGTGGCGTGTCGCGCGCGGCCACGAAGGTCCGCTCCGGCTCGCTGGCCTCGCCGGCGACCGGCAGCGCCGGCGGCGTGGCTTCGTCGCTGGGTGTCGCTTCGAGGTGAAACGCGGCCACCGCATGGCCCGCGCGCAGGGAGCGGTCGCGTGCGACCCAGCTCAGGTGCGTCAGCGCCGTGCGATCGCGCGCGAACACGAGTGCCTGCGCAGTGAAGGCCGGGCCATCGATCTCGTGTCCGGCCACCTGGCGCGCCAGGCGCACGATCTGTTCCTGGTCGTCGAGCAGGCGCAGGCGAATCTGCTGCTGCGCGATCTCGGTGTCGCGCTGCACCGTATCGGTTGCACGATCGATTTCCTCATTGCGCAGGTACCAGAACGCCGCAATGATGGCGGCCAGGAACAGCAGCACGGAGACCAGCGGGCCGATGGTGGCGAAACGGTCCTGCTTGGTCGGCGACTGGCGCCGCCACCAGCGGCCGAACAGCCGCTGCCGGCGCGCGAACGGCAGCATTTCGCTGTCGCGGGCCAGGTCGGGGCGGAGTTGCATGGGGCGGATTATCGAGGCGACACCGGATGCGACACGCAACTGAATTTCACATTATGGTATTGATAGCCACTATTTGAAATTGCGAATGCCTTGTGCGACACTCGCAGTCGGCCGGCGCGGGCATCCGCGCGAGGCACTTGTGAGAGCCCGCAGAGACTTCAACAGGAGACAAGCATGTCAGCGCTTCCCCAGTCCCCGCTCGGTGACGTCGACCCCAACGACAGCGACAGCCAGGAAACCCGCGAATGGCTCGATGCCCTGTCGGCCGTCATCGGCACCGAGGGCGGCGAGCGTGCCCACTTCCTGCTCGAGCAACTGATCGATCACGCGCGCCAGGCCGGCATCGACGTGCCGTTCTCGGCCAACACCGCCTACATCAATACGATCCCGACCGATCAGGAGGAGCGCACGCCCGGCAACATCGAGATCGAGGAGCGGCTGCGTACCTACATGCGCTGGAACGCGATGGCGATGGTCGTCAAGGCCAACCGCCTGCACCCGGCCGACGGCGGCGACCTGGGCGGCCACATCTCGAGCTTCGCCTCGCTGGCGACGATGTTCGGCACCGGCTTCAATCATTTCTGGCATGCCGAGAGCGAAGGCCACGGTGGCGACCTGCTGTACATCCAGGGCCACTCGTCGCCGGGCGTCTATGCGCGCGCCTACATGGAAGGCCGCCTCAGCGAAGCAGCAGTTGCTGAACTTCCGCCAGGAGGTCGACGGCAAGGGCATCTCGAGCTACCCGCACCCCAAGCTGATGCCCGAGTTCTGGCAGTTCCCGACCGTTTCGATGGGGCTGGGCCCCTTGATGGCGATCTACCAGGCGCGCTTCCTGAAGTACCTGCACGCGCGCGGCATCGCCGACACCGCCAAGCGCAAGGTCTGGGTCTTCTGCGGCGACGGCGAAATGGACGAACCCGAATCGCGCGGTGCGATCGGCCTGGCGGCGCGCGAGAACCTCGACAACCTGATCTTCGTCATCAACTGCAACCTGCAGCGGCTGGACGGGCCGGTGCGCGGCAACGGCAAGATCATCCAGGAACTCGAAGGCGAGTTCCGCGGCGCGGGCTGGAACGTCATCAAGCTGCTGTGGGGCAGCTACTGGGATCCGCTGCTCGCACGCGACAGGGAAGGCCTGCTGCGCAAGCTGATGATGGACGTCGTCGACGGCGACTACCAGGCGATGAAGGCCAACGACGGCGCCTTCGTGCGCAAGCACTTCTTCGGTCGCCACCCGAAGCTGCTCGAGATGGTCGCCAAGATGAGCGACGAGGACATCTGGCGCCTGCAGCGCGGCGGCCACGACCCGCAAAAGGTGTATGCGGCGTTTCACCGCGCGAACAGCCACGTCGGCCAGCCGACGGTGCTGCTGATCAAGACGGTGAAGGGCTTCGGCATGGGCAAGAGCGGCGAGGGCAAGAACACCGCGCACCAGACCAAGAAGCTGATCGACGAAGACGTGCGCGCCTTCCGCGACCGCTTCAACATGCCGATCCCCGACGATCAGCTGGCGGACATCCCGTTCTACAAGCCGGCCGACGACACGCCGGAGATGCGCTACCTGCACGAGCACCGCAAGGCGCTGGGCGGCTACCTGCCGCATCGTCGCACCAAGGCCGACGAGCAGCTCAAGGTGCCGCCGCTCGAGACCTTCAAGGCGGTGCTCGATCCGACCGCCGAGGGTCGCGAAATCAGCACCACGCAGGCCTACGTGCGATTCCTGACGCAGCTGCTGCGCGACAAGGACGTCGGGCCGCGCGCGGTGCCGATCCTGGTCGACGAGGCGCGCACCTTCGGCATGGAAGGGCTGTTCCGCCAGATCGGCATCTACAACCCTGCGGGGCAGAACTACACGCCGGTCGACAAGGACCAGGTGATGTACTACCGCGAGGACAAGGCCGGCCAGATCCTGCAGGAGGGCATCAACGAGGCGGGTGGCATGGGCTCGTGGATCGCGGCGGCGACGAGCTACAGCACCAACAACCGCATCATGGTGCCGTTCTATGTCTACTACTCGATGTTCGGCTTCCAGCGCATCGGCGACATGGCCTGGGCGGCCGGCGACATGCAGGCGCGCGGCTTCCTGCTCGGCGGCACCTCCGGCCGCACGACGCTGAACGGCGAAGGCCTGCAGCACGAAGACGGCCACAGCCACATCCTGGCCGGCACGATTCCGAACTGCATCAGCTACGACCCGACGTTCGCGCACGAGGTCGGCGTGATCCTGCACCACGGCCTCAAGCGCATGGTCGAGCAGCAGGACAACGTCTTCTACTACCTCACGCTGCTCAACGAGAACTATGCGATGCCGGGCCTGACCGCCGGCACCGAGGAGCAGATCCTGAAGGGCATGTACCTGCTCGAAGAGGGTGCGAAGAAGACGCCGCGCGTCAACCTGCTGGGCAGTGGCACGATCCTGCGCGAGAGCATGGCCGCCAAGCTGCTGCTGGAGAAGGAGTGGGGCGTGGCGGCGAACATCTGGAGTTGCCCGAGCTTCAACGAACTGGCCCGCGACGGCCAGGACTGCGAGCGCTGGAACCTGCTGCACCCGACCGACAAGCCGCGTGTGCCCTTCGTGACCCAGCAGCTCGACAAGCACGCCGGCCCGGTGGTCGCGTCGACCGATTACATGAAGAGCTACGCCGACCAGATCCGCGCTTTCATTCCCAAGGGCCGGCAATACAAGGTGCTCGGTACCGATGGCTTCGGCCGCAGCGACTTCCGCAGCAAGCTGCGCGAGCACTTCGAGATCAACGGCACTACGTCGTCGTCGCGGCGCTGAAGGCGTTGGCCGACGACGGCACATTGCCGCTGGCCAAGGTGGCCGAAGCGATCAAGAAATACGGCCTCAACGCCGACAAGATCAACCCGCTGTACGCATAAGCGCAACGACAACGGAGACATCACATGGCGTTGGTCGAAGTCAAGGTCCCGGACATCGGTGACTTCAAGGAAGTGGAAGTCATCGAGTTGCTCGTCAAGCCGGGCGACACGGTGGCGGTCGACCAGTCGTTGCTGACGGTGGAGTCGGACAAGGCGTCGATGGAGATCCCGTCGTCGCATGCCGGCGTGGTCAAGGAACTGAAGGTCAAGCTCGGCGACAAGGTGGCCGAAGGCACGATGGTCTTGCTGCTCGATGCGGCCGGCGCGGCGCCGGCGGCGGCGCCGGCAGCGGCAGCGGCAGCGGCGCCCGTGCAGGCATCGATCGCGATCGTTGCCCGCGGCTGCGCCCGCGGCACCGACGGCGAGCGGCTCGTTCGACGTCGTCGTGCCGGACATCGGCGACTTCGACGAGGTGGCCGTGATCGAGGTCTTCGTCAAGGCGGGCGACAGCGTCAAGGTCGAGCAAAGCCTGATCACCGTCGAGAGCGACAAGGCGTCGATGGAGATCCCCTCGTCGCATGCCGGTGTGGTCAAGGACCTCAAGGTCAAGGTCGGCGACAAGGTCAAGCAAGGCAGCTTGATCGCCGTACTGCAGGGCGCGGCGGGTGCGGCACAGGTCGCCAGCGCGCGGCCGCCGTCGCTGTCGGCCACGCTCAGCCGCAGCGCCAGCGCCCGCTGCAACGCCAGCCCCTGTCACGTCCGCGCCGCCGGTGCAGGAACCGAGCGCGGTCGGTGGCGCATTGCCGCACGCCTCGCCGTCGATCCGCCGGCTGGCGCGCGAACTCGGCGTGCCGCTGGCCGAAGTCAAGGGCAGCGGCCCGAAGGGCCGCATCACGCAGGAGGATGTGCAGGGCTTCGTCAAGGGCGTGATGGCCGGCGCGGTGCAGACCGCGGCGCAACGGGCGAAGGCGCCGGCAGCGGCCACGGCCGGCGGTGGCATGATCCCGGGTCTGTTGCCGTGGCCGCAAGTCGACTTCACGAAGTTCGGCCCGATCGAGCGCCGGGACCTTTCGCGCATCAAGAAGATCAGCGGCGCCAACCTGCATCGCAACTGGGTGCTGATCCCGCACGTGACGAACAACGACGAGGCCGACATCACCGAGCTCGAGGCCTTTCGCATTGCGACCAACAAGGAAAACGAGAAGTCCGGCCTCAAGGTCACGATGCTCGCCTTCGTGATCCGGGCGGTGGTCTCGGCGCTGAAGAAGTTTCCCGATTTCAACGCCAGCCTGGACGGCGAGCAGCTCGTCTACAAGCAGTATTTCCACATCGGCTTTGCCGCCGATACGCCCAACGGCCTGGTCGTGCCCGTGCTGCGCGACGCCGACAAGAAGGGCGTGCTGCAGATCAGCGCCGAGATGGGCGAGCTGGCCAAGAAGGCGCGCGACGGCAAGCTCGGTCCGGCCGACATGACCGGGGGCTGCATGTCGATCAGCTCGCTGGGCGGCATCGGTGGCACCCACTTCACGCCCATCATCAATGCCCCCGAGGTCGCGATCCTGGGCTTGTCGAAGAGTTCATTGAAGCCGGTGTGGGACGGCAAGGCCTTCCAGCCGCGCCTGGTGCTGCCGCTTTCGCTGTCTTACGACCACCGCGTGATCGACGGCGCGTCGGCCGCGCGCTTCAATGCCTACCTCGGGCAGGTTCTCGCCGACTTCCGGCGCGTGCTCCTGTAGGGTCACGCGATGACGACGGTAGCCGTGGTGCGCAAGGGCGCCCAGGTGGCGATTGCCGCCGACAGCCTGGTGACCTTCGGCGACACCAAGTTGTCGCACGCCTACGAGGCCAACGCCAAGCTGTTCAAGGTCGGCGACTCGTATTTCGGCATGGCCGGCACGACGGCGCATTTTCCGGTGCTGCGCAAGGCACTGACGGCGCTGCCGCCCGATGAGCTGAAGCTGCACACGCGCGACGAGGTCTTCGACACCTTCCTCAGGCTGCATCCCAAGCTCAAGGAGCAGTATTTCCTGAACCCGAAGGAGGAAGACGCCGACCCCTACGAGAGCAGCCAGTTCACGGTGCTGATCGCCAACGCGCATGGCCTGTTCGGCGTCTACTCGTACCGCGAGGTGTTCGAGTTCGAGCGCTTCTGGGCCATGGGCTCGGGCCGCAGCTTCGCGCTCGGTGCGATGTATGCCGGTTACGACAAGCTGAAGACGGCGCGCGAGATCGCCACGCTCGGCGTCGAGGCCGGCAATGAATTCGACAAGAACTCGGCCGCGCCGGTGCGGCTGTTCACCATCAAATTGAAGGGATGAGCCCGATGGCTGCGATCGAAATCCAGGTGCCCGACATCGGCGACTTCAAGGACGTGGCCGTGATCGAGCTGTTGGTCAAGCCCGGCGACACGGTCAAGGCCGAGCAGTCGCTGATCACCGTCGAAAGCGACAAGGCGTCGATGGAGATTCCGTCGTCGCATGCCGGCGTCGTGAAGGCACTTCGGGTCAAGGTCGGCGACACGGTGAACCAGGGCTCGGTGATCCTCACGCTGGAGTCGAGCGCAACGTCCGCGGCGACGACCGCGGCGCCGCCGCCGGCCGCCGCCGCCGCGCCAGCGGCTGCGCCGGTGGCGGCACCAGCGGCCGCCAGCTACGCCGGCGGCGCCGACCTCGAATGCGACATGCTCGTGCTCGGCGCCGGGCCGGGCGGCTACTCGGCCGCCTTTCGCGCCGCCGACCTCGGCCTGAAGACGGTGCTCGTCGAGCGCTTCGCCACCCTCGGTGGCGTGTGCCTGAACGTGGGCTGCATCCCGAGCAAGGCGCTGCTGCATGTGGCCGCGGTGATGGACGAGGTCAATCACTTCGCCGACCTCGGCGTCAGTTTCGGCAAACCCAAGGTCGACCTGGCCAAGCTGCTGGCGCACAAGAACAAGGTGGTGGGCAAGCTCACCGGCGGCCTGGCGGCGATGGCCAAGATGCGCAAGGTGACGGTGCTCACCGGCAGCGGCGAGTTCGCCGACCCGCATCACCTGACGGTGACGATGGCCGACGGCAAGACGCAGACGATCCGCTTCAAGAACGCGATCATCGCCGCCGGCTCCGAGGCCGTGAAGCTGCCCTTCCTGCCCAAGGACGACCCGCGCGTGATGACCTCGACCGGCGCGCTCGAGTTGCGGCAGCTGCCCGCGCGCATGCTGGTCGTCGGCGGCGGCATCATCGGCCTGGAGATGGGCACGGTGTACTCGACGCTCGGTGCGCGGCTGGACGTGGTCGAGATGCTCGACACGCTGATGACCGGCGCCGACCGCGATCTGGTGAAGGTCTGGCAGAAGATGAACGCGCCACGCTTCGACAAGATCATGCTCGGGACCAAGACCGTCGGCGCCGAGGCGAAGAAGGACGGCATCTGGGTCCGCTTCGAAGGCCCGGGCGCGCCGGCCGACGCCGTGCGCTACGACCTCGTGCTGCAGGCCGTCGGCCGCGTGCCCAACGGCAAGAAGATCGCCGCCGACAAGGCCGGCGTGATCGTCGGCGAGCGCGGCTTCATACCCGTGGACGCGCAGATGCGGACCAACGTGGCGCACATCTTCGCCATCGGCGACATCGTCGGCCAGCCGATGCTGGCGCACAAGGCGGTGCACGAGGCGCATGTCGCGGCCGAGGTGGCCGCGGGCGACAGCAAGGCGCAGTTCGACGCCCGCGTCATCCCGAGCGTGGCCTACACCGACCCCGAGGTGGCCTGGGTCGGACTGACGGAGGACGAGGCCAAGGCCAAGGGCATCGCCGTCAAGAAGGGCCTGTTCCCGTGGACCGCGTCGGGCCGGGCGATCGCCAACGGTCGCGACGAAGGCTTCACCAAGTTGCTGTTCGACGCCGCCAGCCATCGCATCGTCGGCGGTGGCATCGTCGGCACCCATGCCGGCGACATGATCGGCGAGGTCGCGTTGGCGATCGAGATGGGCGCCGACGCCGTCGACATCGGCAAGACGATCCACCCGCATCCGACGCTGGGTGAATCGATCGGCATGGCGGCCGAGGTCGCGCACGGCTCGTGCACCGACCTGCCGCCGCCGCGCAGGTAGCGAGCGCCGCACTTCTCTGGGCTCTGGGCCCCCGAAGCCGCCACGTCGATCGCCGCGACAGGCGATCGCGTGGCGATCGTCGGCATGGCGTGTCCCACGTCGACCTGCGCCTTCGGCCGCGCAAGACAGACGCGGTCCGCTGGCCCTGACGCACGCTGTGCGAGCGCGTGCACGTCAGATGGCGACCGGAATCGGTGCGGCAATTTCGCACGATCGGCAAACCCGAAAGGGTGCACGCGGCGACACAAACGATCGGACGTTACGAAATCTAACAACGCCGTGACCTTCGTCACTTCGCAAGGGTGTATGCGAACGCCGCGCTGGCGGTTCGGCCAGCGTTCGCCGATATAAACAGCGCATCAACTTCAGAGAACGGGCAAGAACATGAATTCGAGGGACCTGGGGCTGCGCACCCTGCACCTGAAGGCTGCAAGCGCATTGGCGCTGTCGGCCCTCACGCTGGCGCTGGCTGCGTGCGGTGGCGGCGGTAGCGATGGGCTCGTCGTGGCGAGCAGTGGGCGCGCAGCGCTGGCTTCGGTGAGCATCGAGCCGGTTGGCGTCAATTGCGCCAATGGCGGGGCAAAGATCAGCTCGGGCCTGGACAGCGACGGCAACGGCGCGCTCGACGCCGCGGAGATCACCGGTACGCAATACGCCTGCAACGGTGCGCCGGGCGCGACGGGTGCAGCGGGTGCAGATGGCGCGACCGGCGCGCAGGTGCACGGGCGCCGCAGGTGCGGCCGGTGCGGCAGGCCAGAACGGATTGGCCACCCTGGTGGTCATGAGCGACGAGGCCCCAGGTGCCAACTGCGGCAGCGGCGGCAAGCAGGTCAGCATCGGTCTGGATATCAATCTCAACGGCGTGCTCGATTCCGGTGAGTCGAGCTCGGTCAGCTATGTCTGCAATGGGGCGACCGGCGCGACTGGCGCCGCCGGCGCGACTGGTGCAACCGGAGCAACCGGAGCAACCGGTGCGAACCGGTGCGACCGGTGCGACCGGAGCAACCGGTGCCAACGGAACCGATGGTCTTAACAGCCTGGCTTCGAGCGTGGTCGAGCCTGCCGGCGCAAACTGCGCAAACGGCGGCATCAAGACGAGCTACGGACTCGATGCCAATCGTGACGGCACGCTCGACAGTGGTGAAGTCAGCGGCAGTCAGTATGTCTGCACCGGTGGCACGGGCGCCGCCGGTATCAATGGCCTGACAGCGCTGGTATCGACCAGCAGCGAGGCCGCTGGTGCCAACTGCGCCGACGGTGGCACGAGGATCGACGTCGGCGTCGATGCCGATCGCAGCGGCGTGCTTGACGCCAGCGAGATTGCCTCTACCAGCTACGTTTGTGCCGGTGCGTCAGGGGCGACGGGTGCCACGGGTGCCACAGGTGCCACAGGTGCCACAGGTGCCACAGGTGCCACAGGTGCCACGGGCGCACACAGGGCGCAACAGGCGCAACAGGTGCCATCGGCGCGACCGGCACCAACGGACTCACCAGCCTGATCGCAGTGATGCCAGAACTGGCGGGGTCGAACTGCACCTATGGCGGCGTCAAGACCGAGTCCGGGGTCGATGCCAATGGCAACGGCGCATTGGACGGCGCCGAAATCAGTGGCACAGCGCAATACGTCTGCAATGGCGCCCCCGGCGCAACGGGTGCAACCGGTGCAACCGGTGCAACGGGCGCAACGGGCGCGACCGGTGCGACGGGTGCGACTGGTGCCGCAGGCGCAACAGGTGCCAGTGGCCTCAACAGCCTGATCCGAATGACACCGGAACCGGCAGGTGCTGCCTGCGCCTATGGCGGTGCCAAGACGGAGTCCGGGCTGGATTCGAATGGCAACAACACGCTGGATGCGGGCGAAATCAACACCACGCTGTACGTCTGCAACGGTGCGCCTGGTGCGACCGGTGCCCCTGGTACAACCGGATCGGCCAGTGCGACGGTCGCCGCAACCTCGACGATCACGTCCGGGACGTACGCACAGAACAGCGGCCCAACGGTATCGGTCACGGTGCCTGCCTCCGGGAATGTGCTCGTCTTGCTTACCAGCGGGATCAGCGACGCCGACGCCACCAACAACGGGACCGACACGGGCGGGTACATGAGTTTCGTGTCAACGGGTGGCACTGGCGACGTCGCTGCCTCTGACACGAGGGCGCTCGCGTACTTCCCGGCAAGAAGCGCCGGTGGTGCGCAACTCAGTGCCGCGTTCTACGTGACGGGGCTCAGCCCGGGCCTTCATACCTTCACCACGAATACCAGAAACACCGCGAGCGGTTCCGGTACGACATTCACGAACCGCTCCATCACGGTCATACCGATGCCGTAAGGCAACGGTCTTGCCACAGCGCAACAGGAAGAGGGGGCCTCGGGCTCCCTCTCTGCATTGAGGCGGCGCTCGCCAGGCTTCCTGCGGCATTCCACCGTCGTCCCGTAGCGGGGTGAGCTCGGTGGGCCGCCGCCGGTCAGCCGATGTCGGCGCAGTGCAAGCCGGACTGACCGCGCCGCCGGTCGTCGAAGAAGAAGCGCAAGGTCTCGCGCACGGTTCGAAAGGCGATTTCGTCCCAGGGTACCTCGTCTTCGCGGAACAGCCGTGCCTGCAGCGATTCGCTGCCCGGTGCCAGCGCCGGCGAGGTCATCGTGGCGAGGTAGAAGAAGTGCACCTGGCCGACGCGCACGACATTCAAGACCGAGAACAACGCGCCGAGTTCGATCTGGGCCCCGGCCTCCTCGATGGTTTCCCGCACGGCGCCCTGGGCGGTGGTTTCTCCGAGCTCCAGAAATCCCGCCGGCAGGGTCCAGAAGCCGCGCCGCGGTTCGATCGCGCGTTGACACAGCAGCACCCGATCGTCCCAGACCGGCAGCGTGCCGACGACGTTGAGCGGGTTTTCGTAGTGCACCGTGGCGCAGGCCGGGCAGACGGCGCGCTCGCGGTTGTCGTCGGGCGGTACGACGTAGGCCACCGGCGTGCCGCAGGCGCGGCAATGCTTGATTCGGGCGCGCTCGGTCAGCAACATGGTGGTGCAGTTTAGCGGTGGCATCATCGCAGGCTGACAGCCAGGAGACACCTCGATGAATGCCGTGATTCCCGACCCCCGTCCAGCCCACCGTTCCCGTCGCCGGCGGCGGCGTGTTTCCGGTCCGCCGCATCTACTGCGTCGGCCGCAACTATGTCGAACATGCGCAGGAGATGGGCTTCACCGGCCGCGAGCCGCCGTTCTTCTTCATGAAGCCGGGCGATGCGGTGGTGCCGGTGGCCGAGGGCGAAACCGGCGTCATCGACTACCCGTCGCTGACGAAGAACCTGCACCACGAGATCGAACTGGTGGTGGCGATCGGCAAGGGCGGGCGCAATATCGCCGCGGCCGACGCCTTCAAGCACATCTACGGCTATGCCGTCGGCCTGGACATGACGCGGCGCGACCTGCAAGGCGAGGCCAAGAAGCTGGGCCGGCCGTGGTGCATCGGCAAGGGGTTCGACCAGTCGGCGCCGATCGGGCCCATCCACCCGGCCAGCGTCACCGGCGAGCTGGCGCGCGGCGCGATCACGTTGACGGTCAATGGCCAGCAGCGCCAGAGCGGGCGACTTGAGCCAGCTCATCTGGAACGTCGCCGAGACGATCGAACATCTGAGTGCGGCATGGACGCTGGCGCCGGGTGATCTGATCTTCACCGGCACGCCGGCCGGCGTGGCGGCGGTGGTGGCCGGCGACGTGATGGTCGGCGCGATCGACGGCCTGGGCACGCTGCGCGTGGCGGTGCGCTGAGTCGGCGAGGTGGGTGCGATGCAGCTGTACAACTACTTCCGCTCTTCGGCCTCGTACCGCGTGCGCATCGCGTTGGCGTTGAAGGGCCTGGCCTACGAGTACAAGGCCGTGCACCTGAACAAGAACGAGCAGTTCAAGGAGTCGTACGCGGCGGTCTCGCCGGCGCGCCTGGTGCCGCTGTTGAAGGACGGCGACGCGGTGCTGACGCAGTCGCTGGCGATCATCGAGTACCTCGACGAAACGCATCCCGAGCCGCCGCTGCTGCCGCGCGACGCGCTCGGCCGTGCGCGGGTGCGCGCGCTGGCCTACGACATCGCCTGCGAGATCCATCCGCTGAACAACCTGCGCGTGCTGCGCTACCTGGTGCACGACCTCAAGCTCAGCGACGACGACAAGAACCGCTGGTACCGGCACTGGGTCGAGACCGGGCTGGAGGCGGTCGAGCGCCAGCTTGCGCACAATCCGACCCGGCGCACGCTTCTGCCACGGCGACGCACCGACGCTGGCCGACGTCACGCTGGTGCCGCAGATCTTCAATGCCCGGCGCTTCGACTGCCGGCTCGAGCATGTGCCGACCGTGATGCGCGTGTTCGAGGCCTGCATGCAACTCGACGCGTTCGAGCAGACACGGCCGGAGAAATGCCCGGATGCCGCTTGAAGGCGCGCTGACGCCGGATTGGCCGGCCGGCGAGCGCGTCGGCGCGCTGATGAGCACCCGCGCCGGCGGCGTCAGCGCCGGGCCCTGGGCCGCCTTGAACCTCGGCGGTGCGGTCGGCGACGGCGATGCCGCGGTCGAGGAGAACCGCCGGCGCTTCGAGGCTGCGCTGGGCGTGCCTGCGGTCTATCTGCGCCAGGTGCATGGCGCCGCGGTGCTTCGACTGCGGGCCGGCGCGCAAGCGCCGGCGCACGCCTGCCGATGCCGCCGTCACCACCGACGCCGGCGTCGCCTGCACGGTACTCGTCGCCGATTGCCTGCCGGTGCTGTTTGCCGCGCCGCAACGGGCGCGGCGTCGGCGCCGCGCATGCCGGCTGGCGCGGCTTGGCCGGCGGCGTGCTCGAAGCCACCGTGGCGGCACTGTGCGAGGCGGCGGCCTGCGCGCCCGGCGAACTGCTCGCCTGGCTCGGGCCATGCATCGGACCGCGCCAGTTCGAGGTCGGCGCCGATGTGCTCGAGGCCTTTGCTGGCGCCACGCATTTCGTGCCCAGGCCGCGCCCGGACGGTGCGATGCGCTGGTTGGCCGATCTGCCCGGGCTGGCGCGTGAGCGCCTGCGGGCGGCGGGCTGTGGCGAACGTCAGCGGCGGCGCCTGGTGCACCGTCGAAGACGCGTCACGCTTCTTCTCGTTTCGCCGCGACGGCGTCACCGGACGCATGGCCGCTGCCGTCTGGCTCCGGCGCTGAGACCTCGCGCGATGCGCGCGGCGCGCCGTCGTGCGGACGCGCCCACGAGGTAGAGCACCAGGGCCAGCGGCAGCACGCCGCCGAAGACGAAGGTGATCGCTGCGCCGAGCAGGCTGCCGTTGGGCGCCGCGGCCTCGGCCACGGCCATCAGCAGCACCACGAACATCCAGCCGATGGCCACCAGGTGGAAGCATGGTTGCGCGATCCTGCGTGTTTGGAGAAATGAAAGACAATCCCGTCGGTGCCCAGGCCGGCACCGCGTACATCGAGGCATTGTTGACGACATCGTTGGCGCCCAGGAGACCCACCGCCATGACCAAGAACAGCGTGACGCAGCCGCCTTCCGAGCACGCGCAGGCTTTCGGCCACGCCGTCGGCGAAATCTGGAAATCGATGCAGGGCCTGTCGCTGCCGCTGCCCGCGCTGAGTGCGCTGCAGGCCGAATACATGCAGCAAGCCACCGAGATGTGGAACAGCGCGATCGAGCGCGCGGACCAGGGCACTGGCGGTGCCGCCATCGGCGACCGCCGCTTTGCCGCCGACGACTGGGCCGGCAATCCGGCCGCGGCAATGACGGCGCAGACCTACCTGCTCAACGCGCGCACGCTGATGAAGATGGCCGACGCTGTCGAGGGTGACGCCAAGACCAAGGCCCGCATCCGATTCGCCGTGCAGCAGTGGATCGACGCCGCCAGCCCGAGCAACTACCTGGCGCTCAACCCCGAGGCGCAGCGCAAGGCCCTGGAGACCAAGGGCCAGAGCATCGCCCAGGGCGTCAGGCACCTGCTCGACGACATCCAGCAAGGCCATGTCTCGCAGACCGACGAGAGCGTGTTCGAGGTCGGCCGCAACGTGGCCACCAGCGAGGGCGCGGTGGTGTTCGAGAACGACTTGTTCCAGCTGCTCGAGTACAAGCCCTTGACCGCCAAGGTGCACGAGCGGCCGATGCTGTTCGTCCCGCCGTGCATCAACAAGTACTACATCCTCGACCTGCAACCCGACAACTCGCTGATCCGCTACACGGTGGCGCAGGGCCACCGCACCTTCGTCGTCAGTTGGCGCAACCCCGATGCATCGATCGCGGCCAAGACCTGGGACGACTACATCGAGCACGGCGCGATCCGCGCCATCCGCGAAGTCCAGGCCATCGGTGGTCAGCCGCAGATCGAGACCCTGGGTTTCTGCGTCGGCGGCACGATCCTGGCCACCGCGCTGGCCGTGCTGGCCGCGCGCGGCGAGCAGCCTGCCGCCAGCGTGACGCTGTTGACCACGCTGCTGGATTTTTCCGACACCGGCGTGCTCGACCTGTTCATCGACGAGCCGGCGGTGCAATTGCGCGAGATGACGCTGGGCGCCGAAGCGCCCAACGGCCCCGGCCTGCTCAAAGGCTCGGAACTGGCCAGCACCTTCAGCTTCCTGCGTCCGAACGACCTGGTCTGGAACTACGTCGTCGGCAATTACCTGAAGGGCGACAAGCCGCCACCGTTCGACCTGCTGTACTGGAACAGCGACTCGACCAACCTGCCGGGCCCGATGTTCTGCTGGTACCTGCGCCACACTTACCTGCAGAACGAGTTGCGCCAGCCCGGCAAGCTCACGGTCTGCGGCAAGAAGGTCGACCTGGGCAGCATCGTCGCGCCGGTGTTCGTCTACGCCTCGCGCGAAGACCACATCGTGCCGTGGCAGGCGGCGTTCCAGAGCACCCGGATCGTCAAGGGCAAGGTGCGCTTCGTGCTCGGCGCCTCGGGGCACATCGCCGGCGTGATCAACCCGCCGGCGGCGAAGAAGCGCAGCCACTGGGTGGATGGCAAACTCGGCGGCACGGCGCAGAATTGGCTCGCCACGGCGAAGGAGCAGCCCGGCAGCTGGTGGCCCGATTGGGCGGCCTGGCTCGAAGCCCCATGCCGGCAAACTCGTGCCCGCACCGAAGCACTACGGCAATCGCAATCACAAAGTCATCGAACCTGCACCTGGCCGCTACGTCAAAGCCAAGGCATGAAATGACCCCTCACAGGAGCAATGCAGCATGAGTACAGACATCGTCATCGTCGCCGCAGCCCGCACGGCGGTCGGGAAGTTCGGCGGCACGCTGGCCAAGACGCCGGCCTCCGAACTCGGCGCGGCCGTCATCGTCGAGTTGCTCAAGCGCGCCAAACTGACCGGTGACCAGATCGGCGAGGTGATCCTCGGCCAGGTGCTGACCGCGGGCGTGGGTCAGAACCCGGCGCGCCAGGCGGTCATCAAGTCGGGCCTGCCCAAGGCGGTGCCGGCGATGACCATCAACAAGGTCTGCGGCTCGGGCCTGAAGGCGGTGATGCTGGCCGCGCAGGCGATCCGCGACGGCGACAGCGAGATCATCATCGCCGGCGGCCAGGAGAGCATGAGCATGGCGCCCCACGTGCTGCCGGGCTCGCGCGACGGCACGCGCATGGGTGACTGGAAGCTCGTGGACACGATGATCGTCGACGGCCTGTGGGACGTGTACAACCAGTACCACATGGGCATCACCGCCGAAAACGTGGCCAAGCAGTACGGCGTCACGCGCGAGGCGCAGGACGCGCTGGCGCTGGGCTCGCAGCAAAAGGCCGCCGCGGCACAGGACGCCGGCCGCTTCAAGGACGAGATCGTGCCGTTCTCGATCGCGCAGAAGAAGGGCGACCCGATCGTCTTCGCGGCCGACGAGTTCATCAACCGCAAGACCACCGCCGAGGTGCTGTCGGGCCTGCGACCGGCCTTCGACAAGGCCGGCAGCGTGACGGCCGGCAATGCCTCGGGCCTGAACGACGGCGCCGCCGGCGTGGTGGTGATGAGCGCCAAGACCGCCGACCGGCTGGGCCTCAAACCCCTTGCGCGCATCGCCAGCTATGCGTCCGCCGGCCTCGACCCGGCGACGATGGGCATGGGCCCGGTGCCGGCCTCGCAGCGCGCCCTGCAGCGGGCCGGCTGGAAGGCCGCCGACCTCGACCTGCTCGAGATCAACGAAGCCTTCGCCGCCCAGGCCTGCGCCGTGCACAAGGAGATGGGCTGGGACACCAGCAAGGTCAACGTCAATGGCGGCGCGATCGCGATCGGCCACCCGATCGGCGCCTCGGGCTGCCGCATCCTGGTCACGCTGCTGCACGAGATGCAGCGCCGCAACGCGAGGAAGGGTATTGCCTCGCTCTGTATTGGGGGAGGTATGGGTGTCGCGCTGACGGTTGAGCGCTAGAGTCGACCCCATCACTTCAAGGAGCACGCAATGGCACAAAAACTGGCGTACGTCACCGGCGGCATGGGCGGCATCGGCACCGCGATCTGCCAACGGCTGTCCAAGGAAGGCTTCAAGGTCATTGCCGGCTGCGGCCCGAGCCGCGACTTCGGCAAGTGGCTGGCCGAGCAGAAGGCGCTTGGGCTACGGCTTCTACGCGTCGGTCGGCAATGTCGCCGACTGGAATTCGACGGTCGAGGCCTTCTCCAAGGCCACCGCCGAACACGGCACCATCGACGTGCTGGTCAACAACGCCGGCATCACCAGGGACCGCATGTTCCTGAAGATGACGCCCGACGACTGGAAGGCCGTCATCGACACCAACCTGAACAGCATGTTCAACGTCACCAAGCAGGTGGTGCCGGGCATGGTCGAGAAGGGCTGGGGCCGCATCGTCCAGATCTCTTCGGTCAATGGCGAGAAGGGCCAGGCCGGGCAGACCAACTATTCGGCGGCCAAGGCCGGCATGCACGGCTTCACGATGGCGCTGGCGCAGGAAGTGGCCAGCAAGGGCGTCACCGTCAACACCGTCAGCCCGGGCTATATCGGCACCGACATGGTCCGTGCGATCAAGCCCGAGGTGCTGGAAAAGATCGTCGCCACGATCCCCGTCAAGCGACTGGGCACGCCGCAGGAGATCGGCTCGATCGTGGCCTGGCTGGCGAGCGAGGACTCGGGCTTCTCCACCGGCGCGGATTTCTCCTGCAACGGTGGCATGCACATGGGCTGACCCCGCAGGCGCTCAGGCATCGACATGGGCGCCCACGGGCGCCCATTTGTCTTCGGTCTTCGTCAACGGACGGCGCCCTGGTTCATGGACTGCGGATCACCGAGATGGTTTCGGTACCGCTCTCGGGCAGCCAGACCTCGCCCGGCCGGCCGAGGATCTGCCGGATGTCGGTGTTCTGGCGCGGGAAGCCGAAGCGCTCGAAGCGCTCGCTCGCGGGGTCGAAGCGCCAGACCGCGTTGCCACCGAAATCACTGGCCCAGACGATGTCGCGTTCGTCGACGTACACCGCGTAGCAGCGCGGCGCGTCGCCCGGCAGCTTCCACGCCCGCCAGGCCTGCGCGGCGGTCTTGGCCGCCGGGTCGTGCACCGACAGGTTGCCGCTGTTCCACTCGCTGACCCAGATGCGCCCATGGCTGTCGCTCCAGACGCGGCGCGCGCCCTGGTTCTTCGTCGGCGGCTCGACCACGATCGACTCGCCCGTCCTGCGGTCGATGCGGGCAATGAACGAGCCGGCCAGCGAACACCACCAGACCTGGCCCGCCGGCGTGGCGCAGATGCCGTACGGCCCGCGGCCACGCGGCGCATCGTGCAGCGTGACCGCGCCTGTCTTGACGGCCAGCTTGCCGACCACGCCGCTCTGGCCGGTGAACCACAGATCGCCGTCGCCGTCGAATGCCGCGGTGTTGAGGTTGGCGTAGGCGCTGCCATCGGGCAGCGGATAACTGCGCTGGCTGCGCTCGGGCCCGCTCACCCGCACGATCGCGTTCAGCCCGCCATCGGTGATCCAGGCCGCCTTGTCCGGCCCCTGGATCACGCCATGCGGTGCCGAGCCGCGGCCCAGTGCATGCAGTTCGGTGCGGCCCGTCTTGGGGTCGAACCAGCCGAGGTGGCCGCTGCGTTGTGCCGTGAACCAGACGCCGCCGTCGGGGGCGGGTGCCACGTCGTGGATGCCCGTCCGGCTCGGCGTGACAAGCGGCCACGACTGCTGGCGCGTGGGCTGTGAGCGCAGCGGCGACGGATGGGCGGCGATGGCAACGCCGCCGATCGTGGCAAGGGCCTGACGTCGACTGAGATGCATGGCGACTCCAGGCGAATGACTATGCCGCAGCTTGTGCCAGACGTCCAGCGTGCGCAAGGCCACGGCGACGCGGCGCCGCGGGCGCTCGGGCGGGCGCTGCGTCGGCATGGAGGCGTTGCAGCGACTTGCACAGGTCGTGAGCCCATGCGCTGGCGGGCTACCATCGTTCGATGACCGAGTCGATCCACATTGCTTGCCTGTGCGCCGCCTGGTGCCGGCTGTGCGACGACTATGCGCCGGTATTCCAGCAACTGGCCGCAGAACTGCGCGACACCGGACTGCCGCTGCAGTGGCATTGGATCGACATCGAGGACGAGGCCGATCTGCTGGGCGACATGGACGTCGAGACCTTTCCGACCCTGGTCATCGCCGATCACGAGCATGTGCGCTTCGCGGGCGCACTGACCCCGGAGCCGGGCACGCTGCGGCGCGTGGCGCGCGCGACGATCGCCGGCCCCAGTCGCGCCGACGCGCACTGGCCCGCAGTCGCGCCGGCGATCGAGGCCTTCGCTGTGCGCCTGCGCCGACGTGCAATGAGTGTCTGAGCGCCGTTGTCCGTGCCCTGCCTGTCGAGGCCGTGCACCGACGATCGATCGGCCACTCCAGCCCATCGCCGCCGCTATCATCGCGCCTGCATTTTTTTGGAGACACCGATGTCCGATCACGGCTTTCATGTGCATGGCCCGCACGATCACGAGATCGAGCATGCCGCGCATGACGCGCACAAGGACCCGTTCGCCGGGACGATCGCGGTGATGACCGCGATTCTGGCCACCATCGGTGCGCTGTTCTCATACATGGGCGGGGCCACGCAGGCCAACGCCGGTCTGTACAAGAACAACGCCGCGATCAAGAAGACCGAGGCCTCGGACCAGTGGAACTACTACCAGGCCAAGAGCGGCAAGCAGAACCTGGCCGAGTTGGCGGTGGTGCTGGTGGCCGACGACAAGAAGGCCCAGTATCAGCAGGAGGTCGAGCGCTACAAGAAGGAAAAGGCCGACATCAAGGTCGAGGCCGACAAGCTCGAGGCGCAGTCGAAGTCATGGGACGAGCAGTCCGACGCGCAGATGCACCTGCATCACCGCTGGGCCCAGGCCACCACCGGTCTGCAGATCTCGATTGCGTTGGCGGCGATGGCGCTGCTGACGCGGCGCAAGTGGCTCGAATGGGGCATGTACGGCGTGGCCAGCATCGGCATCGTGTTGGGCGGCCTGGCCCTGGCCCACATCTGATCGGTCGACGTCCCTCGCCCCTGGGGGCGAGGGCCAGCGAGCGGGCGCGCCACCGCGACGCGCCCGAGGGTCAGATGCCGAGCAGCTTCATGGCTTCGGCGAGCAGCTTCACAGAGTCGTCGTGCTTGCCGGCCTTGTGCGCGGCTTCGCCATCGGCGCGCAGCTTCTTCACCTTGGCCATGTCGGCTTCGGCCAGCTTGGGATTGGTGGCGAGCTTGGCGTCGATGGCCTTCATGTCGGCCGGGCAGTGGTATGCCAGCGCGAGTCCGGAGGCGCTGGCCAGAAGGATCGCAAGCAGCAGTTTCTTCATGGGGGTTCCTTTGAGGTTGGGCTGCCTTCAGCCCGGGTGGAATGTAGCGCCAAGCCGGCGTCGGGCGTGAGCAGGTGTGAGATCGAGTTGGCGTAGTAGCGAAGCATCGGCTGCCTCGCCCGCCCGTATACGGTACAGGCCTTCGTCCTCATCCACCAGGTGGCGCTGCGTGAGCATGCGCAGGCCGGCGCCGATGGCGTAGTCCCAGTCGCCGCGGGGCAGGTACAGGCGCGCGTTGTGGTGCTTCGAGGCCACGCACCAACTCGGCCACGGCCGACTTCAGCTCGAGTTCGCCGATGCGCGCGCTCACCCTGCTGCAGCAACACGGTGGCCACCAAGGGCACCGGCAAGACCGGTATCAGGCGCCCGACCTGGTCCATCAAATGGCGGCCCAGCGCAGCGACTTCGGCCTGGCGCTGCTCGCGCGGCAGGTGGTCGAAGTCGATGCCCCGTGCCGCCGCCCAGGCGCGCACCGATACGGGCGTGCCGAAGTTGACGCAGGCGTAGCCGAAGCGATGCCAGCGGCTGCGCAGGACCAGCCAAAGCTGGCTGCCGACGAAGGCCAGCATGCGCGCGCTGGAGCGCAGGCCGCTCGCCTTCGGCAAGCTGCCGTCGCCGGCCAGCAACTGCGTGCGGTCTTCGAGCACGCGGTCGTAGTTCAGGCCCAGCGGCACGAACACCAGGTCGCGCTCGCCGTGGGTGTGAAAGCCGCGCAGCATGTAGTCGAGCACGCCGAAGCGCGGCTCGCGCATCAGGCCGTCGCGCGTCAGGCCGCCCTCGGGGTAGACCGCCTGTGTCACGCCGGCCTCGGTGGCCATCGCGATGTAGCGTTCGAGCACGCGGCGGTACAACTCGTCCTTGGAATTGCGGCGAACGAAGTAGGCGCCCATCGCGCGGATCAATTGCTGCAAGCCCCACACCCGCGCCCACTCACCCACCGCGTAGCTCAGCGCCGCGCGCTCGGCGGCGAGGTACGAGGCGATGATGTAGTCCATGTTGCTGCGGTGGTTCATCACGAACACCACGGTCGACTGCTCAGCGATGGCGTTCAGCCCGGCGTCGTCGGTGTAGCCGATGCGCACCCGGTACAGCGTGCGCGACAGCGTCTTGCCGATCCAGTAGCCGACGCGAAAGTAGACATAGGCGTTGAACGCCGGCACGATCTCGCGGGCGTAGCGCTGCACCTGGTCCAGCGCCACCTCGCGCGGCATCTGGCGGGCATCGGCAAAGGCCAACGCGGCCTGCTGCACCTTGTCGTCGAAGATCAGGCGGTCGATCAGGGCCTGGCGCTTGACCTGCTGGAACGGCCGGATGCCGATCTTCAGGCGCCGGCCCACCTCGTCGAGCACGCGGTTGGCGCGGCTCTTGATGAACCAGCGTGCGCTGGGCATCAGCAGCCGGTCGAGCAGGGCCCATGCGGCCAACGCGCCGATGACGACCGCCAGCCACAGGGGCAGGGTGATGTTTGCCGACATGCGCCTCCTCGCCGACTTGCGGCGCACGCATGCTAGCGTGCGTGCCCTAGCGGCGGCGCGTCTCGGGGCTGAGGATTTCCCTGGCCCGCTCGCCGGTGCCGCGACGCACGCTGCCGACGATCGCCGCCGAAGGGCCCGCGGCGAGCATCTGCGCAAAGGCCGCGCGCACTTCGTCGGCAGTCACGGCCTTCAGCCGTGCCAGCGTTTCCTCGGCCGCGCGCAGACGGCCGTGCACGAAGACCTCGAGCGCCGCGTCTTCGAGCCGGCGCAGCGGCTTCTCGGCATCGTGCAGGCGGCGCACCACGATCTGGTTGCGCGCGCGCTCGAGGTCGACCGCGTCGACGGCCTGGGCCTGCGCACGCAACAGTCCCGTCACCTCGCGCAGGAACTCGTCGAACTTCTCGGGCGCCGTCGAGGCCTCGATGACGAGCTGGCCGCACATGTCGAACTGGTCGGCCGTGCACGAGGCGTGATAGGCCAGCGCGCGCTGCTCGCGCACGCGGGCCAGCAGCGGCGAACTCATGCCCTCGCCGAAGACGGCCGCGGCGACGAGGTGGGCGGCGTCATCGTCGCGCAGCGAAGGGATCGGGAAGCCGAGCACGACATGCGTCTGGCTGCTGCCCGACAGCGCGCGGGCGCGCACGGCACCGGCGTAGGTCGGTACGGCGACCAGGTTCGGCGCGCCCTGCGGCATCGCGCCGAAGGCGGCTTCGGCCGCGCGCACGATGGCATCGGCGTCGATGGCGCCCGCGGCGCCGACGATCAGGTTGGCGCCCGTGTACTGGCGCGCGACATAGCGCACCAGCTCGTCGCGGCCGAAGCGTTCGATGTTGCGCCGGCTGCCGATCACCGGCTGCGCCACCGCATGCAGGCCGTAACAGGCGCGGTCGAACAGCTTGTAGCCGGTGGAGACCGGATCGTCGTCGTCTTCCGCAAACTCCTGCAGCAGCACCTGGCGCTCGCGCTCGAGTTCGGCCTCGGGGAATGTCGACGCCAGCACGATGTCGCCGAGCATGCGCACGAAGTCGGTCGCGTGGCTCGCCAGTCCGCGCATCTGGTAGGCGGTGTGGTCCTTGTCGGTGTGCGCGTTGACCTCGGCGCCCAGCCGCTCGGCATCGAGGTTGATGCGCTGCACATCGCGCTCGGCCGTGCCCTTGAAGGCCATGTGCTCGATGACGTGGCTGATGCCGTTCAGCGCCGCCGATTCATGCGCGCTGCCGGTGCGTACGAAGACGCTGACCGCGGCGGTGTGCAGGTGTGGCATCGGCAGCACGATCACGCGCACGCCATTGGGCAACTGGGCCAGCAGGGTGTCAGAGTGCGCCATGCGCGGCCGTTCAGAGCTTGGGGCCGCGCGGCAATCCGGCCTCGTCGTAGGCGCTGCGGTGCGCGTACCAGGCCCAGCCCAAGCCCGCGAGCGGCAGGACGATCAGTGCCAGCAGCCAGCGCCAGTTTTCGGCCATGAAATCGGTTGCCCGCTGTGCCCACGCGGACTGCGCTGCGGGGGTCTTGACCGGCTGAGCCTGTGGCGCTGGTTGCGCAAGCGCGCGCTCGACGGCGGGTACGACTGCGACGTCGCTTGCGCTGGCGGCCGGCACGGACTTCTCGGGTGCACGCCCCGGCGTTGCTGCCGCAGACGCCGGCGCACTGGAACGCGACGTGGGGCGCGGCGCGGGGCCGGGCGCTGACGCCGCGGTCGTTGGCGACGCGCGATCGTTCTGAGCCACTGTCGGCCGCGGGGCCGGCTTGTCCGGCACCACGCGGGGCTGCGCGGCAGAGGCAGGCCCCGTCGCCCCCGCATCGGCGGACGACGGCTGCGCTGCAGCCCATCGGCGATACAGGATCTTGCTGGCGCCGGCTTCGCAATTGCCGATGGCCTTTGCACCGGGCGGCACGGGTGTGTCGGCCGGCACGGCTTCCAGGCTGTAGCCGCGCACGCCGGTGGCGTCGATGCGCGCAGCCAACTCGCTCTTCAGCAGGTCGCATGCGTTGCTCTGCGCCTGGGCGCCGGGCGCAAGCAGCAGCAATGCGGTTTGCAGCATCGTCATGGTGCAAGAGATGGCGAGCGGTCGGCGCCCGAACACCAGGCCCGGCGTCGCCCCGACTGCGAGAATGGCCTTGAGCAAGCGGCAGGGCGCGCGCTGGGTCATGCCATCGAATGCGCCGATGGCTCGTGTTCGGTCCGTGATGCTTGCTGTCGCGTTCATGCGGTGCTGCCCTGTGTCGGCAGCGGGCATTGTCTCAAGCCCGGCGGGCGGGTGAGCAACCGGCAGGCCGACACGGGCGCGCCGCCGCGTGGCAGCAGGGCGCGGCTACACCGCGGCGACGTGCTGCGCGATCTCGCCGGCGGTGGTGATCCACACCACCTCGCGGTGCCTTGCCAGGTGCGCGAAGGCGCGGCGCAGCTGGCGCAGGCGGAACGGCTGGCCGACGATCATCGCGTGCAGCGCGATGCCCATGACCAGCGGCTGCTCGCGCGACTGCTCGAGCATTTCGTCGAACTGGTCGATGATCATGTCGGCGAATTCCGCCGCGCTGACGTGGCGGCCGATGATGGCCGCGCTGTCATTGAGTTCCTGCGGATAGGGGACTGCGAGGATGCGGCCGCTGCGCGTCTTCAGCCACACCGGCTGGTCGTCCATGCACCAGTCGAGTACGTAGCGGTAGCCGGCTTCATCGAGCAGGTCGGGTGCTGCAGGCTCCGCGGCCCTACTTCTTCAGGGTGTACGTGCCGACGGCCTCGGTCTTGCCGAGGACACCCTTGTAGGTGTATTGGCCAGTGATGCCGTGGTACTTCCCGGTGCCGCTCAAGAACTCGCCGCTTCCGGCGGCCCCGCCGCCCATCCCGGGATCGCGATAGCCCACCTGGCGCATGGTGATCGACGAGCCGTCCTTGAATCGCATCACCGAGTCGATCGTGACGGTGACCCGCCCCTTCTCGTCGCTCGCCCCATCCGTGCCCTCGTACTTGACGTCGGCCGTCTCGCCCGTGCTCAGCACAGCCGTGCCGAGGCGGGTGAACTTGCCCCCGCCCATGGTTCCCGAGGCCACGGTGTACTTCCACGAGATGTCCGCGCCCTGCGCCAGGGCGGGTACCGCCAGCAGGGCAGCCGCGGTGAGCCACCCAACCCAACCCGAAGCCAAACGGAGACGCGCCTTGCGAGCGATGTCCATGAAATTCTCCTTTGATCAACGCTTGTCGTTGAAGCAGTACGAAGCCTCAACTTGATCCACGACAGCCCCTTGACGAACGACAGCATGCGCGTCCTGTTCCATCGAGCATTGAGAACGGTCAAGCAACGCTTTCTTGCGCTCGCGGGAAGGCAGTGAAATTCAAGACGATGTTCGTCGGCCCATCGTCTGGGCACGTCCTTGAACGGTGGTTCCGGGTCGCAGGGCTCGATCGATCACCCGCGCTGAATCGAGGTTCGTGCCGACGGCAATCCGCCACGCAGCGGATTGGCATGCTGGCGTGCACGCGGGAGTATGGAGATGGGGTGACGCTACGCGGCGGCGAAGTGCTGCGCGATCTGCCCCGCGGTGGTCAACCACACCGCCTCGCGGTGCCGCGCCAGGTGCGCGAAGGCGCGGCGCAACTGGCGCAGGCGGAACGGCTGGCCGACGATCATCGCGTGCAGCGCGATGCCCATGACCAGCGGCTGCTCGCGCGACTGCTCGAGCATTTCGTCGAACTGGTCGATGATCATGTCGGCGAATTCCGCCGCGCTGACGTGGCGGCCGATGATGGCCGCGCTGTCGTTGAGCTCCTGCGGATACGGGACCGCGAGGATGCGGCCGCTGCGCGTCTTCAGCCATACCGGCTGGTCGTCCATGCACCAGTCGAGCACGTAGCGGTAGCCGGCTTCATCGAGCAGGTCGGGTGTGTGCTCGGTCTCGGCGATCCACGGGCTCAGCCAGCCGGCCGGCGCCGCACCTTCGTGCTGCGCGATGGTGGCGGTGACCGACGCGATCAGCGCGCGTTCGTCGGCCTCGTTCAAAGCCGCCTGGTGCTCGGAATTGGTGCGGCCATGCGAGGCGATTTCGGCCCCATGCGAGCGGAAGGCCGTTATCAGCTGCGGCGCCACGCCCGTACAGCTCGCTGTTGATCAGCAGCGACAGCGGTAACCGGTGTTGCTTGAACAGCTCGAGCAGTCGCCATGCACCGACACGGTTGCCGTAGTCGCGCCACGAGTTGTTCAGCACGTCGGGCGCCGGGATCCCGGGCACCAGGTCCTCGACCAGGCCTTCGCCCCAGGCGTATTGCTCCAGGTTCAGCGCGACGTAGACCGCCAGGCCCTTGCCGTTGGGCCAGCGCCCCTGCGGGCGGTCGACGATCGGCGAGTAGTCGTAGCGGCCATGGCTGCGCAGCATCGGCGGGGCTCCTGTGTGATGGCGGATCAGCCGGCGGCAGCGAAGCGGGCGGCGACGGCGGCGTCGACGTTGATCAGCTCGCGGCCGCTCGGTGCGGCGTAACTGCCGGCTCGCGGCTTGGGCAGGCCCAGGTGCACCAGCAGTTCGGCCTGCCGCACGGCGCAGGCCATGCAGTCGATCAGCGGCACCGGCACGTCCTGCTGCAGTCGCGCCGGCACACCGGCCATGACCGCGCCGGTGAGCACGATGGTCTCGGCGCCATCGCGCTCGATCAGGTCGAGCGCGCTCGCGACCAGTTCGCGGTCGAGTTCGTCGTGGGCGCCGCGCTGGTAGGCGGCCGCGCTTTCCAGCACGCGCCAGCCGGCGATGCGCGCCGCGAGCCCATAGGCGGTGACGAGTTCGTGGTACAGCGGCAGCACGCGGCGGCCGAAGGTGATCACGCCGATGCGCCCGCCGAGCATGCAGGCGGTGAGCAGGCCGGCCTCGGTCATGCCGACCACCGGCACCGGCAGCAGTTCGCGTGCGCCGCGCAGGCCGGTGTCGTACGACACCGCGATCACCACCGCGTCGCAGCCGGGTGCGTGCTCCGAAACCAGGGCGATGGTCGAGTGTTCGCCGATCGCGTGCTCGGCGCGGCTGCCGATCACGCGGCCGCCGAAGCGGCCGGTCACGGCGACGATCTCGGTGCCGGGCGCGGCGCTGGCGCGGGCCTGGGCGCCCACCTTCTCGGTGACGATCTCGGAGGTGTTGGCGTTGACGACGAGGATGCGCATGGGGCCTCCCGGGTTCAGGCGAAGACGGCGTCGAAATCGATCTCGTTCTCGGCGCTGCGCTGGAAGTCGAGCGAGGCCTCGACGTGGCGCAGGTGCTCGACCATCTGCGCGGCCGCGCGCTCGCCGTCGCGTGCCTCGATGGCGTCGACCAATGCGGCGTGCTCGTGGTACGGGCAGGCCGGCACGTTGGGCGCGTCGTAAAGGATGATGACCAGGCAGGTCAGCGTTTCCAGCTCACGCATCGTCTTGGCCAGGAAGCGGTTGCCGGCGATGTCGGCGATCACCTGATGAAACTCGCCCGACAGCCGGATGATGGCCCGCTTGTCGTTGGCGGCGCGCGCGGCCGACTCCTGCGCCACGTGATGGCGCAGGCGCTGGATGTCGCCGCGCTGGGCCAGCCGCGTGGTCTGGCGGATCAGGTCCGGCTCGATCAGGCGCCGGGCCGCGAAGACCTCGCGCGCCTCGTCCACCGTCGGGCTGCTGACGAACGCGCCGCGGTTCGGCAGCACCGTGACGATGCTGTCGTGCGCCAGGCGCTCGATGACCTGGCGGATCTGCGTGCGGCTGACGCCGAACACCTTGGCCAGTCGCTCCTCACCGAGCTTGGTGCCGGGCGGCAGTCGGTGCTCGACGATCGCCGTCAGCACGCGCTGGTGGATGACGTCGACGCTGGGCAGGGCTTGCCGGGCGGCTGCGGGCACGACCGCGACGGACTTGGCGAGCACCGCACGGCGGGCCGGCGCGGGTTTGGGGCGGGGAGACGTTCCGGCTCTTGGCATTGTTGTATCCAAATCAGTTCGTGTTTTGAATCCAAAACATGGGCAAGTATATCCAGGCGGATCGGCTTGGCAAGCCTTGTTCTGCAGGCTACGAACGCGACTGGATGGCCCCTGGCCCGTTTGTTGCACGCTCCTACCGAACCGATTCCGGGCCCGGCTCCGTGGCAGGATGCAGGGGTAAACACCAAGAAGATTGGATTCAATATGCTTGCCTTTTTGTATCCAAAACACTAATCTTCGCGTCCGCAGGATCGGACAGCGGCGCGCCGCGTCGGGGCAGATCGAAGGTTTCACTCAAACAGGAGCAGCAGTGATGAATACGACATGGGTTCGCAGCGCCGCAATGGCGGCAGGTCTGGTGCTGGCGTGCGTCGCGCCGGCCTCGGCGCAGGAAAAGATCCGCATCGCCGGCAACTTCAGCGACAAGCACTCGTCGTCGATCGCGATCGAGCAGTTCAAGAAGGACGTCGAGCAGGCCACCGGCGGCAAGCTGATCGTCGAGACCTTCCCCAACATGCAGCTCGGCGGCGCGCAGGAGAACGTCACGCAGGTGCGCGCCGGCACGATCATGATGACCTGGGTCGGGATGGCCTTCCTGTCGCGCACGGTGCCCGAGCTCGAGGCGGTGAGCCTGCCGTTCCTGTTCCCGAACCGCGAGGTCGCCTACAAGGTCATGGACGGCCCGATCGGCGACCTGATCGACAAGAAGATGGAAGACAAGGGCTTCATCGCGCTGGGCTTCATGGAGCTCGGCGCGCGCCAGGTCACCAACAGCGTGCGGCCGATCAAGACCATGGCCGACCTGAAGGGCCTGAAGATCCGCCTGCAGCCCAACGAGACGCACCTGGCCACCTTCCGCGCGCTCGGCGCCAACCCGCTGGCGATGGACATCCGCGAGGTCTACTCGGCGATGGAGCAGAAGGTGATCGACGGCCACGAGAACCCGTACAACCTGATCTACGACAGCCGCTTCTTCGAAGTGCAGAAGTACGTCTCGAACACCGGCCACTTCTTCGACTTCATCGCTGTCGTCGCCAACCGCAAGAAGTTCCAGGCCTTGTCGCCCGAGTTCCAGAAGGCGATCACGACGGCAATGAACAAGGCCGTGGCCACCCAGCGCGTCGAGGCGGCGAAGGCCGACGTGGCGGCGCTGGCCGAATTGCAGAAGAAGGGCATGCAGTACGACGCGCTGCCGCCGTCCGAGCGCGAAGCCATGCGCAAGGCCACGGCCGGCGTCGTCGACGACATCAAGAAGCGCGTCGGTGCCGACCTGGTCGACCGCGTGCTCGCCGAGGTGAAGAAGGCCTCGGGCTCCTGAACGATCAATTGATCGACTGATCGACCGCCTGCGGAGCACACGCCATGAGTCGCCTACTGCCTTCGAACCTGACGCACCAGCGCGGCCCATTGCGCCCGCTGGCGCTGACCCTGCATGCGCTGGACACCGTCGCCGGCTGGGCCATCATCGGCATGCTCGGCGTGATGGTGGCGGTGGTGTCGCTGCAGGTGCTGTTGCGCTACGCGTTGAACAGCTCGCTCGGCTTCGCCGACGAGATGTCGCGCCTGACCTTCGTCTGGTCGATCTTTCTGGGCATTCCGCTGGGCATCCGCCTGGGCGCGCACATCGGCATGGAACTGCTGAGCTCGCGCTTCGCGCCACGCGTGCAGGACATGCTGGCCCGCGCGATGGCGGTGGTGGCGGGCGCGATGATGGTCCTCGTCGCCTGGCAGTCGGCGGTGGTGGCCTTCGACCAGTGGGACGAGATGATGGCCTCGATGAACGCCAGCGCGGCCTGGTTCATCGTCGCCGTCGGCGTCGGCTGCGGCCATTCGGCGCTGCACCTGGCCTGGATCGCCCTGACCGGCAAGCCGACGATGACCGAAGCGGTGGCCGACGCGAATGAGCCTGCCTGATCATCTTCATCTTCCTCGGCATTGCCGTGCTCGGCATGCCGCTGGCGTTCTCGCTCGGCATCGGCGCGGTGGCCGGCCTGATCTACAGCGACGTCGACTTCAACCTGCTGCCGACGCGGATGATGAACGCCGTCAACGCGTTCCCGCTGATGACGATCCCGTTCTTCATCCTGGCCGGCGAGCTGATGATGAAGGCCGGCATCATGGAGCGCCTGATCGACCTGGCCAATTCGGTGGTCGGCCGGGTGCGCGGCGGTCTGGCCCACGTGACGGTGCTGGCCGGCATGGGCCTGTCGACGGTGTCCGGCGCGGCGGTGGCCGACGCCAGCGCGCTCGGCAGCACGATGATCCCGTCGCTGCGCAAGGTCTACGGCGTCGGCTTCTCGTCGGCGGTGGTGGCGGCGGCGGCGAATCTCGGCCCGATCATCCCGCCGTCGGGCGCGATGATCGTCTACGCCTTCATGGCCGGGCCGACGGTGTCGGTCGGCGGCATGTTCATGGCCGGCGTGATCCCGGGCCTGATCCTCGTCGCCGCGATGATGTTCCTGGTCTGGTACACCGCGGTCAAGCGCAACTACCCGCTCACCGGCGAGGCCTTCTCGTGGGCCAAGGTCGGCCACGAACTCAAGCGTTCGTGGGTCATCTTCCTGATGCCGGTGGTCGTCATCGGCGGCATCGTCGGCGGCGCCTTCACCGCCACCGAAGGCTCGGCGATCGCCGTCGTCTATGCGATGGCGATCGGCTTCTTCGTGACCAAGACCTTGAAGATCGCCGACCTGCCCGAGGCCATGATCCGCACGGCGATCACCTCGGCGGTGGTCGGCGCGATGATCGCCTTCGCCTCGGTGGTGACCTACATGCTCACGGTCGACCAGTTGCCGGCGCAGCTGACGGCGCTTGCTGCGCGGCATGACGCGCGATCCGCTGGTCTTCATGCTGCTGGTCTCGGTGGCGCTGTTCGTCGTCGGTTGCTTCCTCGAGTCGAACGCCGCCTACATCATGCTGGTGCCGCTGCTGCACCCGATCGCGCTTGCTGTACGGCATCGACCCGCTGCACTTCGGCTTCCTGTTCGTCTTCAACCTCGTGATCGGCATGCTCACGCCGCCGGTGGGGGTGGTGCTGTTCGTGTTGTGCGGCATCACCGGGATCAAACTGGGCGAGCTGGTCAAGCATGTCTGGCCGTTCATCGCCGTCATGTACGGGCTGCTGTTCGTCTGCATGTTCATCCCGAAGATCGTGCTCTGGCTGCCGCGGCTGATGGGCTATTGAATGAGCGCCGCCACGCCGCGCGAGCAGTTCCTCGCGCCGCAGACCTTCATCGGCTGGATCACGCCGTCGGCCAATACCGTGGTCGAACGCATCACGCTGGGCATCCTGCGCCACTTCCCGCAGGTCTCGCCGCACTTCTCGCGCACCTCGGTGGTCGGTGCCGTCGATCCGTTCCCGCTGACCTACGACTTCGACGACATGCTGGCCACGGCCAAGGTGCTGGGCGACGCACAGCTCGACGTCGTGGCCTGGAACGGCAGCAAGGGCGGCAGCCTCGATTTCGCGCTGGACCATCAACTGGTCGAGCGCATCGAGCAGCTCACCGGGGCCAAGTCGACGACCTCGACGCTGGCCATCGACCAGGTCTTTCGCGAAGACGGCATCCGCCGCTTCGCGCTGGCCTGCCCCTACGTCGACAGCTACCGCGAGCGCATCGTGCGCAGCTTCGCGCGCGAAGGCTACGAATGCGTGGCGGCGCGCAATTTCGGCCTCAGCGACAACTATTCGTTCTCGCAGATTCCGCTCGACGACATCGCGGCGATGTTGCGCGACGTGGCGAAGTCCAGGCCGCAGGCCATCGTCACCTTCTGCACCAACTTCCCGGCCGCTCCGATCGTGCCCGAGATGGAGGCCGAACTCGGCATTCCGATCTACGACACGGTGACGATGGGGGTCTGGGGGGCGTTGAAGCGCGCGGGCATCGATACGAAGGCGGGCCGCGATTGGGGCCGGGTGTTCGCACGATGAGCCCGCACCAGGATTCGCTGTTGATCCGCGGCGCCCGCGTCTTGACGCTGGACGATGCCGACCGCGAGTGGGCCAGCGCCGACATCGTGATCGAAGGCGGGCGCATCGCCGCGATCGGCCCGGATGCCGGTGGCGCCTGGCCGCGCGCGTTCGCGCGAACGATCGACGGCAGCGGCATGCTGGCGATGCCGGGCCTGATCAACGCGCACTTCCATTCGCCGGGCAACCTGATGAAGGGCAGCCTGCCGGGTTACCCGCTCGAGATCTTCATGCTGCACGAGGTGCCGCCGCTGGCCACCGGCGGCGACGCCGACCGCCTGGCCTATGTGCGCACGATGGTCGGCGCGCTGGAGATGCTGCGCCGCGGCATCACTGCCGTGCACGACGACGCGTACCACGTGCCGGTGGCCAGCACCCGGTCGATCGACGCCATCATGCAGGCCTACGCCGACGCCGGCATCCGCGCCACGGTGGCGATCGACCAGCCGAACATCGTCGAGTATCAGAAGTACCCGTACCTGGCCGAGTTGCTGCCCGAGGCCGAGCGCCGCGCGATGGACGCGGCGCCACGCCAGTCGAGCGCCGAATTGCTGGCGCTGTACCGCCACCTGATCGAACGCTGGCACGGTGCCGCCGGCGGCCGCCTGGCCGCGGCGGTGTCGTGCTCGGCACCGCAGCGTGTCACGCCGACTACTTCGCCGGCCTGTCGGCGTTGTCCAGGCGCTTCGACCTGCCGTTCAACATCCACATGCTCGAGACCAAGCTGCAGCGCGTGCTCGGGCGCGAGAAGTTCGGCAAGTCGCTGGTGCGCTACGTGCACGACCTCGGCCATCTGGACGAACGCATGATGGTCATCCACGCCATCTGGATCGACGACGACGACATCCGCCTGCTCGCCGACTCGGGCTGCACCGTGGCGCACAACCCGGTCTGCAACCTGCGCCTGGGCAGCGGCGTGATGCCGTACCGCAAGTTGCGCGATGCGGGGGTGCCGATCTGCCTGGGCACCGACGAGATGAACACCGACGACAGCGTGAACCTGTGGTTCGTGGCCAAGACGGCGGCGCTGTTGCACACCCTGGCCACGCCCGATTGGCGGCAATGGCCGCAACCCGGCCGAAATGCTGACCGCGCTGACGCGCGGCGGTGCGCGGGCGATGCGCCGGGCCGACAAGCTGGGCCAGCTGGCGGTCGGGTTCGATGCCGACCTGATCCTGCTCGACCTCGACACGGTGGCCTTCACGCCGCTCAACGACCTGCGCCGCCAACTGATCCACTGCGAAGACGGCGGCTCGGTGCGCACGACCATCGTCGCCGGCCGCGTCGTGTTCGACGCCGGGCGCATCACCGGCGTCGACGAACCCGCGCTGCGCGCCGAGATGCGCGAGCTGATGGCCGGCGGCCGCGAGCAGCAGATGCGTGCGGCGCAGGAAGCGCTTCGCCTGGAGCCGTATTACCGAGAAATGGTCCTGCGTGCCGCGTCCGAGGACGTCGGCATGAACCGTTGGCTGAACTGAGACAACCGCAAACCCCTACTGAAGGAGATCACCATGAAGAACCGCTTGCTGCCCCACCTGCTCGCTGCCGCCACGCTCGCGCTGCCATTGGCCGCGCTGGCCGCCGACCCCACGGCGATGCGCATCGCCGGCAACTTCTCGTCGAACTCCAAGCATGTCGACGAGATCGAGAAGCCCTTCTTCACCGCGTTGCCCAAGCTGATGGGCGAGGCGATCAACATCAACTACAACCCGATGGACGTGGTCAACGTGCAGGCTGCCGATGCGCTGCGCCTGCTGCGCTCGGGCACCTTCGACGTGATGAGCGTGCAGATCGGCATGGCCTCGCGCGACGACCCGTTCTTCGAAGGCATCGACCTGATCGGGGTATCGACCAACATGAAGGACCTGCGCAAGGCCGTCGATGCCTACCGCGAGGTCTTCGACAAGCGCCTGCAGGCGCGCTTCAAGGCCAAGGTGCTGACGCTGTGGCCGTTCGGCCCGCAGGTGTTCTATTGCAACAAGGCGATCAAGTCGGTCGAGGACATCAAGGGCCTGAAGGTGCGCAGCTTCACGCCATCGATGGCGGCGCTGATCCAGAACCTGGGCGGCACGCCGGTGACGCTGCAATTCAGCGAGGTCTACCCCGCCTTGCAGCGCGGCGTGGCCGATTGCGGCGTGACGTCGCCGACCTCGGGCAACGCCGGCAAATGGGGTGAGGTGACGACGCACTTCATGCCGCTGTCGGTGTCGGGCTCGGTGCAGGGCCACTTCATGAATCTGGACTACTTCAACAAGTTCTCGCCCGAATCGCAGAAGAAGATCATCGACGGCTTCAAGCAGATGGAAGACCGGATGTGGGATCTGGCCGAGACGGCCAACGCCGACGCGATGAACTGCAACATCGGCAAGGAACCCTGCCTCAAGGGCACCAAGTTCAAGATGACGCTGGTGCCGGTGACGCCGGCCGACGAGGCCAAGATCAAGGCCGCGGTGTCGAGCTCGGTGCTGCCGCTGTGGAAGGAGACCTGCAACAAGGTCGATCCCAAGTGCTCCGAGACCTGGAACGCCACTGTCGGCAAGGTCCGCGGCCTGAAGATCCAGTAACCGGCGCGGTCGCGCTGCGGCCCGCGAACCGGGTCGCGGCCGTCCGTTCCAACAGGAGAGATCATGGAAGACGATCCGATCAGCCGGGTGGTTGAGCCCGTGGCGCGCATGGCCGCCATCATCTGCGGCTATGTCGTGCTGCTGCTGTCGCTGGCGGTCTCGGTCGAGATCGTCGGGCGCAAGCTGTTCTCGCACTCGTTCCCGGGCACCGACGACATGGGCGGCTACGTGCTGGCGATCATCGCGGTGGTCGGCGCGTCGTACACGATGGCCAAGCGCGGCCACACGCGTGTCGACATCTTCCTGGTCATGCTGCCGACCGGCTGGCAGCGCGTGCTCAACCTGCTGGCGATGGTGTCGATGGCGGCCTTCGCCAGCTTCGCGGCCTGGCGCGGCACCAACGTGCTGCTCGAGTCGATCGAGTTCCAGAGCGTGGCCAGCAACCCGCTGCAGACGCCGCTGTGGCAGCCGCAGTCGCTGTGGCTGATCGGGCTGGTGCTGTTTGCCCTGATCTCGCTGGCCTACGCCGTGCATGCGCTGCTGCTGTTCGTGCGTGGCGACCCGAAGTTGAACCGCTACTACGGGCCGGCCAGCGTGCAGGACGAGCTCGAAGCCGAATTGACGGCGCAGGCCGAACGGGCGGCGCAGGCTGAAGCTGGAGAACAGAAATGATCGACCTCACTGCCGCCGTCATCGGCTTTGCGCTGCTGATCGGCCTGATGTCGCTGGGCCTGCACGTGGCCTTCGTGATGTTCGCGATCAGCATGGCGGGCGCGGTCTTCTACCTCGGCACGCCCGCGGTGCTGGAGTACGGCACCCAGTACTGGGGCGCGACCAACAACTTCGTGCTGGTCGCGGTGCCGCTGTTCGTGCTGCTGGGCGAGTTGCTGGTGCGCGGTGGCTTCACCGACCGCATGTACCGCTCGCTGTCGGATTGGCTGAACCCGCTGCCGGGCGGCCTGCTGCACACCAACATCGGCGCCTCGGCGATGTTCGCCGCCGTGTCGGGCTCGTCGGTGGCCACGGCCGCCACCATCGGCACGGTCGCGATCCCGGCTTTCAAGGGTCGCGGCTACGACCCGCGACTGGTGCTCGGCAGCATCGCGGCGGGCGCCACGCTGGGCATCCTGATCCCGCCGTCGATCAACATGATCATCTACGGCGCGATGACCAACACCTCGGTCGGCCGCCTCTACGCCGCCGGCGTGATCCCGGGGCTGTTGCTGACCGGCCTGTTCATGGCCGTGGTGGTCGTCGCCTGCTGGTGGAAGCCGGCGCTGGCCGGTGCCAAGTCGGCGCCGGCGCCGCTGGGCGAGCGGCTGCGGCGGCTGGTCGACCTGATGCCACCGACGATCCTCTTCGTCGTCGTGATGGGCAGCATCTACCTCGGTTGGGCGACGCCGACCGAGTCGGCTGCGCTGGGCGTCGTGATGGCGCTGCTGCTGTGCATCGCCTACGGCAAGTTCTCGATCAAGATGCTGCACGAGTGCTTCGTCACCACGGTGTCGGTGACGGCGATGATCATGCTCATCGCGGCGGCGGCGTTCTACCTGAACTTCGTGCTCGGCCTGATGGGCGTGCCGCAGGCGCTGGCCAACTTCGCCAGCCAGCTCGGCACGTCGCCGCTGGTGATGCTGGCCGTGCTGACGGTGTTCTACCTGATCCTGGGCTGTTTCCTCGACGCTCTGGCGATGATCATCGGCACCATCCCGATCGTGTTCCCGCTCGTCACGGCGCTGGGCATCGACCCGGTGTGGTTCGGCATCTACCTGGTGGTGATGGCCGAGCTGGCCTTGATCACGCCGCCGGTGGGCATGAACCTGTACGTCGTCCAGGGCATCCGCAAGGAAGGCCTGATCACCGATGTCATCGTCGGCACGCTGCCGTTCCTGGTCATGATGCTGCTGCTCGTCGTGCTGTTGGTCGTCTGGCCCGGCCTGGCGTTGTGGCTGCCGCGGGTATCGTTCGGCTGATGGACAAGCGCATCCTGCTGGGCATGCTCACGCCCTCGTCGAACACGACGCTGGAGCCGGTGACCACGGCCATGCTCGCCGACCTGCCCGAAGCCAGCGCGCATTTCGGTCGCTTCAAGGTGACCGAGATCGCGCTGACGAAGCAGGCGCTGGGCCAGTTCGACGACAGCGAGATCCTGCACGCCGCCGAGTTGCTGTCGCACGCCAAGGTCGGCGTCATCGGCTGGAGCGGCACATCGGCCAGCTGGCGCGGCTTCGACACCGACCGCCAGCTCTGCCGGCGCATCACCGAGGCGACGGGCGTGCCGGCCTGCACGTCGGTACTGGCACTGAACGAGGTCTTCGCACGCACCGGCGTGCGGCGATTCGGACTCGTGACGCCGTACCTGGACGACGTGCAGGCCAGGATCATCGCGAACTACGCGGCCGCAGGCTACGAATGCGTGGCCGAGCGCCACCTCGGCCTGCGCGACAACTTCAGCTTCGCCGAGGTCGACGCCGACACCCTGCGCGCGATGGTGCAGGGCGTGGCCCGCGCCAAACCCGACGCGATCGCCATCCTGTGCACCAACCTGCGCGGCGGCCCACTGGTGCAGGCACTCGAAGCCGAGACGGGCATCCCGATCCACGACTCGATCGCCACCGTGGTCTGGAAGTCGCTGCAACTCGCGGGCGCCGACCCGCGGCGCGTCAAGGGTTGGGGCCGTTGTTCGGCTTGTTCGATCTGCCGCCGTCGCAACCATGAACCTCGCCGCCGCCGACGAACGCCTGCTGCGCGCGGCCATCGCGCTGTCGGCCCAGGCCCGCGCCGCCGGCAATCAGCCCTATGGCGCGCTGCTTGCCGATGCGCAGGGCCGCGTCCTGCTGCAAGCGTGCAACACCCAGGTCACCGAACGTGATTGCACGGGCCACGCCGAGATGAATCTGATGCGCGACGCGTCGCGGCGCTTCACCCCGGCCGAGCTGTCCGCCTGCACCGTCTACGCCAGCGGCGAACCCTGCCCGATGTGTGCCGGCGCGATCTACTGGGGTGGCGTCGGGCGCGTCGTCTACGCCTTGTCGATCGAGACGATGACGGCGCTCGGCGGCCCCGTTGCCGACGAACTCGCGCTGCACTGCCGCGAGGTGCTGGGCCGCGGCACCCATTGCGTCGAGGTGCTCGGCCCGACGCTCGAAGACGAAGCACGGCGCGTGTTCGACGCGCCGCAAGGACACCCGACACCATGACCCCGTTCGATCTCGTCGTGCGCCATGCGCGCGTGGCCACTGCAGCCGATGTCTTCGACTGCGACATCGGCATCGCCGGCGGGCGCATCGTCGCGCTGGCGCAAGGCCTGCCTCCTGCCGCGCGCGAGATCGATGCGGCCGGCCGCGTCGTCACGCCCGGCGGCGTCGACGCGCATTGCCACCTCGACCAGCCGATGCCGCCGCCGGCGCGCATGGCCGACGATTTCGACACCGGCACGCGCTCGGCGGCCTGCGGCGGCACCACGACCGTGATCCCGTTCGCCGCGCAGGTGAAGGGCCAATCGCTGCGCGCCGCGGTCGACGACTACCACCGCCGCGCCGAGGGCAAGGCGCATGTGGACTACGCCTTCCACCTGATCGTCAGCGACCCGACGCCGGCGGTGCTGAAAGAGGAACTGCCGGCACTGATCGCCGAGGGCTACACCTCGTTCAAGATCTACATGACCTACGACGACTTGAAGCTCGACGACGGCCAGATCCTCGACGTGCTGTCGGTCGCGCGCGAGCACGGCGCGATGGCGATGATCCATGCCGAGAACGCCGACTGCATCGAGTGGCTGACCAAGCGGCTGGAAGCCGCCGGCCGCACCGCGCCGCGCTTTCATGCCCACGCGCGGCCGATGCTGGTCGAGCGCGAGGCCACGCACCGCGCCATCGCACTGGCCGAACTGGTCGACGTGCCGATCCTGATCGTGCATGTGTCGGGGCGCGAGGCGGTCGAGCAGATCCGCTGGGCGCGTGCCCACGGCCTGTACGTGTTCGGCGAGACCTGCCCGCAATACCTGTTCCTGACCGCAGCCGACCTCGGCATCGACGACAGCTACGCCGGGCGCGCGCTGCGTGTGCAGCCCGCCGCCGCGCGACAAGGGCAACCAGGAGGTGATCTGGAACGCGCTGGCCGACGGCCTGTTCACGGTGTTCTCGTCCGACCACGCGCCGTTCCGCTACGACGCGCCGGAGGGCAAGAAGCCGGGCGGCCAGGAGGTCGCGTTCCGCCACATCCCGAACGGCATCCCGGGCCTGGAGACGCGGCTGCCGCTGCTGTATTCCGAAGGCGTGCTCGGCGGGGCGCATCACGCTGCAGAAGTTCGTCGAGCTCACCTCGACCAACCCGGCCAAGGCCTACGGCCTGCACCCGCGCAAGGGCACGATCGCCATCGGCAGCGATGCCGACCTGGTGGTGTGGGACGAGCGCGAGCTGGTGCTGCGCAACGCCGCGCTGCACCATGCCGTCGACTACACGCCCTACGAGGGCATCGAACTCGCGGCCTGGCCCGCGCTCACGCTGGCCGGCGGCGAGGTGGTGTGGGACGGCACGCATTTCCATCCGCGCCGCGGACGCGGCCGCTTCCTGCGCTGCGGGCCGCCGACGCTCAGGCCCCGGACGCCCAAGGAGCCCAGACCATGACGCGCCTGCTGCTGATCAACCCCAACATCTCCGACAGCGTGTCGGACCTGATCCGCGCCGAGGCCGAGCGCAGCGCGTCGCCGGGCACGCAGATCGAGGTCGTGACCGCGCCCTTCGGCGTGGCCTACATCGAGACGCGCTTCGAGGCCCTGATCGGCGCCTATGCCGCGGCGCAGCTGGCCGCCGAACACCATGCGCGCTTCGACGCGGTGATCGTCGCCGCGTTCGGCGACCCCGGCCTCGGCGGGCTGCGCGAAGCCTTGCCGTGCCCCGTGACCGGCCTGACCGAAGCGGCGCTGGCGAGTGCCTGCCTGCTCGGCGGGCGCTTCTCGATCGTCGCCATCTCGCAGCGCATCCGCGCCTGGTACCGCGAGACGGTGCAGCACTACGGCCTCGAAGGCCGCCTGGCCAGCATCCGCGCGCTCGACGAGCCGCTGGCCGACATCGGCAACGTGCAGGGCGACCAGGGCGAGCGCCTGTTGCGCCTGGCGCAGCGCTGTGTCGACGAGGATGGTGCCGACGTCATCGTGCTCGCCGGTGCGCCGCTGGCCGGCCTGGCGCGCTCGCTGGCGGGCCGGCTGCCGGTGCCGGCCGTCGACGGCGTGTCGAGCGCCGTGCGCCATGCCGAGTCGATGGTGGCGCTGCGCCCGGCACGCGCGCGCCAGGGCAGTTACGGGAAACCGGCAGATGCGCGGGGCTCGTCCCCGGTGTGGCAGCGGTGGTACCCGGCGTCGGATCGAACCGACGGGCTTTGCCGCTTGCGGAGCGTCCCATATGAAACTATATTGGTCCCAACTGATATGAAACGAGGTGTTCCATGCAAAGAGCGCCAAGCGGATTGGTCTCCGAGGCCGGAGCATCGCCAAGTTCATGGGCCTCGCCGACTGGGCCAAGCTCGACGATCTCGGCCTCGTCGAGCGGATCGCCAAAGGCTTTCCCGTCAAGACCGCGACTGTCGTGATCGAGCGCCTCGATCCAGAGGGCAAATTCGTCCGCGCGACCGACATCATCCCGAAGTCGACGCTGCACCGGCGCAAGCTGTCCCTCACCAAGGACGAAAGCGAGAAGGTCTGGGCGCTGTCGCGGGTCTTCTATGAGGTTCTCAGGATCTATCACGACGACACCGGGCTCGCGGCCCGCTTCATGATCCAGCAGCATCCCCTGCTCGGGGGGCGGACGCCGATCGATCTCGCCACACAGTCGATCGCAGGTGCCGATCTGGTCCTGAAACTTCTCGCCAAGGCCGATGCCGGTGTCGCGGCCTAGCACGACGGTGAGCGTGCGGGTGCTCGCCGATCCGATGCGGGTCTACCGCATCGGTGATCCGCGCGGCACCTATCCGATCTACAGCGGCGAGGGTGCCTCACGGATCGAGGGTCGCTGGCACGAGAAAGGTCAGGAGGTCATCTACACGTCGCGCCACTACAGCACGGCGCTCCTCGAAAAGCGGGCGCACTTCAACGGCGTGCTGCCGTCCAACCAGCACTACATCGAGATCGAAATTCCGAAGGGCGTGTCCTACGAGATTGTCACGAAGGATTTGTTGCCGGGTTGGCTCCGAGATGGCCAAGGCGCGTGCCGCCGGCTCCAGGTGGTATCGGGAAAAGCGGTCCGCGATCCTGATCGTGCCCTCGTTCGTCGCCCGCATCGAGGAGAACGTCGTCATCAACTGCACCCATCCGGACGCGGGCCGCATCCGGCCCGGTCTCGAGCATCCCGTCGCCTGGGACATGCGCCTGTTTCAGAGGTAACGAGCGCGCGCGGTGCTGATCCGACCGTCAATGGCGCGGCTTGTGCAATCCGACATGCGCCTCGATCCGCGCAATGCGTTCCGCCAAGATGCCATCGCATCCTTGCTCGGCGTGGTTCTCTTCAAGCCGCGCCACGCGCTCTTCCAAGTGGTCCACCCGCCGGACAACCGTCGGTAGCAAGTTGTTTCGCTTGGCCAGCCAATAAGGCAGGGCAACCTTCACGCTGGCGCCCCGTATCTCGTATCGGATCGCCTTCTTGGGCAGGAAGATCGACACTTGATCGCCAAACTTGTCGAAGTCGCCCATCGAAATGGCGAGCGAACGATCGCGAACCTGACGGACAGTGGCTGTGATCTGAATGACTTTCGGATCCATCTGACACCCCACACGTGCACCGCAATGGCGCAAGGATGCGGGTTGAGCGATGTTAACGCAACCAAACGACAGTTGAACGCCCAACCAAAATCTGGTGATCGCACGTTGGCGGCAATCGCCGCGTCTCACCGCGCCGAGAGCAGCAGGCCATCGGGGCCGCCGCGCAGGCTCAGGCCCTGGGCCGACAGCGCGCGGGCCAACTGGTCGGCACCGCCAGGAAAACTCAGCGTGATCCTGGCGCCGCGCGATGACAGGCCGTCGACCTCGAGGTTGTCGATGCCGGGGGTTGCGGCGAGCTGCCGGCTGATCTGCTGCCACTCGCCCATTCCCGAAAATTCACGGCTACCTGCACCGGGCGCCCCTGGCCCCGAACGGCGCCGGAGCCCGGGCCGGGGTGCAACGGATTGCCCTCGGTCGGCGGAATGGATCGCGTGCCGACGGCTCGCGCGCGAGCGGCTCGCCGAACGGCCGGCGACCCGGAAGGCCCGGTGCGCTGGGCGGCGACCGCCCACTTCCACCGGCCGTCGAGGATCGAAAGGGGAACGGCTGCCAGCTCCGAGGTGTAGCCAAGGTCGCCGTCCTCGAAGCGATAGCTGCGCGCAGCGGACCGGCCGCATCGCGTCCGGCGAGGTGACCCGCTTGCGGGCGGCGGCCGCCTCGGCGACGGCGATCACGACGCGGTCCTTGGTACGCGCTGGCGAGCGTGCGAGGCCGGTCCCGTCGCCGACCAAGGCCGGATCGAGCGCTCCGGCCGTGAATTCGCGTCTTGAGCGGCTGCAAGCGACATGGGTGCCAGGGCATGATACGAGATCGAGGCCCTCCACGCCTCCTGCCACGTGGCCGTGCCCCGGCAACGACGGCCTCGGCGGTTGGCCGGCGCGATAGACCGGCACGATGTCGATGCGGCGCCTGCTTGTCGAGGAAGGGGATGCCCTCGGCGTCGAGCAGCTGGCGGACGGCCTCGGCCTGGAAGGAGAAATCGTGGCTGGCGATGTACTGGGTCGGGGAATTGCGCTCGGAGCGCACCGAAAAGCTGTCGATAAGGCCCGTCGCTTGGCTCGCTTGATCTCCAAGCCGGCGTAGGCCGTGACGGGCACGAGGCGCCTCAGCAGCGAGCGAAAGGCCGCCTGCTGGCCGTCTGCGATCGCCTGCTCCTTGGCCTGACCGCGTCGCTGGCGTGGCCTCGACGGGATAATTGCCGATGACGAAATCGGCCCTTCGGGGGCCCTGCGGTGCCCGGGCGCGGGCCAGCGACGGCATCAGGCCAGCCCCGAACACCAGGCGCCGCACCACCGCCATGTGGCCCAAATGCCGTCTCCCGACATCAAGCGTGCCCGCCCTCGCCGATGTTGATCATCTTCGAGGAATAGTCGTCTGCGCACGTTGCCCAAGGCCCGCGGGATTGCATCCGGCTCGACTTTGATCGCTCATGCTCATTGACCGCACGACGGGGACCGTCCCCACTAGCCATGACCCTTTCGGGCGAAAGTGGGTTTCGCCGGCCGCAGGTGCGATCCCCCGATGAAGCCGGTCCCCGGGGGCTGAAGCCCGAGCCGCTCCGGCCCGCGCCAACCCTCGAGAGGGCACCATGAGTCGATTGGCCACAACGGGGCCCACGACGACCCCAATGCCCCGTCACCTACCGCGATGCCGGCGTCGACATCGATGCCGGCAACGCGCTGGTCGCGGCCATCAAGCCGCTGGCGAAGGCGACGCGCCGGCCGGGCGCCGACGCCGACCTCGGCGGCTTCGGCGGGCTGTTCGACCTCAAGCGCGCCGGCTTCAGCGACCCGATCCTGGTCGCCGCCAACGACGGCGTCGGCACCAAGCTGAAGATCGCCATCGACACCGGCCGGCACGCCACCATCGGCATCGACCTCGTCGCCATGTGCGTCAACGACCTCGTCGTGCAGGGCGCCGAGCCGCTGTTCTTCCTCGACTATTTCGCCATGCGGCAAGCTCGACGTGGCGGTCGCGCGCGCGCGTCATCGCCGGCATCGCCGAGGGCTGCCGGCAGGCCGGCTGCGCGCTGATCGGCGGCGAGACGGCCGAGATGCCGGGCATGTACGCAGGCGAGCGACTACGACCTCGCCGGCTTCGCCGTCGGCGCCGTCGAGCGCGGCGAGGTCCTGCCGCGCGCCGACATCGCCGCCGGCGACGTGCTGATCGGCCTGCCGTCCTCGGGCGTGCATTCCAACGGCTACTCGCTGGTCCGCAAGCTCGTCGCAGCGGCGAGGCTCGGCTGGGACGCGCCGGCGCCGTTCGCCGCCGGCACAGACGCTCGCCGAGGCGCTGCTGACGCCGACCCGCATCTACGTCAAGCCGGTGCTCGCCGCGATCCGCGCGACGGCGGCAGCGGGCCGGACGGCGCCATCAAGGCGCTGGCGCACATCACCGGCGGCGGCCTGACCGAGAACATGCCGCGCGTGCTGCCCGACGGGCCTGGCGCGCGCACATCGATCTCGGCGCGCTGGCAGGCGCCCGCCGTGTTCGGCTGGCTCGCGCAGCGCCGGCAACCTCGACGACGCCGAGATGCTGCGCACCTTCAACTGCGGCATCGGCATGGTGATCGTCGCCGCGAACGCGACCGCGCCGGGGCTGCTGCTGCGGCGCTCCGCGCCGCCGGTGAAGCGCCGATGGTCATCGGCCGAGGTCGAAGCCGGCCCGCGGTATCGTCAGACCGAGGCCAAGGGCAAGGGCGACGCCGAGGCCGTCGACTACATCGGCCAGCTGAGGTTCGCATGCGGCGTCGCGATGCGGCTGACGCACCGAGAAAGCGCGTCGCCATCCTGATCTCCGGCCGCGGCTCGAACATGTGGCGCTGGTCGAGGCCGCGCGCGGCGCCGGACTATCCGGCCGAGATCGCGTGGTGGTCTCCAACCGGCCCGACGCCGCGGGCCTCGCTGGGCGCACGGCGCAGGGCATCGCCGCGCTGGCCATCGACCACAAGGCGTATGCCGACGCGCGCAGGCCTTCGAGCGGCGCTCGAGCGGCGCTGCTCGACGGCGCGCATCGAGCTCGTCTGCCTCGCCGGCTTCATGCGCCTGATGACGCCGGCTTCGTCGACGCGCTGGCGCGGCCGCATGATCAACATCCATCCCTCGCTGCTGCCGCTCTTCCGGGCCTCCACACCCACGCGCGGGCGCTCGCCGCACGGCGTGAGGCATCGCCGGCTGCACCGTGCATTTCGTCGTGCCGGAGATGGATGCCGGCCCGATCATCGCCCAAGCGGCCGTCCCCGTTCTGCCTGGCGATACCGCCGACACTCTTGCTGCCCGCGTGCTCGCGGCCGAGCACCAGCTCTACCCGCACGCCCTGGCGCTGGTCGCCTCCGGCGCCGCCCGCCTGCAAGGGGGACGGGTGGCAATCGCGGGCCCGATTAACCAGTCCGGCCGGCTGATCTCGCCCGAGGTGGCCTCAGCACGATAGAAAAAGCTCGTTTTTCTGGACACATGGCGCGCCAAAGTGATGCGCCGTGGGTTCGCCGCATGGACAGCCCGGCCGGGCTGGTGTTACGAGACCCCAAGGGCGTGCGCGAGGCGCATGACCAAGGCACGTCAGATGCCGAACCAATCGGCGTGAGGGGAACGCCATCGGGCGACGACCAACCTCGATAGGCCGCGCACATTCAGCGCGGGTGTGGGGATACAGACGCAATGGCCGAGACCCAGATTGCAGCACCGGACGCAGCGCCTCCGGAGACCAGCGCCGCGCGACGGCGCAGCACGCCCAGGGTCTCGGCGAGCAGGAGAGCATCTGGTTCAAGCTGACGCCGCTGCTACAAGGGCGAAGCCGCCAATCCGATGCGCGCGCTCATGCAGCTGACCGAGCGCTACGGCGGCGTGATCCCGGTCAACATGGGCAACCAGCGCGTCGTGTTCCTGTCCGAGCCCGAGCACTTCAAGCGCGTGCTGGTCACCAAGGCCGACGACTACATCAAATATTTCGACGGCCTGAAGCCGATCTTCGGCAAGTCGATGATCACCCACGACGGCGCGCTCTGGCAGAAGATCCGCATGCCGCAGCAGCCGGCGTTCCATCCCGACATGTTCGCCGAGTACATCCCCTACTTCCTCGACCGCCATCCGCACCAAGATGGAGATCTGGGCGGAGCTCGCGCGAACCGGCGAGACGCTTCGAGATGGTCGAGCAGACCTGGACGCTCGCCGCCGACATGATCTGCAAGGCGCTGTTCGACCGCGACATGCCGTTCAATCCGCACTTCGTCTTCAAGTGCGTCAAGACCTACACCGACGTGATGAACCACAAGTCGGTCCGCCTGAAGAAGGTCGCGGGCGAGGAGTTCGAGATCACCGAGGAGGATGCCGCCAAGGCGATGGAGATCGTGGGCCGGCGTGCCGCCCGACGGTGATCGCCGCCGACCCGCGCGAGGAGCGCGAGCGCACGCTGCTGAAGATGATCGAGGCGGCCGTCGCCGATCCGACGATCCCCGAGTTCGACCAGCAGCAGGCGTCGACGAACTGAAGCAGTACCTGTGGGCCGGCACCGAGACGACGGCGCTGACGCTCGCCTGGGCGCTCTATCGAGACCTCGCGAAATCCCGAGATCGCCGAGCGCATCCGCCGCGAGGGCGAGCAGGTCTACGGCGACCGCGAGCCGACCGCCGCCGACTATTCCGCGCTCGCCTACACGCGCGCCGTGATCCAGGAGACGATGCGGCTCTATCCGCCGATCTGGGGGCTGATCCGCGTCGCCGCCAAGGACGACGAGATCGGCGGCAAGCAGATCAAGGCCGGCGACCGCGTCGTGCTGTTCGCCTACGGCGCGCATCACAATCCGAAGTACTGGGAGGAGCCGGAGGCAGTTCCGGCCCGAGCGCTTCATGGGCGACGCCGCCAAGAAGCGCAAGCCCTACACCTACATTCCGTTCGGCGGCGGCAAGCGCTCGTGCATCGGCGGCGCCATGAGCCAGGTCGAGAACACGCTCGCGCTGTCGATGCTGCTGCGCCGCTTCCGGCCCGAGTACGTCGGCAACGATACGCGCCGGCGAGCGAACACCCCGGCATCAACGCCACCGTCACCCTGACGCCGCGCGGCGGGCTGAATTTCCGGATTCACGAGCTGAGCTGAGTCTTTTATTGCCGCGGTCCGCAACTATTGCCGCGGTCCGCAACTAGAGCCTGTTCGTCTCATACTCGAAGCATATCCGGCGTTGCGAAGTAGTTGGCGCATTCGTGCTGGGGTGAAGCGGTCGAGGAGGCTGCCGATGCTGTCGCCAGGTGGCTTCGACGGTTCGCTCCTCGGCCTTGCGCAGCAGTGTCTTGAGCTTGGCGAAGACCTGCTCGATCGGGTTGAGGTCGGGCGAGTAGGGCGGCAGGAAGAAGAGCCTCGCGCCGGCGGCGCGGATCGGCGCGCGGACGGCCGTTGCCCTTGTGGCTGCCGAGATTGTCCATGATGACGATGTCGCCGGGCTTGAGGGTCGGCACGAGGAACTGCTCGACATAGGCGCGGAAGCTCTCGCCGTTGATCGGGCCGTCGATGACGCAGGGCGCCGTCGATGCGGTCGAAGCGCAGGGCGGCGAGGAAGGTCAGCGTCCGCCAGTGGCCGTGCGGCACCTTGGCCATGAGCCGCTCGCCGCGCGGCGCCCAGCCCCGTGAGCGGCGCCATGTTGGTCTTGGTCCAGGTCTCGTCGATGAAGACCAGGCGGGTCGGATCGATGCGTCGCCTGATAGCGCTTCCACCAGCGCCCGCCGGCGCGCGACGTCAGGCCGATCCTGCTCGCTGGCGAACAGGGTTTTTTTTGAACGCTGATGCCCTCGCGCCGCAGGAAGTTCCAGATCGGCCACGTAGCTCACCTCGATCCCGCGCTCGCGCAGTTCGCCGCCAGCAGCCCGTGCAGCGTCAGATCCGGCTTCTCCGGAAGGCGCGCCAGCAGCCAAGCCCGCTCACCCGCCAGCGCATACGGCCGCCGGCCGCCCATCGGCTTGGCCGCCGCACTGCCCGTCGCCCGATGCGCGCTGCGACCACTTCACCACGCTGGCAACGCTGACCTCGAAGACAGCGCCGCATCGCCCGGCAGGACTGGCCGGACTGCACCGACGCAACCACCCGATCACGAAGATCAAGAGAATAGGGTCGTGCCATGCCTGCTGGCCTCCTTCCCAGCAGCATCTTGAATCACTGATCGACCGATTTGGGATCCTAAACGATTTAATATTCAGAGAACGGGATCTATTGCCGCGGTCCGCAACGCCTTCGGCTACTGCGGCCGCGGGCTGCCTCTCGGTCGGCACCCTTACCTCGCGGCCTTCGGCCGCTCCGCTTCTTCCCCTTCTCCCCGTTCTTCACGGGGAGAAGGTTGGGATGAGGGGCAGGTTCTTGCGCTGCGTTGGAGTTTGCCGCCGCCCCTCACGTCGTGCTGAAAGCACGCCTCTGGCGTGACCCTCACCCCGCGCGCGGGGTGAAGGAAAAGTGGGTCGCTCACTCCGCCGCTTTAATCCCCGTTCCGATCGGGCAGGCGACGCCGGTGCCGCCGAGGCCGCAGTAGCCGTGCGGGACTTTGGCGAGGTACTGCTGGTGATAGTCCTCGGCGAAGTAGAACGCTGGCGCGTCCAGGATCTCGGTGGTGATCGCACCGAAGCGCTTGGCGGCGAGGCGCCTTGTCAAACATCTCTTTCGAGGCAACGGCCGCGGCGCGCTGCTCGGCGCTGTAAACGTAGATGCCCGAGCGGTACTGGGTGCCGGCGTCGTTCCCCTGTCGCATGCCCTGCGTCGGGTCGTGGCTCTCCCAGAATACCTTGAGGAGCTGCTCGTAGCTTAGCTTTGCCGGGTCATAGACGACCAGCACCACCTCGTTGTGGCCGGTCTGGCCCGAGCAGACCTCCTCGTAGGTCGGGTTCGGCGTGAGGCCGGCGGCATAGCCGACCGCGGTGATAGACGCCGTCGCTCGAGTTGCCAGAACTTGCGCTCGGCGCCCCAGAAGCAACCCATGCCGAACATCGCGCGCTCGACGCCGTCGGGATAGGGCCCTTTCAATTCGCGGCCATTGAGGAAGTGGGTCCGCGCTGTCGGGATCGGATCGGGGCGGCCGCGCAACGCCTTGTCGCGAGCGACCATCTCCGCCTTCTTGCGGAAGAAGAACATGGGGTGCCTCTTCGCCTGCGCTGGCTGCCCCTACTCCGCGGCCTGGGGTAACGCTCCGTCGGCGCCGATGCCGGCCTGATCGAGGGCCGCCTTGAGGCGTGCGATCTCGGCCGGTGGCAATTTTACAAGCGGCGGGCGGACCACGGCGCGATCGAGCCGGCCGAGCATCACGAGGCATTCCTTCATGCGGTTGTGCATGTCGAGGAACGGCGCGGCATAAAACGCCTGCTGCATCGGATAGAGCCGGTCGTTGATGCGCTGGGCCGCGGGCGAGATCGTTGGCCTTCACTGCCTCGAACAGAGCGACCTGTAGATCGGGGACGACGCTGCCGGCGCCGGAGAGCAGGCCATTGGCGCCCATGGACAGCGAGGCCATCAGCCACGCGCTGTGGGTCGTCAGCACATTGATCGGCCGCGACAGGCTCTGGAGGGTACGAATGTGCTTCTCGTGCAGCATCGGATCGGCGCACCAATCCTTGATGGCGCGGATGCTCGGCACGGTCTCGATGAGCCGCATGCAGCGTATCGAAGGGATAACCGAGGCCCGTCTGTTGCCGGATACTGGAAGACGATGATCGGCAGGTCGGTCGCGGCGGCAATGCGTCTCGAAATGCGCGAGCGCCATCTCGGGCGCAGTTGACCGCCGGCCGACATACTATTGGGCGGGAAAACGAGTAGCGCGTCCGCGCCTTCCTTCCTCGGCCATACGGGCGATGCGGGCGGCCTCGAGGCTGCCGTCGGCATAGACGCCATTGATCAACGGTACGCGGTCGCCGACCTCGGCCATCGAGACGGCGAGGATGCGCTGCTGCTCCTCGAAGGTGCAGGCGTGGATCTCGGAGGCGTGGCCGTTGACGGTGATTGCCGAGATACCGCGGGTCGCTGCGACGTGCGCCAAATGCCGGCGCGTTTCGGCTTCGTCGATCGAGAGGTCGTCTTTGAACGCCAGTAACGTCGCGGGAATGACGCCTGCCGGCTGATAGGTCTTGAACCTTCCCATTGGTACACCGCCTCCGATTCCAGACGCGCAATGGCGCGACGCTAGCATCGAGGTCGGCGGGCCGACAAGGGCCGATCATGCGTGCCGACAAAGCTTGCGAGGAATCAACGGGATACGAGCCATCGGGAGGCGATGGCGCGAGCGACGGGACTTGAACCCGCGGCCTCCGGCGTGACAGGCCGGCGCTCTAACCAACTGAGCTACGCCCGCAAGAAAAAAGCGCGCCTATCGGGGCGCGACTGATGGCTGGGAGATACGCGAGCCCCGTGGCCAAGTCAAGGGGCGCCCCTCGAAGGCAAGAGGGGGCATGACGTGCGGATGGGGAAGCGGATGCGGAGAGGCTGGGGGCGGTCGAGATTGGGGCCGCAAGCAAGCGGCGACCGGGCGCTCACCGTCCGAGTCTTCTGGCCGTGGGCCGTGTCGCTGTATAGTCCGGCGGAAGGACGGTCCGTTTGCTCGGCCCGTTGCTCGGAGTGTCTGCATGGATCGACGCCACGTCATCAAATCCGGTCTTGCGCTACCGTTCGCGTGGATGACCCGAGTGCTCGCCGACGAGCCGGTTTTCATCGGTGACATGCACGCGCATTTTTTCCTCCGCGACGGCCGCCACAAGACGACGCCGATCGGCGAGAGCATGGCCGCGGCCAAGGCGTCGCTGGTCGCTTGGTCGATGTCCGGCGATGGACCATGGATCGGTCAGCAGCCGGGCCGCGGCTTCGTGCAGACGTCGATCCCGAAGCCCGGCGATACGTTCGCCTGGTTCCAGCGCCAACTGGGACGGACGAAGACCCTGTTGGCCGAGCAGAACCTGAAGATCGTGCGCAATGCGCGCGACGTTGAGCGGGCCCTCAAGGGCGAGCCCCACGTCGTGCTTGCCGTCGAAGGCTCGAACTTCATCGAGGACGACATCGGCCGCGTGAAGGTCGCCTACGATCTCGGCGTGCGCTCCCTCCAACTCGTTCACTATTCGCACAACACGCTTGGCGACTACCAGACCGTCGCGCCGGAGCACGGCGGCCTCACCGATCTCGGCAAGAAGGTCGTGCAGGAGTGCAACCGCCTGGGCATCCTGATCGACCTCGCTCATTCGCCGAGTAGTTCCGTGAACCAGGCGCTGGCGCTGTCCAGCGCGCCGATGGTGTGGTCGCACAGTTCGGTGACCGAGAGCGTGCCGCATTGGAGCATGTTTCCCCGGAAGGCGCGGCAGCTCAGGCTGCGCGACGCCAAGGTCATCGCGAGTAAGGGCGGCGTCATTGGATTATGGGCGCTGCGGCAGGACATGGGCTCAAGCCTCGAGACCTATGGCGATCGGTTGAGCACGCTCGCCAACACGCTCGGCGACAACCATGTCGCTTTCGGTTCCGACATGAATGGACTGGGGCGCAGCGCACTGGTCAACGAGTTCACCGATCTGCGGACGGTCGTCGATTATTGGCGCAGGCACGGCATGAACGCCGAGCGCTTGCACAAATTGGCGATCGGCAACTACGCGCGCGTCCTCAGCAAGACGATCGGCTGACGGCGCGGCGAACCCGGACTATTTCTGCTCAGCGCACTCGCGAAAGATCTGCAGCTGGCCCTCGCTGAAATAGTCGACCCGCCAGTTCTTGTTGCGATGGGAGAGGTGCAGGCAGAAATCAACCGCGATGGTTCGGCTGTAGCCGCGCGTGACCTCGTTGACTTCCGCCGCTTCCAGATAAGCCCGATTTTTGCTGACGAACTCCATCGCCGCCTTGGGGCTCTCGAACATCAATCCCGTGAGAAGTGTTTGTCGTTCGGCGGGTGTCATCTCGCGTATGGGCAGGGAGGAGAGGGCAAACTCGAACCACTGCTTGGACTGATCGCTCTCCCGCACTGCCATCGCGATGAGCGCCTTCATCTCGGCGGGCACCAGGACCGTCTGCAGTTTCTCCTTCGTCAGGCGTGCGACCGAGAAATCCTCGTAAACCCCATCCGACAGCACCTTCGTCATGAGATCGCGGCGCAGGTCGTCCGGGAAATTGACATGCGCGAGGGCGGCAAGGGCATACGACGCCTTGGCCTTGACGATACGGTCGACGGCGGCACGCTGGGTCTCGGCGGGGAGGCGCGCGCCGAAGGCCTCCAAGGCGCGCACCGCGACCCCAGGGTCGCCGACGAACGCCGCCTGCATACGCGGCGCGAGCGTGGCAATTTCGGCGTCGGAAATGTGCAGCGGCCCGGCTTGCGCGACGATTTTTCCGATGCTGGCTTCGGCGAGCGCCTTGGCACGAAGCGCGCTGCGATGCGCCGCTGTGAGGCGATTCGATTTCGGCAGGATCGCCACCGCCTCGTCGCCGCAATCGGGCGCGATCAGGATGCGCTGGATCAGCTCGTCGAACTGCTCGTCCCTTAGGAAATAGGGATGCTGGGCCACCTGCGAAAGTGGCGCCACGGTATCAGCGAGCTTCAGGATAAGCGCAAACACGCGGTCGGATCGGCGATTGACGAATCCGGTGTCGAACAGTCGGGCGAGTGTCGGCAGGTGCTTTTCGTCGATCGCCTCTCGCTCGGAATAATATTTGCTCCACGTCCCGCCGAGCCCCGTTGCTTCGTTCTGGGGGAGCAGCTTCATCTTGAGCGGACACGCGATCCGATCGCCCACCGTCTCCGTGCAGATCCGCTCGATCACGCGATTTTGGACGGCGGTGTCGTCGACGAGCGCGATCTTCGATGCGCGCGGCCGTTTCGCTTCCTCATTGAGGATAGTGGCTGCGGCGCGTATCAGCGGCGTGGAGAGGTCTTCCTTGTGCTGTTGCGTGGCGATATAGGGATCGGCGTAGCGATAGTCGATTTCAATCGAGCTTGTGAGATCTTGCCCGCCACGTTGTGCACGGTTCGCGTGCCGCGGTGATCTGCCATGAACCAGACTTTGTAGTCTGGATACCGCGCCACATCGCGCACGTTGTGGACGTGCCCATCGCGACTGACGACGGCTGCTGCGAATGGCACGTTGACGGCGGTCACCCAGAGAGGGCCGAGAAACCATGCCAGCACCGGCGTGACCCACGCCGCTCCTGCAATCGTGCGGTCCGAGAACGGAGAAAACAAGCGACGGATCAATATGGCGACCGAGACAGCCGTGAGCGTGATGGGCCAGAAACCGCCGGCGGTCGTGAGCCAGACCGTATCGGTCCAGCGCAGGACCTGAGCGCACGCCACGCCCAGCGCGCAGGGGAGCAGCCAGAACACCAGCGCAGTTTTCGCTCCAGTCCATCGCTTCAATATGTGCATCATTCTCGCCGCTCCGCAGAGGCAGGAGAAACGCGAGTGTACGATGGTCGTTCAGGTGGCGGTCAAGTCAGGAAATGGTGAATACTTTGGCCGCGTTGTCCAGCGAGCGCCAGCTTTCTTGCAGGGACGCCGGCGTCGCCCTGCGCGCGCCGCGCTCCGGCGGACCGCGGGCCGGGTGCTGTCCTATTCCTCCAGCACCAGCATGCCGCGGCTCATCTCGGTCCGGCTGAGCTGGCCGAGGAAGCTCATTCCGAGCAGCGTTTTCGTGAGCTTGCCGGCGTCGGCGACGGCGGCGCGCACGTTGCGGACCGTGATGTCGTCGATGGCGACGCTGTCGAGCGTGATCATGGCGACGTGCGCGACGCCGTTGGCGGTACTGACGCGGTGGGTGAACTCCGGACGCGAAGATGGATGCTGGCGTCTGCGGCGTCCTCGAAGGTCAGCGCGACGATCGAGGCGCCGGTATCGACCATGGCCTCGACGGTGCGGCCGTTGACGCGGATGTTGCTGTAGAAGTGGCTCTTGCGGTCCGGCCTTCAGTTCCACCGTTCGGCCCCCCGAGGCGCGCGGCGCTGCGGCTTCGTCGGAGTTGGCTGCCG
>CAVVVW010000006.1:0-141975 GCA_963751775.1 uncultured beta proteobacterium
GCCTTCGGGCAGAAATCTGCGATGCGCGATCTTAGGCCGGCCCGGGCCGAGCGCGGGAACCCGTCGTGTGGGCGTTCATGGACGTGCTCGTCCATCTGGGGCTGCCGTAGGACTTCGCAGTTTCAGTTCAGAGTCATGCCGACAGTGCCGCCACGCGCCGCCGCATGTGCAGCGGTGGCGCCGAAAAGCCGCATCGATCGAGTTGACTACTTCTCGTGGCAGCGTTGGCAGAACGTCGTCGAACTCGAGTCCAGGCGATTGAGTTTCGGAAAGTCCGCCTTGTGCGGGTGGTGGCAGGACCCGCAGTAGAACTGTTTGCCGGGCCGCAGCGGATCCGCCGCAGGTGTCGTGGTCTTCTCGTCACCGAGCGGGTGCCCCTTATTCGAAAATCCGGCAACCAGATGCGGTTGCTCCTTGACCTCGGAATGACACTCCAGACAAATCACCTCGATGCCGGTAATGAGCATGACCGGATGCTCCGCCGAGTGCGCGTCATGGCAGTCGAGACAAGCACCCCGGACGACCGGCCTGTGCCTGACCTTGCCCTTGAACAGCGATTCGTCGTGGCACGAATAGCACAGGCCGGGAACCTCTGACTTGAGGAGCTTTTCCTCCTTCGAGACATGTGCCGTATGGCATCCGGTACAGCCCTTGGCAGGTGCCGAGTGGCGATTGGTCTTGGTGTACTTCGGCTTGTCGTGGCAGCCCACGCACAACGCCGGCTGAGAGGCCGACAACCCGCTTGGGATATTGCCTGTGGTCTTGTGCGGCACGGTGCTGGCGTCCGTCGCGGCATGACACGTCTTGCAGCCGGCCTTCAGGCCCGCATGGCCATCCTTGACGTTGGCCATGGCCTGGTGGCATTTCAGGCAGTCATCCTCCTGCGCCGAAGCCGGCGCCGCGGCCAGCACCGCCAAGGCCAGCGACAACAAGCCAGCCGCCCCACGTGAGAAACGCCACGCGCTCGATGCCGTCGATGTCGGGTGCAGTCTCATTTCGCTTCGTTTCGTCAGGTGCCTTGCGCGCTGTCGCGCCCTCAGTAGCTCTCCGGGTTGTGCGATTTCCCATGGCACATGAGGTAGCAGCGACCCGCGTTGTTGCCAGTGACCTCGAAGCGGATCGGAACGTTGGCCGACACCGCGGTGACGACGGAGGTATCGAAGTTGATCAGCTTGCTGTTGTTGATCGCGTTGCCCTGCGTTGCACTGATGCCGTGCGGGTCATGGCACACGTTGCATGGGCTGCGCTCACCGACGATGTGCTTGTTGTGTTCTTTGAAGCTGCCGTTGCCGTTGCCAATGATGCTGTTGCGGTCGTGGCACTTGTAGCAAAGGGCATAGTTCGCCGCGCTCTCCGACGTGTTGTCGATGACGACGTACTGGCGTTCCAGCAGCGGCGCGATCGTCGACCCGTGCGGCCCGTTGGGGCCGGTGCCGCCTGCACCCGGGCCTGCGTTGCTGTTGTGGCAGGAGCTGCACTTGATGGTGCTGGCCGTGGTCAGCGGCGAAATCAGGCTGGGCACGCTGGCGTTCCTGCCGGGGCCGGCGACAGGATGGAACGAGGGGTTGGTGGTGGCGAACTCCAGCCGCGCATTGGTTTGCGCGATCTGGCGCGCCGTGCGTGGCGCCGGCTTGCCCGTGCTGTCGCCGTGGCAACGGAAGCAGACCTGTTCCTCGGCCGTCACCGGATTGATCTCGGCGCCTGCAATCGTGATGCCGCGCACACCCGTCAACGGCCCCGCCACCGCGGCGCCGGTATCTCTGGTCGCATGCGGGTTGTGACAGTCGGAGCACTCGACATGGCGCGCCACGACGACGGCCGCCTCGGCGGGATCGTGCGTGCCCGTGGTCGCGGTCACGTCGTGTCGCGAGGCCTTCGAAAATTCGGTCCGGATGTTCTTCGCCGCCACATTGCCGTTGTGGCAGTTGAAGCAGGTGTCTTCTTCGGCCGCCGTGTTGAGCAACCACTTCCTGCCCGGCGCCGAGTGCGGCTGATGGCAGTTCTCGCAGGCATTGGCCGCGACGGTCGTTTCGCTGGTATGGGGCCAGGGATCCGGCGCCACGCCGTTCCAGGTCTTGCTGGACAGGTGGTGATTGCTCGACGCCCAGTTGGTCTTGACGTGGCATGCCTCGCACAACGCCGAGGCCTGATTTGGCATGACCAGGAACTTGCCGTTGGTGTCGTCGTGCGCATCGTGGCAGGAGCTGCATTGCATCTGGCCGCTGGCGTCGAGCTTGACACGGCCGGTCAATGTGGCGGGGCTGACGAGTTCGCCGCCGCGCGCCGCCACCAGCGCCGCGGTGTAGGCAAATGACACCGGATGGTCGTCGGAGAGGTCGGTGCCCAATCGCCCGGGACCGGTAGGCATCGTCGTTACACCGCCCGCCATCGGCACCGTCGCTGTACGACTCAGCAGTTCGCCCAAGGCGATCGTCCCGTCGTGGCAACTCAGGCACATCAGCGACGCACCATTGGGTTGCCCGGCATTGCCGCGTGCGGTCGAACTCGTGTACGGCGTGTAGGTCGAGGCTGACGTGCGCCGGTTCCACAGCGGGCCGCTTGGCGCCGCGTTGTGCGGGGTGTGGCAGAAGATGCAGGTCTCGGTTTCCGTGAGCGCCTTCACTGTCCCGGGTCCACTGACCGAGAGATTGTGTTTTGTCGTTGCCACGCCCGCGTGCACCGGCGCACCCAGTGCAAACGCCAGGGCAAGCAAAGCCAAGTGCGCCAATACCTGGGCTGTGCTCCTCATGTCGGCCCCCCCACATAACGAAAGACTTGTACGCGCTGGTTGTACGAGTCGGCGACGTAGATCAGATCATCGCTGCCGACGAAGATGCCGGCGGGCAGCCAGAAGTCGCCAGGCTCGCGACCGAGACCGCCGATCGACAACAGAAACTGACCCGATTCATCGAAGATCTGCACCGCGTGCAACAACGAATCGACGAGGTACACGTACCCGCGGCGATCGGTCGCCACGCCCTTTTGTCGCGGCGAGTCGCCCGCGGCGTCGCCCAAGCGCCCGAACTTGCCCAGGAATCGCCCTTGCGCATCGAAGATCTGCGTTCGGAAGTTGAGCGAGTCGGTGAGCAGCATGCGCCCGGCTGCATCGCGCCAGATCAGTGTCGGGAAATTGAACTCACCGTCGCCGGTGCCGCGGCGGCCAAAGCTCGACCGCAGGCTGCCGTCGGGCGCGTAGACGTTGACACAATGTCGCGCCGTGTCCACCACAAAGAGCTGCCGAGTCGTCGGGTCGAAGGCGATGCCCGTCGGCTGCCCCAGCGCCTTCGCCACGGCGATACGGGTGGCGAACTCAACACCCGGCTTAATCACGAACACGGCAGCGAGCGCCGAGTCGGTGACATAGACGCTGCCGTCTGCGCCCAGTGCCAGCCCGACCGGCGACGGCAGCAGCATGCCGCCTTCGCCCCGGATCAAGGCATAGCGGCTCGCAGACTGGTCAAACCGGTGGACACCCTTGGCTCCCGGGTCGGCGACATAGACGACGCCGCCCACTGCCACGACGGCCATCGGTCGCACCAGCCGGGCCTGCGTCTGACCGAAGATGATCTCGACCATGCGCTCGAAGAAGCCCTTGCCGATGCCAAGGTCCTCCGGACGCGCGAAGGTTCGGACGAAGGCGACCCGCGCCTCGGCAGGCGCCGACGGCCATACCAACGTCGTCGCCTCGTCGGGTGTGGTCGCGGGCGGCGATGCGCACGCGCCGAGTGCCAACACCAGCAGGGCCACAAGGTTGAATCGGGCGCTCGCCATGGTCAGAATTCGCGTCGCAGGACGAGGTTGCCCGCAGTGCGTTCACGCACGTAAGTTCCTTGCGTTTCGCGCGTGCGCGACAAGTCCCCGGTCAGCGTGAGCTGGCGAAATCGCCACAGTGCGCGCAGTATTCCAGATCGGCGTTCGCGCACTTCGACCGAACCCGTATCGCGCTCATACAGGCCGTTGGCGGTGAGCCTCAGCCCGGAACTGAGCCGCCAGCCCAGCCACATGTCGTAGGCCTTGAGGTCGACGTTCTGCAGCACATTGTCGGCCGTCACCCGCGTGCGCCTCGCGGCGGCGCGGAAGTCGACGCGATCCTCGAAAGGCAGGTCACCATTCACATAGAGCTCCGCCGCCGTGCGCGCGTAGGGCGCGATCGTTTCGCGGCGATCCTCGCGCTCGAGGTAGCCGCCGAGCACCACACTGATCGCACCCTGCAGCGGAGCGTCGCCGCGCACCCCGACCAAGGTGTCGTGAACCGTGTTCAGTGGTGTGGCGGGTACCCCCGATGTGACGCGCGGTAGGCTTTCGGAGTAGCGCAGATACACGTTCATGTACCGCGCGACGGCCCAGTTGAGCGCGACGTTCTGGTCCAGAGGCGCATTCTCATAGGTGCCACCGGCATCGAAGCTGTAGTCGACAAGGAGTTCCTGGCCATCCAGGATGTTGCCCGAGAGCACGCGCTCGATGCGGGTCGTCACCCCGACCAAGGTCAGCAGATAGTCGATGCCTTCGACGAACACCTGGGTGCGGGCAAGATCGCTGACGACCACGCTGCCACTCGTCACGTTGCTGCGCGCCAACGCAACCGGCACCGTGCTGGTGAGTACCACGTGCTCGCCCACGACCGTGGGCTGCGTCACCGTCGCGGTCTGTTGGCGCTGGTCGTAGCGCAGTGCATAGCTGGCCTGCAGGCTGCCCACGGGCAGCGCCTGCTCGTAACGAGCCGAGCCGTCGATGCCCCAGCTGCGCACGGCGAATTGGGGCGCCTGCGTGTCTTCTGCGTGCAGACCCGCCGCCAGTGTCAGGTCGCGTGACGGGTACCAGGTGACGCTGGCGTTGGCCGTCTGGGCGTCGGTGACATCGGCATCCTGCTCATTGCGGCCGAAGTTGTAGCTCGCGAACGAGTGCCACTCCGGGGAGTGCACACCGCGGTAGTTGAGCAGGAAGCGCGCGTTGTCGAGCCGGGGCGTGCGCCCCTGCTCCAAGGTGTACTCCTGGCTCGTGAGCAGGATCGTGTTGAAGACGTCGTGCTCGCGCTTGTCGCCAAACTGCAGGTGCGTGTCGGCGCTCAATGTCCGCGAATGCAGCTGCGAGTTCTGGATCGGCAGGTTGGGGCTGCCGCTGTTCGAATCCTGTTGCAGGTCGTGATAGGCAAGCTGAATCCGGCCGGACGTCGACAACGCGTACTCGGCCCGCAGCGAGACGTCGTCGATGCGGTCATCGACGACACGCAATGTGCTCTCGCCCATTGCGTGAGACCGGCTTGCGTCGAGGTTGAACGGCATCGGCGTCACCGGTTCAAGCAGCGCAAAGCTCAGGCCGTACTTCTCGGTCTGCTGGGTGAAGATCTCGCCCGGGCTCAACAACAAGGTCGGGTTGAGGTGCTCGTAGTACACGGACCCGTTGTACGGCTTGTCGGCCAGCACCGTGGCGCGGGCGGTCAGGTTGTAGAGCGGGCGCTGCGACCGCGTCGAGACGGCGTCGTTCTCGGCAAGACCGCTCTCGAGGATCGGCCCGCCGCCGATGTCCAACGCCATGAATTTGGGGTGGTAGACATAGCTGTGCGTCATCAGGAACGCTTCGACGCGCAGGTCGCTCTGCTTTTGCGTCGACGACGGGGTCCCACCGGCGGCGCCTGCCTGCCGGGTGACAAATTCATCGCTCACAAAGCTGGCCGAGACATGACCCTCGTAACTGGTGAGCGCAAATGGTGCGAGTTCCTCGGCCGCGTACAGCGTTGGCGGGCTGCCCAGCATCGTGATGGCCAAGGCGAGGGGCAGCACCTTCGTTTGAACGCCGGCCAGCGGCCGGCGCCTGCACCGCACCGCCTGCGCCGTGCGGGCGCGTTCCGGCGCGAACCGGACCGACCCTGATTGCCGCCGCCGGCAGGCACGATTTCGGTCTGCCAACATCGGCCCTAACCATTCAGCGCTTTGCCGCCGGCGGGGCGCGGTCGTAATCGACCCCGCCCATGCGCCCGAAGCCGAACACATCGACCTTGTTCGGCGCAATCTGGCTGGCCACCACGATCAGGTACTCGATTTCGAACTTCGGATCGGCGTAACGCTTGAACAACGCGACGTTGTCGTAGTCGATCGCCACGCCCGCTGGCAGGCTCAGGCCCTGGCCCTCCTTCGGCTGCCCGAACGCCATCAGCAAGCGACCGTCGTTCTCGAACACCTGCACGTTCTGGAACGCCGAGTCGCCGACATAGATGCGTCCGGCACGGTCGACGGCAATGCCTTTCGGGCGGGCGAAGTTGCCCGGCCTGTCGCCGACCTGGCCATAGACCCGTACAAACTTGCCTTCGGCGGTGAAACGTTGCACGCGGAAGTTGCTGGTCTCGGTCACGAAGACGTCGCCGTCCGGGCCGACTGCGATGTTGGTGGGGTGAAAGAGTTCGCCTTCCTTGGAGCCGGGCTGGCCGAACTTGAACAACGGCTTTCCGCTGCGCTTGTCCAGCACCTGTACTTGGTGGTGCTGGATGTCGACGACGTACAACCTCTCGCCGACGACGGTCGTGTCGACCGGACGGAACTGTTGCGGCTCACCGAAGGCACCGACGAAGCGGTTGTCGCGGTCGTAGACCAGCACCTGATTGCGGCCGGTGTCGGTCACGTACTTGGTGCCATCGGTGTCGATCGTCAGGTTGATCGGCGACCTCATGCGCCCGCCACCCGAACCGGTGAACACGCTGAACTTCTGCTCGACCAGATCGAAGATCGCTATGCCCGCACCCTTGGTGTCCACGGCGTACAACCGCCCGCCGGCCAGCGCGACGCCATAGACCTGCTGCATCTGCTGCCCCGCAGCCTCGCCGGCGACGAACTTCGCGAAGTCACTGCGGTTCGTATCGAAATCGCGCTCGCCGACGAAGGTCGCAAGGTGCTGGATGCGTGGCGGCTCGGGCGCCGCCGGGTAGAAGACGGTCGCTGGGGGTGCCGGCTTCTTGTCGGGTGGAGCAACCGCGCAGCCCACCAGCGCCGCCGAAGCCAGCAGCGCGGCAATGCGCCGCCACACATGGGAGTCAAACCAATTCATGTGGTTGCATGCTTCAAGCCGAGCTCAATCATGAATGCCCCAGTCTATGAATCTCGCGGCGAAAGTGACACAAGACCACCTGCCCGGCACCTTCGGGTGCCGGGGCCACGAACGGGGTCAGCCGCGACTCTGCCCCGCAACTTCGCGCGTCGTCTGCGCGGGGTCCGAACCTACTTGCTGTGGCAGGTCGTGCAGATCGCGCTGGCGGTCGCCGTGACCTTGAGCAACTTGCCACCGGGTGACGTGAACGTATTGTGAACGTCGTGGCAACTCGCGCACTCGAGCTTGCCCGCATAGAGCATGTTCGATGCAATCGTGCCGACCCGGGTCTTTGTTCCGCCCACGCCGATCGTCACCGGTGTCGTGATCGCGTTCAGCGCGCCGTCAGCCGTCACCAGCGCGGCGTCGTAGGTAATGCCGATCGGGTGGTCGTTCGACAGGTTGATGCCGAGGCTGTTGCTGCCAGTGAGGAATGTCGTGCCGGTCAATCCGCCGAAGCTGTTGACAGCGACCGTGCCGTCGTGGCACGACAGGCACAGTTTCGACACGCCGCCCGGCTGCCCCGCCACCGCCTGCATCGTCGACGTGCTGTACAGCGTGTAGACGGCCGTCGACAGTGCGTGGTTCCACAACGGTGCTTCAGTCACCGTGGTTGCCGTGTTGTGTGGCGCATGGCAGGCCACGCAGATCTGTCCACCGGACCAGGCTTGACCTGTGAAGTCGTGGTCCGACCCCACGATCGTGCCTGCGCCGGCAACCTGTGCCGCCAGCACCAGCGCCGTGGCCGACACGACGCTCAGAATGGACGTGACCTTCATCGACCGACTCGTACTCACTTCTCGCTCCTTCTTGATTGCCTTCACGCTTGACCGGACCTTCGCTCTCGCGCTGCCCGGAACTCCTGTGGCCTGTCCTGTGGGTCGTACCAGGCCCGTTCCTAGATCTGTTGGGTGCCTTCGTGCGCGCCTCATGAATCCTTCGTCTTGGTGAAAAGATACGCTTGGCCTCACCGGCCCGATTGATCCATGTCGCCCCTGCTGCAGCGCGCTCGTGTAACAGAGCCACGCCGATTTGCGTCGTTGCGACGACGCGACATTTCAAAGCCGAATGCGCCTTACAGACTTGCGTCAAACCATGAGTCGTTGTCTGGCATCGCTTGACGCACGTCCACGCAGACCTATGGCAACATGGCTCGCCGGTTAGCGGCACTGTCAGGTGGAGACCCGGGGAATCCGGCCTGAGCGGTTTTCTCCAAGAACCCGGAACAGACTTCAACCAGCAAGAGAATCACGAATGAACAACAGCTCACGACTCAAAAGCACGCTCGCCTGTGTCGTCACCGTCGCGTCGCTTGGCCTTGCGACATCGACATTTGCGGCGGGTGTGGATGCCGACGCCGCACAAGCACTGGCCAAGAAGAGCGACTGCGGCAAGTGCCACGCGGTCGACAAGAAGAAGGAAGGCCCGGCTTACAAGGAAACCGCCGCCAAGTACAAGGGCAAGGCGACCGCCGAGGACGACGTCTACAAGCAGCTGACGACCTCGCCGAAGATCAAGGTCGACGGCAAGGAAGAAGAACACAAGGCGGTCAACAGCAAGGACGAGGCCGCCGTCCGCAACCTGGTGCGCTGGATCCTGGCGCAGTAAGTCGCGGCCTGGCCCGCGTCGTCGCGTCGTCCGATTGCAAACGACTTGCCACTTCGGCACGTGGGCTGGCGTCATGGGGCTCACGCCCCAAGTCGAGTGCCGTCGGGCGCGTCCATCGGCGATGGGCGCTCGCGGCGAGACAGGCAGTGTGCCGGCGCGTCTTGCGCCGCGATCAGTTGTCCTTGAACTCGATGCGTTGAGCCACCAGTCCGACGCCGTCAGGTTGGAGTCCACCCTTTACCTCGATGGCCTTGCCCACAGCCATGTCGGAAATGGTTCCGGCGACGAATTCGACGTTGCCGGAGTAGTCGACGGCAACGGCGTGGACGGTCAGGACCCGGCGCACGGTGTCCAGCGTATCGATCGTTCCGTGGACCTCGAACTGCGAGTTGGACGAATCTTCATCGCCTTCGAAGCGCACCACGCTGGCTGTGACCACGCCCTGTCTGGTTGAGCCTTCGACGCTGACGCGCGCACCCAACACGATGGCGAGCTCCCCGTCCGGAAACGCCGCCGCGGTCGCATCGACGCGCACGCCATCGACACTGAAGTGCCGCGACGACTCGTAGGCCGAGATGCGGCCCTCGACACTGGCCTCGTCGCTGTCCGCAATCGACCGCTGCCCGGTAGACACCGAGATGGCGCGCCAGGCACCGCCAGTCGGTGTCGTCTCCAGGCGCACGCGGACCGTGCTTCCGGCGACGATACTGGCTGCCTCGGCAGGCGACACATTCGAGAAGTCGATCTCGAGTTGGCCGATCCGGAATGTGACAGCCGCGGTGTCGACACGGTCGACCTTGCCGCGCAGCACATAGCTCGCCGCGCCAGACTGCAATTCGATACGTGTCGCGGCGTAGGTGCCCGTTGCGGTGTCTAAACGAGCGAAGACCTCAACGATCATGCCCGTCTGCAGATCCGTTAATCCTGCCTGCAGGCCGTCCTCGAAGACGGTCGCCGGCGTGATGCGCACTGATTGCCGCAGCACTTCGATGGTCTGCGCTGACGGGTTGATTGCGTCGACCGGGCCGACCAGTTCACTCGAGATGCGTACCCTGTAGGCGGTGGCGAGGCGCTCGGTTGCCGTGCTGACGGTGGCCGAGCCTTCGACGGTCGTCATCACGCCGAGCTGGAGTCGATCACGCGCGACGGGTCGGCCGTCTTCGTCGGTGATCGACGCCGCGCGCTCGTCAAAGCGCACGCCGTCGACGACGATCGAGCCCAGACCGCTGACCGGGCCGTATGCCACGGAACTGCCCGTACCGCCGCTGTCCACGCCGCCGCAACTCGTCAGCAATAGCAGCAGCAGCGTGCGCAAGAGCCATCGGTGCGCGGTGCGCAGAATTGAGTCGGTTGCCATGTCAGTCTTCCTGGGGTGGTTCGGTTTGTCCGGGCATATCGGTGTTGAAGCTGTACAGGCCGATGCGCAGGCGATTGCGTGCACGCTTTCCGGCAACGCGGTCGGCTTCGATCAGCGCCTCGAGTTTCGGCACCATTTCGGCCAGCATGGATCGCCATTGCGCGTTGACCAACGAACGCACATCAGCCATCGACGCGTCGGAAAGTTCGTCCGCGAAGATGGCCTGTTCGAGATGTCGCGGCTCGTCCGCCAGCACGTTCTCCACCGCCGCCAGCAGGTGGTCACCGACGTTGCTGCCGAGGAATGACAAAGCCCGGCCTTGGTCCTCGTGGGGTGCGAACGCGTCACGCAGCAGATGCACCATGCCGGTCGCTTCGTCGTGGCGTGTCAGGCCAAGTCTGCAAAGCTCGTCGAGGATGACCGTCGGGTGGATGTCGTGCGTGACTGAGTAAGCCAGCGCTTCGAAGCTCGGCGCGCGGCCGTGGCGCCGCAGCGGCTTGGCTTCGCCGTTCCGGTCGCGCAGCTTCGCGCTCCCGGCCCATCGAGTGAACACCTTCGTGGCCGGTGATCCGCGCACGACGGCCGGCGCGACGAGTTCGTTGCTGATACGGGTCACCTCGCGACGGGAAATGCCTGTGGCGGCGCTGACGCGGCTGACGTCGCGCGGGCCATGGCGCCCGGCATGGGCGTCGCGCGCCGCGCCGACGTACGACTGCTTGAGGCGTTCGACGGCGGCAGCGAAGTTCAGGCCGCGGGCCAGACAGAGGCGGGCGATCGGGGCCAACAGAAGGTCCAGCGCATCCGCCAGTGCGGCGTCCGCCAATCCGGTCTGTGTGCCTGACTTCTTCGATGCCATGTTCGCCGGCGCCCGCCAGCCCTCTTCACATTTGTCGTCGACCTCAGGACCGTCCGCGATTGGGGGGCCGGTTCCCGCTGGCGGCTGTGTTACGTACGGACAAACAAATTGTCTTGCAGCCCCTGCCGCTGATGATACATTGTAGTTGTGCAATTTGCACAACTAGAGAGTCGCCTGTTCAGGGAGTCTTACTGCATAGCGGCGACTGCAGGCCAGCATGGCTGCGGTCGACTCGGCCGCACATTGGCATGTCAACGTTCAAGGAGTTATCGATGCGCATGAACCTCTTACCCTCACGTCGCGGTGCGGCCGGTCTGACCGGTGTCGCACTGCTCGCGGCACTGCTTCTTGCTGCGTGCGGTGGCGGCGGTTCACCCTCAGCGACATCGAGCTATGCAATGGGCCGGATTTCCGGCTTCGGCTCGGTCGTGGTCAACGGCGTTCACTACGACGAGAGTGCAGCCACGGTGGATGACGAGGACGGCCAGAGCGGTAGTTCCAGCGGCCTCGAGCTCGGCATGGTGGTTGAAGTAGACGCCAGGAACCTCATCCAATCCGCAGGTGTCTCCACGGCCAGTGCGACGCACATCCGCACGATCAGCCTGATAAAGGGCCCGGTGGACAGGGTCGGCACCGACAGCCTCGTCGTTCTTGGACAGACCGTCATGGTGACGCCGACGACCGTCTTCGACGACATGCTCGCCGGCGGCCTCTCGAAGCTGGCTCCCGGATCGATCGTGAAGATCTACGGCACGCTCGATACCACGACCGCACCGCCCACCTATACCGCCAGCCGCATCGAACTGAAGCCCGACGCCTCGTTCTTCGCCCTGCGCGGTGTGGTGGCGAACGTCGACACCATGGCGAAGACCCTGACCATCGGCGGCACGGTGATCGACGTTTCGTCGGCCCCGCTGCCGACCGGACTGGCTGCCGGCAGCCTCGTGCGCGTCAAGCTGCTCACGGCCCAGGCGACTGGCAAGTGGGTTGCCGAAAGCGTCAAGTCGGGTGTGATGCGTCCGCATGACAGCGACCACGCCGAAGTCGAAGGCATGATCACCGCCTTGACGTCCACCAAGTCGTTCAGCGTCGACGGCGTGCCGGTGGATGCATCGGGCGCCAGCTTCCCGGACGGAGAGACGGGCATCGTGATGGGCGCACGGGTTGAGGTCGAGGGCTCCACCGTCAATGGCACGCTGGTCGCGTCCAAGGTCGAATTGGAGACCGAGGAGGAGGACATTGCGAGCGGCTTCGAGGTCGATGGCAGCGTGTCAGCCATCATCGACACCTCGATCTTTACCGTGCACGGTGTCAACGTGAGCTACGACAGCAGTACTGTCATCACCGGCGGCACCATCATGGTCGGAAGCCGCGTCGAGGTCCATGGCGTGCTGGCAGCCGACGGCGTCACCGTCAAGGCGTCGAGAATCCGCATCAAGTCCTGATTCCCCACCGCGACATCCATCGTTCGCCCGGCAGACCTTTGCGCGAAATGCGGAGGCTGCCGGGTCTTCGCCATCGCAACTTCTCTGCTACGCGCCTCGTCTCCGTTTGGGTAGTTTCTTGCACTGGCGGGCAAGGAGAATTGCGATCCCGACAGCGCACTGACGAACCAGCGTGAAAGACATGCCCTGGGAGAATCCGATGAAGGTTGAGCGCTGGAAACACTTGCTCTTGCTCTTCGTCTCGCTGGAGAGTGTGGCTCCTCAGCTCTTTGCCCAGGGCAAGATGTTCAAGTGCGTGCTCAATGGACGAACGACGTACCAGCAAACAGCCTGTCCGGAAGACCTGCCATTGGCCGAAGTCATGACGACGTCAGACGTGGACGTCAAGAGGGAGCGACAGCCATCCCGACAATCGGGACGACCGCCCATCGATCGCAACGCAACGTCATCCGATAGCGCCGCAAGCGCCGCAAGCGCCGCCAATCCTGCAGGCGCGGTCGGCAACTCTCAATCCGAAGCCGACTCGACAAGGGTGCGAGGCAAGCGATAGTACTGTTCCACCTTGATCGAGATCTTCCGTTCAATTGATCAAGACGTTGCGGCCCGGGCTAAGGAGTCCTACTGGGACCGAGTTCCTGATCGAACTGGCCGAGATTGATCTCAAGGTCGCCCATCCGGGCGATGCGACCAAGGATGGAACAAGAATTGCCCAGGCTACGAGGCAGGGAATTCACAAGTACTCAGAGCTCGCCTGGAATGACTTTCGCAATGACACGGCGCATGTTCGCGTCCGGTCCACTGCGACGTGGATTTGAACGCAGGTAGTCCGATATCACGACGAAGTCGACGACGTCACGAAAGGTCATGTCGCGCCAGTTGGGCCAGTCGGCAAAGCTCTCCCCGGCCTGGCGGACGATCGTCGACGCGGTCTCACGGTCCGTACCCATGTACGTCGCGACCACCGCGGCGTAGAGATGCTTGCCCGAGAGTTCTGGATGGGCTGCGTGCTCGCGCCGATAGACCTCGAGCACTTCGAGGCTCCCGCGCCGCGCGAAGCGCCGCTCCTGCCAAGCGACCAGGATGCCCGGGTAGTCCATCTGACGAATGAACCCTTCCAATCACGTCCGCCAGCCACGTTCTTGACAATTATCACGTCTGCGGCAGCATCTCGCGAGCGGCGTGTTTCGGCGCCCAAGGCGACTTGAGGGGCGCGATGAAAGCGCGTGGGGCGGTCGGTGCCCAGCGGCGCTCTGGCACGTGGGTCGGCGGCGTCAGGTCTCGGGATGGCCTGAGCCCTGGCTTCCGACACCCAGATGCAGATCGGCGATCCAGGTGAAGAGCCGTCGGGTCTCGTTTGCCGACAAAGCGCCGAACCCTGGGAATTCGTGGCTCTGGAACGCAGGCGCCATGACTGACCAGTCTTCGGCAAGCAGCCGCGCGCGGGCCAACGGAAGTACGGCCTGTTCCTCGAGTGCGATGTGCTCCCTGACGACGTCGGCCAGCGCGCGCACGTTGGCAAACAGCTTGTCGCTGGCCGCGCCCATCTCAGAGACCACGGGCTCCAGGCTGGCCAGTGCCTGCCTCACCAACGCATGCTCGGTCACATGCTGCGCTTCGATGTCGCGCAAGAGCGCACCGCATTCCGGAGCCCGGTCGCGCAACGCCCGATGCAGGAAAGTCTCTTCCTTCGGATGGTGCACGCTCAGCGGGAACGCCTGCAGGTAGTTCAGCATTGCCTCCAGGCACCTCAGGTCCAGGCTAGGCCCCAGCGTCGGTGCCTGATTCACCATGTCATGCATGGCGCGTGTCACGGCAAGGATCGACTGGTGCTCGTCGTGAAGTACGGCCAGCACCTGCTCCATATCCTTGACGGGATCGGTGGACGCGATACGCGTCACGAGCAAGGGAAGTGTCGAGCGATGCAACACGCGCTCGGTCTGGGATCCATGCAGCACGCCGGCGATGCCGCGCGCGCCATGTGTCGCCATCACGATCAGGTCGCACCCGTTGGCAACGGCCGCGTCGACGATGGCGTCCGCTGGATGACCGCTGGTTGCATACAGGGTGTCGTAGGGAACGCCCAGCGCCTCGGCGCTGACGGAGTACTTCGCCAACATGGCGTGGGTATCGCCGAAGGCGGATTCGGCAAAGGTCCGCGGGTCGCTCGATTTGAGCCGGGCGCCGGCGCGCGTGGCACCGAGGTCGGGGGTCGCATGGAAGAAGGTGATCCGCGCGCCCAACCGCGCCGCCAATTGCACTGCCGCCTCGGCATTGACACTGGACAGGACGGAGTCGTCCACCGGCACCATCAAGTGGCGGTACATGACACGACTCCATCTGACGCGGGCATGCGGCCACTCTGCACTGCCTCCCGACCTACCTCATTGACGCGACTCAAGTTCGCGTCGACGGCAAGGAAAGAGAATGCAAGGCGGTCACCCGCAAGGACGAAGCTGCCGTGCGCAACCTGGTGCACCGGATCCTGGCGCAGCAGGCCAGGGCGTCACTTTCGGGGCCGGCGTCCCCGGGCGCCGAACGCCCGGTGCCTGAACGGGTTCCGGTACTCGCGCGGCCACATGGGCTTGGCCGCGCGGCAGGGTCGCCCGCAGCGGCGGCGCGCCGCTGCTGCAAGCGATCAGAAGTGAACCCAGTCGTCGGTGCCCGTCATGGCAGGGGTGGCAGGCGCCGCAGCCGGCGTCGGCGCACCGGTGTTGGCAGCGCCCGCCTTGGCACGGAAGCCGGCACGTACCACGTTCGCGGTCCGCGACGGCCCGCGCCGCTCGATAGCGGCCGGCCGCGCGGCATGCTCGTGGTCGGGCATGAAGGCCGCCACGACCTGCGCCAAGGCCCTCGCCTGCTGGCTCAGACCCTCCGCCGCCGCCGCGCTCTGCTCCACCAGCGCCGCGTTCTGCTGCGTGACCTGGTCCATCTGGACCATGGCCTCGCCAACCTGCGCCACACCGGCGCTCTGTTCGTTCGACGCGGCGCTGATCTCGGTCACGATCACCGCAACGCGCTTGATGGTGGTGACCAAGTTGTTCACCGCCTCACCGGCCTGGTCGACAAGCAGCGTGCCGTTCGCGACGCGCTTGACGCTGTCTCCGATCAGGCTCTTGATCTCCTGTGCCGCTGCGGCGCTGCGTCCGGCCAGGCTGCGGACCTCACTGGCCACGACGGCGAAGCCGCGCCCTTGCTCGCCCGCGCGTGCCGCTTCGACTGCGGCGTTGAGCGCGAGGATGTTGGTCTGGAAGGCGATGCCGTCGATCACGCCGATGATGTCGGCGATGCGCCGCGAACCTTCGTTGATGCCCTTCATCGTCTCGACGACACGGCCGACGACCTCGCCGCACTGAACGGCAGTCTCGGACGCGCCGGCGGCCAGTTGCCGGGCATTCTGGGCGTTGTCGGCGTTCTGCCTGACGGTCGCGTTGAGCTGCTCCATCGATGCCGCGGTCTGTTCGAGCGCGCTGGCCTGCTGCTCGGTTCGCGCCGAGAGATCGTTGTTGCCCTGGGCAATCTCCGAACTGCCGATCGTCACGCTGGCGGCGCGGTCGTTGACGTCGTGCACCAATGCGCTCTGGCTGGCCGCGATCTGGTTCACGGCACGCATCAGCAAGCCGACTTCGTCGATCCGATCGAGTGCCACGACATTTCCGGCTTGACCGCAGGCCACCGCTTGGGCCTGGCTGAGGATGGCCGCAAGCGGGCTCGCCAGCTGCACTTCAAGCGCCCAGCTGGCCATCGCAGCGCCGAGCAGCGCGCTCACGGCAATGACCCCGAGAGCGATGCCGCCCAGGCCAAAGGCAAGTGCGGCCAGCCCGGGTAACGCGGCCACCGCGAACAACGCGACGCGAATGCGCCAGCGCACCGGCATGACCTTCAGCGCCGACAACCAGGCCCATGCACCGGTGCGTACGACGATGCCCTTGCGAAAGGCCAGGCCGCTGGCGCGTCCTTCACGAAAGCGCCGGTAGAGTGCTTCCGCGGCCGCGATCTCTTCGGTCCCGGGCTTGCCACGCACGGACATGTAGCCTTTGATGACGCCGTCATGCTTGATCGGCGTTGCGTTGGCCCGCACCCAGTAGTGATCGCCGTTCTTGCGCCGATTCTTGACCAAGGCCGTCCACGACTGGCCGCCCCGCAAGGTCGCCCACATGTCGGCGAAGGCCTCGGCCGGCATGTCGGGATGTCGCACCACGTTGTGCGGCTGGTTCTGCAGCTCTTCGCGGCTGTAGCCGCTCATCGCGACGAACGGTTCGTTGGCGTAGGTGATGTGGCTCTGCGGGTCGGTCTTGGACATCAGCGTCGCGCCAGCGGGCAGCGCAACCTCGCGTTGGGTGACAGGCTGGTTGTTTCTCATGGCGGTCTTTCAGGCGGCACCCACTCGTGCGCGGTTCGTGACCGCCAGTATTGATGCGCGCGCCGCGCCGCAGGCATGGATAAGCGCGCCCAAAGGGCGGCAAATGGCCGCGTACCGGCCGGAAACTGGGCTCGCGCTTGTCCTGCGTCAATCGGCACAGGCGCCGGCGCAATCCGTCAACGCGCGCCGAAGGTCTGGCCCTTGAACAGGTTCTTGAACTCGCGCGGCTGTGCGCGCCAGTATTGCGGCGGCACGGTGACCTGCGCACCCAGCTTGGCGGCCGCGTGCCAGGGCCAGCGCGGGTCGTACAGCATCGCGCGCGCCAGCGCGACCGCGTCGGCCTCGCCGTTGGCGAGGATCGCCTCGGCCTGCTCGGGCTCGGTGATCAGGCCGACCGCGATCGTCGGCAGGCCGATCTCGGCCTTGACGCGCCTGGCAAACGGCACCTGGTAACCCGGCGCGAGCTTGATCGCCTGCAGCGGCGACACGCCGCCGCTCGACACATGGATCGCTGCGCAGCCGCGCGCCTTGAGTTGCTGCGCCAGCGCCAGCGTGTCGGGCAGGTCCCAGCCGCCACTGACCCAATCGATGGCCGAGACGCGCACCCACACCGGCCGCTCGGGCGCGAAGGCGTCGCGCACGGCGTCGAAGACCTCGAGCGGAAAGCGCATGCGGTTTTCCAGGCTGCCGCCGTACTCGTCGTCACGCTGGTTGGCAATCGGCGACAGGAACTGGTGCAGCAGGTAGCCGTGCGCGGCGTGGATCTCCAGGCTGTCGATGCCGAGCCGGCTGGCGCGTCGCGCCGCCTGCGCGAATGCATCGCGCACACGCGCAAGGCGCGCGCGGTCGAGCGCGGTCGGGGCCTGCTCATGCGGCGCGTGCGGCAAGGCCGATGGCGCCACGGCCTGCCAGCTGCCCGGCTCGCCGAGCGCAATCTGCTGCCCGCCCTGCCAGGGTGCGCGGCTCGACGCCTTGCGCCCCGCGTGCGCGAGCTGCATGCCGATCTTGATCGGCGAATGGGCCCGCATCGCCGCCAGCACCGGCCGCAATGCGGCCTCGTTGGCCTCCGAGTACAGGCCCAGGCAGCCGGGCGTGATCCGTCCCTCGGGCTCGACCGCCGTGGCCTCGATGACCAGCAACCCCGCGCCCGACAGCGCGAGGTGGCCGAGGTGGATCGGGTGCCAGTCGCCGGCGCTGCCGTCGCTGGCCGAGTACTGGCACATCGGCGCGATGATGATGCGGTTGTCGAGCCGCAGATTGCCGATGTGCAGGGGTTCGAATAGAAGGCTCATGGCGCCACTCTACCCGGCGCGCACACAATGCAGCGATGGACAGACTCTTCTTCACCCTCGGCTGCCTGAGCGCCGGCACGGCCGTGGCGCTCGGCGCCTTCGGCGCGCATGCGCTGAAGACGCGGCTCGATGCCGGCCTGCTGGCCACGTTCGAGGTCGGCGTGCGCTACCAGATGGCCCATGCGCTGGCGCTGCTGGCCGTGGCCTGGGCCTGCACGCGCTGGCCGGGGGGCGCGGTGAACGCCAGCGGCTGGCTGTTCGTGGCCGGCACGGTGCTGTTCTCGGGCAGCCTGTACGTGCTGGCCCTGACCGGCGTACGCTGGCTCGGCGCCATCACGCCGCTGGGTGGCGTGGCCTGGCTGGTGGCCTGGGCCTGCCTGGCCTGGGCCGCCTGGAGTTCTCAGAACGGGTAGTGCCGCGGGGCCGTCTGCACCGTGATCCAGCGCAGGTCGGTGAACTCGGCAATGCCGGCCTTGCCGCCGAAGCGGCCCATGCCGCTGCCCTTGACGCCGCCGAACGGCATCTGGGCCTCGTCGTGCACCGTGGGCCCATTGACATGGCAGATGCCCGACTCGATGCGCCGCGCCACGTTCAGTGCCCGCGCGACGTCGCGCCCGAACACTGCCGCCGCCAGGCCGTACTCGTTGTCATTGGCACAGGCCACGGCCGCGTCGACACCATCGACGCGCACGATGCACTTCAGCGGGCCGAACGTCTCCTCGTGGTAGAGGCGCATCTGCCGCGTCACATGGTCGAGCACGGTGGCCGGCATCAGCGTGCTGGTGGCCTTGCCGCCGCACAGCAGTTTGGCGCCCAGCGCCAGCGCATCGTCGATCAAGGCGTTGCAATGCTCGACGGTGGGCATGCCGATCACCGAGCCGAGCACCACCGGCTCGGGCTTGCGCGGGTCGCCCAGCGGCAGGCCCCTGGCCTTCTTCACGAAGCGGGCGACGAAGTCGTCGGCGATCTTGGCGTCGACGACGATGCGCTCGGTGGACATGCAGATCTGGCCCGAGTTGGCGAAGGCGCCGAAGGCCGCGGCGTTGACCGCCTCGTCGAGGTCGGCGTCGTCGAGCACCAGCAGCGGCGCCTTGCCGCCGAGTTCGAGCAGCACCGGCTTCAAGTACTTGGCGCAGGTCAGCGCGATGATCTTGCCCACCCGCGTCGAGCCGGTGAAGTTGACGCGCCGCACTGCCGGGTGCGCAACCATCGCCTCGACCACCGTGCCGGCGTCGGCCGGCGCGTTGGTGATGTAGTTGACGACGCCGGGCGGGAACCCCGCCTCCTGGAACGCCTGCACGATCAACTGGTGCGTCTGCGGGCAGTTCTCGCTGCCCTTGAGCACCACCGTGTTGCCGCACGCCAGCGGCGTGGCGATGGCGCGCACGCCCAGGATCACCGGGGCATTCCAGGGCGCGATGCCCAGCACCACGCCGGCCGGCTGGCGCATGGCCATGGCCAGCGAGCCGGGCACGTTGGACGGAATCACCTCGCCGGCCACCTGCGTCGTCAGCGACGCGGCCTCGCGGATCATGCCCGCGGCCAGCATGACGTTGAAGCCGGCCCACATGCCGGTGGCGCCCGTTTCGGCCTGCACCGCCTGCACGAACTGCGGTGTCTTGGCCTCCAGCGCGTCGGCGGCCTTGAGCAGCAGCGCGCGCCGCTCGCCAGGCCCCGTCTGGGCCCAGGCATTGAACGCCGCGGCCGCGGCCTCGACGGCCGCGACGGCATCGGCCGGGCTGGCCGCCGGCGCGCGGGTGGCCACGCTGCCGTCGAGCGGGTTGCGGCGCTCGAAGGTGGCGCCCTTCTCGGCCGCGACGGCCTGGCCGTTGATGAGCATCGACAGGTCGGACATGGCGTTCTCCTTCACCGAAATTGGATGCTAGGCCGTGGCCAGCGACGCGATCGCGGCGTCGACGCCGCCGCGACCGACGGCGATGCCCTGCACCCGCATCGCGGCCTCGACACCGGCCAGGCAGCCCAGGATCATGGCCTCGTTCATGTCGCCCAGGTGGCCGATGCGAAAGACGCGGCCCGCGAGCGGGCCCAGGCCGCCGGCCACCGCCACCTGGAAGCGCTCGCGCGCCACGTTGCGCAGGGCCTCGGGGTCGATGCCCGGCGAGACTTCGATGGCGGTGACCGACACGGATCGTGCCGCCGCGACCTTGGTGAACAGTCGCAGCGCGCCGCCTTCGGCCCAGCCATTCACGGCCGCATGCACGGCACGCGCCAGGCGGGCGTGGCGCGCATGCACGTTGGCCAGGCCTTCGGCCTCGATCAGGCCGAGCGCGGCCTCCAGCCCGGCCAGGTGCGCCATCGGCAGCGTGCCGCAGAACTTGCGGTAGGGAAAGTCGCTGCGCCGACGCTCCCAGTCCCAATAGAAGCGCGCCGTTTCGACGCGCTTGGCGGCCTGCATCGCGCGCTCGTCGGCGGCGACGAAGGCCAGGCCCGGTTGCACCATCAAGCCCTTCTGCGACGCGCCCATGACCACGTTGACGCCCAGCGCGTCCATCGCGAACGGCGCGGCCGCCAGCGAGGCCACCACGTCGACCACGAACAGTGCCGGATGCCCTGCCGCATCGATGGCGGCGCGGATCGCTGCGATGTCGCTGGTGGTGCTGCTGGCCGTGTCGGTGTGCACCGCGAACACGGCACTGATCAGGTGCTGCGTGTCGGCGCGCAGCGCCGCCTCCACCGCCGCGGCGTCGATCGGATGGCCCTCGATGTATGGCGTGCGCACCGCACGGCCGCCAAAGGCTTCGACCTGTTCGGCCCAGTTGTCGGAGAAGTGCCCGGTGCCCGGCACCAGGATTGCCGTACCCGGACCGACCAGGTTGGCGATCACCGCCTCCCAGCCGCCGTGGCCGTTGGCGGCATAGAAGAAGACCTCGGCGCGCTCGGTCAGCAGCAGCCGCTGCATGCCCGATTCGCAAGCGGCGATGAGCTGCGGCACGCGCGGATCACCGAGATCGGTCGGCTGGCGCGACATCGCCGCGACGACCGCGTCGGGCACGTGCGTCGGGCCGGGCGAATGCAGGGATCGGATGCCAGGGATGCGGGGTGTGGCGTTCATGGTCGATGGTTTGCTGTTCAGATGCCGCGATAGTCGCCTTGCCGCACGCGATACAGCTTGTCGTTGCCCGCAAGCTTCTCACACCTCGACGCGCGCGGGTCGTCGCGCAGCTCAAAGCGTGCCATCGGCCTTGAGCTTGGCGAGGAAGTCGTCGTAGCCCAGTGACCGTTCCCTGGCCCGCGCGCGTACGGCGGACAAGTCGGCCTCGTCTTCCTGCAACGCCTGGCGCAGCGCGTCGTTGACGATCTCGGACATGCTGCGCCGGCTGTTCGCCGCCTTCAGGCGCAATGCCTGGTGCAGTTCAGGCTCGAGATTGAAGGTGGAGCGAACGACGTCGCAGGGACGGGACATGCTCGGTAACGGTCAGAGCGAGGGCCGCCATTCTTACGCTTTGGCGTCGTTGCGTCACGACGCCAGTCTCAGGTCGCCGTAGCGAGGTCGTTGGCAATCAACCTGAACTGCTCCAGCGCCGCCTCCAGGTCGTCCACGATCTCCTGCGCGATCACGTCGGGCGGCGGCAGGTTGTCGCTGTCGGCCAGCGTTTCGTCGCGCAGCCAGAAGATGTCCAGGCCCGCCTTGTCGCGCGCCATCAGCTCGGCCACTTCGTAGCCGCGCCAGCGGCCTTCCGGGCCGCAGCCGGAGGCGGAGTCAGGTTCCGACGCCCAGGTGGGCGTGCGCTCGAAGCGGTTGGCCGGGTTGTACAGACGCACGAACTCGTCCAGGTCTTCGCGCTTGAGCGGGTTGGTCTTGAGCGTGAAGTGCTGGTTGGTGCGCAGGTCGTAGATCAAGAGCTTCTTCGTCCACGGTGTTTCGCTGGCCGCCTTCTTGTCGAAGAACAGCACGTTGGCCTTCACGCCCTGGGCGTAGAACAGCCCCGTGGACAGGCGCAGCAGGGTGTGCAGCTCGCACTCGTGCAAGAGCTTGCGGCGGATGGTTTCGCCGGCGCCGCCTTCGAACAGCACGTTGTCGGGCAGCACCTCCGCCGCGCGGCCGTTCACCTTGACCAGCGTCTTGATGTGCTACACGAAATTGAGCTGCTTGTTGCTGGTGGTGGCACAGAAGTCGTCGCGCTCGATCACGTCCTTCTCGGTCGTGCGCTTGCCGTCGGCGCCTTCGATCTGGGTGCTGCTCTTCTTCTTGCCGAAGCGCGGGTTGGCCAGCACGATGTGAAAGCGCTCGCCGGGGTCAGCCGCCAGCGCGTCCATCACCTTCACCGGCACGTTCTTCTCGCTGCCGATGCCGTGCAGCAGCAGGTTCATCGCGCACACGCGGGCCGTGGCCTGCACCAGCTCGTAGCCAACGAAAGCTTCTTCCTTCAGATGCCGCTTCTGGTCGCGCGTGAGGTTGGGGTTGTGCCTGGCGATGTGGTTGTAGGCCGTGAACAGGACTCCGCCGGTGCCGCAGGCCGGGTCGCACACCGTTTCGCCGGGCTTGGGCGCGATGCAATCCACCATCGCCTGGATCAGCGCGCGCGGCGTGAAGTACCGGCCCGCGCCGCTCTTGGTGTCTTGCGCGTTCTTCTCCAGCAGGCCCTCGTAGGCGTCGCCCTTCACGTCCACGCCCAGCGCCGACCAGTTCTCGGCGTCGATCAGGTCCACCACCAGGCGGCGCAGCTTGGCCGGGTCCTGGAACTTGTTCTGCGACTTGCCGAAGATGAGCCCCAGCGTGCCGGTCGACTTACCCAGTTCGTCCAATGCGTGGCGGTAGTGGTCGGACAGCTCGTCGCCGTCCTTGGCCAGCAGCGAGGGTCAGGCCTACGCGGCCGGGATGATGCTCGGCTGGCTGTAGGGCGGCCGGCTGCGCTCGTCGGCCATCTTCAGGAACAGCAGGTAGGTGAGTTGCACGACGTAGTCGCCATAGCTCATGCCGTCGTCGCGCAGGACGTTGCAGTAGTTCCAGAGTTTCTGCACGAGGGTGGAGGCGTTCATGGCTGTCCCGTCGCCATCTTCGTATCCCACAGCGCACGGATCGGCACCGCATGCAGGCCCGGGCCGAAGCGCAGCGCATGCTCGCCGTCGTACAGCACCACGCCGCAGCGAAAACGCGCCCCGGCCGCCGCCTGCAGCTTGCGCAGGCCGCGGAAATCGGCCTCGGTCACCGTGGCCGCTGCCTTGACTTCGAGCGCGGCCACTTCGTCGGCGCCGCGTTCGAGCACCAAATCCACTTCCACGCCGTCCTTGTCGCGGAAATGGTGGAACTCGATCGGCTCCGCCTGCCAGCTCGCCATTCGGCGCAGTTCCTGCAGCACGAAGGTCTCCAACAGCTGACCGAGCAGCGCCCGGTCACGCAACAGGCCCGCCGCATCCACGCGAAGCAGCGCCGCGGCCAAGCCCGTGTCGCACAGGTGCAGCTTGGGCGTCTTGACCAGGCGGCTAAGCCGGTTGTTGTGCCACGGCGGCAGTTGCTCCAGCAAGAACACGCGTTCGAGCAAGGTGACGTAGTCGCGAATGGTGGGTCGACTGACTTGGAAAGGCCCCGCCAGGTCGGCCACATTGACCAAGCGTGCCGTCTGCGCTGCAGCGGCAGCCAGCAGGCGCGGCAGCGTGTGGAGTGCGCCGATGCGGCGCATGTCGGTCACGTCGCGCTGCACCAGCGCCTCCACATAGGCACGGTACCAGTCGCGGCGCCGCGGCGCCGGCCGCGCCAGCGCGGCCGGAAAGCCACCCACCGCCACGCGCTCGGCCAATTGCTCTCCAAGCCGCGCATGGCGCTGCAACCCGAACGACGCACTGAACAGTGCCTGTAGAAATCCGCTGTCATGCCCCGCCAGCTCGCACTGCGCCAACGGATGCAGGCGCTGGGGCTCGATGCGCCCGGCCAGCGAATCGGCCAGGCGCGGCAACAACAGCACGTTGGCCGAGCCGGTGAGCAGGAAACGCCCTGGAGCGCGGTCGCGGTCTACCGCCACCTTCAAGGCCGTGAAGATCTGCGGCACGCGCTGCACCTCGTCGAGCACCATCCGCGCCGGCAAGTCGGCCACGAAGCCCACCGGGTCGGCCAGCGCGGCCGCGCGAAGCGCGTCATCGTCGAACGAGAGATATCCGTAACCCAGCGGTTCGCACACCTGGCGTGCCAGCGTGGTCTTGCCGCATTGGCGCGGCCCATGCAGCAAGACCACCGGCGTGTCGGCCAGGGCCTGCACCACGCGATCTCGCAGGAAGCGCGGGTAGGCGGCAGCGGCAGGAGCGTCGTCGGCGGACACCGGTCGATTGTAAACGCAGCGTCGTCCAAATGAAACTTTATATTCGTCCAATCGAAACTAAACGGGTCGGCCATCCGAAAGTTTCGGGTGATGCGGCGGCCGGCTGCGCTCGTCGGCCATCTTCAGGAACAGCAGGTAGGTGAGTTGCTCGACATAGGCGCCATAGCTCATGCCGTCGTCGCGCAGGACGTTGCAGTAGTTCCAGAGTTTCTGGACCAGGGTGGAGGCGTTCATTTCTTTGCGATGGGTGGCAGCGCCTCGACCTTGGCCGCCACGGCACGGCAGGCAGCGAGCAGATCGGTGACGATGCGCTCGTCGATGTTGAGATCGCCCTCGTACTCGCCGAGGTTGCGCAGATCGTGGCACTTGGACAGCACGCGCCAGACGTCGGGGCCCAGCCCCAGCGTGTGCGGCAGTAGCTGAAAGACGATGTAGCGGTTGCTGGAGCGGTAGCCGTGCCAGCGCAACGCGGCGAAGCACAGCGCGTGCGCGGCGTTGTAAGCCAGATCGAACTGGCCTTCGAGCGACAGCGTTATGGTGCCGGCGTCCTTCAACCGCGCCAAGCCCGAACGCTTGAGGCCGGCGAACTCGTTGGCGTCGGGTGGTTCCGCCTTCAGTGGCTTGCCAGGGCCACACAAATTCTCAAAGGCCGAGGGCATCGTCACCTCCGATCAGCCACAGCTTGGGTTGCGCCAGCACGCGCGTAACGAATGCCTCCTTGCCCTTGACGCGCTTGGCCAGTTCCTGGGGGGAATAGATCGTCGGGTTGACCTTGCGGCCGAGGCGCTCACTCACCGACTCCAACGCCGCATACAGATCGGCGTAGGCCAGGTCGTCGCTGATCAACATCAGATCGATGTCGCTCGACGCGGTGTCTTCGCGCTTCGCGATCGACCCATACACGAAGGCCGCCCGGATGCGCGCGGCCAGCGGTGCCAGCGCTTCGCGCAAGGGTTCGGCCAGGCCGACCGTCTTCTGCACGATGCCGCACAACTCGGCATAGATCGGTGCGTCGGGGTTGGCCTGGTAGTGCTTCTGGTTGCCGACTGCGCGTGCCGTGACGAGGCCACTCTGCGCCAGACGGGCCAGTTCGCGCTGCACCGCGCCGGAGCCCGCGCCCGCCAGGCCGATCAGTTCGGTGGCATAAAAGCTGCGTTCGGGCTGACCGAACAGCCAAGCCAGCACGCGTTGCTGCGTACCGGAAAACAGCGCGTCCGCCAGGCTTGCGGGGTGTGGCTTCCGAGTTGCCGCCTTCTTGCTCATACCCATAATGGGCATAAGCATACCCGAATTGGGTATTCATCCACTCGCCGCCTGTTGAAGCTGCAGAGTTTCCAGACGAGCGTAGAAGCGTTCAATGCGGCGGTCCAGGCAATTGGCGTGGAATGGGGGTACGCCTTGATTGTTAGTAGATACTTTCTCCGAAACACTTGGCAGGAGCCGTGTGGTGCATTTTGACTAGATTGTGGAAGTTTATCGACTGCAAAGATAAACTTCGTACACGCAAGTAATCTCTCTATACATGGACCCGGTAAACAACCCCTTCTCGCCCGGTGCCGGCAGCCCGCCGCCGGAGTTGGCAGGCCGCGACGAACTGATCGAACAAGCCCGCATCATGCTTCGGCGGGTGCAGACAGGGCGATACGAGCAGAGCCTGATGCTGGTCGGGTTGCGAGGCGTCGGCAAGACAGTGCTGCTGAACAAGATCCGTGAACTGGCGGAAGCGACTGGCTACACCAGCGTCATGGTCGAGGCCACTGAGAGCCGATCGCTGCCGGAACTGCTGGTGCCGCCTTTGCGCCAGATCCTTTACCAGCTCGACGCCATGGCCGGCGCCAGCAACAAGGTCAAGCGGGGCCTTCGCGTGTTGCGCAGCTTTGTCGGTGCGCTCAAGCTGAAAGTTGCCGACATCGAGATCGGCCTGGACATCGACCCGGAGAAGGGATCGGCCGACTCTGGTGACCTCGAAGCCGACCTGCCCGAGCTGTTCGTTGCGTTGGGCGAGGCGGCCCACGACCGGGGCCGCGCTGTGGCCGTGATCGTCGACGAGATCCAGTACCTCAGCGAAGCCGAGATGAGCGCGCTCATCATGGCCATCCACCGCGTCTCGCAGCGGCAACTGCCCCTCGTGCTGGTGGGTGCCGGTCTGCCCCAACTCGTGGGCTTGGCCGGCCGCTCGAAGTCCTACGCCGAACGGCTCTTCACTTACCCGGCCGTCGGCCCCTTGGCGCCTGACGATGCGAAAGAAGCCCTGCGCGGCCCCGTACGCGCGCAGGGTGCCGATTTCACCGACGCGGCGCTCGATGAGCTGGTGGCGGTAACGCGTGGCTATCCGTACTTTCTGCAGGAGTGGGGCTACCAGGCCTGGAACCTGGCTCCCGCATCGCCCATAGATGACGAGGTCATCAAACGCGCCACCGCGGCGGCGATCAAGAAGCTCGACGGCAGCTTCTTCCGCGTCCGCTTCGACCGCCTGACACCGCGCGAAAAGGACTACATGCGCGCGCTGGCGGCCATGGGTAACGGCGCGCACCGCTCAGGAGACATCGCCGATGCCCTGGGCGTGAAAGTCCAGTCGGTAGCGCCGTTGCGCAGCGGCCTGATCCGCAAGGGCATGATCTACAGCCCTGCACACGGCGACACCGCGTTCACGGTACCGCTCTTCGACGAGTTCATGCGCCGCACGATGCCGGATTGGAAGCCAGCGAAGCGGTAGGAGCCAAGGCCTGCCGCACCAGGCTCGCCGTCAGGAACTGCCCCAGCGCCTTGTTCAATTGCCTCGCGCGGCGACGAAGCACAACACGCAGGTCCAGTAAACCTTCTGCGCTTAGTGCGATTCGACCCGCGGGCGGACGCGGTTGCCCTCACCGTGTTCACCCGTTCGCTGCGCCTCACAGTTCGGCGAGCATCGGTGCGCACGCCATCCACACGGCGGCCACCGCGTCCGTGATGGCGGGCGACTTCACCGCGGCACACCGATCGTAGGGAAACTCGGCGCCGATCTGGAACTGCATATTCGAATGCCGGTGGTCGAACACCTCGTAGGCCAGTTCCAACCATTGCGGCTGCATCTTGACGCCCTTGTCGTGCCCGCGTTTCACCGTGACGGCCGTGCGCGGATCGAAATGCAACATGGCATCGCAGGACGCCGGCGCGCTTTGCGACGCGAAGTGGCGCTGCACGACGACGATCACCGGCCGCATGCCTTTGGCCATTCCGTCCACCGCCGCAATGCCACCCACGACCTCTTCGATGCGTGCCTCGAACTCCTCGAACGAGGCGCCGAGGATGGCACGGCGAAGACGAGGGAGCACGCTATTGGGCACCGTGAAGGTGGAGGAGAGGTGGTCGTCGTGGATGCTGAGCGTCAGGTGCGGGTACTGGGTGAAGTAGCGGTCGCGCAATCCCATCAACGCGATGTAGTTCCAAACCGACCGCCCCTTGGTGCCTTTGATGGCGCCAAGCCCTGGATTGTCCGGATTCACGTCGAGCGTGCGGCGCAACTCCGCGTGATGCAGCAGCCGCTCGCGCATCAGCCCCAGGATGCGCTTGGCCTGCGGGTAGCTGTAGGGCTCGGCCACGTTGAATGGAATCCCGGTGAACATGGTCAATGCACCTCCCGATAGCCGATTGCCGGCCGTGAGTCGAGCTTCAGCAATCTCGAAATAGTGTTCACAGCGCCGCGCCCACTCCGATCCGGCCTGTTGCCGCAGCCACGCATACACCTCGGTCCACTGCCGCGCGACGCACTGCGACGGCACGGTCTGATTGCTGCGCCCCACGGTCAGGCAAAGGATGGTGCAGTCTGGCAGGCCCCGGCGCGCCGCCGTCCCGCGATGGCGCCGCAGTTGGCCCACGTCCCACCGATTCGTCAGCTTGCTCTCGATCAGCAGCGCCCAACCTGAACCGTCGGAGATGCATCCATCGGGCAGGCCACGCCCCTCGTCGGCGTCCGCATCCGTTTCGTCGCCGTCCGGGAACGATTGCTCGTGAACCACCAACTGTCGCATGGGCCGCTTCTTGCCAGTGACCCAGCGCACGAATGCCGCGAGCAAGTGCCGGTCGGCGTCAAGGCTGCTCAGCAGCGCGTGCGTCAGCCGGTTCTCGGGCTGCTCGTACTGGTCGAAGACGTTGCGCATCAACGCACCTCACACGGTGTGGCCAATGCCGCCGGCTGCTGCCTGCACGCCATTGCAGATCACGTGCTGCCGCAGCTCGAACTTGCCCCACCCACGTGTTGCTGCATCGACAGCACCGACTCGGGCACGAAGCACACCGCGCGGGTCCAGAAATGCTTCTGCGCATAGTGGCTCGCCATCCGCCGGCGGATGGGGTCACACTCGCCGATGCCGAGCTTGTCACCCTCGCCATCGTCGCGCGCGCCGAGCAGTAGGTACCGGCCGTTCAGGCCCAGCTCATCGCGCTGCTTCACCTTGGGCAGCAAGGCGCGCGGGAATATCAGCGCCTTGCCGATCCAGTTGGAGCGCTCGACGACGCGCAGGCCGTCGGGGTCGCACTCGGCGACGAAGATGCGGAGGGACAAGGCGTTAATCAGGGCACTTCCACTGCTGCGCCACGTTGTGGCACTCTGTGCTAACGCGTCGGCCAGTCAGGACCGCAAACTCGATCACATCGAGTCCAAGCATTTTCAGTGCGAGATTCGCGCTTCTTCGAGCTTTCGAAAGCTTCTCGAAAGCCCTTGGCGAATATCGTTTAGGAGACCAGTAGTCTCTCTGCGCAGTTCATCCAATCCCGCAAAGGTGGCTCCTGCTTCACAGAAGATCCTTCGTGTTGCGTTCGGCACTTGGAGCGTGGAGGCATACGCCGGGTCACTGCTCAGGTAGTCCAACCATTTGCCTGCTCTATCGATGAGAAGCAGGTCCTGCTGCGAGGGAGTGGTCCACCAGTCATCCGGCGCCGTGTATGCAATGGCCGCAACGTCGTAGCTAGAGATCGTGGCAGTCTTGTCAGCGTCGTACTTCAACGATTTGAGTAGGCGAATCACTTTGCGCAGTCCACCTCGCTCCAACCGATCGCGCAGGTCAACGCGAAAGTTGTGGAGGAAGGGCTTGTTCTGAATTGTCTTTCGCTCTGGCTTGTCCAGCACGGAGACACCACGGAAGTGCTCGCCCAACCCATCCTTGTACTCGGGTGTATCCAGCCAGCCCGCGATCACGACATCCACCTTTCTGCGAAGCGATCCTCCCGAAAGCGAGATGGCCTTTCCCCCCGAGCAGTCGACATTAGCCGACGGATAGGCAGACACAGGTTTCTTCTCTGCGACATGCCGCAACTCCAATCGATCTTGCATGGCGTCGCCCTTGTAAGGGCTGCTCGGTTGAAGCGGCGGTTCGAGATAGACAAAGCGCTTCTCAACTACCAGTAGGTCGATATCGCTATGAGCCTTGATGTGAGTATCTGAAGTCACCGACCCTTGGTGCGCGTACTCCACACTGCGGCCAATTCCTTCGTAGCCGGCGCTGAGTTGGCCCTGCACACGCTCACTCTCGGCGAACGTGTTCTTCGTGTACTCGTTGTCAATCGGCTGCATGGCCCCAACTGCGTACCGAACGGCAACAGTGCTGGCCAGCGGCAGCAGCTTCAGCCACTCGCTCAGCTGCGCGGGCTGGTGGAAGGCGAACACGTTGCGGGCGCGCGGCGCCGGGTCCAGGCCCTGGGTGAAGTGGGTTTCGATGCCGGTGGATTCGTACAGGAAGGGCAACGGCCGCTGCCAGGCCGGCAGGCTGGCGGGCAGGCCCTGCGCGTAGCGGGCCGACTGGATCTCCACGCCGGTGAGCGTGGCGCCCTGCTTCTTGGCCTCGACCACGCCGCAGGCCTTGCCGTCGACATAGAGCAGGTAGTCGGCAAAGCCGTAGCCCGCCTCGAGCGGGAACTCGCGGATGGCCACGCCGCGCGCGGCGTGCAGGTTCACGCCATCGAGCGATTGCACGGCCCAGCCGGCCGCTTGCAACAGGCGGTCGATCTCGGTCCGGGCCTGTTGTTCGGGTGTGCTCACCCGCGCCGGCCCTCGGTTTTCTTATGGTTCACTGGCCCGGACGATAGCCGACCGCAGCGCCCGTAACAACCGGGTTCGCGTTCGGGCCGCGCCGGGCGTAGAGTGCGGCCCCTCCCCTCCACTTGACAGGAGCCACCATGCACATCGAGTCCTACCTCTTCTTCAACGGCCGCTGCGACGAAGCGATCGCCTTCTACAAGCAAGCACTCGGCGCCGAGGTGCTGATGCTGATGCGCAACAAGGAGGCGCCCGAGAAGCCGCCGCCCGGCATGTTGCCGCCGGGGTCGGACGACAAGGTCATGCACGCCACGCTGCGCATCGGCACCAGCAATCTGATGTGCAGCGACGGGCGCTGCGACGGCAAGCCGGTGTTCAACGGCTTCTCGCTCTCGCTCGACGCGGCCAACGAGGCCGAGGCCGAGCGCCTGTTCAACGCGCTGGCGGCAGGCGGCACGGTGCAGATGCCGCTGGCCAAGACCTTCTGGTCGCCCAAGTTCGGCATGGTGGCCGACCGCTTCGGCGTCGGCTGGATGGTCAGCGTGGCCGGCCAGTAGGCCGCGACCCAGCGCTCACAGCAGGCTGGCGCCGATGTTGATCAGCAGGGCCAGCACCGTCGTGTTGAACAGGTAGGCGAGGATGCAATGCAGCGTGCCGATGCGGCGCATCGCCTTGCTGACGAAGGCCACGTCGGCGGTCTGGCCCGAGGTGCCGATGACGACGGCGAAGTAGAAGAAGTCGCCGTAGTCGGGTTGCTCGTCGGCGGGGAACTGCAGCCCACCCGGCCGCCCGCGGGCAGCGGCCGCGTAGTAGTCGTGGGCGTAGTGCAGCGTGAACATCATCTGGATGAAGGCCCAGGATGAGAGCACCGTGACGCCGGCCAGCGCGATGTGTGCGCTGCGGATCGTGCCCTGCATGTCCCTGGCCAGCGCCAGCTGGCCGGCAATGGCGGCCAGGCTGGCAATGGTCGTCACCACGACCAGCGCCAGGATCACGAGTTGCCCTTCGTCTTGCTGCAAGCGCACGCTGACGCATGTGGTCGTGTTGCGAGCGCCACATCATGATCGCGGCCAGCAGCACGTAGAGCAGCGTGCCGACATTCCAGGCGATCAGCCAGCGCGTCACCGCGTGGCTGGCCAGCTCCGGCGGCAGCCAGATGCCGACCACCGCGGCCACGGCGGCGGCAATGAACAGGCGCGGCCGGGCAAGCAAGTGGCGCAGCCATCGGTTGCGCCGCAGATTGCGCTGGGCGCCGTCAGGGTTGGTGTTCATCGGTGCGCGACGATAGCCGATGGCGCCGACGAAACCCCAATGTCGACGCCGGCATGTTCACCGCGATGCCGCGGCCAGGAAGGCCTACTTGGTGATCGTCACCCAGTCCCAGATCAGGTAGTTGTCGGCGCGGTGCACCGCGGTCACGTTGGACCGCGCGGCCCAGGGAATCACCTGCCGGTGCAGCGGAATGGTGTGCACCTGCTCCTTCCACTCGGTCAGCGCCGCCAGCACCAGTTCCTTGCGCTTGGCCGGGTCGGCCTCGACGCTCGAGCGTGCGGCCAGGTCGTCGAACTTGGCGTTGGTCGAGCGGCCGTAGTTGTACGAGCCGATGCCGCCCGTGCCCAGGTTGCGCATCACCGGCGTGAGCGTGGTTTCGGCATCGGTGACGGCGCCGCCCCAGCCGAGCATGTACATGCTGGTCTCGAACTTCTCCAGCTTGGGGAAGTAGGTCACGCGCGGAATGCGCCACCACCTTGACCTTGACGCCGATCTTGTCCCACATCGCCGCCAGCGCGATGCAGATCTCCTCGTCGTTGATGTAGCGGTTGTTCGGGCAATCGAGCTGGACCTCGAAGCCGTTCGGGTAGCCGGCCTCGGCCATCAGCTTCTTGGCCAGGCCAGATCGAACGGCAGCGCGCGGCTTCGATCTTCGGGTCGTTGTAGGCGGCCTTGGGCGACGGCGTCATGCCGCCGGTGGGAAAGCTCTGGCCGCTCATCAGCTTGTTCTTCATCGTCTCGATGTCGACCGCGTGGTACAGCGCGCGGCGCACGCGCACGTCCTTGAACGGGTTCTTGCCCTTGATGTTGCTGTATGATCAGCTCGTCGCGGAACTGGTCCATGCCGATGAAGACGATGCGGTTCTCGGGGCCGTCGATGATCTTCACGCCGGCGGTGTTGCGCAGCTTGGCCACGTCGCGCGGCGGCGGGTCGAGGATGAAGTCGAGCTCGCCCGAGACCAGCGCCGCGGTGCGCGTGGCGTCATTGCCGATCGGCGTGAACACCACCTCCTGCACGTTGCCTTCGGCTTGGCCCAGTAGTTCGGGTTGCGCTTCCAGGTCGTGCGGATGCCCGGCTCGCGCTTGACCAGGATGTACGGGCCGGTGCCGTTGGCGTTGAGCGCGGTGTAGGCCTCTTCCTTGTTCTTGAAGTCCTGCGGCTTGGTCGCCTTGTGCGCCTCGCACCAGGCCTTGCTCATGATGAAGAGCGGCTGCACATGCTCGAGGAAGATCGGGTTGACCTTGCGCAACTCGAATTCGACGGTGTAGTCGTCGATCTTCTTCGGCGTGCCGACGGCGTTGGCGTAGACCGCGATCTGCGAGGTCGGCTGCTGGGCGCGGATGATCGAGAACACCACGTCGTCGGCGGTGAACGGCGTGCCGTCGTGGAACTTCACGCCCTGGCGCAACTTGAAGCGCCACTTCAGCGGCGAGGTCTGCTCCCACGACAGCGCCAGCCCGGGCACGAAGTTGAGCTGGCGGTCGCGATGGATCAGGTACTCGTAGACCTGCTGGTTGACCGAGTTGGTGAACGACTCGTTCTGCGAATGCGGGTCCATCGTCTGCGGGTCGCCCTGGCTGGCAAAGCGCAGCGTCTGGGCCTGGGCGGCGGCGCCGAGGCCGACCGCCGCGGCGATCAGGGCGGTGGTGAGGAGTCGTTTCGTCGTCGTCATCAGGGTCGCTCCGTGGCAGCACAGGAAGGAACGGCAGTTTAGGCAGCCCGCCGCGATGCCCGTTGCGGGTTAACGAGAGGGCTCTTCGCCCCGCGGCGCCGCCAGCGCCTGCAGCCCGGCCTTGGCGAACGCCTGTGCAGCACGCTCGCGCCCCAGCGCGATCAGCTCTTGCGCGCGCCAGAACTCGAAGAAGCCGCAGGCGTTGCGCGGCACGATCGACGGTGACGTCGGGCGCGTAGGCCGCCAGCTTGAGGCGCGCGATCGTGTCCTGCATCGTCTGCATGGAGCCGAATGCGACGTCGAACAGGCCCCGAGCCGGCACGTCGGGCGTCTGCCCAGGGTGCAGGCTCTCGATGAAGGCGCGTATGCGCTGGCGGTACACATTGCCGATGGCCATCGGCGCGCTCGCCGCAGGCGGCGGCCGCAATTCCGTCGGCCCACTGAGGTTGACCACGATGGTCAGATCGGTGGCGTCGCCCAGCGTCGGCGAGATCGGCAGCGGGTTCACCAGCGCGCCGTCGAGCAGGGTGCGGGCGCCGTGCAGGAACGGCGTAAAGACCAGCGGCGTCGCCATCGAGGCCCGTATCGCGTCGAACAGGGTGCCTTCGCGCAACCAGACCTCCTCGCCGGATTCGAGATCGGTGGCCACCGCGGTGAAGGCCAGCGGCAGCGCCTCGATGGCGCAATCGCCGATCAGCTCGCGCAGCACGCCGATGATGCGTTCACCCTTGAACAGCCCATCGCGACCGAAGGTCGGGTCGAGCAGGCGCAGCACCTGCATGCGTTCCAGCGCCAACACCCATTCGGCATAGACCTCGAGCTTGCCCATGGCGTAGATGCCACCGACGAGCGCACCCATCGAGGTGCCGGCGATCGAGCGGATGTCGTAGCCGTTCTCGGTCAGCCACTGGATCACGCCGATATGGGCCAGCCCGCGGGCGCCGCCGCTGCCGAGCACGAGTGAGATGGTTGTCGGTTGCTGCAAGGGACAGGGGCTGCCAATGGCTTTCGCAGCGAACTGTACGCCGCGCGCCGTGGGCGCTGCTCGGCCGGCGACGGCCGACGCGCGCCCACCGCCACGTCAGACCACTAGCGACTCAGGGCCAGCGCCGCAAGATCGGAGAAGCTGACCCGGTCGGCCAGCACGCGCAGGATGAAGTCGTCGAACTCGATCGCCAGGTCGGGCCGCTCGCGGCGCATGCGCTCGAAGTTGGCGCGGGTCAGCGTGAAGAGCGTGACCGGGCCGTCGGCCGACACGGTGGCCGAGCGAACCGAGCGCCGGAAGAAGCCCATCTCACCGATCACGGTGTGGGCCATGACGGTGCGCACGCGCAGCGATTCCCCGCTGCCCTTGGCGATATCGATCGCCAGGCTGCCGGCGGCCACCAGGTCGACGTTGTCGGCGGGCTCGCCTTCGCGGTAGATGATCTGCGAGCCATCGACGTCCTTGCGCTCCAGATAGGCCATCAGGTCGGCGGGCCGGACCCGCTCGCCGAGTTGCTGGGCAAGCCACGAATCGAAGCCGGCCAAGCCCGTATCGGTATCGATCTTCGCCCTGGCGAGCACCTGGTTCTCGCACCAGGCCAGCGCCAGGTTGCGGTCGGCGAAAGCGTCTGGCCGCCCCTTGGCACTGAAGATGCCGCCGCGCTCGAGCGTCCAGCGGATGGCCGCCGACAGTGCACAGTAGACGAGCGTGACGCCGTGCTGCTCGCAGAAGTTGTGCAGCTTGGTCAGGCTGACGCTGGCCGAGGAGTCGGCACCCGACACCATGCCGAAATCGAGGATCACGTAGGCCACCCGGCCAGGCGGCAACGCGACGATGTCGCCGCGGATGCGCTCGAACACGCCCTCCGAAGAGCCGAAGAAGAGGTAGCCCGCGAGCCAGTAGAGCTGCACCGCGTCGCCGTTCTCGGTCAGGTAGCGCGACGCCTGGGCCGAACGGTTGACGTAGCTCGAGAACTGGGCCCGCGTCAGGTGCCTGCGCACCGCGCCGATGCGGGCGTAGTTGATGGCGAAGAGCAGGCAGGCACCGACCACGCCGCCCAGCACGCCCACGACGTAGCCGTAGCGGATGCACACCGCCATGATGGCGACGGCCAGCAGCAGGTCGAACCAGGCCCGTTGCGTGCGCGGGCGCGACAGCGCGGCCTCGACAAAGGTCCAGCCGAGGTAGAGGACCAGGCCGGCGACGACGGGAATGGGAATCAGCCCCGGCAGATCGAAGCTGGCGACGCCGACGACGCCCAGCGCCAACGCGCAGACGACACCGCTGATTCGTGTCACGCCCCCGGCATGCACCAGCAGGCTGCTGGATGCGACTTGCAGGCTGCTGATGATGCCGCCGAACGGCGCCGCGATCAGGCTGGCGATGCCGTGGCCGCGAAACTCGCAGTCGAGATCGCCCGACGCCTTGCGCGCCACCTCGATGCTCGACACCTTGGTGACCAGCGAGACCAGCGCCACGATCGTCACGGCCAGCAGTTCGGGCACGATGGCCGCTGCGGCCGGCCATGTCAGCTGCGAGGCGCGCACCGCCTCGAGCGGCGACCAGGGCGTCAAGGACCCGAGCGATGGCAGGAACCAGCCGTGCTCGTGGCCGGCCAAGCCGATCGACCGCAGGACGACGGCCCCGGCAATCGACATCACCAACAGCGCCGCAGGCATGGCCATCGTGGACTTGACCCACCGGCGCAGCGCCAACAACACGGCCAGCGCGCCGATGGCGCCGGCCAGCTTGGCGGCCTGTGTCGCCGTCAGGAGGGTCGCGACGCTATCGAGGGACAAGGTGCGTCCGGTCGACATCCGGATGCTGCCGACGATCAGGAACCAGCCGGTGGCCGCCATGAAGCCGCGGACGACGAAATACGGCACGAAGCGGAAGTACGACCCCAAGCGGAAGGCGCCCAGGCCATACAGCAAGGCACCTGACAGCACGGTGGCGGCGGTGAAGATCAGCATCACGGTCTGGACCGCCGTCTGCGCATTGCCGCCTGCCGCCAACACCGCGGAGCCCGCCGCCGCGCTCAGCAGGACGAGCACGGCGCCGGTCGGCGAATCGATGCCGGTGGCCAGCGGCGGCAACGAGGTCGTCAATGCAATCCAGGCGCCGCCGATGCAACTTCCGATCAGCATGGCCCAGACCGCCGTCGAGGTGCCGGCACTGAGCTCGCCGGGGAACATGAGTGCGGCGAACGAGACGATGTTGGCAATCAGGGCCACCGAGGCGACCAGACCCGCGAGCGTGTCCCTGGCCAGCACGCGGCCCTTCTCGAGCCACGGCGACGCGTCTGCGGCGCGCGGCTCCGCGCGCGTCAGGCACAGGATCAGAGGCGTGCACCGGGCCCTCCATGGCACTCACCAGGAACACCGTTCAACGCGACACCGTGCGACCGAATGCGCCGCCAGCGGTCGATCAGTACTTGCCGATGACGACGATGTCCTTGTCGCGCGGTACCGACAGCACGTAGCCGATCGCGCCGCGATTGCGCCGCACGAAGTCCATCACTTCGACGTCGGTCGCGAGCACGCCCGGCGGCGTCAGCGCGTCGCGAAACGCCTTCTTGACCCAGAGCTGGTTGTAGCGCTGCGCATCCATCGCCAGCGCCTTGGCGGTGAACTCCGCCTGCGCCGATTGGTTGTCGACCGGGATCAGGCGCACACCGCGACTGAATTCCTTGTCGCCGAGGTAGACCTCGCGCACTTCGTCCAACGACAGCTTGGTGTCTGCCCGCGCCACGACATAGACGTCGGCGCCCAGCGCCGACGTGGTCGCGGCGACGAGGGCCAGCAGGGCGCCGATGGCGGGGAGTCGGGTCGTGTGCCGCATGCCAGGTCAGAACCGGATCGCAAACTGCATCAGCAGTTGATTGAACTCCACGGTCGGCGACTCCTCGCGCCTGGTGCGGCCCAGCTCGGCCTTGAGTGCGCTATCGGGCGTGAGGTCATAGCGCAGGCCGAAGGCCAGGCGGCGGTAGGAGCGCCCGGAGGCCTGCAGTGCAAAGTAGTTGTCGGCCTGATCGAGCGACGCGCGCTCGATCCGCGCGTACGGTATCCACAAGTCGAAGCGGCGCCCGGCCTGGGCAAAGCCGGCCCAGCTGGCGTAGCGGCCGGTGCCGCCGGACAGGTCCTCGTTGCGGAAAGCGTAGTACTCGGCCACGACCTCCCACAGCGGCGAATCGAGCGCGGCGTAGGCACCGAGAATGTTCAGCCGCGTGCGATTGGCCGGGCTGGCATCGTCGCGCACGTCGCCTCGATAGCCATGCACGCCGATCTTCAAACCGTCGGCATTGCCGCTGAATAGGTATCCCAGGTTGAAGCCCAGCGCCGATCCGGACTCGAGCCTGCCGATGTCGTTCGGGTTGAGCGTGTTGTCGCGTATCGACGGCGAATTGCCTGCATACAGGTCATAGCTGACGCGTCCCCCGCCGGCGTTGACGGCGCCCGTTCCCAGCAGCCCCACCGTGTGCACCGGCAGGATGCCGCCGTGATCCTCGAAGTCGATGAACTGCGGCCGCAGGACCGAGAGCTGCAGCTGCTGGCCGTGGTGGTACGCGGTGTTCCAGTAACCCAGCGGCGTATGAAAACGCCCGAGCCATGCGGTGGCGCCGTTCTCGAACGTGTAGCCGATCTGCAGGCGCTCGACGTCGGTCGTCAGGTCGCCGTTGCTGTCGCGCTCGAAGATGAACTCGATCAGCGACTTCACCGAGTCGGACAGTCGCGGCGCGAGATAGAACGACAAGGATCCGTCGGTGAATCCCTTCAGGCCGCCGCTGGTGCCGTGCCAGCCCACGTCGGCAAAGCCACGCAGGACGACCGGGGGTTTGGTCGTGGCCATGTGGTCGTGGCCGCGGTCGCTCGCGGGTACCGGCGCCATCTCCGGCGCCGGCGCCGGTGCCGCAGCGGACGCCGGGGCGGCCGGCGCTGGCGCGACACGCGACTCGAGTTCACGCACGCGTCGGGAAAGATCCTCGATCGTGCGCAGCGCCTGCTCGAGCTTGCGCTCGGTTTCCGTCTGCGCCTGCGCCTGCGCGAACGCGGGCGCAGCCGACCCACCGAACATCAGCGCGGTCACCGTTGCCACCCAGATGCGGAGCAGGGTCGAGGGTGCGATTCGGGCCGTGCAAAGGCCGTCGATCGAGCAGGGCGAACGCGCGGTGCGATCCATCATCCCTCACCCCTCCAGCACGCGCTGGTCAGCGCGCGGCGCAGTCTAGCGCAGGCAAGATTTCCGTTCGACCCCATTTTCACCAGCCCTGCCCTGCCCCAGAATGCGCGCAAGGCGGGTCTGGCCGCAGGCGCGGGCCGCAGCAGCGTGAGCCCGACAAGCTGGGCCGTCGATTGCGACGCAGTCAGTGCTCTAGGCGGTCGTTTTCTTCGGAGGAGGCGCCGGCGCGATGGTCAGAGTCAAGACGCTGAAACTGCGCATCCTCGCCCAGTTCGCGATCATCATCGCGCCGGTCACGCTGATACTGATCTTCCAGGCGATCTCCGATGTGCGCCGCACCGCGACCATCGAGAGCATCGTCGAGCGGCACGGGCTCGCGCGTGCGGCGAAGGACAATTTCGAATCCTTCGTCACACTGGCGGCCGATGCGGTCGAAACCGGCAGCCTGGGCCGGCGTGCGCACGAGGCGCTGCTGGCCTCGAGCAGCGTGCTGCGCAACCTGAGCCAGCGCGACAAGACGGCCGCACCGGTGGCGGCGGGGCTCGAATCGCTGGCTGCGCAAGTATCGACCGGCATGCCGCTGGGCCGGCTGCTCGCGTTGCAAGGCGGCGTCAAGCAGACACGCGATGCGATCCGTGCCATGGCCGAGCGCTACGACCACGCCAGCAGCGAAACGATCACCTTGTCGATCGAATCGGCGCGGCAACAGAGCGTGATCGTGGCCTGGGCGACGGTGCTCACGCTGCTGGTCGCGGCGTGGTTCATCTACAGCACGATCATCGGCGTCACCGAGCCGCTCAACGCCGCCGTGGATCTGGCAGGAAAGATCGCCGCCGGGGAATTCGGGGACGAGGCACAGCCGCCGCGCAAACGCGACCTGGGCAACCTGCTGGGCTCGCTCGACCTGATGCGCACGAAGTTGCGCCAGTCGCAAAGCGAGATCGAGGCCTATCAGCGCGACCTCGAAGCAGCGCGTCGAGGCGCGCACCGCCGAGGTCGAGGCCCGCACGCGCGCGTTGGCGCGTTCGGTGTCCGAACTTCAGGCGCTCGGCGAAGTGGTGCGCGCGGTCAATTCGTCGCTGGATCTCGAGACGGTACTTGCCACCATCGTCGCGCGAGCAGTGGAACTCGCGGAGGCCGACGCCGGCACGATCTACGAGTACGACGAGGCAGAAGGATTCTTCGACCCGCGGGCCAACTTCGGCGTCAGCGAAGCCATGGTGCAGACCCTGCGCGACTCGCGCATCCGCATCGGCGACGGCCCGGTGGGCACCTGCGCCTCGAGGCGCACGCCGTTTCAGGTGCCCGACATCGCGACCTTCAATTACGGCCGGCAAAATGTCTGGCTGCGCGACGGCATTCGCGCCGTCGTGGCCGTACCCCTGCTGCGCGACGACCATGTCACCGGCGCGCTGGTGGTGCGGCGCAAGATCGCCGGAGAATTCGCCGCCTCGACCGTGAACCTGTTGCAAACGCTGGCGTCGCAATCCGTGCTGGCGATCGAAAACGCGCGCCTGTTCAAGGAGAGTCAGGCCAAGACCGAACAGCTGGCGGTGTCGAGCCGGCTGAAGTCGCAGTTCCTGGCCAACATGTCGCACGAGTTGCGCACACCGCTCAATGCCATCATCGGCATCACCGAGATGCTGCAGGAGGATGCACGCGACTTCAAACGCGACGACGAGGTCGAACCGCTGGACCGGGTATTGCGCGCCTCGCGGCAATTGCTGGCACTGATCAACGACATCCTGGATCTGTCCAAGATCGAAGCCGGGAAGATGGATGTCCACCTCGAGACCTTCTCGATCGCGCCACTGATCGACGAGGTGATGACGACCATCCGCAGTGCGGCGGCGAAGAACGGCAACGAGTTGCTGGTGCACTGCCCAGAAGGACATCGGCACCATGCATGCCGACCAGACCCGGATCCGGCAGGCCTTGCTCAACCTGACGAGCAACGCCAACAAGTTCACCGAGAACGGCACCGTGACGATCGACGTCAGCCGCGAGACCGCTTACGGCTGCGATTGGATCAACATGGCGATCAGCGACACCGGCATCGGCCTGTCGCCGGACCAGATCGGGCGGCTGTTCCAGGAGTTCGTGCAGGCCGACGCCTCGACCACGCGCAAGTACGGTGGCACCGGCCTCGGCCTGGCCATCAGCCGGCGCTTCTGCCAGATGATGGGCGGCGACATCACGGTGCGCAGCGAACTCGGCCGCGGCTCGACCTTCACGATCCGCCTGCCGGTGCAGGTCGGCGCGCCGCAGCCCGCCCCTGCCAAGCGCGTCGCACGCAGGCCGGCGCACACGGCCGCGCAGTTGGAGGGCGCGCTGATTCTGATCATCGACGACGACCAGACGGTGCGCGAGGTGATGGCGCGCTTCCTCGAGCGCGAGGGGTTCACGACCAGGCAGGCCGCCGGCGGCCAGGAGGGGCTGCGCCTGGCGCGCGAACTGCGGCCGGCAGCGATCACGCTGGACGTGCACATGCCGGATCTGGATGGCTGGACGGTGCTTGCCGCACTCAAGGGCGATCCCGAGCTCTCCGACATCCCGGTGGTACTGGTGACGATCGAGGACAACAAGACGCGCGGCTACTCGCTGGGGGCGACCGAGTACATGGTCAAGCCGTTCGATCGTGACCGGCTCGCTGCTATCCTGCGCAGCATCTGCAGCACCGAGGGGCGGGCCGTGCTGCTGGTCGACGATGACGAGATCATGCGTCAAAGCGTTCGCCGGGCGCTGGAACAGGAAGGCTGGGAGGTCAGCGAGGCCGAGAACGGCAAGCTGGCACTGGAGCATCTCGCGGACCATCGGCCCGACGTCATCATGCTCGACCTGATGATGCCGGTCATGAACGGCTTCGAGTTCCTGACCGAGATGCGCCAGCACGCCGATTGGCACGACATCCCGGTGCTGGTGGTGACGGCGAAGGACCTGACCGCCGCGGAGCGCCAGACGCTCGACGGCGATGTGGAGCGCGTGATGCAAAAGGGCACGTCGACCTTGGACGAATTGCTGAGTGAGCTGGGGCGGGTGCTGCCGCGTTCGATCGCGCTCGGTCAGAGCGCCAGTGTGAGGGGGGTGCTGGCATGAAGATCCTGTATGTCGAAGACAACGACGACAACGTCTACGTGCTCGAGCAGCGCCTGACGCGTCGTGGACACACGGTGGTGATCGCCCGCGACGGTGCCAGTGGCGTCGCACTGGCCGGCAGCGAGCAGCCCGACCTGATCCTGATGGACTTGAGCCTGCCCGTGCTCGACGGCTGGGAGGCCACGCGGCGCATCAAGGCCGCGCCCGCGACCCGCCATATCCCCGTCATCGCGCTGACCGCCAACGCCATGTCCGGCGACCGCGAGAAGGCGCTTGCCGCCGGCTGTGACGAATTCGACACCAAGCCGGTGGACTTTGCGCGCCTGCTCGGCAAGATCGAGGCGCACGACCACCGATGACCGGCCGAGTGATCGCGCCCCACGCCGCGCTGCTGGTTGTCGACGACAACGAAGACAACCGCTACACGCTGACGCGCCGGCTCAAGCGGCTGGGCTATGGCGACCTGTCGACCGCCAACGACGGCCGGATGGCGCTCGAGCTGCTGCGCCGGCAGAACTTCGACCTGGTGCTGCTCGACATCTCGATGCCGCAGATGAACGGCTACGAGGTGCTCGAACAGATGAAGGCCGACGCCGAGTTGCGCCACATCCCGGTGATCATGATCTCGGCGATCGAGGAGATTGCCAGCGTGGTGCGCTGCATCGAGCTGGGAGCCGAGGACTACCTGCCCAAGCCGTTCGATCCGACGCTGCTGCGCGCACGCGTGCACGCCAGTCTCGAGAAGAAGGCGCTGCGCGACGAGGTGCGCATGCAGGCCGCGGAACTCGCGCAATGGAATCGCAAGCTCGAGCAGCGGGTGCAGGAACAGCTGGCACAGCTGGATCGTCTGGGCAAACTCAAGGGCTTCTTCTCGCCGCAGCTGGTGGACTCGATCCTGGGCGGCGGCGCCGAGGAACTGCTCAGGACCCACCGCCAGGAAGTGGTGGTGGTGTTCGCCGACATGCGCGGCTTCACCGCCTTTACCGACGAGTCCGAGCCCGAGGAGGTGATGACGGTGCTGGCCGATTACCACGCGGTGATGGGCCCGCTGATCCTCGCGCACGAGGGCACGCTGGAGCGTTTTGCCGGCGACGGCATGATGATCTTCTTCAACGATCCGGTGCGGCTCGAGAATCCGGGGGCCAGCGCGGTGCGCATGGCGCTGGCGATGCAGGAGAAGTTCCAGCCGCTGCGCGCGCAATGGCTCAAGCGCGGCTACGAACTCGATCTCGGGATGGGGATCGCCCAGGGCTACGCGACGCTGGGCGCGATCGGCTTCGAGGGCCGCTGGGACTACGCCTGCATCGGCGGCGTGACCAACCTCGCGGCGCGCATGTGCAGCGAGGCCAAGGGCGGGCAGATTCTGACCAACCGCAAGACGCTGTCGCGGATCGAGGACCTCGTGCACGCCGAGCCGGTCGGCGAATTGATGCTCAAGGGCATCGGCCACCCGACGCATGCCTTCAACATCACCGGGTTTTCGACGAGCCGCCGCGCAAGGCTCGCGCGACAAGTAGTCCCTGCGGCGCGGCGCCGTGATTTGGCGCAGAGCCAGGCTTGCGCGAGGTCAATCCCATCCCACTGCATCGGGTCAATACTTTTCGGGTCGATCGTGCCCGCGGCTCGGCGCCTGTCTGACGCTGTGCAGGCAAGCGGATCGTGCGCCCGGTGCGAAGTGAATGTCGGTGACGGTCTGGCGCCCTGTGCCCGTTTGCCGTTGTGACCGCCTGCCGCCTGGGGAGAGCCCTTGAAAGCTGGAGTCGTACCGCCCTCGATCGAGCCGGACTGGACGCGCCTGCTGGACACCGAAGCGGAGCTCGGGGCCCAGATCGCCGCCGAGGCGAGTGCTGCGCGGGCCCGCATCGAGGCAGCCCGTGCGGCGGCGGCAGCGGCCGTACCCGATCCTGAAGCATTGGCGGCGCTGTCGGCGGCGAACGAGCGGGCCGCCACCGAGCGGCAGCGCAGCGAACTCGCACGCATCGCCGCCGAGGCCGACGCCGCCGTTGCAGCGCTCGAAGGAGCACCGGATTCGTTGCTCGACGCGCTCGCGCACTTCGCGCTCGACGCCGCGTTGACCGACGCGCTCCCGGCGCAGCGAAGATGATCATCAAGATGGCGCGTGTGCGCATCGCCGGCCCGCGCCAGTTGCGCGATGCTGCCTTGCGATTGCTGCAGGACGTTGGTGACCTGCACATCGTCACGCCGCAGGCCCGCGCGGCGGCGGTCGCGCGCGCCGCCGTGTTCGCGCCACGGCTCGCGCGCAACGCGCGCCGGGTGCTCGACGACGTCGAGGCGGTGCTCGGGGCCGTGCCCGCCGAGGCCACGCCGGGTTCGCTGCCTGAACCGGCCGTGCCGCTGCCGCTTGCGGCGCGCCGCGTGCATCGGCTGCGCCGCGAACTGGCCGCACTGGCACGCGCACGCGCCGCACTGGCCGAAGAACAGGCGGCACTGTTGCAGTACCGCGGCTTCTTCGAAGCCTTCGGCCCCTTGCTCGAGCGCGCACAACGCTGGCCCGATGCCCGCGCGTCCTTCGTCTTGCTGCGTCCCGGCACCGGAGCGTCGCTGGCACAACTCGAAAGCGGTGTCCGGGCAGCAGCCGGGGCCCAGGTCGAGATGCATGCCAAACCGCTACCGAGTGGCGAGACCGCGATCCTGGTGCTGGCCGCAGGCCGCGCCGCCGCGAGCGTCGAGGGCCTGCTGACTGCGGCGCGGCTGGACGAGTTGCCGGTACCCCGCGGGCTGGGCGAGCCCGATCTGTTGCACGCACTGCCCGCGCTGCGGGCACGCCTCGCCCAGATCGACGTCGAGCTGCAGACGACGGATGCGCGGCGCGCCGGCCTGGTGGCGAACGCGCGCACGGCACTCGAAGCCCTGCAGACGCGACTGCACGACCTGCTGTTGCTGGTCGAAGCCCAGGCGCAGGTGCGCTGCGGCGAACTGCTGTTCGTGATCGAAGGCTGGTTGCCCGAGCCTGCACTGGCGCCGCTGCGCGAACGCTTCGTGCGCGAGCTCGGTCCGGAGCTCGTCGTCGCCAAGGTCGGCACCGAGCCCTGGACCCGCGCCGACGCGCCGGTTGCGCTCGTCAACCCCAGGTTGTTCAGGCCCTTCGAGCTCATCACGCGCGCCTTCCCGTTGCCGCGTTATGGCTCGATCGATCCGACGCCATTCGTCGCCGTGACGTTCCCGATGTTCTTCGGCCTGATGATGGGGGACGTCGGCTACGGCTTGCTGCTCGCCGGCCTGGCCGCGGTCGTGTACTGGCGCTCACGCGCCGGCAGCAGCCTGCGCGCGGTGGCTGAGATGGCGCTGGGTTGTGCCTTGTTCGCGATCGCGTTCGGCGTGCTCTTCGGCGAATTCTTCGGCTCGCTGGGTGCGGCCTGGGGCATGCGGGCGCTGGCCTTCGACCGCGAGACATCGCTGGCGCCATTCCTCGCGTTCACCATCGCGCTCGGCGTCGTCCACATCGTGCTCGGTCTGGTGTTCGCCGTCATCGGTGCATGGCGCCAGGGACACCGGCGCCAAGCCGTCGGGCGCGGCCTGACGATCGTCATGATCGGCCTCACCACGCTGGCGCTGCTCGCCGCGTTCAAGGTGCTGCCGCCGCGCCTGTTCACGCCGGCGGCGATCGCCGTGCTGGTCGCGTTTCCGGTGCTGATCGCCCTCGAAGGCATCATCGCGGTGGTCGAGCTGATGTCCGCCTTCGGCCACATCCTGTCCTACGCGCGGATCATGGCGCTCGGCACGGCGTCGCTGATGCTCGCGATCATCGCCAACCGGATGGTCGGTGCCCTGGGCAGCGCACTCGTCGGGGTGGCCTTCGCGCTGCTGTTCCACCTCGTCAACTTCGCGATCGGACTCTTCAGCCCGACGATTCACGCCCTGCGCCTGCACTACGTCGAATTCTTCGGCGAGTTCTACAGCCCCGGCGGCGCCATCTACACACCGCTCGCCCATTGGCGCCGGACATCGCGCAGCCCCGCCGCATGACGCCGTGCCCGTCCAACTGTCACACCCTCCGCAGCTGCCCCCAGCGCAGGACACACCGGGGGATCCTCACACCTGCGCAAGGAGAAACGTCATGGATCTGATCTGGATCGTGTTTGCATCCGCCGCCGCGGTGGCGGTCACCGGCCTTGCCACCGCGTGGGCCCAAGGGCGCATCGGGCCGGCCATCGCGGCAAGCCTGGCCGAGAAGCCCGAACTCGCGACGACGGCAATCATCATGGTGGCGATTCCCGAGACGATGGTCATCCTGGGCTTCGTGGTCGCGGTGATGATCCTGCTGCGCGCCGCCGGCTGACGGGTTGCAGCGATGTCCGTCGACGCGCTGATCGCGCGGATGACGCAACAAGCGCAGGCACGCACGGCTGCGCTGCGCGCGAGCGCCGACGCCGAGGTCGCCGCGCTGGCCGCGTCCAGCGCCAATGCCTCGGCACGCAGCATCGAGCAGGAACTGGCCGCGCGCCAGGCGGCACGCGAGAGCGCGTTCGCCGTCGAGCGTGCCGTCGCACAGCGACGCGCCGCCGCCGGCGTGCTGGCCGCGCAGCATGCCTTCGTCGATCGCGTCCTCGCCCGCGCCGAGGCGCTGACCGATGCGGCCACGACCGACACGCGCTACCTCGAGAACTTGCCCGGACAGTTGGCTGCAGTCGCGGTCTATCTGGGCGGCAACAAGGCCGCGCTGCACTGCCGGCCGGACCTCGCGGCACGCCTGGAGCCGCTGCTGAACGATCGGCCATGGTTCGCGCTGGTGCCCGACGACAAGGTGCCGGCGGGCTTCGTCGCGCGCGCCGGCGACGGCAGTTGCACCATCGATTGCACGCTGGCGACGCGGCTGAGGGCGCTGCGGCCGCGGCTCGAAGCCAAGCTGCTCGCGCAGGTGCCCCGATGAGCATCGACTACGCGCCGCTGGCCGCCCGCGCGCGCGGGCTGGCGCTGCATCTGTGTTCGCGCGAGCAGCTCGAGCGCTGGGCAGCGCTGCCCGACCCGCCTGCGCTGGGGCACGCAATGGCGAAGGACGGGTGGCTGGCGACGCCGCTGCCGGCCGGCGCCGGCGCCGGCGACATCGAGCAGGCCGAGCGCCGCACCGCAGCGGGCCTGCTCGGCCGCCTCGCGCGCTGGGCGGGGCCCGACAACCCGGTGCTCGAGGCGTTCCACGCCGAACAGGATCGACGCAGCCTGCGCGCGCTCGTGCGCGGTGCGGCGCAAGGGGCGCCGCCCGAGGCACGCCTGGCCGGGCTGCTGTCGACACCGCGACTGCCGGAGGCCGTGCTTGCCGATCTCGCGCAGGCACGCTCACCGCGCGAGGTCGCGATGCGCCTGTTCGTGCTCGGCGACGCCCATGCCGAGGCCATGGCGGCGCTGACCGCACGTCCACGCGTCGACCTGCTGGACGTCGAACTGGCGTTGACGCGCGTGCTTGCCGAACGCTGGCGTCTGGCGGCCGCGCGCGGCGACGCCGCATTGCGCGAGGTCCTGCGCACACGCATCGACCTGATGAACGCGCAGGCGGCACTCGAACTCGCGGCATCGCCGTCCGACTTCGACGCGGCATCGCTGTTCATCGCCGGCGGGCAGGTGCTGGACAGCCAGGCCTACCTGGCTGCCGCCGGCGCCGGCTCGTCAGGCGGCTGCCGCGGCCGTCCTGGTGCGCGCGTTGGCAGGCACGCCGCTGGCCGGGCTCTTCGCCGACACGCCCGAGGCTCCGGCCCGGCTCGAAGTGGCCGCGCTGGTGCATGCCATCGCCGTGCTGCGCCGGCGCAGCCGGGTCGAGCCGCTGGGCAGCGCGCCGGCGCAACACTTCCTGGCGCGACTCGCCGCCCAGAGCATGGACATCCGGCGCCTGGCCTGGGGCCTCGCGCTGGGGGTGCCCTGCGCCGCCATGCGCGAGCGACTGGTGACGCCATGGAACTGAGCGTGCGCGTCGTGTGCCGGCCGGAGGTCGCGCCCGGATTCGAGCTCGCCGGGCTGCGCGCCGACACGGCGATCGATGGCGCCAGCGCGCGGCTGCGGCTTGCGGCATTGGCCGACGACCCGGCGGTCGGCATCGTGCTGCTGGAGGAGCGGCTGCAGCGGGCGCTGCCGGTGGAATTCGCGCAGCGCCTGGAGCGGCAGCCGCGGCCACTCGTCGCGACGTTTCCGAGTCCGCATTTCGGCGCCGAACAAGCGGCCGAGGAGGCCGTGCTGGAGCTCCTGCGCCGCGCCATCGGCTACCGGGTGCGCCTGCCATGAGCGCGCCGGGCCGCTCCCAAGCGCTCATCCCGGAGCGCGCAAGCGCGCAGGATGGTCCAGTGAGCGCGCCGGGCAATCCAGCGAGCGATGGCCGCATCACCCGCGTCGTGGGCGCCCTCGTCGAGGCCTGTGGCATGCGCGAGGCGCGCCTCAACGAACTCGTGCGGGTCGGCGCGGCGCAGCTGCAGGGCGAAGTGCTGCGCGTCTCGGGCGATCAAGCCACGCTGCAGGTATTCGACGACACCGGCGGACTGGCGCTGGGCGAGCCGGTGCGCCGCTCCGGCGGGCCGCTCTTCGCCGAACTCGGCCCCGGCCTGCTCGGCACCGTGTTCGACGGCATCGGCCGCCCGCTGGCGCGCCTGGCCGACGCGACGGGCGACTTCCTGGCCGCCGGGGTCGAACTGCCGACCCTCGATCGCGCGTGCCGCTACGAGTTCCGGCCCTCGGTCGCGGCGGGCGCCGAGGTCGGGCCGGGCGATGTGCTCGGTCAGGTGACGGAACGCGGGCTCGTGCACGCCGTGCTGGTGCCGCCCGGCCGACGCGGGCGCTTGCGCGCCGTGCGCGCCGGCGCCTGGCGCGTCGACGAAACCGTCGCCGAATTCGACGACGGCTCGTTGCTCACGCTGCTGCAGCGCTGGCCGGTGCGCCGGCCACGGCCCGTGGCCGCGCGCCTGTCGTACGACCGGCCGTTCATCACCGGGCAGCGCATCTTCGACTTCCTGTTCCCGGTGGCCGAAGGCGGTGTGGTGGCAGTGCCCGGCGGCTTCGGCACCGGCAAGACGGTCATCGAGCAGTCGCTGGCCAAGTACGCCGACGCCGACGTCGTGGTCTACGTCGGTTGCGGCGAGCGCGGCAACGAGATGGCCGACGTGCTGGCCGATTTCGCCAAGCTCGTCGACCCGCGCCGCGGCACGCCGGCACTCGACCGCACCGTACTGGTCGTGAACACCTCGAACATGCCGGTCGCGGCGCGTGAAGCATCGATCTATCTCGGGATGACGATCGCCGAGTACTACCGCGACATGGGCTACCGGGTTGCCGTGATGGCCGATTCGCTGTCGCGCTGGGCCGAGGCGCTGCGCGAGATCGGCTCGCGTCTGCAGCAGATGCCGGGCGAAGAAGGCTATCCCACCTACCTGGCGAGCCGGCTGGCGAGCCTGCACGAGCGGGCCGGGCGCGTGCGCTGCGCCGGGCAGCCCGAACGCAACGCTGCGGTCACGCTGATCGGTGCGGTGTCGCCCCCGGGCGGCGACTTCTCGGAGCCCGTGACGCAGGCCTGCATGCGCGTGGCCGGCGCGCTGTGGGCGCTCGACGCAGACCTGGCGCACCAGCGCCAGTTTCCGGCGGTCGATTGGCACGCCAGCTACAGCCTGTACGCCGACACGGTGCAAGCCTGGTTCGCGCAGGCCGCCGACGCCCGCTGGCCTGCGCTGCGCGCACAGATGTTGGCGCTGCTGCAGCGCGACGCCGAGTTGCGCGAGGTGGCCGCCATCGTCGGCCCCGAGGCGCTGGAGGATGCCGACCGCGTCACGCTGGCCGGCGCGGCCGCCGTGCGCGAACTCGTGCTCGGCCAGAGCGCCTTCGACCCCGAAGACGCCTTCTGCGCGCCGGCCAAGACGTTCGCCCTCGCCCATGCCACGCTGGCCCTCGTCGACCGCGCGCGCGCGGCGCTGGCGCACGGCGTGTCGTATGCCGAGCTCGACCTGATGCCCGCACAGAGCGCCATCGCAGCACTGCGCAGTGCGCCGGCGGCCGAACATGCGCAACGCGCGGCAGACATCGCCCGCGCACTCGACGCCATCGCGGCGGCAGCGCCATGAGCCTGGCGCGCACGTATCACGGTGCCAAGGCGGCCAGCGGGCCGCTGGTCTACGTGGCCGGCACCCACGGCGCCGCGCTGGGCGAGCAGGTGGTCCTGCGCGCGCCAGGCCAGCCGCCCTGGCGCGGCCAGGTGATCGATGTCGGCAACGAGATCACGGTGATCCAGGTCTCGGGCGACACGTTGGACATGGCGGTGGCCGCGCTCGAGATCACGCTCACCGGCCAGCAGGCACTGGCGGTGGTCGGCCGCGACCTGCTGGGGCGGGCCTTGTCGGGTGCCGGCGAGCCGCTCGATGGCGCGCCGCGGCCGATCGGCGAAGGCCTGCGGTCGTTGTGGGGCGCGCCGATCAACCCGGTGCGACGGCTGCCGCCGGCTGACTTCATCGAGACCGGCATCTCGGCGATCGACGGCATGAACACCTTGGTGCGCGGGCAGAAGCTGCCCGTGTTCTCGGGCTCCGGGCTGCCCGGGCTCGAGCTGGCGGCGGCCATCGTCGAACACGCGCGTGCGCCGCACGGCGAGGCCTTCGCCGTCGTCTTCGCGGCCATCGGCATCACCGAGCGCGAGACACGCAGCTTTCTCGACCGTTTCGAGGCCACCGGCGCGCTGGCGCGCAGCGTGTTGTACCTGAACCAGGCGCAGGATCCCCCGATCGAGCGCTTGCTGGCGCCGCGTGCGGCGCTGGCCTGTGCCGAGCACCTGGCGTTCGACCACGGCATGCAGGTGCTGGTCGTGATGGCCGACATCACCCACTACTGCGAGGCGCTGCGCGAGATCGCGGCCGCGCGCGAAGAGGTTCCCGGTCGCCGCGGCTATCCGGGCTACATGTACACCGACCTGGCAACGATCTTCGAACGCGCCGGCGTGCTGCGCGACCACCCGGGCTCGGTGACCCAACTGGCCGTGCTGACGATGCCCGAGGACGACATCACCCATCCCATCCCCGACCTCACCGGCTACATCACCGAGGGCCAGCTCGTGCTGTCGCGCGAGCTGCACTTGCGCGGCGTGTTTCCGCCGATCGACGTGCTGCCCTCGCTGTCGCGGCTGATGAACGCCGGCATCGGGCCCGATCGCACGGTCGCCGAGCATCGCCGCTGGGCCGACCAGTTGTATGCCGTGTATGCGCGTGGCCGCGAGGCACGCATGATGGTGGCCATCGTCGGCGAGGCCGGTCTCGCGCCGGCCGATCTTCGCGCGCTGCAATTTGCCGAGGCGTTCGAGCGCGAGTTCGTGCACCAGGGCACGCAACGGCGCGGCATCGCGCAGACGATCGAGCGCGGCTGGCGCTTGCTCGACCGGGCGCCGCCGCAGGACTTGCTGCGCCTGGGCCATGCGCTGCTCGAGGCGCGCGCGCCGCAGCGCGCGGCGGCGGCGCGCGCTGGAGCCAGCCGATGAGCAGCGCCGGACCGTTGCGCATCACGCGCTCGAGCCTGATGCGCCTTTCGCGCCGGCTCGATCAAGTCGAGAAGGGCGCTGCGCTGCTCGAGAAGCGGCGCGACGCGCTGGTGATTCAGTTGTTTGCCCGCGTGCGCCCGACGCTCGATGCGCGGCGCGTGATCGAGCAGCAGGCCGGCCAGGCCTACCGGGCGCTGGCCGATGCGCTGGCGACATCGGGCCGCGGCGATCTCGCCGCGTTCGGCTGGCCGGGCCGCGCACTGCACATCCAACGCGTGGACCCGGCACCGGCCGGCAGCGCGGTGCCGGACCGCTTCGCGCGGCCACCGACGCTGGTGCGCGGCGCGGCGGCACGCGCCATGGTGCCGGGCCAATTCGACGCCGCGGCGGAGCAGGCGGCGCAGGCGTTCGAGCGGCTGCTCGAAACCCTGCTGGCGACGGCACCGGAGGATTTTGCGATCCGCCAACTCGGCCGCGACCTCGCGCGCACGGTGCGGCAGGTGAACGTGCTCGAGCAGCGCGTCGCGGTCGACCTGACGCGCGCGCGGGTGCATGTGCGCCGGACGCTGGACGAGCGCGAACGCGAAGAGGCGATCCGGCTGCGGCGCATCGCTGCAACGGCCCGACGCTGACGCCGCGCCGTTCGCGGCCGCTTCGTGGCCGGGCCGTCGCGCGGCCGGACGCGACCCGGCAACGCCCGCTCAGGCGGCGGCGCGGTAGCCCTCGTCGGCCAGGGCCTTGACCAGCGCGTCGCGCGGCGCCGTGGTCTGCACCGTGACGCGGTGCGTGGCCAGGTCGGCCTGCACCTGGGCGGCGGGGTCCAGGCGCTGCGCGGCGGCGGTCACCGTCTTCACGCAATGGCCACAGGTCATTTCGGGCAGCTTCAGTTCGATGGGGGTCACGTCGGTTCTCCAGGTTGATGCGGCGACAACGGTTCTATTCTTGACCTTGACATGATGGCAAGGTCTAGAGTGTTGTCATGAAAACCTTGAGCCAAGTCAATCTACCGATCGAGGGCATGAGCTGCGCCTCGTGCGTCGGGCGTGTCGAGCGCGCGCTGGCGGCCGTGCCGGGCGTGGCTTCGGCCAGCGTCAACCTGGCCACCGAGAGCGCGGCCGTGGCGGTCGGACCGGGCCACGGTGCCAGCGTCGATGTCGAGGCCTTGATCGCCGCCGTCGAGCACGCAGGCTATGCGGTGCCGCACGCGAGCCTGGCGCTGGCCATCGGCGGCATGACCTGTGCGTCCTGCGTCGGCCGCGTCGAGCGTGCACTGGCGGCCGTGCCGGGCGTGCTGCAGGCCAGCGTCAACCTGGCGACGGCGCAAGCGCAGGTGCTGTACGCGGCGAACGCCGCGCCCGACCTTGGCGCCCAGCTGCTGGCGGCGGTGCAGCGCGCCGGCTACGAAGCGCAGACGATCGACGCGCAGTCGCAGCCGCGCGTGGCCCTGCGGCGCCACGACGCCGGCTGGCGCGTCGCGCTCGCGGCGCTGCTCAGCGCGCCGCTGGCGCTGCCGATGGCCGGTGATCTGCTCGGCGCGCACTGGATGTTGCCGGCCTGGTGGCAGGCCCTGCTCGCCACGCCGGTGCAGTTCTGGCTCGGCGCGCGCTTCTACCGCGCCGGTTGGATGGCGCTGCGCGCCGGCAGCGGCAACATGGACTTGCTGGTCGCACTGGGCACCAGCGCGGCCTATGGCCTGAGCCTGTTCCTGTGGTGGCGCGATCCGGACGGCATGCCGCTGCTGTACTTCGAGAGCGCCGCGGTCGTCATCACGCTGGTGCTGTTCGGCAAGTGGCTCGAAGCGCGGGCCAAGCAGCGCACGCTCGGCGCCCTGCAGGCGCTGCGCGCGCTGCGGCCCGACACGGCCACGCTGCGGCGCGACGGCAGCGAGCGGGTCGTGCCACTGGCCGAGGTGCGTGTCGGCGACGAAGTGGTCGTGCGCCCGGGCGAGCGCGTGCCGGTCGACGGCCTGCTGATCGAAGGCCGCAGCCACTTCGACGAATCGCTGCTGACCGGCGAGAGCCTGCCCGTGGCGCGCGATGCGGGCGACGACAGCGAGCGGGTCACGGCCGGGGCCATCAACGGCGAGGGCCTGGTGGTGCTGCGCACCACGGCCGTCGGCGCCGAGACTACGCTGTCGCGCATCGTGCGCATGGTCGAGTCGGCGCAGGCCAGGAAGGCGCCGATCCAGCAGACCGTCGACCGCGTCAGCGCGGTGTTCGTGCCGGTGGTGATCGCCGTCGCGCTGGTCACTTTGCTCGGCTGGGGCTGGGCCAACGGCGACTGGACGCTGGCCATCGTGCACGCCGTTTCGGTGCTGGTCATCGCCTGCCCGTGCGCGCTCGGCCTGGCCACGCCGGCGACCCTGATGGTCGGCACCGGCCTGGCGGCGCAGCGCGGCATCCTGGTGCGCGATGCGCAGGCGCTGGAGCTGATGCGCCAGGTGCGCGTGGTGGCCTTCGACAAGACCGGCACGCTGACCGAGGGCCAGCCCAGGCTGGTGGCGGTCGTGGGCCCGCGCGGCAGCAGCGACGAGCGCGACGCCTTGTTGAGCGATGCGGCCGCGGTGCAGGCGGGCAGCGAACACCCGCTGGCGCACGCCGTGACGCGGGCCGCCGCCGCGGCCGGCCTCGCGCCGCCGGCGGCAGCCGACGTGCGCGCCGTCGCCGGCCGCGGCGTCGAAGGCCGTGTCGCCGAGCGTGACCTGCAGCTGGGCAGCAGCCGCTGGATGGCCGAGCTGGGCGTCGCGATCCCGCCCGCCTTGGCAGCGCGCGCCGCGGCGCTGCAGGCCGACGGCAACAGCGTGTCGTGGCTGGCCGCGCGCAGCGCCGGCGCGGCGCCCGCATTGCGCGGCCTGCTCGCCTTCGGCGATGCACCCAAGGCCAACGCCGCGGCCGCCATCGCCGCGTTGCAGGCGCTCGGGGTCAAGGCCGTGCTGCTCAGCGGCGACAACCGCGGCGCGGCGCAAGCGGTGGCGCGCCGGCTCGGCATCACCGACGTGCGCGCCGAAGTCCTGCCCGGCGACAAGGCGCAGGTGGTGGCCTCGCTGCGCGAAGGCCTGCCCGCCGGCGCCAAGGTGGCGATGGTCGGCGACGGCATCAACGACGCGCCGGCGCTGGCCGCCGCCGATGTCGGCCTGGCCATGGCCACCGGCACCGACGTGGCGATGGAGACCGCCGGCCTGACGCTGATGCGCGGCGACCCGGGCCTGGTGGTCGAAGCGCTGGCGCTGTCGCGCGCGGTCACGGCCAAGATCCGGCAGAACCTGTTCTGGGCCTTCTTCTACAACGTGGTCGGCATTCCGCTGGCCGCCTTCGGTGCATTGAGCCCGGTCCTGGCCGGCACGGCGATGGCCTTGTCCAGCGTCAGCGTGATCGCCAACGCGCTGCTGCTGCGGCGCTGGCGGCCGCCGGCCGCGCCGCCGTCGCCGACGGCGCAACGGCGCCGACCGAAGGCGCCGCGGTGGCACCGGCATGAACATCGGCCAGGCCTCCCTGCGCAGCGGCGTCTCGGCCAAGATGATCCGCCACTACGAGTCGCTCGGCCTGGTGCCCGGCGTGGCACGCAGCGAATCGGGCTACCGCCAGTACGACGACAGCACCGTGCACACGCTGCGCTTCATTCGCCGCGCCCGTGACCTGGGCTTCGCGACGCGCGAAATCGCCGCCCTGCTGCAACTCTGGCGCGACAAGCGGCGCCCGAGCGCCGAGGTCAAGCGCATCGCATTGACCCATGTCGCCGACCTCGAACAACGCATCGCGGCACTGCAGTCGATGCAGCGCACGTTGCACCACCTGGCCCATGGCTGCCAGGGCGATCAGCGGCCCGATTGCCCGATCCTCGACAACCTGGCCGGCAGCGAATCCGGGCGCGCCCCGCCCGCCATGAAAAAGGCCGCCCTCGGGCGGCCTGCGGCGCACGCGCGCGGCGTTCAGCGGAACTTGGCCTGCGGCACGGTGTGCAGGTCGGTCGGCAATGAAGCGATGTAGTTCGCGATCGCCTTCAGCTCGCTGTGGCTGAAGGGCTTGATCTGCCCGACCATGATCGGGTTGCCGCGGCCGACATAGGGGTTGCCTTCGGTCTGGTAGGCCTTCAGCGCGACGTACAGGTAGTCGGCGTGCTGCCCGGCGAGCTTGGGGTAGCCTTCGAGCGGCTTGCTGAAGTTGGCGCCGTGACAAGACGCGCAGGCGCCCTTGGTCAGCAGCGCCGTCACATCGGCCGGCGCCGGCGCGACCTGCTCGGGCAGCGGGGCCGCGTCCTTGCCCAGCGGCTCGTAGTAGGCCGCGATCTCGGCCATGTCCTTCTCAGCCGAGGGACTCGGCAATGGCGCGCATCGTCGGGTGCTTGCGCTCGCCCTTCTTGTACTCGGTGAGCGCGGCAACGATGTACTTGGCGCTCTGGCCCGAAATCATCGGCACCTTGTGGATCTCGGGAAAGCTGGCCTGGTAGCCCTTGATGCCATGGCAGCCGATGCACATCGCCACCTTGCTCTCGATGGCCGCTTGGGCTGGTTTGGCGCTTTGCGCCTGGGCGGTGGACAGCACGCCGGACAGGGCCAGCAGCAGGGTGACGGGCAGCGCGATTTTCATGGGCGAAGGTGGTGGCGTTCGAGGCAGCGGCGGATTATAGGGGGCCCACTTATACTGGCCCGCACCCCTGCTGCAGTGCCTTTCCATGACCAAATTCCAAGGCTCCGACCAGTACGTCGCCACCCCCGACCTGATGCTGGCCGTCAACGCCGCGATCACGCTGCAACGCCCGCTGCTGGTCAAGGGCGAGCCCGGCACCGGCAAGACCATGCTGGCCGAGGAAGTGGCCGCGCGCGCTGAACATGCCGCTGCTGCAGTGGCACATCAAGAGCACGACCAAGGCCCAGCAGGGCCTGTACGAGTACGACGCGGTGAGCCGGCTGCGCGACAGCCAGCTCGCCGGCGCGGACGGCGCCGAGAAGGTGCGCGACATCCGCAACTACATCGTCAAGGGCGTGCTCTGGCAGGCCTTCACCTCCGAGCAGCCGGTGGCGCTGCTGATCGACGAGATCGACAAGGCCGACATCGAGTTCCCCAACGACCTGCTGCGCGAACTCGACCGCATGGAGTTCTACGTCTACGAGACGCGCGAGCTGGTCAAGGCGCGGCACCGGCCGGTGGTCTTCATCACCAGCAACAACGAGAAGGACCTGCCCGACGCCTTCCTGCGCCGCTGCTTCTTCCACTACATCAAGTTCCCCGACGCCCAGACCATGCAGGCGATCGTCGACGTGCATTTCCCGGGCCTGAAGAAGGAGCTGCTGAGCGCCGCGCTGAAGAACTTCTACGACGTGCGCGACCTGCCCGGGCTGAAGAAGAAGCCCTCGACCTCCGAACTGCTCGATTGGCTCAAGCTGCTGGTGGCCGAAGACATTCCGGCCCATGCACTGCACAGCCAGGACGACAAGGTGGTCGTGCCGCCGCTGGTCGGCGCGCTGCTGAAGAACGAGCAGGACGTGACGCTGTTCGAGAAGCTGGTGTTCATGCAGCGCCACAATCGGTGACGCCTGCCATGTGGCCCGACCCGTATCGCGTTGCGCGGCACGCACGCCTCGTTGCTGCCGCTGGCGCGCGAGCACCATGACGGCCTGGTCGAAGCCGTTCGCGACGGCGAGCTGTGGCGGCTCTGGTACACCAGCGTGCCCGCGCCCGAAGGCATGGCCGGCGAGATCGAGCGCCGGCTCGGGCTGCAGGCGACGGGCTCGATGCTGCCCTTCACGGTCCTCGACGCCGCGGCCGCATCGCCGGCATGACGACCTACATGAATGTCGACGCGACGAACCGGCGCGTCGAGATCGGCAGCACCTGGTACGCGCGGCGCGTGCAACGCTCGCCGCTGAACACCGAGTGCAAGCTGCTGCTGCTCGGCCACGCCTTCGACGAGCTCGACTGCATCGCCGTCGAGTTCCGCACCCACCGCCTGAACACGCAGAGCCGGCGCGCGATCGAGCGCCTGGGGGCGCAGCTCGACGGCATCCTGCGCGCGCACGCGCGCGCCGCCGACGGCTCGCTGCGCGACAGCGCGGTCTACAGCATCACCGCGGCCGAGTGGCCGGCGGTCAGGTCGCACCTGTCCTGGCAACTCGCCAGGCCGCGCTGAAGGACGACATGGCGAAGAAGAAGACCTTCGGCATCGATGACCTGTGGCAGGTCGAGCGCCTGGGCGCGCCCAGCCTGGCGCCCGATGGCGCGCAGGCGGTGGCCACGCTCGCCACGGCGTCGATGGAAGACAACAAATCGTCGAGCGCGCTGTGGCTGCTGTCGACGCTGGGCGGCGCACCACGCCGCCTCACGGCCTGCGGCGACAAGGACGGCTCGCCGCGCTGGAGCCCCGACGGGCAGTTGATCGCCTTCACCGCCAAGCGCGAGCAGGAAGGCACGAAGGACGAGGAGCCGCAGCTGTACCTGATCGCGCCCGACGGCGGCGAGGCGCGGCGCGCGGCCGAGGTGGCGACCGGCGTCGAGGCCTTTCGCTGGTGTCCCGATGGGCGCCGGCTGCTGTTCGTGTCCTGGGTCTGGCCCGAACTCGAGGGTGCCAAGGCGCAGGCCAGGCAGCACAAGGCCTTCAAGGCACGCAAGGAATCCGGCTACGCAACCAGCCAGGCGCAGTACCGCTACTGGGACCACAACGTTCCGATGGGCCGCGTGCCGCACCTGCACCTGCTCGAGCTGGGCCGCGACGGCCAGCCCGGCCGGCCGCGCGACCTGTTCGCGGGCACGCCGTACGAGCTGTCGCGCAGCGAGCCCGACGCCAACCACTTCGACGTCTCGCCCGACGGCCGGCACGCCGTGTTCGCCTTCGACCCGGCGGCCGAGAAGCGCAGCGACGACCGCTTTGCGCTGGCCGAGATCGATCTGCGCAGCGGCCGGGTGCGCGTGCTGGCGCAGGACGCGGACTGGGACTTCAGTGCCCCGCGCTACAGCCCCGACGGCGAGCGCATCGCCTTCGTCGCCAGCCACCAGGGCCGAAGCACACCATGCCGGGGCAGTTGGCGCTGCTCGGCCGCAGCAAGCTGGCTTGGCAGGTCGTCAGCGCCGAGTGGGACCACGAGGTGCACGCGCCGCTGCACTGGGAAGACGACGGCCAGGCCCTGCTCTTCACCGCCGAGCAGAAGGGCCGCACGCACCTGTGGCGCTTCAACCTGCCCGACCGCCGCGCCGAGGTGGTGGTGGCCGGCGGCTGGGTCAGCGCCTTCGACAAGGCCGCCGGCACGCTGGTGACGCTGGCCGACACGGCCTCGCATCCGGCGCGCCTGCACGCGCACCTGCCGGGCGAGAAGCCGGTGCGCATCGAGCGCTTCAACGACGCATTGCTCGGCGCCTTCGAGTTCGGTCGCGTCGAGGAAACCTGGGTCAAGGGCGCCAGCGGCAGCGGTGGCAAGGCGGGCGACGAGGTCCAGGTCTGGCTCACCTACCCGCCGCGCTTCGACGCGAAGAAGAAGTACCCGCTGCTGCACAGCATCCACGGCGGCCCGCACACCGGCCCGGGCGACAACTGGCATTACCGCTGGAACACGCAGGTCTTCGCCGCCCAGGGTTACGTCGTGGCCAGCGTCAACTATCACGGCTCGTCGGGCTTCGGCTACGCCTTCCTCGACAGCATCACCCACCGCTGGGGCGAGCTCGAATTGCGCGACATCGAGGCCGCCACCGATGCCCTGCTGAAGAAGCCCTTCATCGACCGCCGGCGTGTCTTTGCCAGCGGCGGCAGCTACGGCGGCTACATGGTGGCGTGGATGAACGGGCACGTGCCCGCGGGACGCTACAAGGCCTACATCTGCCACGCCGGCTGCTTCGACTGGGTCAGCATGTACGCCGGCGACGCCTGGGCCTGGCACTCGAAGGAATTGGGCGCCTGGTACTGGGACGACATGGCGCAGACCCAGTCGCAGAGCCCGCATGCCTTCGTCGCGGCGATGAACACGCCCACGCTGGTGATCCACGGCGCACTCGACTACCGCGTGCCCGACGGCCAGGGCCTGGCCTACTACAACACGCTCAAGGCACGCGGCGTCGACGCCCGCCTGCTGTGGTTTCCCGACGAGAACCACTGGGTCCTCAAGCCACGCAACAGCCGCCTCTGGTACCAGGAATTCTTCGCCTGGCTGCAGCCGCCACGACGTGGCCGCCCGCAAACGCAGTTGCATTCGACCGGCCGCGCGACAATGGCATCCGACCCAGCGCCCGCCGCGATACCGTCATGCTGATCGACTTCTTCACCACCCTGCGCGCCGCCAAGCTGCCGGTCTCGGTGCGCGAATACCTGACGCTGCTCGAAGCACTGCAGGCTGGCGTGATTGAGATGACATCGGGCCGTCGGTCGACGAGTTCTACTTCCTGGCCCGCACCACGCTGGTCAAGGACGAGACCCTGTTCGACAAGTTCGACCGCGCCTTTTCGGCCTACGTCAAGGGCGTGACGCTGCGCGCCGACTTCACGCAGGAGGTGCCGCTCGAGTGGCTGAGGAAGACGCTCGAGCTCGAACTCAGCGCCGAGGAGCGGGCCGCGATCGAGAAGATGGGCTGGGACGAGCTGATGGCGACGCTGAGAAAGCGCTTCGAGGAACAGAAGGAGCGCCACGAAGGCGGCAGCAAGTGGATCGGCACCGCCGGCACCAGCCCGTTCGGCGCCTACGGCGTCAACCCGCAGGGCATCCGCATCGGGCAGGCCGGCGGGCGCAACAAGAGCGCGGTCAAGGTCTGGGACCAGCGCGCCTACAAGGACTACGACGACACCAAGGAGCTGGGCACGCGCAACATCAAGCTCGCGCTGCGCCGGCTGCGCCGCTTTGCCCGTGAAGGCTCGGAGCTCGAACTCGACCTCGACGACACGATCCACGCCACCGCCGCCAACGCCGGCATGCTCGACATCAAGATGATCCCCGAGCGGCACAACAAGGTGAAGGTGCTGCTGCTGATGGATGTCGGCGGCACGATGGACGAACATATCCAGCGCGCCGAGGAGCTGTTCTCCGCCGCCAAGAGCGAATTCAAGCACCTCGAGTTCTACTACTTCCACAATTGCGTCTACGACTTCGTGTGGAAGAACAACCGGCGCCGGTTTTCCGAGAAGTTCGCCACCTGGGACCTGATCCGCAAGTACAACCGCGACTACAAGCTGGTCTTCGTCGGCGACGCGACGATGAGCCCCTACGAAATCCTGCAGCCCGGCGGCAGCGTCGAGTACAACAACGAGGAACCCGGCGCCGAGTGGCTGCAGCGCCTGACCCACGCCTTCCCCAAGTGCGCCTGGATCAACCCCGAGCCGCAGGGCGTGTGGCAGTACCGGCAAAGCATCTCGATCATCGGTCAGCTGATGAACCAACGCATGTTCCCGCTGACGCTGTCGGGCCTCGAAGGAGCGATGCGGCTGCTCAGCAAATGAGCCCGCCGCGTCTCCGTGGGGCTGGGCCCGCAGCGCGCAGCGACCGGCGCGGCGTCGACTCGCGCAGCGTCTGGTGCATGGCATGGACGCGCGCGCTCGGCATCGCGCTGGCCTGCGGGCTTGGCGGCTGCGCGGCGCTCGGGCCGGCAACCGACGGCGCGACCGGCCGCAGCGCCGCCACCGCAAGTCGTGCTGACGATCGACGCGCCCGAGGCGCAGCGGCGGCTGCTCGAGAACTACCTCGACCTGTCGCGCCTGGCCGTCTTGGCGCCGGGTGAAACACTGTCCGAGTCCGAACTGCGCCGGCTCGAGGCCGCCACGCCCGCACAGGCCCGCTCGCTGCTGGCCACGCAGGGCTACATGCAGGCCGAGGTGCGCGTGCAGCGCGAACCCGGCGCGGCCGGCGAGGTGCCGCGGGTGCACATCAGCGTCACACCCGGCGCTCAAACCCGCGTCACACAGGCCGACATCGCGTTGCACGGCCCGCTGGCCGACGCGGCCGCGGCCGGCGATGCCAGGTCGCGCGACACGCTCGCTGCCTGGCACAAGGCGTGGCGCCTGCCGCTGGGCAGCGCGTTCACCGACAGCGCCTGGCGCGAGGCCAAGAACGCCGCGCTGACCAAGTTGCGCGCCGACGGCTACGCCAGCGCCGCCTGGACCGCGACCGGCGCCGAGGTCGATGCCGACCGCGCCAGCGCGCAGGTGCACGTCGCGGCCGAGTCGGGGCCGCTGTTCCGCACCGGCGCCCTGGTCATCGAAGGCCTCGCACGGCAAGAAGATTCCAGCGCGCGCAACCTGGCCAACTTCGAGCCGGGCACGCCGGCCACCGAAGTGCTGCTGCTCGACTACCAGGAGCGCCTGCAGCGGTCCGGCCTGTTCGAACGCGTCGTGGTCACGCCGAGCACCGACCCGGCCGAAGCCGACGCTGCGCCGGTGACCGTGCGCCTGTCCGAAGTGCCGCTGCAGCAGACCACCATCGGCGTCGGCATCAGCGCCAACAACGGCCCGCGCGTGTCGCTCGAACACATTCACCGCCACATCTTTGGCGAGCCGGCCACGATGCGCAACAAGTTCGAGATCGCCGACCGGCGCCGGGCCTGGGAAGGCGAGTTGTCGACGCACACCCTGCCCGGCCTGTATCGCAACCTCGTCGGCGGCACCGCCGAACGCCTGGACTCGGACACCGACCGCGCGTACTCGCTGCGGTTTCGCGCCGGCCGCGCCTACGACAACCGCCGCGCCGATCGAATCCTGTTCGTCGAAGTCGAGCGCGGCTATGTCGAAGAACTGGTGCCCGGCGCGCTGGCCGCGTCGGCCAACCCGGACACTCTCGCGCTGACACTGAACTTCCATGCCACCTGGCGCAATGTCGACAGCATCGTCCTGCCCACCCTGGGCCAGAGCCTGGCGCTGCAGCTCGGCGGCTGGCCGCGTGCGCAGCAGTGCCGGCGGCGACGCCAGCGGCAACTTCTCGCGCCTGTATGGCCGGCTGCAGGCATGGCGCCCGCTCGGCGGCGACTGGTATGGCCAGGCCCGGCTCGAACTCGGCGAGGACTTCGCGCCCGCCTCCGTCGACGTGCCCGAATCGCAGCGCTTTCGCGCTGGCGGCGACGACTCGGTGCGCGGCTACGCCTACCGCTCGTTGACGCCGACGGTCGGCGGCGTCGACGTCGGCGGCCGCGTGGTCGCCACCGGCAGCCTCGAGGTGGCGCACCCGATCAGCGCCAAGTTGCCGACCGTCTGGTGGGCCGCGTTCATCGACGGCGGCCGCGCCGCCCAGACCTGGCAGGAATGGACACCTGCATGGAGCGCCGGCCTGGGCGTGCGCTGGCGCAGCGCGGTCGGCCCGCTGCGCGCCGACGTGGCCTACGGCGAAGAGGTCAAGCAGTGGCGGCTGCACCTGTCGGTCGGCATTGCGTTCTGAGCCGATGAACACGACGCCCAAGCCCGTGTCGCCGCGCCGTGCGTGGCGCATGGCCGCTGCCGCCCTGGCAGCGGCGGTCCTCGTCGTCGGCGGCGGTATCGGCTGGCTGATGCGCAGCGATGGCGGCAGTGCCTGGCTGCTCGCTCGCGTGCCGGCCCTCACGGTCGCGGGCACCAGCGGGCGTCTGGCCGGCGGGCCGTTTGCCGCCGAACGCCTCGAATACCGAACGGGCGGGCGCACGCTGACCGTGCAGGGGCTGGCCTGGAAGGATGCATCGTGGTCGTGGCGGCCGCACGCCGGGGCCTGGATCGGGTTGACGCTGATCGAGCCGCGCATCACGCGAGCGACCATCGCCGCCACATCGCCGTCGCAAGCACCGCTCAGCGCAGACACCTGCAGCGCCGATCGACGCTGCGCCTGCCGCTGGCGCTGACGCTGCAAGGCGCGCGCATCGACGCACTGCAGATCGACAGCCTGGCGCCATTGCTCGACATCAGCGTCAACGCGGCACTCGGTGCCCGCGATGGCGCCGTGCACCGCCTCGACGAACTGGCCTTCACCTGGGACCGGGCGTCGGTGCACGCCAGCGGCACGCTGGCCAGCGATGCGCCGTTCGAGCTCGACCTGCAAACCGACCTGCGTTCGCGCGTCACGCGCGAAGGCGCGGCAACGCCCTGGCAGGCGCGCGCCACGGCGCGCGGGCCGTTGGCTGCGCTGGCGCTGCAGGCCGAGCTCGGCAGCGCGCCCGGTGCGGCGCTGCGCGTCGACGCCAACCTGCGACCCTTTGCCGCCTGGCCGGTGGCGTCGCTGGCGGCGACGACCCAGGACCTCGACCTCGCCAGGCTGGCCAGCGGCCTGCCGACGACGCGCTTGACGGGCCGCGCCGACATCGACTCGCGCGGCCTGGACGCGCCGATCGCGGCGCGCATCGCGCATGCTCAACTCGCAGCCCGGCCGCTGGGACCAGCAACGCCTGCCGATCGCCGGCATCGAATTCGAGCTCAGCGGCCAGGCGCGCGACCGTTCGCGCCTGACCGTGCAGCGCTTCGCGCTGCAACTCGCGGCAGGCGCCGGCCGCATCGAAGGCGGCGGCGAGTGGCAAGGCGCGTCGGCGCGACTCGATCTGCGTCTGCGCGGCGTGCGGCCGGCCTTGCTCGACGCACGTGCGCCGGCGATGACGCTGGCCGGCAGCGCCGCCCTGCAGGCCGGCGGCCTGCCCTGGCCCGACGGCAGCACCGCCGCGGCGGCGAGCCAAAGTCTGCAAGCGCGCCTGGCCCTCGACGGCGCGCACGATACGCGCAGCGCCTTGCCGGTACAGATCAGCGTGCTGGCCGACGCCGAGCGCAGCGGCGCGGCCTGGCGCGTCGAGTTGCGCGATGGCCTGGCCCGCAGCGGCGATGCGCGCGCCCAGGCCTCGCTGGCGGTGCAGCGCAGCGCCGACGGCGCCTGGGCACTGCGCAGCCGCGGTGAGCTGGCCGGCTTCGATCCGGCGCTGTGGTTTCCCGGGCTGGGCACCGAGGCCCACACGGTGGCCTGGCGCCGCGGTCCGAACCGCTTGGCCGGCACCTGGCAGGCCGACCTGCGTGCGGGCGCCGCCACCGCCCCGGTCAATGATCCCGCCGCGCAGTGGCTGGCCTGGCGCGGCGAGGCCGAATTCGAACTGCGCGACAGCTTGGTTGCGGGCATGCCGCTGCGCGGCCACGTCAAGTTCGACGGGCGCGATCCCGGCTGGGGCGTGAACGCGGATCTGCATGCGGCCGCCAATCACGCCACATTGCAGGGCCGCATGGCACCGCGCGCCGACGACGACCGCTGGCGCATCGATGTCGACGCACCGGCGTTGGCCGCGCTGCGGCCGCTGCTGGGCCTGCACCCGATCGGCGCCGCGCTGCACGCTGCCGACGGCGCCGCCTCGAGCAACCCGATCGGCGGCCAGCTCAGTGGTCAACTGCAGGCGCAGGGCCGTTGGCCCGCGATCACGCTCAACGCCGACCTGCGTGCCACGGCACTGCAAGTCGGCCCGTTGCGCGCCGCGCGCATGCAGGCCAAGGTGCAGGCCGGGCCCGATGCCCAGGCCGCGCTGACGGCGCAGCTCGACGTCGAGCAGGCCAGCATCGACGCCTGGGTCCGTCGATACGCTGCAGCTGCGGCTGGACGGCAGCCTGGCCGAACACCGCCTGACGCTGGACCTGCAAAGCCCGCTGCGCCCGCCGGCATGGACCGATCCGTGGCTGGGCGGCGGCGCCAACGGCAGCCAGTTGCTGGCTGCGTGCGCAGGGCCAATGGCAGACCGCCGAGGCACGCAGCGGCGGGCTGCCGGGCCGCTGGCTCGGCCAGGGCCTGGAGGTCGAAGCGCGCGGCCGCGGCACCGCTGCCAACGGCGCGGCATGGCTGCGTGCGCGCGACCTGCGCCTGCAACTGCAATTCGACGAGCAGGGCCGTGTCCAGGCCGCGAGCGCCGAACCCGGCCGCATCGAAGCGCTCGGCGCGGCGCTGCGCTGGACCGATGCGCAATGGCATGCGGGCAGCGCGACGGCGCCGACCCAGGCCACGCTCGATGCCCAACTCGAGCCGCTGCCGATCGCACCCTGGCTGACGCGCCTGCACCCGGCCGCAGGCCTGGGCGGCGACCTGATGCTGGCCGGCCATGCGCGGCTGAGCCTGGGCGCCCAGCGTCGATGCCGACGTGGTGCTCGAACGCAGCAGCGGCGACCTGACGCTGACCGACGACACCGGCACGCAGCCGTTCGGCCTGACCGACCTGCGGCTGGGCCTGGCCGCGCAGGAAGGCGTCTGGCACTTCACGCAGGCGCTGGCCGGCAGCAACATGGGCGTGCTGGCCGGTGCGCAGAGCCTGCGCCTGCCGCCGCGAGGCCACCTGGCCGCGCCCCGACACGGCGATGCAAGGCGTGCTCGAGTGGCAGATCGCCGATCTCGGTGCCTGGGCGCCCTTCACGCCGGCCGGGTGGCGGCTGTCGGGCACGCTGCGCACGGGCGCCGCGCTCGGCGGCACCTTCGGCGCACCGGAAGTCACCGGCACCTTGAGCGGACAGCGGCTGGCCGTGCGCAACCTGCTGCAGGGCGTGGACGTGCGCGACGGCGAACTCGCGCTCTCGCTGCGCGGCGACCAGGCCACGATCGACCGCTTCGTGTTCAAGGGCGGTGCCGGCGAGTTGCGGCTGACCGGCGCGGCCAGCCTGGGCGCCGAACCGAGCGCCAAGCTGCAACTCGATGCCGAGCGCTTCCAGCTGCTCGGCCGCATCGATCGCCGCATCGTCACCAGCGGCAACGCCGTGCTGCTGCTGAAGCCACAGACGCTCGACCTCGAAGGGCGCTTTCACGTCGACGAGGGCTTGTTCGACTTCAGTCGCACCGATGCGCCCAGCCTGGACAGCGACGTGCAGGTGCGCGGCGGCCGCACGCCCACCAAGGCCGTCGAGGCCGCGGACCCGGCAGCCGCCGCCAGCGGCAGCAGCGCTTCGCCGCGCGCGGCGCGGGTGGCGCTGCAGGTCGACCTGGGCGATCAGCTCAAAGTGCGTGGCCGCGGCCTGGACACCCGGCTGCACGGCAACCTGACGCTGTCCACGCCCGGTGGCCGACTGAGCGTCAACGGCAGCGTGCGCACCGAGGCCGGCAACTACGCGGCCTACGGCCAGAAGCTGACCATCGAGCGCGGCCAGCTGCTGTTCAACGGCCCGGTCGACAACCCGCGCCTGGACATCCTGGCGCTGCGCCCCAACCTCGACATGCGCGTCGGCGTGCTGGTCAGCGGCAGCGCCCAGCTGCCGCGGGTGCGGCTGTACAGCGAACCCGAGATGAGCGACACCGACACGCTGTCGTGGCTGGTGCTCGGCCGCGCCCCCGACGGCCTGGCGCGTGCCGACACGGCGCTGCTGCAGCACGCGGCGCTGGCGCTGATGGCCGGCGAAGGCGAGAGCCCGAACCAGACCTTGCTGGGCAACATCGGCCTGAACGACTTCTCGGTGCGGCAGACCGAAAGCGGTGATGTCAAGGAAACGGTGGTCACCGTCGGCAAGCAACTGTCGAGGAACTGGTACGTCGGCTACGAACGCGGCATCAACGCCACCACCGGCACCTGGCAGTTGATCTACCGCGTCGCCCAGCGCCTGACACTGCGCGCGCAGGCGGGCGAGGACAGCGCGCTGGATGCCATCTGGACCTGGCGCTGGAACTGAGCGACGCGCGGCTCGCGGCTTGCCTTCGGGCGGCGGTCAGTCCTGCCCGTCGTCGACCTGCCCGCCATCGACGCGCCAGCGCAGCATGCCGCCGGCCAGATTGGCGACCTGTGTGAAGCCGGCCTGCTGCAGCATCGCCACCGCGCGCGCCGAACGCGAACCCGAGCGGCAGACCGCGACCACCGGACGCTCGCGGTCGAGCGAGGCGATGGCGTCCTTCAAGCCGCCGAGCGGGAGCAGGATGGCGCCGGCAATGTGGCCGAGCGGGCCCTGGAATTCGGCGCTCTCGCGCACGTCGACGACTTGCACCCGGCCGGCGGGCAGCACCTCGGCCAGCGCGTGCGGGTCGATCTCCCACAGCCCGCCGAAGGTGCAGCGCAAGCGGGCCCAGGTCGGCTCGAGTGCGGCCCAGGCATCGCCCTCCGGGCGGCCGCAGCGCAGGTTGGCCGGCACCGCGATGTCGAGCTTCTTCGGGTGCGGCAGGTTCAGGTTTCTGCATGTGGCCGCAGAAGTCGTCCTCGCTGACTTCGCCGCCCAGGCGCGGGTTGTAGCGGCGCTCTTCCTCGACGCTGGTCACCGTCAGGCCGTTGTAGTCGTGGCCGGGGTAGATCAGGCAGCTGGCCGGCAGGGTGAAGATCTGCCGCCGCACCGACGCATACAGCGCATGCGAATCGCCCTGCTGGAAATCGGTGCGGCCGCAGCCGCGGATCAGCAGACAGTCGCCGCTGAAGGCCCGGCTCTCGTCGTCCAGCACGTAGGTCAGGCAGCCGCTGGTGTGGCCGGGCGTGGCGCGCACCGCGAGCCAACGTGCGCCGAACTCGATGCGATCGCCATGCTCGAGCAGGCGGTCGGCGCCTTCGGCAGCGCCGGCGCGGGCCAGCGCGATGCGGCTGCCCAGGCGCTCGCGCAGCAGCCAGGCGCCGGTGACGTGGTCGGCATGCACATGCGTCTCCAGCGTCCAGGCCAGCCGCAGGCCGAGTTCGCCGATCAGGGCCGCGTCACGCCGCGCCTGCTCGAAGACCGGGTCGATCAGCAAGGCCTGGCCGCTGGCGCGGTCGGCGAGCAGGTAGGTGTAGGTCGACGACGTGGTGTCGAACAATTGGCGAAAGATGAGCATGGGCCGATCATCGCCATCGGCTCGGTGCGAGCGCAAGCCGCACAGACGCGGCGGCTCCTACAATCCGCGGCCACGCCACCGTAGTTCAATGGATAGAACGGGCGCCTCCTAAGCGCCAGATACAGGTTCGATTCCTGTCGGAGGCACCACCCCAACGCCCGCGGACGTTCACGATTTCAGCACGCTTCTCCCTGCAGAGTCCAGACGACCGTCCGCTGACGTTCCCAATGTAGCGCCTCAGTCCTCCTTCTTGCAGTGGGATGAGGTGTCCACGAAGTCGGGGCAACTTCAATTTGCGGATAGGTTTCAAGGTGGGCGTCGCGCGGCAAGATGCGTCGGCCTAGAATGACCGCTGCCCCTCGAAGTAGCTTGCAGCATGAACATCTCCACTGCAATGATTCATGGCGGTGCGCTGGGCTTGGCCATCACGGTCGCGGCGTGTGGGAGCGGCGACAAGGCGCCGGTTTCCAGCGTTAGCTCAGTGCCGACGCCGACAACGTCATTGGTTGCGCCGACGTTGGGCCGCACGGTCATCATGAGTGGGCTTTTGAGCCCGTGGGACGTTGCCTTCAGTCCCGATGGCCAGACGCTGTTCGTAACGGAGAAGTGCAGAGGCCTCTCGGTGCGGCAGGCGAGCGGTGCGGTTGTGCGGCTGTTCGGTACTGCGGGCTCGGCGCTGCTCGCACCCGATCTGTTCTGTGAAGGCCAAAGCGGCATGAACGGGGTGGCGCTGGATCCGGATTTCGCGAACAACCGGTACATCTATGTGTATATGGCGTCGAGCCTGCGTACCAATCCGCGCACAAATCGTGTGGTTCGACTGACACTTTCCGCAGACCTCGCGTCGGTCGTCACGAATTCGCGCACCGACATCATCGCGGACATTCCATTCAAGGATGTCGCCAACGCGGTGGCGGGCTCGGGCGCACACAGTGGTGGCCGGCTGCGCTTCGGGCCCGGTGGCTACCTTTACGTCACGACGGGCGATAACCACAACTACTCGCTGCCGCAGGATCTGTCGCGCCTTGGTGGCAAAGTGCTGCGCATCAACCGCGACGGTTCGGCCGCGGCCGGCAATAACACCCCGGCCGGGGGCGACCCTCGCATCTACACGTATGGGCACCGGAACGTGCAGGGCATCAGCTTCAGGCCCGGAACCAACCAGCCGTTCATATCGGAGCATGGCCCCAATCACAGCGACGAGGTTACCCCGCTGGTGCCGGGCGGCAATGGCGGGTGGGACCCACAGAGCCGTCCCGGTCTGACCTGTCCAGACAGCTATTGCGGCTACGCAGGCGACGCCAGCACGATGCCGATGACAGACACGACCCGCTTCCCGAATGCCATGCGTCCGAGTTGGAACAACGGTGGGCTCTCGCAGGGAGTGGGGCCGATCACCTTCCTGAGCGGCGCGCAATGGAAAGCATGGGACGGCCGCTTGGTGGTTGGCGTAATGGGCGCCAGCCGCCTCGTTGTGCTCGAGCTGGACTCCGGTGGCATGACGATGTCCACTGCGGACGCTAGCGTGGCGCCGGGGCGCTATCGCGCATTGGTGCAGGGCCCCGACGGAAACCTCTACGTGGTTGCGGAGACTGCTGGACAGATCTGGCAAGTCGTACCGAGTTGAGGGGGCGGACGGCGTTCGGTCGCCGCTACCGTCGGAGCACCACCGCGTATGGTTTGGCGCCTGCTCTCAGCGCCGCATCGCCCGCGACAGCAGCAGCACCGGCAGCAGTCCGACCGCGACGATCGCCAGCGACGGCAACGCCGCCTCGGCCAGGCGCTCGTCGCGCGCGAGGTTGAAGGCCACCACGGCCAGCGTGTCGCTGTTGAACGGGCGCAGGACCAGGGTCGCCGGCAGCTCCTTCATCACGTCGACGAAGACCAGCAGCGCGGCGGCCAGCACCGATCGCCGCAACAGCGGCGCGTGCACTTCGACCAGCAGCCGGCCGCGCGAGGCGCCGAGCATGCGTGCGCTGTCGTCCAGGCTGGCCGGCAGGCGGGCGTAGCCGGCCTCGAGCGACTGCAGCGCCACCGCGGAAAAGCGCACCAGGTAGGCGTACAGCAGGCCGGCGACGCTGCCGGTGACGATGGCGCCGAGCGGCGCCGCCGGCCACAGCGCCTGCACGGCGCCCACCGGCAGCAGGATGCCGACCGCGATCACCGCGCCCGGCACGGCGTAGCCGAGCGACACGGTGCGCGCAGCGATCGCCAGCGCGCGCGTGCGCCAGCCATGCTCGGCGCGCGAAGCCGCCTGGCGCAGCGCAAAGGCCAGCACCAGCGCCAGCGCCGCGGCCAACAGCGCAGCCCCGCTGGCGAGCTGAAAGCTGGTCAGGCACCACTGGGCGAAACGCGACAGCGGCAGCCCGAAGTCGGCCACGCGAGCCTCCTGCCAGACCAGCCTGGCCAGCATCAGCAAGGGCAGTACGAAGCCGAAGGCCACCGGCAGCGCGCACAGCCCCCACGCCAGCAGCGCCAGATGCGACCGCGCAAGGCGACGGCACGGCCCTCGTTGCTGGCGGCCTGGCCGGCGCCGCGGCTGGCGGCAAAACGCAGGTGTCGCCGCGCGTGGCGCTCGACCCACAACAACAGCGCGACGAGCAGCAACAGCAACGAGGCCAGTTGCGCCGCGGCGATGCGGTCGTTCATGACCAGCCAGGCCTTGTAGATGCCGGTGGAGAAGGTGGTCAGGCCGAAATAGGCACCGACGCCATAGTCGGCCAGCGTCTCCATCAGCGCCAGCGCCACGCCGGCGGCCAGCGCCGGACGCGACAACGGCAGCGCCACCGCGCCCACCCGCCGCCACAGGCCCGCGCCGAGCAGGCGCGCGGCCTCCATCATCTGCACGCCACGCTCGGCCAAGGCGGTGCGCACCAGCAGGTAGACATAGGGATACAGGCAGAGCACGAACAGCACGACCGCCCCCGGCAGGCTGCGCACGTCGGGCCAGAGCGCGCCTTGCAGGCCCGTCAGTGCGCGCAGCGTGACTTGCAATGGCCCGCTGAACTGCAGGAAGTCGGTGTACGCATAGGCCAGCACGTAGGCCGGCATGGCCATCGGCAGCAGCAAGGCCCATTCGAAGACGCGCCGGCCCGGGAACTCGAACAAGGCCACCGCCGCCGCCGCCCCGCCACCGAGCAGCGCGACGCCCGCGCCGACGAAAGCGGCCAGCAGCAGCGACTGCAGCGCATAGCCGGCCAACACGGTTTGCGCCTGGTGCACCAGCAAGGCCCAGGCCTGGGCGTCGAAGGCCAGCCAGGCACCGAGCACGCCGAGCACCGGCAGGGCCAGCAACAGGCAGAGCAAGGTCAGCAGGACTCGCATCGTGGGAAGAGCACTCCAAATGCGAATAATCCGCATTTCCATGTCGCGGCTATCATAAGGGGATGTTCCTCGGCCTCGAACAAGTGGGCGTTCGCTACGCCGGCAGCCGTGCCACGCATGACGCCGTCCAGGGCGTGTCGCTGGCGCTGGGCAAGGGCCAGATCGGCGTGTTGATCGGGCCCTCGGGTTGCGGCAAGACCTCGCTGCTGCGCGCGGTGGCCGGGCTGGAGCGCCTGGCCAGCGGCCGCGTGACCATGGACGGCCGCCTGCTGGCCGACAGCGAAACCCACGTGCCGGCCGAGGCCCGCCGCATCGGCATGGTGTTTCAGGACTACGCCCTCTTCCCGCACCTCAACGTGCGCGACAACGTGGCCTTCGGCGTGCGTGACCTGCCGCGTGCCGAGCGCGAGCAGCGCATCACGCAGGTGCTCGAACTGGTCGGTCTGGCGCATGCCGCCAAGCGCGCGCCGCACCAGCTCTCGGGCGGCCAGCAGCAACGCGTGGCGCTGGCGCGTGCGCTGGCGCCGCAGCCGCAACTGCTGCTGCTCGACGAGCCGTTCTCCAACCTCGACGTCGACCTGCGCGAGCGGCTGGCGCACGACATCCGCGCCATCCTGCAGCAGGTCGGCACGACGGCGCTGTTCGTGACCCACGACCAGATCGAGGCTTTCGCGATCGGCGACGTGATCGGCGTGATGCACCGGGGCCGGCTCGAGCAATGGGACGACGCTTACACGCTGTATCACCGTCCGGCCACGCGCTTCGTCGCCGACTTCATCGGCCATGGCGTGTTCGCGCCGGCGCGGATCGTCGCCACCGCCGACGGCCCGCGCGTGCAGACCCCCCTGGGCGCCCTGGCGGACGCCACCGAATGCCCGCTGCCGGGCGCCTACCCCGACGGCGAATGCGACGTGCTGCTGCGCGCCGACGACATCGTCCACGACGACACGGCACCCGTGAAGGCCTGCATCGAACGCAAGGCCTTTCGCGGCTCGGAGTTCCTCTACACGCTGCGCCTGGCCAGCGGCGAGCGGGTGTTGGCGCATGTGCCGAGCCACCACGACCACCATGTCGGCGAGTGGATCGGCATCCGGCCCGTGGTCGACCATGTCGTGACCTTCGACCGCGCACCGGCCACCGGCACATGAATGCGGGCTGAACTTTGCCGTTGTTAACAAGCTCCAAAGCGGTCCGCAGCGTATAGTTGCCATAGAGAATTCAGGAGTTGACGCCATGGGCGCGAAGTTGAAGGTGGCTGGCTGGTGCGCTGTGGGCGCATTGGCCGGCGCGTTGACCACGATCCAGTTGCAGGCCTTTGCCCGCGGCAGCTTCGCGCCGTTGCCGCTCGAGGAGTTGCAGCAACTGGCAGCCGTGTTCGGCATGATCAAGAGCGATTACGTCGAGCCCATCGACGAGAAGAAGCTGATCACCGACGCGATCGGCGGCATGGTTTCGGGCCTCGACCCGCACAGCCAGTATTTCGACAAGAAGAGCTTCCGCGAATTTCGCGAAGGCACGACCGGCAAGTTCGTCGGCATCGGCATCGAGATGGCGATGGAGGACGGGCTGGTCAAGGTCGTCTCGCCGATCGAAGGCTCGCCGGCCTTTCGCGCCGGCTTGAAGAGCGGCGACCTGATCACCCGCATCGACGACACGCCGGTCAAGGGACTGACCGTCGACCAGGCCGTCAAGCGCATGCGCGGCGAGCCCAACACCAAGGTCACGCTGCAGGTGTTCCGCAAGGACGAGTCGCGCACCTTCCCGGTGACGCTGGTGCGCGAAGAGATCCGCCAGCAAAGCGTGCGCAGCAAGATCGTCGAGCCCGGCTACGCCTGGCTGCGCATCAGCGTGTTCCAGGAGCGCTCGATCGACGACTTCGCGAAGAAGCTCGAGGAGATCTACAAGGCCGAGCCGAACCTGAAGGGCCTGGTGCTCGACCTGCGCAACGACCCGGGCGGCCTGCTCGACGGCGCGATCGGCATCACCGCCGCCTTCCTGCCGGCCGACGCCGTGGTCGTCACCACCAACGGCCAGGTCGCCGACTCCAAGGCCACCTTCAAGGCCGCGCCCGAGTTCTATGCCCGCCGCGGCAGCGACCCGTTGCGTCGGCTGCCCGAAGGCATCAAGAAGGTGCCGCTGGTGGTGCTGGTCAACGAGGGCTCGGCCTCGGCCAGCGAGATCGTCGCCGGCGCCCTGCAGGACCACAAGCGCGCCACGATCATGGGCGCGCAGACCTTCGGCAAGGGCTCGGTGCAGACCTGGCGCCCGCTGACCGCCGACACGGCGCTGAAGATCACCACCGCGCGCTACTACACGCCCTCGGGCCGCTCGATCCAGGCCACCGGCATCGTGCCCGATGTGTGGCTCGATGAAACCGCCGACGGCAACGTCTTCGCCGCGCTGCGCCTGCGCGAAGCCGATCTCGACAAGCACCTGACACAGCCCGACGAAAAGAAGGACGACGCCCGCATCAAGGCCCGCGACGATGCGCGCAAGAAGCTCGAAGACCAGCTGGCCAAGAGCAAGGAGCCACCCAAGCCGCTGCCCGAGTTCGGCAGCCTCGAGGACTTCCCGCTGCGCCAGGCCCTGAACCAGTTGCAGGGCAAGACCGTCACGGCCTCGAAGACCGCCGTCGAACGCCGGGCCGAAGCCAAGACCGAGTAAGCCCCTTCAAGATCACCTTGAAAGGCCCGCCGCACGCGGGCCTTTTTTCCTGTCTGCGTAGCGATCACGGGCCTCTTTTCCTGTTGGCGAGCGCACATGAACGACGACCAGTTGCTGCGCTATTCGCGGCACATCCTGCTCGACGAGATCGGCATCGAAGGCCAGCAGCGGCTGCTTGCCGCTCATGCGCTGGTCATCGGCGCCGGCGGCCTGGGCTCACCGGTGGCGCTGTACCTGGGCACGGCCGGCGTCGGCCGCCTGACCATCGTCGACCACGACACGGTCGACGTCACCAACCTGCAGCGCCAGATCGCGCACAACCTGGCGCGCGTGGGCAAGCCCAAGGCCGAGTCGGCACGCGACACGATCGCCGCGATCAATCCCGACGTGCGCGTGACGCCGCTGGTCGAGCGCGCCGATGCGGCACGCCTGGATGCGCTGGTGCAGACGGCCGACGTGGTCGTCGATTGCAGCGACAACTTCGCCACGCGCCATGCCGTGAACGCCGCCTGCGTCGCGCACCGCAAGCCGCTCGTGTCGGGCGCGGCGATCGGCTTCGACGGCCAGGTCTCGGTCTACGACACGCGCAGACGCCGAAGCGCCCTGCTACGCCTGCCTGTTCCCCGCCGAGGCCACCTTCGAGGAGGTGCAATGCGCGACCATGGGCGTCTTCGCGCCGCTGGTCGGCATCATCGGCTCGGTGCAGGCGGCCGAGGCGCTCAAGCTGTTGGCCGGCATCGGCACATCGCTCGCGGCCCGGCTGCAGATGCTCGACGCGCGAACGATGGAGTGGACTGAAGTCCGCATGCAGCGCAGCGCCGGTTGCGCCGTGTGCTCGAAGCGCTGACTCAGGCGCGCAAGGTCGCCAGCAGCGCGTCGCTGACCTCGACGCCCTCGGCCTCGGCCTTGCGACGCAAGGCTTCGCGCCGCGCGCCGGGCAGCCGCACGCCCGCGTCCTTGGCCATCTCGGCGACCAGCACCTCGACGCGGTCGAGGTAATGCGCCGAGCCGCCCAGCGCAGCGGGGTCGACGACGATGAAGGCCTGGCCGATGCGCGGCCGGTTGCCCTCGTCGACGAAGAAGCTCGAGGCCTCGAAGCCGAACTGCGCGCCGATCAGGGCCGTGACCAGCAGTTCGACCATCAGCGCCAGCATCGCGCCCTTGGGCGACGACACGGCGCCGAGCGGCAGCATCGACCCCGTCAATGCGGCCTTGGCATCGGTGGTCGGCTGGCCATCGGCATCCAGCGCCCAGCCGAGCGGGATCGGCTGACCGGTCTTGGCCGCGACCATCACCTTGCCGCGCGCGACTTCGCTGAGGCTGAGGTCGATCATCAGCGCGTCGGCATCGCGCCGCGGGAATACCGCCGCGACCGGGTTGGTGCCGAAGATCGGATGCTTGCCGCCGGCCGCCGGCATCGCCGCCGGCGAGTTGGCGAAGCCCAGGCCGACCATGCCGGCCGCGGCCACCGGCCGCAGGTGATCGACGACGACACCGCAGTGGTGGCTGTTGATGACACCGGCAAAGGCCACGCCGTGTTCGCGGGCGCGTGCGATTGCCTCGCGCACGGCCAGTTCGCAGGCGGCGAAGGCCAGGCCGTCGCCGGCGTCGATCTGCACCGCGCCGCCGCGTCGACGCAGCTCACGCGCGGCAGCGGCCTCCTGTCGACGCGGCCGTTGCGCAGATGCGTGGCGTACTGCGCCACGCGCGACAGGCCGTGCGAGCCCAGGCCCTGTGCCTCGGCCAACACCAAGGCACGCGCGGTGGCCGCAGCCATTGCCTCGTTGGCGCCGGCGGCCTGCAACGCGCGCTGAACCAGCGTGCGCAGTTCGTCGATCGCCACCCGGCTCACTTCAGTGCCTCCAGCACCTTGTCGGCAATCAGGAAACTGACCCGCTCGTTGCTTTCGGCCGAGACGCCGGCGATGTGCGGTGTCAGCAGCAGGTTCTGGCAACCGGCGAAATGTCCACTGGCCGGCAGCGGCTCGCTGGCGAAGACATCGATCGCGGCACCGCCGAGGTGGCCGCCTCGCAGCGCGGCGGCCAGCGCCGCTTCGTCGATGATGCCGCCGCGCGCGGTGTTGATGAGCACGGCGCCGCGCTTCATCGCGGCGATACGGCGGGCATCGAACAGGTTGCGTGTCGAATCGACCAGCGGCACATGCAGGCTGATGACGTCGGCACTGGCGATCAACGCGTCCAGGCCTGCCGGACGCACGCCAATGTCGGCATAGGCGGGGTGGTCGTCGTCCATCATCGCGTCGAACGCAATGACCTCCATGCCGAGCCCGCGCGCCAGCTTCGCGGTCAGCTGGCCGATCGAGCCGAAGCCGATCAGGCCGAGCGTCTTGCCCGCTGTCTCGCGGCCGTTGGACAGCGCCGTGCGCGGCCACTGGCCGGCGGCGACCGCTGCCGTGTCTGGTAGGCGCCGCGCAGCAGCAGCATGCTCGAGGCGATCACATACTCGGCCACCGACAGCGCATTGGCGCCTGTCGCGGGGATCACTGCCATGCCGCGCGCCTCGCAAGCCGGCACGTCGATGTTGTCCAGCCCGACGCCCAGGCGCCCGACCACCTTGCAGCGCGCCAGCGCGGCCAGCAGGTCGCCCCGCACCTGGGTGCGGTTGCGCACGATCAGCGCATCGGCCGTCGCGGCCTCGGCCTTCAGCCGCGGCGCGTCGTCGACGAGTTTGGGGTCGTAGACGACCTCGTGCTTCGCGCGCAGCGCCGGCAGCGCACGCTCGTCGATGAATTCGCAGATGACGACGCGGGCCATGCCGACTCAGGCCGACTCGTACAGCCGCGTCATCACGAATTCGCGGTGCCCCAGCGCCTCGGCCGCGGTCAGGCGCCCGTTGGCGGTACGCAGCATGCACTCGAGCAGCTTGTCGCCCGCCTGGTCGAGCGTGAGCTCGCGCTGCAGCAGCCCGGTCACATCGACGTCGACGTGCTCGCTCATCGTGCGCACCGTGCGCGGGTTGGCGCACAGCTTGATGACCGGCAGGATCGGGTTGCCGATCACGTTGCCCTGGCCGGTGGGGAAGAAGTGCACCGCATAGCCCGAGGCGGCGCACAGCGTCACCATCTCGGCCGCGGCGCTGGACGAATCCATGAACCACAGGCCGGGGTGGGTCGGCAGCTCGGCCTTGTCGATCACGCCGTCGACCGTGCACTTCTTGCCGATCTTCTGGATGTTGCCGAGCGCCTTCTCCTCGATCGTGGTCAGTCCGCCGGCGATGTTGCCCTTGGTCGGCTGGCTGTCCGCCAGGTCGCTGGTCTTGTGGCGGTTGATCACGTCCTGGTAGCGGTCGAACATGAACATGAACTGCTCGCGCACGGCATCGTTGGCGCAGCGCGCGGCCACGATCTGCTCGCCGCCGGTCAGTTCGGTGGTTTCGCCGAAGCACAGGTAGTTGCCCAGCGGGTGCAGCTTGTCGAACGCGTTGCCGACCGCCGGGTTGGCGCCGCAGCCGCTGGTGGTGTCGCTCTCGCCGCACTTGGTGCTGACCCACAAGCTCGTGGATCGGGCAGGCTTGCCGCTGCTTCTCGCTGGCCCATTGCACGTACTCGCGCGCCACCTTGCTGGCGCGCAGGATGGTGTCGTGGTCGCCGTGCAGTTCGATGCCGAAGCCGCTGACCGGCTTGCCGGTGGCCTTGATGCCGTCGACCACCTTCTGCGTCCAGCTGTCTTCGATGCCGATGACGACCACCGCCGCGACGTTGGGGTTGCAGCCGGCACCGATCAGGGTGCGGAAGTGCAGGTCGAGGTCGGCACCGAACTGCAGCCGGCCATAGGGGTGCGGGATCGCCAGCGCGCCCTTGATGTTGTGCGCCACGGCCTCGGCCGCCGCGTTGGACAGGTCGTCCAGCGGCAGGATGATGACGTGGTTGCGAATGCCGACGCGGCCGTTCTCGCGCCGGTAGCCGAGGAAGGTGGTGCTCTTGTCGATGATGCTCATCTCATTTGCTCCATAGGTAGGTTCTTCCAAGCAAGCGCCGCGGAACCGGCTTTGCCGGCCGCTGGCGGTGCCCCCTTGAGGGGGAGCGGCGTCAGCCGCTTCGGGGGTGGTCAACATCACCACCTCTTGGTCTTGATGTTGTGCACGTGGGCGTGTTCGCCGGCCTTGATCGGCGCGACCACCTTGCCCATGTCGATGCCGTACTTCCAGACCGTGTCGCCCGGACGGCCATGTCCTTCAGCGCCACCTTGTGGCCGATCGGGATGTCCTGCTTGGCGACGACGTTGGTCATCTTGTCGGCGTCCATGATCCAGCCCTGCAGTTCCATGCCGGCCTTCACGCCTTCCACCACCACCACGGCCACCGTGTCCTTGGCGTCGTGCAGCACGAAATGAATCATTCGCGGCTCCTGTCGAATGGCTGCGATGGCGAGCAGTTTAGTCGGCGCCGCGACGTGTCAAACAGGTCATATATATGACATGGATGAATTGGATGCCGACGCTTAGAATCGAACCGCATGAAGCCAGCCGCCGTGTTCCGCCGATCGCCCCCGACGCCGGCGGCGCGCCGCTGTACCGCGTCGCCAAGCGCGCGCTGCTGCAGGCCATCGAGGCCGGGCATTGCCCGCCTGGCAGTGCGCTGCCGAGCGAGACGGCGCTGGCCGGCGAACTTCGGCATCTCGATCGGCACGCTGCGCCACGCGGTCGACGAACTGGTGGCCGAACACATCCTGGCCCGCCGCCAGGGCCGCGGCACCTTCGTCGCGACGCACAACGCCGACCGCTTCCTGTTCCAGTTCTTCCACGTCGAACGCATCGACGGCCGCCGCGACGTGCCGGTCGTGGCGCTGCTGTCGTTCGAGCGCATCCGGCTGGACGAGGAGGCCGCTGCAGCGCTCTCGGTCAGGCCCGGCGAGGCGGCCGTCCGGATCGAGAATCGGCTCACCTTGCAGGGCCGTCCGGTGGTGCACGACTGCCTGACGCTGCCCGCGTCGCTCTTCAAGGGCCTGACCGAAAAGCGCCTGCGCGATCGGCCAAGCACGCTGTACCACCTGTACCAGACCGAGTTCGGCATCACCGTCGTTCGAGCCCGGGAGCGCCTGCGCGCCGTGCCGGCCGACCGGGCCGCGGCGCGCGTGCTCGGTATTGCACCCGGTGCACCGGTGCTGCAGGTGCGCCGCACCGCGTTGACCTTCAACGACAGGCCGGTCGAGTACCGCGTTTCGACGATCCACAGCGCCCAGCATGAATACGTCAACCTGGTGTCGCGCCCGCAGTAAGCTGGCGGCATGAACCCCAAGCCACCCCCTCTCGCCGCGCGCAACTTCCCTACGGCCGAAGAAGATGCCGCAGCCGTCAGGCCGGTTTCTCGCTACGAGGGCGCCGACAGCAGCTACCACCTGGCCTTCACCGACACGCCGTTCCTGCTGCGCGAGGAGCTGCGCCCGGTGCGCATGCAACTCGAACTGCTCAAGCCCGAGATGGTGCTCGCGAGGAAGGTATCGCCGCGACAGTGGTGATCTTCGGCAGCGCCCGGCTGGTGCCGCGCGCGGTGGCCGAGACGCGCGCTGGCCGCCGCCGAGCTCGGCAGCGATGCGCAGGCACTGGCCCGCGCGCGCATGGACTCTGCTGATGTCGCGCTACTACGAAGCGGCCCGCGAATTCGCCGCCCTCGTGACGCACGCCAGCAAGCAGTCTGGACGAGAAGATCGTCGTCGTCACCGGCGGCGGGCCCGGCATCATGGAAGCCGGCAACCGCGGCGCCAGCGACGCCGGCGGTCCGAGCATCGGCTTGAACATCGTGCTGCCGCGCGAACAGGAGCCCAACGCCTTCATCACGCCGAAGTTGTGCTTCCAGTTCCACTACTTCGCGCTGCGCAAGATGCACTTCCTGATGCGCTCGGTGGCGCTGGTGTGCTTTCCCGGCGGCTTCGGCACGCTCGACGAGTTGTTCGAGGTGATGACGCTGACGCAGACCGGCAAGGTGCGCAAGCGCCCGATCGTGCTGGTCGGCCGTGAGTTCTGGACCAAGCTGGTCAATTTCGACTGGCTGGTCGAGACCGGCATGATCGCCGCCGAGGATCTGCAACTCTTTCACCTCGTCGACAGCGCCGAAGAGGCCTGGCAGGTGCTGGTGCAGGCCTTTGCGCTCGATGCGCCCGCGACCGAAACCGGCGAGTTCGCCGACGACATCTGATGCCGGCGGCGGTGCCCGACAATCACGCCCCATGAAGCCAGCCATCTCCCTCATCGGCGCACCGACCGATATCGGCGCCGGCGACCGCGGCGCGAGCATGGGGCCCGAAGCGCTGCGCGTGGCCGGCATCGTGCCGACGCTCGAGAGCCACGGCCTGGCGGTCACCGACCGCGGCAACCTGGTCGGGCCGGCCAACCCGTGGCTGGCGCCGCTCGATGGCTACCGCCACCTGGCCGAGGTGGTGCAGTGGAACCAGGCCGTGCACGCCGCGGTGCACGCCGAGCTGGCAAACTCGGCCGGCTGCCGATCTTGCTCGGCGGCGACCATTGCCTGGCCATCGGCAGCATCAGCGCGGTGGCGACGCCATTGCCGCGAGACAGGGCAAGAAGCTGCGCGTGCTTGTGGCTCGACGCGCATGCCGATTTCAATACCAGCACGCTGACCCCCAGCGGCAACATCCACGGCATGCCGGTGGCCTGCCTGTGCGGCCTCGGGCCGCAGGCGCTGATCGAGATCGGCGGCACGGTGCCGGCGATCAACCCGAAGTCGATGCGCCAGATCGGCATCCGCAGCGTCGACGCCGGCGAGAAGCGCCTGGTGCACGAGCAGGGCCTGGAAGTGTTCGACATGCGCTACATCGACGAGATGGGCATGCGTCACACGATGGAACTGGCGCTGGCGACGCTGGACGCCAACACCCACCTGCACGTCAGCTTCGACGTCGACTTCCTCGACCCCGACATCGCCCCCGGCGTCGGCACCACCGTGCCCGGCGGCCCGAGCTACCGCGAGGCGCAGTTGTGCATGGAGATGATCGCCGACACCGGCAAGCTGGCCAGCCTGGACGTGATGGAGCTCAATCCGGCGCTCGACCTGCGCAACAAGACTGCCGATCTGGCGGTGGACCTGATCGAGTCGCTGTTCGGCAAGAGCACCTTGATGCGTGCGCGGCCTTGAGCAGTGCGCCCCGCGTCGCGACTCTTCTTGAGGTTTCCCGACTCGAAAGGCCGTGAATGGCCGCTGCGGCCGCCGCTGCGTCAGGTCCTGGTGGCGAGCGCCATCGGCTTTGCACCGTTGGCGGCGGGCGCCTTGGCGTCCGCGGCGATGCACGGTCCGTGCTGCCGGCGGAATTCGAGCGGCTCCATCGCATCGCCCGCTGCATGCAGGCCGCGCTTGAACGTGTGCGCCATGCGCTCTTCGGCGACATAGGGGCCGCGGTCGTACTTGAAGCGGATCGACCAGGCCTGGCCATCGCGCACCATGCGGTCACCGATGTCCTTTGCGCCGTCGAAGACCTTGCCAACGGTCCGACCGAAATCGTCCCTGTCGACCACGCGCACGGTAACCTTGTGGCCCAACGCCAGGTCGTTCAGCGCCGCCGTGGCCTCGCTGCCACCGGCCTGGCAACTCTCCGGTGCGTCGATGCCCGCAATGCGCACCACCACCGGCGGCCCGCCCTGACCTTCGACCTTCAACCAGAAGGTGTCGCCATCGACGACGCGACTGACCGTACCGACCAGCACGCCCGATTTCGGCCGCAGGCGCGGGCGGCGCGGGTTTCTTCTTCGGTGCCGCAGATGCGATGCCCGCTGCCAGGCAAGACGCCAGGCACAACGCCAATGCAACCAACCAGGCGCCCGTTACTCATGCCGTGCGCTCCGCCGAGACCAGCGTCGACCACAACCACCACGCCATGGCGCCGAGCAGCGACAACCAGACCAGGACGACGGCAACCGCGCCCCACAACAGCCGTGGCAACTTCTCTGCGCCCGCCTGCGCCTCGGCCAGCCGCGCCTGCCACAAGTGCGGCGGCGTGAGCCTGATCGCCAGCGCCACGCCCAACGGGAGCAGCAAGATTTCGTCGAGCATTCCAAGCACCGGGATGAAGTCGGGAATCAGGTCGATCGGGCTGACGGCGTAGGCCAGGACGGCAATGGCGACCAGCTTGGGCGCCAGCGGCGTGTCCGGGTGCTTGAACAGCTTCCAAAGCGCGAGCAGCGTGGTCGCCAGACGCACGCCCCTGATCAACTTCGGCAATTTGGTAAGCGGAGCCATCGTTGGCCCGATTCTCAGTCGTTAGCCGATACACACAGGCCGAGATTCAGGCGTCACGGACCGCGCCCGGACGAGCATTCTTGCCAGCCGGCGGGCCGAGATGTTCGGTTGGTAGCGCATTTTTCCAACGCCGTGCAGGACTTGCCGCCGCCGGTCGAGGCCGCGAACAGCGTAACTATTTCATGGCGCTGACGATCCAGCCTTCGAGCGGATCGACATTCTGCCGGCAGCCCGTGCGCAGGGCGCTGCACGGCCCAGGCCGCCTGCATCAGGCACAACACGGCATCGAGCCGATCGCCTGCTGCATCGGCCGCCAGGGCGTCGCGCTGCGCATGCGTGAGGCGCAAGCGCAGGCCCAGCCGCGTGCGGCCCTGCTCCAGGGCGTCGACCAGGTCCTTGCGCGCGATCAGCCGTTCGGGCGTTTGCCTGGCACGCGCATCGCTCTTGTACGAACGCGCGCCGAGGATTTCGCGCGCCAGCAGTCCCGGGTAGCCCTCGAGCGCCACCCGCGCGGGGTCGCCGTCGTGCAGCGCGGGCAGGTGCACGCCGGCAGCCAGCAGCCGCGGCGCGCCGGCGTGCAACATGTAGGCGACCGGCGGATTGACCCACTTCATCGACGGGCTCGAGCGCGCCGGTATGTCACAGGCGCGGTGGGCAAATTTCGCGCCCACCGGCCGCGCGGCGCAGAAGGCGGCAAAGGTGTCGCGGATCTCGCGCCGCGACAGGCCGGCGTAGTGGTGCAGCAGCGCGGGCCAGGTGCGCGGCCAGTCGAGCCCTTCGACCAGTTCGCGCGGCAGGCCGAACGGGAAATCGAATGCGCCGAGCCAAGGGCCAGGCTCTCGCAACAGGGCTTCGAAGGCCGGAAAGTCCGGCAACGCATCGACGCGCTGCAGCGTCACGCGCGTGCCGTGCAGGCGCCGCGGGCCACGGTGATCGGCTTGCCTGCCGTCGGTGTGCTGGTGAAGTCGACGCCGATCAGTCGCGGCAGATCGGGTGGCGAGGCGTGCGATGGCATGCGCCGATTGTCGCGGCGGTTGCGGGCGTGCTCGGCGGCGCGCACCCGCGTGGCTCTGGCAGGGCCACCCTGCGTCAGCATCGGCGCTTCGTGCCGTTGCTGCCGCCGAGATGCTGGACTCGGCGCCGTGGCTGACGGCGTCGCGGCGCTCAAGCCGTCGCCAGCGCAATCACCCCGGCCGCAATGCAGGCGGCACCGGCGATACGCAAGCCGCGGTCGCCCTCGCCGAGCAGGCGGCCGCCGAGCAGGGCGGCGAACAGCATCGAGACCTCGCGCGCCGGCGCCACGTGCGACACGGGCGCCATCGTCACGGCGTACAGCACCAGGACGTAGGCCAAGGGGCCGAGCGTGGCCACCACCAGCGCGTGGCGCCATTGGCTGCGCCAGGCCTGGCGCAGGCCCGGCAGGTCGCGCAGCGAGCTCGGCGCCAGCAGCGGCACGCGCAGGAGGTTGCCGACATAGTCGACGATCACCGGGCCGATCAACAGGACCTTGACCGCGTAGCCGTCGATCACGGTGTAGCCGGCGATCAGCACGCCGGTGGCTGCGCCCCAACGCACGCCGGCCAGCGCGCGGCGGTGCGCGGCGGCGTCTGCCGAGCCGCGCCACATCGCCGGACCACCGGCAACCAGAAACACGCCGCCGCATGCGGCAAGCACGCCGGCGGCACCGAGCGGCGTGAGCGGCTCGCCCAGCAGCGCCACCGCAGCCACCGCGGCCAGCAGGGGGCCACTGCCGCGCGCCACCGGGTAGACGACCGTCAGGTCCGACTTGCGGTATCCCGTCAGCAGGACCGTGAAATAGAGGACGTGCACGACGGCACTGGCCGTCAGCACGGCCCATTCGCGCAGGCCCCAGCCCGACCAGGCCTGCAGCCCGAACCACAGCGCCACCGGTGCCCACAGTACGCAGCTGATGAGCACCGTGATCAGCGCAAAGTGGTGGTTGCCGCCGGCGCGCTTGGCAGCGACGTTCCACAGCGCATGTAACAGCGCGGCGGTAAGCACCAGCGCCAGGGCGGTCAAGGGCATGGGGCATTGTCCATGTGCCCGACAGCGCTACAGTCGCACTGCAGACGGGATACAGGGATCGCGGCAAATGAATCCGGTTTTGGTCGAAGCCTGGCGCGGCGACAACGTGGAATCGTTTCACCGCGGCGCAGTGGCCGTGGTCGATGCCGACGGCGCGCTGGTCGCCTCGCTCGGCGACATCGATCGCCCGGTGTTCCCGCGCTCGGCGATCAAGCTGCTGCAGGCGCTGCCGCTGGTGGAAAGCGGCGCCGCCGACAGCCTGCAGCTTGAGCGACGAGGAACTGGCGCTGGCCTGCGCCTCGCACAACGGCGAGCCGGCGCACACGCGCTGCGCGGCGGGCATGCTGGCCAAGGCCGGGCTGGACGAGTCGGTGCTCGAATGCGGCGCGCACGCGCCGTACCACGAGGCGTCGGCGCGTGCGCTGGCCGCCGCAGGCGCGGCGCCCGGCGCGCTGCACAACAACTGCTCGGGCAAGCACGCCGGCTTCTGCTGCCTGGGTTCGCTGCTGGCGGCCGGCCACGACCGTCGCGGCTTCCTTGCCGGCTACGTGCAGCCCGAGCATGCCGTGATGCGCGAAGTCAGCGCCGCGATCGAGGCCGCCACCGGCTGCGAGCTGGCGCACGCGCCGCGCGGCACCGATGGCTGCTCGATCCCGACCTACGCCATCGCCTTGCGCCAACTGGCGCATGGCTTTGCGCGCGCGGGCACCGGCATCGGCCTGGCGCCGGGGCGCGCCGCAGCCGCCGCGCGACTGCGGCGCGCGGTGGCGCGCGAGCCTTTCATGGTGGCGGGAAGCGGCCGCTTCGACACCCGGGTGATGCAGCTGCTGGGTGAGCGGGTGTTCTGCAAGGTCGGTGCCGAAGGCATGTACTGCGCGGCGCTGCCGCAGGCGGGCCTGGGCGTGGCGATCAAGGTCGACGACGGCAACAACGCGCGGGCCTGCGAGGTGGTCATGGCGGCGTTGATCGAGGCCCTGGTGCCGCTGCAAAGTGATGCCGAACGCGAGTTGCTCGCCGCACTGTCCAACCTGCCGTTGCGCAACTGGCGCGGCCTGGATGTCGGGCGCCTGGCGGCCCATTCGTCGCTGCGCCGGCTGGCGCCGCAGCCAAACCACAGCAGGGCGTGACACATTGCCGCCGGGCCACTGGGCGCCAGGAACAAAATGACGGGAACATAGCCAAGTCATGAGCCCGAAGAAGCCGCCGCCAAGACCGACGCCCAAGTACGAGCCGACCGCGTCCGGCATGTTGGAGTTCGAACCGGTATCGATCGACAGCGCGCGCGCAGCGCTCGACGAGTTGCCGGCTGACGTGGCGCGCGTCCTGGAAACCGTGCCGGGCTTCTGGCAGAAGAATCGCCGCCCGCCGCTGGCCACCGACCGCGCCCTCACCGGCCGGGCGATGGCATGGGCCGCGCAGTTGCCGCCGCATGTGCATCCGCGGGCCACCATCGAGCGCTACGCACGCATCATCAACGCCATCGCCGACGCCTGGGCCAACCCCGCGGCACGCGCGGAAATGTTCGATCACCTCCTCAACGACCGGCGTGTCGGTCGGCGCGGGTTCCCGATCGACGTCGAGCGCGAGATCTCTGCACTGTGCCTGTACGCCAGCAGCCTGCCTTGACCCAATCCGCGACCTTCTCACTGCATCAGGGCACGACGCCGTTGCTGGTCAGCGTGCCGCACACCGGCACCGACCTGCCCGGCACTTTGCTCGAACGCCTGCAGCCGCGTGCGGCCGGCCTGGAAGACACCGATTGGCACCTCGACCGCCTGTACGCCTTCGTGCGCGGCTGCGGTGCGAGCCTGATCGTGCCGCACTTCAGCCGCTACGTGATCGATCTCAACCGGCCCCGCGACGACACACCGATGTACCCCGGCGTCAACAACACCGGCCTGGTGCCGCTGCGCTTCTTCACCGGCGACAAGCTGTATCGAGACGGCTGCGAGCCCGACGCCGCCGAAGATCGCGCGGCGCATCACCTTGTATTGGCAGCCCTACCACGACGCCCTGGCGGCCGAGCTGGCACGCCTGCGCGCCCAGCATGGGCACGCCGTGCTGTTCGACGCGCACAGCATCAAGTCAGAGCTGCCATGGCTGTTCGAGGGCACGCTGCCGCACCTGAACCTGGGCACGGCCGGCGGCGGCAGTTGCGCGCCGACGCTGACCGCCGCGCTGGCGGACGTGCTGCGCGCACAGAGCCGATTCGGCTATGTCATCGACGGTCGTTTCAAGGGCGGCACCATCACGCGCCACTATGGCCGCCCGCAAGAGCACCTGCACGCGGCGCAACTCGAGATGTGCTGGCGCTGCTACCTCGACGAAACCAATCCCGCCGAGTGGCAGGCCGAGCGCGCCGCGGCGGTCGCGCCGCTGCTGCGCGAGCTGGTGCAGGCGATGATCGACTGGCGGCCGTGATGCAGGGCACCGACGCACTGCAGATCGAGGCGATCGACCCGCAGCATCCACAGGCGCTGGCGCTGCTGGCCGAGGCCGCCGAGGAAGCCCGCGCGCTGTACCCGGAGCTGTTTGCGCCCGACGCACCGGCGCCTGCCAACACACCGCTGCGCGCGCGCGAGGTCTACCTCGTGGCGCAACGCAACGGTCAGGTGGTGGGCTGCGGCGCGCTGCGCCAGAAGGACGCCTTCACCGGCGAAGTGCGGCGCATGTTCGTGACCCGCCGTGCGCGCCGCGACGGCGTGGCGCGTGCGCTGCTGACGCGGCTCGAGCGCGAGGCCCAGGCGCTGGGCTATCGCCACCTGGTGCTGGAAACCGGCGCGCGCCAGCGCGCCGCGATCGCGTTGTATGGCGAAACCGGCTGGCGCCGCGTCCCGGCCTGGGGGCCCTATGTCGGCGACGCGATGAGCGTGTGCTTCGGCAAGACGCTCCCGTCGCGTCGGTGAAGGCGGGCTACGATCGCGGCATGCGCGATCTCGAACCCGACGGCCTGCGCTGGCTCTTGCTTGGCCTGGACGGCCGCATCGCGCGGCGCACCTGGTGGTTGTGGGGCGTGGCCGCGCCCCTCGGGCTGGGCTTGTACTTGACGGTCGTGTTGCGCGTGATGGGCCTGTCGGCGCAGGCCACCGAGGTCGCGGTGAATCTGCTGCTGCTGTGGCCAACCCTGGCCGTCAGCGTCAAGCGTTGGCACGACCGCAACAACAGCGGCTGGTGGGTGTTGGCGGCGCTGATCCCGGTGATCGGCTGGCTGTGGGTGCTGATCGCGAACGGCCTGCTGCCCGGCAACGCGGGTGCCAACCGGTTCGGCGATCCGCCGCGGGCGACTCAGGCCGCGGCGGGCCGCGCCCAAGCGGCCTGAGCTGCCGCGGGCCACACAGCGGCCCGTTCGAGGCCCAGGGCGACGCGAGCGCAGCGAGCCAGCGGCGGCCATCAATATTGGCCGGTGATGCCGGCAAGCCGCAGGTACCACTGCGCGACCCAGGCGACGAAGGTTCGGCGCACGGCGGCCGTCCAGCCGCGGGCCAGTGGCGGCGCCGAGACTTCGCGCGACTGCGCGATCGCGCGCTCGAACGCGGCGGCCAGGGCGGCCGTGAACGTGGCGTCGCGCACGACGACGTTGGCCTCGAGGTTGAGCAGCAGCGACAGCGGGTCGATGTTCGAGCTGCCGACGGTGGCCCAGTCGTCGTCGGCCAGCGCCACCTTGGCGTGCAGGAAGGCCGGGGTGTATTCATAGATGCGCACGCCGCGCGACAGCAGCTCGTCGTAGAGCACGCTGGCGGCCAGGCCGGCAAAGCGGTAGTCGAGCTTGCCTTGCAGCAGCAGGCGCACCTGCACGCCGCGTTTGGCGGCGTCGCGCAAGGTGCGCAGAAACGACCGCCCCGGGTAGAAGTAGCTCGACACCAGGTCGATGCGCCGCCGCGAGCGGCGCAGCGCTTCGATGTAGCTGCGCTCGATGGCGCGGCGCTGGCGCAGGTTGTCGCGCACCAGGAAGGCGGCGTGCACGGGCCGGGTGTCGGGCCCGAGCGCCTCGGTGCCTGGGCGCAGCCGCAGGCGCTGCATCAGCCAGCGCGCGCGCGCCACCGGCTCGGCGCTCTTGGCCAGGGCCATCACCTCGTCGCGCCAATCGCGGCCGAACGCGGCGCGGGTCCACATCGCGCGGGCGGTCTGCGCCACGGGAACGACCACCGGGCCACGCAGCGCCACCGCGAAATCCAGCCGCGGCTCGCGCGTGGCGCCGTGATTGAGGTCATAGCGGTCGTCGATGATGTTGATGCCGCCGACGAAGGCCTGCTCGCTGTCGGTGGCCAGCAGCTTCTGGTGCAGACGCCGCAACTGGCCCGGCTGCAGCCACGAATACCAGCGGTCGATGGGGCGAAACACCGCCAGCGCCACGCCGCTGCCGTCGAACCAGCGCCGCAGCGAAGGCAGGCTGGCCTTGGAGCCGAAGCCGTCGACGACCACGCGCACGCGCACGCCGCGCCGTGCCGCGGCCTGCAGCACATCGGCCAGCGTGCGGCCGGCCATGTCGTCGTGAAAGATGTAGGTCGCCAGCCAGACCTCGTGGCGCGCGGCGTCGATGGCGGCCTTCATGGCCGGGAACAGCTCGTCGCCGCCGGTCAGCAGCGTGACCTCGTTGCCGCCGGTATACAGCGCGTCGCGCCGGGCGTACCAGGCGGTATCGTGCGGCCGGCTGAAGTTCACGCCGACGACCAGTCGAACTCGGCCACCAGCGGCAGGTGGTCGCTCATGCGCGCCCACGACGCGCCGCGCGGCACGAACGTCGAGCGGCAAGTCAGGCCGCGCGTGTAGACGCGGTCGAGCGAGAAGACCGGCACCCGCGACGGGAAGGTCGATCGGCGCACTGCGCGGGCACCATCGCCGAGCGCCCGCGCCAGGCCGATCTCGCGCATCGGTGCGTCCAGCCTTTCACCCCAGTCGTTGAAGTCGCCGGCGACGAGCAGCGCCGCGCCGGCCGGCACCTCGGCGGCGATGAATTCGGCCAGGCGCTGCACCTGGCGCACGCGTCCCGCGTGCATCAGGCCCAGGTGCGCCACCACGGCGTGCACCGTGCGCCCGTGCCACAGCACCGGCACATGCAGCAGGCCGCGTTGCTCGAAGCGGTGGTCGCTGACGTCGTGGTGCCCGATGTCGCCGAGCGGCCAGCGCGAAAGCAGCGCGTTGCCATGTTCGCCGTGGCGGGTGACGGCGTTGCTTCGGTACGCCGCCTCGTAGCCCTCCGGCGCCAGGAACTCGGCCTGCCCCTGCGCCGGCCAGCCGAACCAGGTGCGGTCGAACTGGCGTGCGTCGCGGCTGTGGTGCAGCCTGACCTCCTGCAGGAACACCAGGTCGGCGTCGAGCGCCTCGATGGCCAGGCCCAGGTTGTGTATCTCCAGGCGCTTGCCCGGGCCCATGCCGCGCACGCCCTTGTGGATGTTGTAGGTGGCCACCCGCAGCCGGTCATGCTGGCCGGTGTGCGCTGGCAGCTGGCTCGGTCGCATCGGATTCATGAACTGAAAGCCGGCAGATGCAAGACCGCCTCGGCGTTGCTCGGCGAGAAGCAGCGATCGGCGGCTTCGCGCCACGGCATCCAGGCGAAGCGCAGGTGTTCGCGCGGATTCAGCGTCACGGCGGTACCGGCCGGCACCGTGAGGCCGAAGACATGCTCGGTGTTGTGCGTCACGCCGGGCGCATAGCGGTCGCGCCAGACGGGGTAGATCTCGTACACGTTGATGAGTTGCCAGTCGCGCAGCGCGCCGAGCGGAACGGCGTCGCTGCCGATCCGGATGCCGGTTTCTTCGGCCACCTCGCGCACGCAGGTCTCGACCAGCGGTTCACCCGGCGCGTCCTTGGACCCGGTCACGCTCTGCCAGTAGCCGGGTTTGTCGGCACGTTCGATCAGGAGCACGTCGAGCGCCGGGGTGTGGATCACGACCAGCACGGACTCCGGGATCTTGTGAGCGGGCATCAGAGCGTAGCCAAGGGTGCGGGAGAACCGCCCGCACGCCGATTCTGCCCAATGCGCAATGCTTCGGGTCAGACTGGCTGGGTATTGCGCAGGCGAATGTGCAGTTCGCGCAATTGCTTCTCGTCGACCGGGCCTGGCGCGTTGGTCAGCAGGTCCTGTGCGCGCTGGGTCTTCGGGAAGGCGATCACGTCGCGCAGCGATTCGGCGCCGGTCAGCAGCATCACGAACCGGTCCAGGCCGATGGCGATGCCGCCGTGCGGCGGCGCGCCGTACTGCAGCGCGTCGAGCAGGAAGCCGAACTTGGCACGCGCCTCCTCGACACTGATCTTGAGGGCCCGAAAGACCTTGCTCTGCACGTCTTCGCGGTGGATCCGCACCGAGCCGCCGCCAAGCTCGATGCCGTTCAGAACCACGTCGTAGGCCTTGGCGATGCAGGCGCCGGGGTTGGTTTCGAGCCAGTCCTCGTGGCCTTCCTTCGGGCTGGTGAAGGGGTGGTGCACGGCCACCCAACGGCCGGCCTCGTCGTCACGCTCGAACATCGGGAAGTCGACCACCCACAGCGGCTCCCACTCGCCCTGCACCAGGCCGCGCGCGCGACCGAACTCGCTGTGGCCGACCTTGACGCGCAGCGCGCCGAGTGCGTCGTTGACGACCTTGGCCTTGTCGGCGCCGAAGAAGATCAGGTCGCCATTGGCCGCGCCGGTGCGCGAGAGGATCTCGGCCAGCGCCTTGTCGTGCAGGTTCTTCACCACGGGCGACTGCAGGCCCTCGCGTCCCGTCGTGGCGTCGTTGACCTTGATCCAGGCCAGGCCCTTGGCGCCGTAGATCTTCACGAACTCGGCGTAGCCGTCGATCTCGCCGCGGCTCATCTCGGCACCGCCGGGGATGCGCAGCGCGACGACACGGCCGTCCGGGCTGTTGGCCGGCCCGGCGAAGACCTTGAAATCGACCTCGCGCATGACGTCGGTCATTTCGGTCAGCACCAGCTTGACGCGCAGGTCGGGCTTGTCACTGCCGTAGACGCGCATCGCGTCGGCGTAGGTCATGACCGGGAAGGCCGGCAGCGGCACGCCGATGGCGTGCTCGAAGGTGCTGCGGATCATGCCCTCGAACATGCTGCGGATCTCGTCTTCGGCCAGGAACGAGGTTTCGATGTCGATCTGCGTGAACTCGGGCTGGCGGTCGGCGCGCAGGTCTTCGTCGCGGAAGCACTTGGTGATCTGGTAGTAGCGATCGAAGCCCGCGATCATCAGCAACTGCTTGAACAACTGCGGCGATTGCGGCAACGCGAAGAACATGCCGTCGTGCACGCGCGAGGGCACCAGGTAGTCGCGCGCGCCTTCGGGCGTGCTCTTCGTCAGCATCGGCGTTTCGATGTCGATGAAGCCGTTGGCGTCGAGGAACTTGCGCACCTCCATCGTCACGCGATAGCGCAGCCGCATGTTGCGCTGCATGGCCGGGCGGCGCAGGTCGAGCACGCGGTGCGTCAGGCGTACGGTCTCCGAGAGGTTCTCGTCGTCGAGCTGGAACGGCGGCGTGACGCTGGGGTTGAGCACCTCGAGTTCGTGCGCCAGAATTTCGATCTTGCCGCTGACCAGGTTGGCGTTGTCGGTGCCAGACGGGCGCGCGCGCACGACGCCGACCACCTTGAGGCAGAACTCGTTCCTGACACCCTCGGCGACGGCGAACGTCGCGGCGCGGTCGGGGTCGCAGACGATCTGCACCAGGCCTTCGCGGTCGCGCAGGTCGATGAAGATCACGCCGCCATGGTCACGCCGGCGGTGGGCCCAGCCCATCAGGGTCACGCTCTGGCCGAGCAGCGCTTCGCTGACCAGGCCGCAGTAGGTAGTTCGCATGGATCGCTCCGGATTCGAGGTGTTGTGTGCCACCGCTGTCGGTGACGCAGTTGGGGTTCATGTGGGCGCCGCCGTCTGGCCGAACGCTCGCCGCGCGTTCGGCCGTTTCAATTTCGCGCGACAGCAGCGTTCGGCAGCGCGCTCACCGGCGGCGCCACGACACCCATCGAGATGATGTACTTCAGCGCCTCGTCGACGCTCATGCGCAGCGCGATCACGTCGGCGCGCGGCACCATCAGGAAGAAGCCCGAGGTCGGGTTCGGTGTCGTCGGCACATACAGGCTGAGGTAGTCGGCGTGCAGGTACAACGCAGCCTCGCCGCCCGGCTTGCCAGTGACGAAGGCGATCGTCCAGCAGCCCTCGCGCGGGTACTGCACCAGCACCGCCTCGCGAAACGCGTTGCCGTTGGAAGAGAACAGCGTGTCCGAGACCTGCTTGATCGAGCTGTAGACCGACTTGACGATCGGAATGCGCTGCAGCAGCCGGCCGCCCTGGTGCAGCCACCACTGACCGACGAAGTTGGCGGCGAAGATGCCGGTCAGCAGCAGCGCCACGACCACCACCAGCAGGCCCAGGCCGTAGACGTGGCGCAGCATTTCCAGGAAGCCATGGGCCCCGTCGGGCAGCACCGCCTGGGTGGCGCTGACGAGCCAGCCGAACAGGCCGTCGACCATGCCGAGCACGGTGGTCAGCAGCCACACCGTGACGGCCAGCGGCAGCCACACCAGCAGGCCTGCGATGATGTACTTCCTCATGGCGCGGTGCTCCGCCTCAGCTCGCGTCGCCGGAGGGGCTGGGGGCGCTGCCGGTGGTCGGGGTCGACGGCGCGGCGGGCGCCGCAGCCGGTGCCGGCGCCGGGGCGGCGGGCGCACCGGGAGCGGCGCCGCCCGCGCCGGCCTTCTCGACCTTGTCGGCGGCCGGCTTGTCTGCCGCCGGCTTGTCGCCCTCGGGCTTGGTGGCTGCCGGTGCGGCCTGCGGGTTGCGGAAGTCGGTCACGTACCAGCCCGAGCCCTTGAGCTGAAAGCCCGCTGCGGTAACCTGCTTCTCGAAGCGCGGCGCGCCGCAGGCCGGGCAATCGGCGAGCGGCGGATCGGACAGCTTGCGCAGCACGTCCCTCGTATGCCCGCAGGCGGCGCAGCGATAAGCGTAGATCGGCATGGGCGCAGTCGAGCCGCAAAACGTCGCGGCAAAGTATGGAATTATAGGGAACCGATGCAACTGATCCGATAATTCCCCGGGCAGCCGGGCCAGTGGTGCGCTCGAGTGCGCCGCGGCGCCGGATACCCCACCCTGTTCGTTCCTCAATCGGGAGATCATTCAATGAGGCCGTTCCAATCTCGCGTCACGACCTTGTCCTGCTGCCTGGCCGCACTCGCCACGCTGGCTGTTGGCCCCAACGCACTGGCCGAGGAAGAGAAGGTCGTCAACATCTACAACTGGGCCGACTACATCGCGCCCGACACGATCAAGAACTTCGAGAAGGAAACCGGCATCAAGGTCCGCTACGACAACTTCGACAGCAACGAAGTGCTGCACGCCAAGCTGGTGGCGGGCCGCACGGGCTATGACGTCGTCGTGCCGGGGTCGCACTTCGCCAAGATGCAGATCGACGGCGGCCTGTTGATGAAGCTCGACAAGAGCCAGCTGCCGAACCTGAAGAACCTGGACCCTTCGATCCAGGCCCAGTTGGCCAAGCTCGATCCGGGCAACGACTACCTGGTCGACTGGCTCTGGGGTTACACGACGGTCGGGATCAACGCCGAGAAGGTGAAGAAGGCGCTCGGCGCGCTGCCGATGCCCGACAACGCGTGGGACCTGGTCTTCAAGCCGGAGTACGCGTCCAAGCTGAAGGGCTGCGGCGTGTCGTTCCTCGACACCGCCTCCGAAGTGATCCCGATCGCGCTCAAGTACATCGGCAAGGACCCGCACAGCAAGGACGCCGCCGACTACAAGGCCGCCGGCGAGATGCTCAATCGCGTGCGGCCCTACGTGACCCGCTTCTCGGGTTCCGGCTCGGACTACATCGACCAGATGGCGCGCGGCCAGCTGTGTGCCGTGGTCGGCTGGTCGGGCGACATCTACATCGCCAAGGACCGCGCGTCCAAGGCCAAGCGCCCGCAGGCACTGGAAGTGCTGCTGCCCAAAGCCGGCAGCCTGCTCTTCTTCGACGTGATGGCGATCCCCAAGGATGCCAAGCATCCTGAGAACGCGCACAAGTGGATCAACTACATCCTGCGCCCGGAAGTGCACGCGTCGTTGACCAACGCCGTCTTCTACGCGAATCCGAATCAGGAAGCGAAGAAGTTCGTCAAGCCCGAGCTGGCCAACGACAAGGCGGTGTTCCCCGATCCCAGCGCGCTCGCGACCATGATCCTGCCGGGCGTCCCCGACCAGGCGACGCGCCGCCTGATGACGCGCACCTTCACCAGCTTCAAGGCCGGGCGCTGACGCGCGGCGAAGAAGCGGCGCAGGCGGGGTGCCTGCTTCAGTGCCACGAACCGTTCAGGCGCAGCAGCAGCTGCGCCACCACCAGCCCGGCGACGAAGCCGAAGCAGACCCACAACACCGCACGCAGCAGGCGGTTGGTGCGGCGCTGCTCTTCCAGCAGCGCCTGCAAGGTCGCCGCGTCCTGCCTGGGCTGCAGCGCGGCATGCAGCAGCCGCGGCAGCTCGGGCAACATCTGGGCGTAGCGCGGGGCCTCGTCCTTCAGCCGCTCGACCAGGCCGGCCCAACCGATCTGCTCGTTCATCCAGCGTTCGAGGAACGGCTTGGCCGTGCTCCACAGGTCGAGCTCCGGGTCGAGCTGACGGCCCAGGCCCTCGATGTTGAGCAGCGTCTTTTGCAGCAGCACCAGCTGCGGCTGGATCTCGACGTTGAACCGGCGCGAGGTCTGGAACAGCCGCAGCAGCACCTGGCCCAGCGAGATGTCCTTCAGCGGGCGGTCGAACAGCGGCTCGCAGACGGTGCGGATCGCGCTTTCGAGCGCGTCGATGCGGGTCGCGGCCGGCGCCCAGCCGCTTTCGACATGCAGTTCGGCCACACGCTTGTAGTCACGCCGGAAGAAGGCCGTGAAGTTCTGCGCCAGGTAGTCGCGGTCGCTGTCGGTGAGCGTGCCGACGATGCCGAAATCGAGCGCGATGTAGCGGCCGAAGGTGGCCGGCGCCGTGCTGACCTGGATGTTGCCCGGGTGCATGTCGGCGTGGAAGAAGCCGTCGCGAAAGACCTGCGTGAAGAAGATCGTGACGCCGTCGCGGGCGAGCTTCTTCAGATCCACGCCGGCGGCGCGCAGGCGCTCGGTCTGGCTGATCGGCACGCCATCCATGCGCTGCATCACCATCACGCTGGGTTGGCACAGGTCCCAGACCATTTCGGGCACTTCGACCAGGGCCAGGCCCGCCATGTTGCGGCGCAGTTGCGCGGCGTTGGCCGCCTCGCGCACGAGATCGAGCTCGTCGTGCAGGTAGACGTCGAACTCGGCCACCACCTCCCTGGGCTTGAGGCGCTTGCCGTCGAGGCTGACGCGTTCGACCCAGGTCGCCAGGCGGTGCAGCAGCGCCAGGTCACGCTCGATGGCCAGCTGCATGCCCGGGCGCAGCACCTTGACCGCCACCTCGCGCCCATCGTGCAGGGTGGCAAAGTGCACCTGCGCGATCGACGCGCTGGCCACCGGTTCGGCGTCGAACGAGGAGAAGACCTCGTCGATGCGCCGGCCGAACGCGCGTTCGACCAGCGCGATCGACTCGGCGCTGGGAAACGGCGGCACGCGGTCCTGCAGCTTGGCCAGTTCGTCGGCCACGTCCAGCGGCAGCAGATCGCGCCGCGTCGACAGCACCTGGCCGAACTTGACGAAGATCGGGCCCAGCCGTTCCAGCGCGCGGCGCAGGCGAACGCCGCGCGGCTCGTCGAAGCGCCGGCCGATCATGACGATGCGTGCCAGCGCCCGCACCCAGCGCTGGCGCAGCCCCGACAGCGCGATGTCGTCGACCCCGAAGCGCAGCAGCGTGAAGGCGATGAAGACCAGGCGCGCCAGCTGGGTCATGACTTCGCAGCGGGCGGCACCCAGCGGCGCAGGCCGGCGGCCAGCGCGGCGCCCAGGCTGGCCAGTTGGCGCGCGGGCAGCGGGCCGACGATGCGCGCCAGGTCGGCCTCGAGATCCCAGCGCAGGTTGTCGGCCAGCCAGTGCACGTCGGCGGCAAACGGGGCTTCGCCCTGCACCACCACCTCGGGCCGCTCGCCGGCCGCCAGGCGCACCATCAGCAGCGCCGGGTTGGCGGCTGCGACACGCAGTTGCAATTCGGCCGGCGCGCCCTGCGCAGCATCGACGTCAGCGCACCACTCGAGCAGACCGGCCGGCGTGACCAGGAACACCGCCACCGGGGGCGGCGGCAGCAGCGACGGCCAATCCGTCAACTCGACGCTGAGGCGCTTGCCGGCGTGCGGCAGCAGGCGCGCCATCGCCACCGGCTCCGACGCCAGCAGGTGGTTGACCAGCAGCGTCAGGCGCTGCAGCACGGCGGGCACGAGCAGGGAGCGAACCGATTCCAGCATTTGCGTGGATTGTAGGCAGCGGCCAATCGACGCCCCTTGAGCGCGGGACCCCGAGCGGCGCGCCCATCGGTCGAGAATCAGCGCCCAGTCACCCACCCCTGACCGTTCGCGGCGCCTGCCCTGCACGCCGCGATCGCCCCTCCTTTCGGCAATGTTCGAAGACCGCAGCCACAAACGCACCTTCTACAGCGCGCCGCAATCAGTGACTTCGCTGGTTGCGGCCTTTCTCGAGCCGACCATCACGGTCGCTGGTGCTGCTGGTGACCACGCTGCTCTTCGGCGAGCGCGTGCTGCGTCCCGACCTGGTGCTGTGCCTGCTGGTGTTTGCGCTGACCTTTCCCGGCCGCAACAACTTCAGGGACAAGCTGCTCACCGCCGGCACCGACATCTTCAGTTCGTGGCTGGCGCTGATGTGCATCCTGGCCCTGGGCGCCTATGCCACCAACAGCCTGCAGTACTTCAACCGGGACGTGCTGCTGACCTGGGCCATCGCGACGCCGCTGCTGCAATGGCTGGCGCATGGGCATCGGCCGCACGGTACTGCGCCGCCGGGCCGCACGCCCGGAGTTGCGCCACTCGGCCATCGTCGTCGGCGCCGGTCCGCTGGGGGTGAAGGCGGCGCTTGCGCTGCAGGGCATTCGCGAACAGGGGCGCAATTTCATGGGCTGGTTCGACGACCGCACCGACGAGCGGCTGGACCATGAAACCAGCGGCCACATGCTCGGGCGGCCTGGCGGACGTGGCACCCTACGTCCGCGCCAACGGCATCAACGAGGTCTACATCACGCTGCCTCTGGGTTCGCAGCCGCGCATCCTCGAGTTGCTCGAAGGCCTGCAAGGCACGACGGCGTCGATCTACTTCGTGCCCGACGTCTTCGGCATCAGCATCATCCAGGGCCGGCTGCAGGACATGAACGGCGTGGCCGTGGTCGGCATCTGCGAAACACCCTTCACCGGCACCAACGAACTCATCAAGCGGCTGTCCGACATCGTGCTGGCCTCGATCATCGTGGTGCTGATTTCACCGGTGCTGCTGGCCATTGCCATCGGCGTCAAGCTCAGCTCGCCCGGCCCGGTGATCTTCCGCCAGCGCCGCAACGGGCTGGACGGCAGCGAGATCACGGTCTACAAGTTCCGCTCGATGCGAACGATGGACGACGGTTCGGTCGTCGCGCAGGCGACCAAGGACGACCCGCGCGTCACGCCATTCGGCGCCTTCCTGCGCCGCACCTCGCTCGACGAGTTGCCGCAATTCTTCAACGTGCTGCAGGGGAGCATGAGCATCGTCGGTCCGCGTCCGCACGCCGTGGCCCACAACGAGCAGTACCGGCAGATCATCAAGGCGTACATGGTCCGGCACAAGGTCAAGCCGGGCATCACCGGCTGGGCACAGATCAATGGCCTGCGTGGCGAAACCGAGACGATCGAGAAAATGAAAGCCCGCGTCGAATACGATCTGGAGTACTTGCGCAACTGGTCGCTCGGGCTGGACCTGCAGATCATCGTGCGCACCCTCAGAGTGGTCTTGTTCGATCGCAAGGCGTACTGAGCTTCCTGCCTCCAGGAGATAGACATGCACATTCGCTTCAAGCTTCTGGCTGTCGCCGCCGGCGTCGCTCTTCGGCAGTGCGGCATCGGCTCAGTCCGAGGAGCGGCCCTGGTATGTCGGCGTCACGCTGGATCATGACTCACCAGTCGAACCCGCTCGAGCTCCCGCCCGGCAGCGAGCATGGCGACGACGTCTTCACGACCACGTTGAGGGGCGGCCTGAACCTGCCGTTCGGGCGGCAGCGCGCCTACGCCAATGCCGCGCTGATCTACGAGCGTTACAGCGAATTCGGCTATCGCAACAACAACGGCTACGTGATCGGCGCCGGCCTCGATTGGGCGACCGTCGAGCGCCTGTCGGGCAACATCACGCTGCAACGCCAACCAGCAGCAGTCTCCCTTCGTCATCGGCGGCGTGATACCGGTGACGGTATCCAACATCGAGCGCAGCGAGGATCTGATCGCCAGCCTGCGTTGGGGTGCGAAGACCGCGCTGGGCCTGGACGCCGCCATCGGCACCCGGCAGGTGTCGTTCTCCGAGCCGCAGTACGCGTCGTCCGAATACACGCAGGACAACGCCAGCATCGGCATCAGTTCCGGCACGGGCGGCGTCGTGGATCTGGGCGCCGGTTTCCGCGGCCAGCGCACGAAGTACCGCAGTGCCGCGCCCGGCCAGACCGAGCCCGACCAGAGCGACCGCCAGGACTTCTACGTCGGCGCCGACTGGGTGCCCAGCGGGGCCAGCACCGTCAATGCGCGCCTCTACTACGGCAAGATCGAATACAACCTCGCGACATTCGCCAACGCCGAGGGCGTCACCGGCTCGCTGGTCTGGGCCTGGAAGCCGACCGGGCTGTTGAACCTGCGAACCACGCTGTCGCGAGACACCGGCCAGGAGAGCGGTTATCTGCGTCTGGACCCGGGTGGCGCCGTGTCGGCCAGCGACCTCAGCAGGCTCACCAATGCGCTCAATATCCGCGCCGATTACCTGGTGACGGGCAAAGTGACGCTGTCCGGCGCGCCTCGGCTACGAGAAGCGCGACTTCATCGACGGCTTCACCGGCGCCGCCGGCAACGACGACACGACGCGCGTGTCCTTGGCGGTTCGCTGGGACGCCGCGCGCCGGGTGGCACTCGGCTGCAACGCCAGCCGCGAATCACGCTCGGCCACGGGTTTCGGCTCGTCATCCTTCGACAACGACCGCTTCGGCTGCTTCGCCCAACTCACGCTCGATTGAGCCTCCTGCCTTGCCGACGATCCTGCTGACCGGGGCGACCGGCTATATCGGCTCGCACACCTGGCTCGCGCTGCAGGCGGCGGGGTTCTCGGTCGTCGGCGTCGACGACTTCTCGAACAGCTCACCCGAGGTGCTCAATCGCCTGCAGCGCCTCGGCGGGAAAGCGCCGGTCTTCGAGCGGCTCGACGTTTGCGACGGCAACGCGCTCGGGCGCCTGTTCGACGCGCACCGTATCGACGCGGTGGTGCATTTCGCCGCCTTCAAGGCCGTCGGCGAGTCGACGAAGAACCCGCTCGCCTACTACGCCAACAACGTCGGCGGCCTCGTGACGCTGTGCCAGACCATGCAGCGACATGGCTGCAAGAAGCTCGTCTTCAGCTCGAGCGCGACGGTCTATGGCGTGCCGGAGCGCCTCCCGATCCGCGAAGATGCGGCCTTGTCGGCCGTCAATCCCTATGGCGCGACCAAGCTGATGAGCGAAAACATCCTGCGCGATGTCGAGCGCGCGGATCCGTCCTGGTCGACAGCCTGCCTGCGTTACTTCAACCCGGTGGGGGCCCACGAGAGCGGACTGATCGGCGAAGACCCGAAGGGCGTGCCGAACAACCTGATGCCTTACGTGGCGCGTGTAGCGGGCGGGCAACTCGACCGGCTGCAAGTCTTCGGCAACGACTACGAGACCCCCGACGGCACCGGCGTGCGTGACTACATTCACGTGGTCGATCTGGCCGAAGGCCATTCGGCCGCGCTGCGATACCTGATCGAGCGCGGCCGTTCGCTCACCGTCAACCTGGGCACGGGGCGCGGCTACAGCGTGCTCGAGTTGATCCGCGCCTACGAGCGTGCCAGTGGCCGCAAGGTCCCCTACGAATTCGTCGCACGGCGCCCGGGCGACGTGGCGGCCTGCTATGCGGAGGCCACGCTCGCACGCGAAATGCTCGGCTGGGAGGCCAGACGTGAGCTGGATTCGATGTGCGCCGACAGTTGGCGGTGGCAGAGCTCGAATCCGCGCGGCTTCACCGCCTGATTCCGACTTGCAGTCTATCGATTAGAAACGACTGTTCACGCTGACGCACCTGCCGGCGCGGCAGACCTCGCGATCACGGCGCGGACTTGCCCCTCGGCGTCGGTCACACCACTGACCTCCGATGTAGTCACCCGAGCGCACCACGCGCTGCATGACCGCCTCGCCTTGCCCGAGGCCGACTTCGAACATCAGCCAGCCACCGTCACGCAGCAACGCGGGCGCCTCGCGAATCAATCGCTGCAGGATCCGCACGCCCAACGGGCCACCGTCGAAGGCGAGCCGGGGCTCGAAACCGATGATCTCGCCCGGCATCGTTTCCAGCTTCTTGCTCGAAATGTAGGGCGGGTTGCAGACGATGATGTCCACCGCCCGCTGAAGGCGGGGCTCGTCGAACGGCTGCAGCAGATCACCCACGCGAAGCTCGACCTGCCCGTCCAGGCGATGGTGTTCGACATTGCGCCTGGCGAGTTCGACGGCGTCGGCGGAAAGGTCGGAAGCCAGTACACGAACACGCGGGTCAGCGCTCGCGATGGCAACCGCCAAATTGCCGCAGCCCGTACAGGTGTCCACCACCGTGGCCTGGCCGCGCTCTGGCAGCACATGACGGCGCAGGGTGTCGATCACCGCCTGCGCAAGCAGTTCGGTTTCGTGCCGCGGGATCAGCGCCTGCGGGCCGGCAAACAATTCCAGGCCCATGAAGCGCTGGCGGCCGCACAGATGCCCGAGCGGCACGCCGGAAATCCGCTGCTCGACGAGGCGCAGCAGCGACGACTGCATTTCCGTGGTCAATGCGTCGAGCGGCTGCTCGGCCGCCGCGCCCGGCGACAGCGGGTTGCCGGCAGCCAGGTGCCACAGGCATCGAAGCGTCGAATCGGCGGTCTCCTCGGGCTTGTCGGGCAGGGCCTGAAGATGCAGATCTAGCCTGCCGCGCAGGGTTCGAAACAGATCGCCGTCGGCGCCGCCGAGGCGCTGCAAGCCTGATTCGTTCGTCATGGTGCCTGCCTGCGACCCAGTGGGTTGCCCGTGGTGCTCAAGCGCCGACCTCGTCGACCGGCCCCATCAACGCCGGACGCGCGTGCAGGTAGCGCGTCGCGCGCCGCTTCGATTCGATGTCGGCGTAAATGAATTCGCCGCGCGCGGTATCGACGCCGAGGTAGGTGGCCAGTTCCGCCGCCGGGACGCCATGGTTGTGCGCCCAGAGCGCGATGTCCATCTTGTCGTACGGCAGCGAGAAGTAGAACTCGTCCTGCCCTTGCTGCAGGCTGTAGGTGTCGGTGGTCGGCATGGCCGAGCACACCTCGTCCGGCAGGCCGAGGTACCGGGCCAGTGCGTAGACCTGGGTCTTGTACAGATGGGCAATGGGCTTGATGTCGGCCGCGCCGTCGCCGTTCTTGACGAAGAAGCCCTGGTCGTATTCCAGCCGGTTCGGCGTGCCGATGACGGCGTAGTTCAGCCGGTCGGCATGAAAGTACTCCACCGTCTTGCGGATGCGTTGCTTGTAGTTGGTGGCCGCGACGATCTGCAGGTACTCCCGGATCGGCAGGCGCGCCTCGTGCACGCGGCCGTCGGGCGACTGCACGATCAGCTTGAAGAAATTGATGCGGCCTTCGGTGCCCCCCGAGATGGCGATCTTGCTCTTCCAGTCGCCTGCGTAGTCCGCGAAAGACGCGCCGCATGGCCTCGTCGCGCCAGCGATAGCAGCCGATGGCTTCGAGCGTCGGCGCGATGTCTTCGACGGCGAACGGAATACCCAATTGCTCGGCGACGCGCTGCCCGAGACCTTGGCTGCTCGACTTGGAGTCCCGCTCGGGCAGCAGCAGCCCGTAGACCTTGTCGGCGCCGAGCGCGCGCACCGCGAGCGCCCCGCAGACCGAGCTGTCGACGCCGCCCGACAACGCGATGATCACGCCCCGGCGCCGCTGCTCTTGCGCCACGACGGCGACGATCCGGCTCGAGATGCGTGCGACTTCCGCCGCACAGTCGATGTCCAGGACGGAGGCACTCAACTTCATGGCGTCATTGGCGCAGGCGGCTCGCAAGGGGCGGCTTCATGCGTGCGTCAAGCCGTCACGAGCTTCTTCTTCACATAGGCCTCGATGCTGTCGAGGCTGTCGAGGTTTTCCGGGATCATCTCTTCGTCCTCGACCCTGAAGCCAAATTTCTCTTCGAGGAAGGTGACGAGTTCCAGAAAACCGGTGGAGTCGATGATGTGGTGATCGAGGAACGAATCGGCATCGCCGAACTTCTCCGCCTGGGTACCCATCAGGAAATTGTCGGCAATGAAGGCACGAACCTGATTCTTGACGTCGCTCATTGAGCTTCCCTTGCTTTCGATTGTGTGGCCAGCCCGTGCGCCGATGTGAGTCAGGCCAGGCCGGTCTTCTTGATCTTGCCAGTGTCGGTCTTTGGCAGTTCGGCGACGAATTCGACGTGCTTCGGCGCCATGAAGTTCTCGAGTCTACCGGTGCAATGCTTGATCACGTCGCGCTCCGAGTAGCTATACCCCTGTTTGAGTACCACGAAGGCCTTCACCGCCTGGCCCAGCAGCGCGTCCGGCACGCCGACCACCGCGGCTTCGTAGACGCCCTCGAGCGCGTACAGCGCGTTCTCGACCTCGCGCGGGCTGACCTTCTCGCCGCGGCTCTTGATGATGTCGTCCTTGCGCGCGACGAAGTACAGCCAGCCTTCGGCGTCGGTGCGGAAGACGTCGCCCGAGTGCAGGATCATCTCGCCCGGGATCGGCCCTGGCTTGAGGCGCTTGGCGGTCTCGTCCGGCTTCTCCCAGTAGCCGCGCATCACGTTGCTGCCGCGGATCACCAGCTCGCCGGTGCTGCCGTTGGGCAGGCGCCGGCCGGCTTCGTCGACCAGCCAGACCTCCTCGTTCGGCATGCCGCGCCCGACGCTGGTCGGCCGGATGTCGAGTTGCTCGGGCGGCAGGTAGGTCACCCGCTTGCATTCGGTGAGGCCGTACATCGAGAACAGCTGCGCCTGCGGGAAGAGGCCGCGGAGCTGGCGGATGTGCTCCTCGGACAGCGCCGCGGCGGTGTTGGTGATCATGCGCAGTGCGCGCAGGTCGTAGCTCGACAGCGTGCTCGAGGTTCATCAGCATCGAGAACATCGTCGGCACGCCGGGGAAGACGGTCACCCGCTCGCTGCGCCATCCGCTCCAGCACCTTGACCGGGAAGGTGAACGACCGCTCGAGCACCAGCGTGGCGCCGACCTTGAACGCTCATCAGCACCTGGTACAGGCCGTAGTCGAAGGCCAGCGGCAGCACGCAGATGATCACGTCGTCGTCTCTGCAGGCCCAGGTAGGTGCTGACCGAGCGCGCGGCGGACACCATGTTCAGGTGCGTCAGCATCACGCCCTTCGGGTCGCCGGTGGAGCCCGAGGTGTAGATGATGCTGGCCAGATCCTGATCGATGAGGCCGGGGTCGCCTGGCGCCGTCGAGCGGCCTTCGACCGGCTCGGGATAGCGGACGACTCGGGCATCTGGCCCTTCGGCCAGCCCGGCAACGATGCAGTGATGCACGCTGCGGTTTTGCGCCAGCGCGGCCTCGTAGACGGACGCCAGCGCCTGCACTGGTGATGAGCACGCCAGCCCGCGAGTCGTTCAGCATGTAGGCCAGCTTGTCGGCCTTGGTCAGCGGGTTGATCGGCATGAACACCGCGCCGGCCGCCAAGCGCGGCGAAGACGCCCGCCGCCAGCTCGATGCCGTTGTCCAGGAACAGCGCGACGCGGTCGCCGCGCGCCACCCCGCGGCGCTGCAGCTCGGCCGCGAGCTGCGCGGCCCGCTGGGCCAGCTGCGCGTAGGTATAGGCGCGGTCGGCGCAGACCAGCGCGACCTTGTCTGGCGTTCGCGCCACCGAATGCGCCAGGAACTCATGTAGAAGCATCTGCAGGCCTTTGTTCGATCGACTGCCTGGTCACCCGACCGGCGCCGGCACCGGTGGCGCCGCAGCGGCAAACCGTGCGGTGCCCGGTTGCACATAGGCGTCGTGCAGCAGCATCGTCGACAGGATGCCGACGAAGGCCATGTTGTCGCCGAAGCCGATCGCCCGGCCCGTGCGGCACTTCTCGAACAGCTTGCCGACGGCCGCGGCGTCGAAGTAGCCCGCCTGCTCGATGCGCGACCGGCTGAACAGGTCGTCCACGTAGTCGACCGGCTTGCCGCCCTCGAAGAAGCTCTGGCTGTCCGGCGCGCGATAGGGCTGCTTGGTGCGGGTGCGGATCGACTCCGGCAGCAGGCCGGTCATCGCCTTCTTCAGCAGGTACTTCTCCGTCAGGCCCTTCATCTTGAACTTCGGCGGCAGCCGGTTGGCGAATTCGATCAGCGCGGTGGTCCAGGAACGGGAAGCGCCCTTCGATCGAGTTGGCCATCGCGACGCGGTCGCCCTGCGAGCAGAGCAGGTAGCCCGACATCAGCGTGTGCGCCTCGACGTACTGGTCCTGGCCATCGGCGCCCAGCGCCCGATGTCCGCGGGCAAGCGTCTGGCGCGACGGCGGCGTAGGGATCCGATGCCCGCCAGGCGCTCGCGCACGTCGGCGGAGAAGAACTGCCAGATGCGGCGGGTCGTCGTCCAGCGCGGAATGTGCGCGAAGTAGGGCTCGCCGCAGGTGCTCCAGCCCCTCGCTGAAGAAGCGCTGCGTGAACGCCCGGCCGGCGGCCGGCGAGTGCTGCAGGTACGGGTAGAGCCGCTCCAGGATGCGCGGCGCGCGACTTCGACTCCGGCGCCCGCGCCATGAAGCGCCGGATCTTCGCTTCCTTGAACAGGTCGTAGCCGCCGAACACCTCGTCGGCGCCCTCGCCGGTCAGCACCACCTTGTAGCCGGCCTCGCGCACGCTTTGCGACAGCAGCATCAGCGGCGTCGGCGCGGTGCGCACGATCGGCGTCTCGGCGTGCCAGATCGTGCGCGGGAACGCCGCGGCGATGTCGGCGCGGCGTGCAGCGCACGGACGTATGGTCGGTGCCGAGGTACGCGACCAGTTCGTTCTGGTGCGCGCTCTCGTCGAACTCGGCGTCCTCGAAGGTGAGCGAGAACGTGCGCAGCGGCGTGTCGGTGAAGTTCTTGATCACCGAGGTGACGATCGACGAATCGAGCCCGCCGCTGAGGTAGGCGCCCACCGGCACGTCGGCGCGCAGCTGCAGGCGCACGGCGTCGATCAGCAGTGCGCGCAGCTCGTCGGCGCAGTCCTGCTCCGAGCGCGCGTCGCATCGGCGTCGGCGTCGGGGAAGCTCCAGTCCCAGTAGCGCTCGCACGCGCGTGCCGCGCTCGTCGACGACCATGGTGTGCCCCGGGGGCAGCGACTGCGACGCCCTCGAACACCGTGCGCGGCGCCAGCGGCGACCAGAAGGTGAAGATCTCGCCCAGCGCGCGCGGATCGAGCCGGCGCGGCACGTCGGCGACGGCGAACAGCGCCTTCGACCTCGGATGCAAACAGCAGCCGGCCGCCGGCGCGTGGTGTAGAACAGCGGGCGGATGCCGGTGCGGTCGCGCGCCAGCACCAGCCGCTGGCGCGTGACGTCCCACAGCGCGATCGCGAACTGGCCGTTCAGGTGCGCGACGAAGTCGTCGCCGTACTGCTCGTACAGGTGAACGATGACCTCGGTGTCGGAGTGCGTGTAGAAGCGGTGGCCCTGCCGCTCGAGGTCGCGCGCAGCTCGATGTAGTTGAAGATCTCGCCGTTGAAGATGACCCAGACGGTGCTGTCCTCGTTGTGGATCGGCTGCTCGCCGCCGGCGAGGTCGATGATGCTCAGGCGCGCATGCGCCAGGCCGATCGGGCCCGCACGATAGAACCCCGTGCCGTCGGGCCCGCGGTGATGCAGCTGCCCGATCATGGCCGACAGCTCGTTGTCGCTCGGCGGCTGCGGCGGGGCCGAGGCTGAGGATTCCCGCAATTCCGCACATCGCTAGGCATCCACGGCGGTCGAAGTGGCCAGTGGCGCTGTCACGACAGCCGGAAGCGGGCTACAGCGTTCGCACCTGATTCCCATGCAACGACTCCACAGCATCACAAGGAGCATTGCATTTCGACCTCAAAGACTCCCAACCTGAATTGTCAGGCTTGCAATGGATAATTATCGACGAAGATGATGGCCCGACGAGCGCGTCATCGACCCCATGAGTAAGTGGCGCTCTCACCACTCACTTGCCGGTCCTTGCTTCCACGTCTATCCGTGTGAGCTGGGGTATCCTCGATTCTCTTGAACGCCATATCAGGCATGGGCAATCGCTACAGTATTCGGCAAAGTGACGGACGCGACCTCGAAGAAGAACTTGTCAGGCTGTGGTCGACCAACTTCGCAGAAACGTCGCCGAGCGCCGCCAGGGCCAAGGTTCGTCATGTGTACAACAGGAATCCGGCTGGGTCCGCGCTAGTCTTTACGATTCATGCGGCGGGAGATGCCGCCCCGGTTGGCGTCCAGAGCCTTCTTCCCCGGGCATATCAGTACAAGGGGCGATCGGTTCGCGTCGGATCGTATGTCGACTTCGTCGTCGACGCCGGCCATCGCACACTGGGCCCGGCCCTGATGCTGTTCAGGCGCAGTAGCGAGATCGGTGTTGCCAGCTTCGATTTCTTGCACGGCTCGCCCAATGCGCTCGCACAACCCGCGCTGACACGCGCCGGAGCTCGAGTGATCGGTTCCACTTGTGTGTACACAAAGGTTCAGCGTAGCGCTCACTACTTGAACACGCATCATGCCGCGGTGGGCCGCGCGCGTCGCCGCCTACGCTGTCGATGCTGCGATCCTGTGCCTGGACAGCTTCCGGCTCTTGCGCGCCGCTGTACGTCTGGAGTGGCGGGAGGTCAGCGCCTCCGATCCAGCATTGACAAGATTTGGGAAGGCCATCCCGAAAACCTTCTGCTTGCTCAGCGAACCACGGACATCCTGGAATGGCGCTACCCCATTGGTGGGCCAACCGCGCCGAAGCGAATCTGGCTGGCCAGCGATGCAAGTGGTTCACCACAAGGTTACGTCGTCTGGCGCGAAGTCGATGGGTTGCGCCGTCATCGGCGACTTCTTCTGCAGAATGCCCGAGACCAACACGCGCGCGCTCCTCGTCGGCTTCTGTCGGGAGATGCGCCGGTTCCCCTCAATCCATGTTGTGTCGCTTCAATTTTTCGGTTCGGCTGCGGTGAGCAAGATGGTCGGGCCGCCGGCTTCTTGCCGAGGCGCGGTGGGCAAGCCATTGTTGTCAAGGCGGCGAGTGTCCCGAAGCGATGCCCCCGCTTCGGCCTGGTACTTCACGCCGTTTGACCTAGACACTGATTAACTATCTCAACGCCCCATGAAAGTCCTCGTTACCGGCGCTGCCGGGTTCATTGGCATGCACGTCTCGCAGGGCTGCTCGATCGAGGCGACGAAGTGGTTGGCCTGGACAACCTCAACGCCTACTACGATCCGCAATTCAAACGCGATCGACTTGCCAGGCTGCAGCCGCACCCAGCGTTTCGTTTCGTCAAGATGGATGTCGGTGACAGGGAAGGCATGGCGGGTCTCTTTGCGCAGGAGCGCTTCGATCGCGTGGTACATCTTGCGGCGCAAGCCGGCGTGCGCTACTCGCTGGTCAACCCGCACGCCTACATCGACAGCAACGTCGTCGGCTTTGCCAATGTTCTCGAGGGCTGCCGGCACCACCAGGTCCAGCATCTCGTGTATGCGTCCAGTTCCAGCGTGTACGGCGGCAATACCCGGATGCCGTTTTCAGAGCGGGACAGCGTCGACCATCCGGTCAGTCTCTACGCGGCCACCAAGAAGGCCAATGAACTGATGGCGCACGCCTACAGCCACTTGTTCGGCCTGCCAACGACCGGATTGCGGTTCTTCACCGTCTACGGGCCCTGGGGCCGCCCCGACATGGCGCTGTTCCTGTTCACCAAGGCCATCCTCGAGGGCCGCCCGATCGACATCTACAACCATGGGCAGATGGTGCGCGACTTCACCTACGTCGACGACATCGTCGAAGGGGTCGTGCGCGTGCTCGACCACATCGCCGACGCCGATCCATCGTTCGACACCGGTGCCCCGGATCCAGGCGTTCCAACGCGCCATATCGCATCTTCAACATCGGCAACAACCGGCCGGTGCAGCTGATGTCCTTCATCGAAGCGATCGAGTCAGCCCTCGGCCGCAAGGCGCAGAAGAATCTGATGCCGCTGCAGGATGGTGACGTGCCGGCAACGTTTGCCGACGTGAGTGCACTCGAGCAATGGACGGGATTCCGTCCGGCGACAACCGTGGATCAGGGCGTGGGCCGCTTCGTTGACTGGTATCGCACTTATTTCAAGGTCTGACCGCTTGTAGTCAGCCACACATTCAGATCGACGTTACTTAGGAGCCGCCGCAGATGACGACCATTGCAGTTGTTGGATTGGGCTACGTGGGCTTGCCGCTCGCCGTCGAATTCGGCAAGACGTACCCGACCGTCGGGTTCGACCTCTCGGAGGCCAAGGTCAAGGCGTACTGCGGCTTCAATGATCCAACCGGCGAAGTGTCGAGCGCAGACCTGCGTGCCGCGACGCACTTGCGTTGCACCACCGATCCGAGTGTGCTGAAGAGCGCGGATTTCATCGTCATCGCCGTGCCGACGCCGGTCGACGACGCGCACAGCCCGGACTTCGGGCCACTGGTATCGAGCTCGCGAGATCGTCGGCGCCCACCTGAAGCCCGGCGCTGTGGTCGTCTACGAATCGACCGTCTACCCCGGGGCAACCGAGGAGATCTGCGTGCCGATCCTCGGCGCGCGCTTCGGGGCTCGAATGGAAGCGTGACTTCTTCGTCGGCTACTCGCCCGGAGCGCATCAACCCCGGCGACAAGGAACGCACGCTGACGAAGATCGTGAAGGTCGTATCGGGCGATACGCCGCGAGACACTGACCAAGGTGGCGGCGATGTACGGCTGCGATCATCACGGCCGGCGTCTATCCGGCCAGCAGCATCAAGGTCGCCGAGGCGGCGAAGGTCATCGAGAACACGCAGCGCGACCTGAACATCGCCTTGATGAACGAGCTGGCACTCATCTTTCGACTACATCGGCATCGACACGCTCGAGGTGCTGAAGGCGGCGGGCACCAAGTGGAACTTCCTGCCATTTCGACCCGGGGCTCGTCGGCGGCCACTGCATCGGCGTCGACCCGTACTACCTCACGCACAAGGCCGAACAGCTCGGCTATCACCCGCAGGTGATCCTCGCCGGGCGCCGCATCAACGACGGCATGGGCAAGTTCGTTGCCGAGCAGACTGTCAAGTCAGATGATCGACGCCGGCCTTCCCGGTCAAGGGCGCCAACGTCATCGTGCTCGGCCTCACGTTCAAGGAGAACTGTCCGGACCTGCGCAACACGCAAGGTCATCGACGTGATCAAGGAACTCAAGTCGTTCGGCGTCAACGTCCACGTGCACGACCCCATCGCCGCGCCGCAGAAGCAGAGCACGAGTACGGCGTCTCGCTGACGCCCTGGGAGTCATTGCCGGTTGCCGATGCCATCGTCGCTGCCGTGTCGCACGCCGACTACGCCAAGCTGGGTATCGACGCGCTGTTGATGAAGCTGGTGCCGCAAGGCTTGTTCGTCGACGTCAAGAGCAGCTACGAAGCCGATGTGATCCGGGCCACTGGCCGTCGCGTATGGCGGCTGTGATGGCCGCCGCGCGGTCCAGGTGGCCGCAATGTGGTCCCGCAGCGCCGCCACAGTGCGGGTCGAACGAAGGTCCTCTTTCTCCTCAACGACCTTCGCGTCGGCGGCGCCGAGAAGCATGTCGTGTCACTGCTCAATGGCCTCGATCGTGATCGCTTTGCAACCTCACTCGTCTGTCTGAAGGCCGACGATTCGCTGGCCCCTCAGATCCAGGCCGGCGCGTGCGACGGCGGTATCACGTTTCTCGGCGTCAAAGCCGGGCTGGATTTCGGCGCCGTCCGGCGGCTTGCAGGGTACTTGTCGCAGCAACAGCCCGACGTCGTCGTCTGCACGAACATGTACGCCTATCTGTTCGCGTGGCTCGCGCGTGGCAGGTACAGCAGCGCGCGACTGGTCGAGGTGTTCCACACGACGGAAGTCAGCAGCCGCAAGGAGGGCCTCTCGATGTGGCTCTATCGCCTGCTGGTGCGGCAGGCCGACCTGCTGGTCTATGTTTCGCACAATCAGGCGCAGTATTGGCGTGCGCGGCACCTGCGCGCGCGCCTCGAGGCGGTGATTCACAATGGCATCGACACCGCGCATTTCACAGACCGCTGGAGCGACGCCGAGAAGCTTGCATATCGCCAAGCACTGGGCTTGGCGGCCACTGACTACGTGATCGGCATTTGCGCGGTACTGCGCCCTGAAAAGGAACATGCCGACCTGCTCAGAAGCATGGCTAGGCTCGGCGGCGAAGTGGGTTCGGTCAAGTGCATGATCATCGGCGATGGCCCTGAGCGCCCAGCCGTCGAGTCCCTCATCGACGAACTCGGCCTTCGCGATCGGGTCCGAATCACCGGGTTCATGCCCGACGTTCGACTGGCCGTTGCGTCGTGCGACGTGATGGCGCTTACGTCGCATGCTGTCGAGACGTTTTCGATTTCCGCGCTCGAATCGATGTCGCTCGGCAAACCGATGGTGATGACGAACATCGGTGGTGCTGCCGAACAAGTGACAGACGGCGTCAATGGCTTTCTCTACCCAAAGGGCAACATCGACGCGTTGACCGATTGCATCCGAAGGCTCGCCGAACCGGTCGCACGCGCCGAGATGGGGCGGCAAGCGGCGTCGCTGGTGAGGCAGACGTTCGATGTCAGCACGATGGTGGCGGCGTTCGAGACTCGCCTCGCGTCTCTTGCCGGCACCGAACCGCGAGCCGCGTTGGTGCCAGGCCCCGCCTCCCGGGTCTGAATATCTCGCTGCATGTAGGGCATGAGCGACGCCAATTCCGACATCGACCGCGCCGGGGTCAAGTCCACTGTGATCGTGCTGCCCGAGCTGCTGCCGGTGCCGCCCGTGAAGGGCGGTGCGGTCGAACATTGGGTCGACGAGGTCTGCAAGCGCATGGCCAAGACCGGCAGGGCGCTCGCCGTCGTGTCGCGCCCTGCCGGTGTGCCGGGTGTGCCGGGCGTGGAGTACATCGGCATCCCGTGGACGGCAAGCGAACGCTGGTTCGCGCGGCTCAAGGACCGTGTCAGCTGGCGCAACCCGCTGCGCTACCTGGCGAAGATTCAGATCGTGACGGCGTACGGCCGGCGCGTGGCGGCCGCGGTGCGCAAGTTCGACGTGATCTATGTGCACAACGAACCCAACCTGCTCTTGTTCATTCGGAAGAGGCAGGGGCAGCGCCTGGTGCTTCACATGCACAACGATCACCTGACGATGCGCCTGTTCCGGCCGCTCTACCGTCGATTGCTCTCGAAGGCTGACCGGGTACTGTTCGTCAGTGACTACGTGCGGCAGCGCGCGGCCACATACTTCCCCGAGCACAGCCACCGGTTCAAGGTCGTCCTCAACGCAACGGACCCGGACGTGTTCAAGCCCTACGGGCTGCGCGGCGTCGCTGAGCTGGCCTCGACCGTGGACATCACCGCCGGTTGTCCGCATGTCCTGTACGTGGGCCGTTTGGTTCCGGTCAAGGGCGTCCACGTCCTGATTCAGGCGTTCGCCGAGGTGGTGCAGCGCATACCGAGTGCGCGGCTGGTAGTCACCGGGTCATCATTCTTTGCAGGGGCCGCACGAACGCCCTATGAGCAGGAACTCGAAGACTTGGCGCGGCCGATCCAGTCATCGATCGTGTTCACCGGATATTTATCCCACGAGAAACTGCGCTACCTGTACGCGAGCGTCGACATCGTCGCGCTGCCATCGATCTGGCACGACCCCTGCCCGTTGGTGACACTGGAGGCAATGGCGGCTGGCACCTGCGTTGTGGGCACCAGAGTCGGCGGGATTCCGGAGATGGTCAGCGACGGAGTCGATGGCGTGCTGGTGCCGCCAGACGATGCTCAAGCCCTTGCCGTGGCCATTTCAGCACTTTTCGAAGACGGAGCGCACAGGCAGGCGATGGGCGCGGCGGGCCGCCGCAAGGTGATTGAACGCTTCAAGTGGGAACGGCTGGTGTGTGAAGTCGAGGCCGAGTTACCGCGCTCGTAGAAGCTCCATGTGAAGCGTGGGGGGTGTATGAAGCGCAAGTCTGCGACCTCACACGAGACACCCACCGATCAGTTGACATTCAACGTCGTACCGGCCTTGAACATCGCAGCGCTGGCATCCCAGCTCTGCCCCAGCGAAGCATTGTCGGCATTGGCAAAGCGCACGGCGAACCTTGGATTGCTGGCGGTGGTTGCGAAGATATCGGGCGCGCTCAGGTACACGTCGTAGTCGCCAGTCTGTGCGCCCGAGGGGATCGTCACGCCGATGGTCAGGCGCGTCGAAGCCGTGGCCTGCGGTGCCAGAGTCTGCAGATCGCCCGCGGCACCAGTGATCGTGGCGCCCGAGGTCTTGTGCTTGAACGTCACCACGAGCTTGCGCGAGGTGAACATGCGAGCCCAACCCACGTTGCGCAAGTCGACCGCGACAGCCACGGAGCCCCCGCGGGTGACCTGCGTGGCATGGTTCAACGCATCGAGCTGGAGCCTATAGCCCATCGAGCGCGACACCTCGGTGAAGCAGCCGCCGGCCTTCCACGCGTTGATGACCGAGGCGGCGTAGCCGGCGTTCAGCCAAGCCAAGTGGTACTGAGCGCCCTCGCTGAGGATGTCGGCACAGGTGTTGCGCACCGGCGCCTCGGCGTTGTCGCAGGTCTCGCCGCCGAAGGCTGCGCTGTCGGTCAAGTGCCTGGACGTAGGGCCGCTGGGACGCGTCCCGGTAAGTGCCCGAATCGCTGGGGCCGGCCAGGAAGCAGTCGTTGTGTGCGCCGGCACGGCGTTGCTGGGTTGCCGAGGGGTACCACTTCTGCAGGTCGGTCGGATAGCGGAATCCGATCTGCGTTGTGCTGGGCACATTCGCGAACAACGCGTCGCGAACGATGGCGCGGTTGGCATCGGCCACGGCGCAGGTGGTGGTGCCCGAGTTGTAGCCGCAGGAGTTGCCAGACTGCGACGAATGCCATTCGCCCCAGGCGCCGATGAAGCCCGCGCGCATGTAGGGGATGACGTCCGCATTGGCTGCCAGCACGGGCCGGAGTTGCTCGAGGTGGCGCTTGATCTGCGCGGCCGTGGCGTCGTTGCCCCCGGCGCTGAAGTCGTAGCTGAACACACAATGTGGCCTTCATGCCCGCCGAGCGCAGCGCGGCGAAGTTGGTGCCCAAGGTGCTGAGGAACGAAGCCGGCAGGTCCGAGGTACGGTAGTTGTTCGAGCTGGACCTTTGCGAGCACCAGGCGCTGGCCGGCGTTGTAGGCGGCTTGCACACTGCCCGGATCGAAGCTGGCAACGAAGTCGCCGCCGGACCAACCGTAAAAGCCGCGATCGGGGTTGGCGAAGTCGGCGCTGGTCGCGGAAAAACTGGTGCTACTCAAGACCCCGCTGGTGCCCACATTGCCCGGCGCAGGCGCAGGCGCAGGTGCAGGCGTAGGCGCTGGTGCAGGCGCACCACCGATGCCCGCGACATTGCAGCCTCCGGCACAAAGCACGCCTTGGAGGTCCCAGGTGCCGGATCACCGATCAGCGAATTGGCGCTGTGGCAGTCGAAGGGCCCCTGCACTTCGGCGGTGATGTAGCTGCCCGCTGTGCCATAGGCCAAGACCACGTCGCCCGCAACGTTGCAGGTCGTCGAAGTCCACTCGCCAGCACACTGGACGTATCCAACAGGCAGCTGGCTCAGCTTCGCATTGACCGGGACGGGCACAAGTGCAGCCGGCGCCGCCCCGCTGTCTGCCACCAATGTGGGCCCATCAGTGCTGCCGGCGCCGCAAGCACCGACAAGTACGCAAGTGGCGAGCAACTCACCCAGGATGGCCATTCGAACGCTGTCAATGTGATGCATGAGTGTATTGTTGCCTCAAGCGGGTAAAGGGGACGAGTCGGTCAACCGATGTGGACCCGCAATGCGAATTTCGATGAGGCCGATGCTATGGGCGACAGCCGATGCTTCGGTAAGCGAAAGTGTGGCGCGGTAGCGGCACGACGGGCAGGTGTGAAGCCCGGTACGCTCTTCACTGCGCGCGATGGGTTCTACAAGGCTGGCCGCGGGGCGTGGCATGCCTCACTTGTGAACTGAAGCGAAAGAACTGGCCGCCCCCCCCCTTGAACGCAGGGGATCCGACACTTGACAACCGACAATTCATGTAATTTCGGCGATCCAATTGTCGCCGATAAATACATCTTGAGCATGCGCAACGCCGGTCTGAATTGCCCTGGTGGAACACGTAAGACAATGTGCCCCAGGTCGTGGCATTGCAAGTGGAAGGCCGTGGCACTGCAATTCGCTCCGAATGTTCATATCACCCCACGTAGGCACCATCACCGAACCGTTGACCGGGCGTTCCTGGGCTCCCCCCGAGACGGAGCGCCAGGTTCGCGCCCGCGTGGCCGGTTTCCGCGCCCACGGGTATCGTCCCCGGCGACAGGGTGATGCTGGGCTATGGCAACCGGCTCGAATTCTTTGCCGACCTCCTTGCCGTGTGGCGCATCGGGGCCTGCGCAATCCCCGTCGATGCCCGGTTCTCCGCCTACGAGGTGGAGACACTCGCCCGGGCCGCACGCGCACGGGCGTGGGTGAGTTGCGGCGCGCCTGATGCCGCGCTCGCTGCGCGACTGATCGCCGCCGGAACCGCACCGCTGGATACGCTCGACTTGGGTGCCACGCCCGCAGGGCCGGACGTGGGGCCGCCAATGTTCGGCCTCGACGACGACGCCCTGATCCTCTTCACGTCGGGAACGACGGGCAACCCCAAGGGTGTCGTGCACACGCACCGCACACTGCGCGCACGCTGGCTGGCCTTGCGCGACCACCTGGGTGTCGAGGCCTACGCCCGTACGCTGTGCCTGCTGCCGACCCACTTCGGGCACGGCCTCATCTGCAACGCGTTGTTTCCGTGGCTCAGCCGGGCAGTCACTCTTCATCCTCCCGCCATTCACACCCGATGTTCTGCTGCGCCTGGGGGAGATCATCGACGAGCACCGCATTACTTTCCTGTCGTCGGTCCCTGCCATCTGGCGTGTGGTTCTCAAGGCTTCGGCGCGGCCCGCCGGCGGCACCCTGATGCGCGTCTTCGTCGGGTCCGCGCCCCTTTCGGCCCATACCTGGCATGAAATCAAGCGGTGGACAGGCGCACCGGAGGTGGCCAACGCCTACGGCATTACGGAGACGGGTAGCTGGGTCGCCGGCACGACGATGCGCGACGTCGAGCCAGAGGACGGGCTCATCGGCGTGCCCTGGGGCGCCGAGATCGCCATTACCCGCGGTGGCGACATCGATGCGCCGCCAGGCATCGGTGAACTCTGCGCCGTTGGCGAGTCTGGCTTTGTCTGGCTCAACACACCGGCGCTGATGAAGGGCTACCTGGAACGCGACGACCTGACCGCCCTGTGCGTACGCGCGGGCTGGTTTCTCACCGGCGACCTGGGCTTTCTCGACGCTCGCGGCCGGCTTCACCTTCGCGGCCGCGTGCGCGACGAGATCAACAAGGGCGGCGCCAAGGTCTATCCGGCCGACATCGAGGCCGTCGCCGAGCAGGTTGCCGGCGTCTCTGACGTCTGCTGCTTCGCCGTCGAAGACCCAAACTATGGCCAGAACGTCGGGCTGGCACTCGTCGTCGCGGATCCTGCGCAGCCGCCGATCCGTGCGTTGCACGACGTGGCTGCGGCAGCACTTGGCAGAGCATCAGCTTCCCGTCAGCTGGTTTCTCATGGACGAGATCCCCAGAACCTCGCGGGGCAAGATCAATCGCGATCACATTGCCGAGGCGTGCCGATCGCTCACGCCAGTCGATCTGCGCGCCCGGCTGAGGTCCTGAATGAGCCGCGACGAGAACCGAAGGCGGCTGCTGAACTTTCTGGACACGATTCGACGGCCCGACCGGCCCTTGGATCAACTGCGCGACGATGAACCCCTCGTCGCATCCGGCCTGATCGATTCGCTCGCCACCCTCGAGCTGATCATGTACCTCGAGTCGCAGGTCGGCATGCGCTTCGCCGAATCCGGCATCCAACCCGAAAGCCTGCGTTCGGTCGCCGCCATACTCGACCTCATCGAGCGGAGCGGCAAGTGATGTGGCGCCGGCTGGCGAACTGGCACGAGGACGAGTGGTTGCTGGCCAAGCTCGCCGCACCGACGGGGCAGGCGCTTCTTCTCATCGTGGTCGCGCTGGTATTGCCAGGCACCGTGCGGTGGCCGATCGCCATCGCACTGGGCCTGTCCATGGTGGTGCCCACGCGCCGCGTTCGAAATTCTCGGCACCGGGTCGCTCTGGGTCCTGTACCAGTGGCTTCCAGAGCCCGTTCGTGCCGCCGGCCCGCCTGCGATGGCGGTTGGATCTTGTCTTTGCCCTGGCCGTGTTCTTTGTCATCGTCGCCGCAGCCCAGCGATTCAAGATGCTGCCCGCCATCGTGCGGCGCTTTCCAATTGCATCGTTGCACGGTCTGCTTCTCAGCCTGTTGGCCGCTTGCGCTTACTACACATCCCATCAAGTTGGGACAAGCGTATGGGGTGCCGGCATTGCCACCCTTGTGGTGCTGATTCCGCTCGTGCTCTGGCGCTCCAGCTACGTCATGCTCGCCGGACGCAATGGAACGATCGCGGCCAGCCGGTTCACCGACCACCTCGCGTGCTGGCTCCCACTCTGGGGCGGGACCACCACGCCCTTGGGCAAGGGCTACGACTATCTGCGTCAGCGCGTGGCCACAGACAACGTGTCACTGGCGCGATGCCGGGCCAGTGGACTGAAATTGCTGCTTCTCGCATTGATCTGGAATCTGGTCGACCGCCGCTTCGTCGTTGCGGGTGGCGGTACCGGCCTGGGCCTGCCGAGCTTGCTCGGCGGGTGGTCGATGCCCGTGCCCGACCTGGCCACGGCAATCGCGGCGGGCCCCGACCGTCATGGACTGGGTGTGCGCTGGCTCAGCATGACGCTGGAGTTCCTGCGCTCGGTCATTCAGCTTGCGGCGAGCGGGCATGTGGTCATCGGCACCTTGCGGTTGTTCGGCTTCAATGTGTTCCGCAATACCTACAAGCCGCTGCTGGCTCCGACCATCGTCGAGTTCTGGAACCGCTACTACTACTACTTCAAGGAACTCCTGGTGGAGTTCTTCTTCTACCCCGCGTTCCTGGCTCTTGCCAAGCGCCGGCCTGCCGTGCGGATCGTCCTGTCGGTGCTGGCCGCCGCCACGGTTGGCAACCTGTACTACCACATGGTCCGCGACTACCAGTGGTTCGTCGATGGCGGGGTGGACGCTTTCATCCAGTGGATCGGCAGCCGCGGCATTTACTGTGTCGTCCTGGGCCTGGGCGTCGCAGCTTCCATGCTGCGAGAACGCAGGACACGCGGTCAGCCCGCTAGGAGTGCGGGCGCCTTGGATGCAGATGCGCGCGATTCTGGGCGTGTGGCTCTTCTTTGCCCTGCTGCATGTCTGGAGCGTGGGGCCACATACCTTGCGCATCGAGCAGAGGGCTGATTTCCTCTTGCGCCTGTTCATCCCCTGATGTGCGGGCTACGGGTTTCCAGGAAACAAGTGACACGATTTCTCCGGCGCGGGTTGGAAATGGCAGCATGCCGACAAATTGCGGTATCTGTTCTTGCCTCATGCACGCGGTAAGCGTTGGAAAGTCATCCCGCTCCAGATCCGCCTTCTTGTACCCCAAGCGACTCCAGCAGAGTCGTTCGGATATTCTGATGTGAAACGGGCCTGCCCGGCATTCCCGCGCACGTTGAATGGACTGTACGAATGCAGAATCTCCGCCCAGTACCGGCGATCGGTACCTTATACGTATCAGCCAGAAAATCACCTCGGCAATGAAAAGCACCACCACCAAAATACTGACCATGATCGGAAGTATAGAAGATGATGGCCTTGCTGAGATCGACTGACCGAGCAAGCAGGATATCGAAGAAGCCGCCTGTACTGTACTGAACCGCAGCATGGTAATCATCTAGCTGGCTGGCACCATCGATTCGAAGTTTCGCTGGCAGATTATCCCTGTACGGGAAATGCGCGCCCCGCTTCACGATATATATCAACTCCTTATCCTTGTTCTGCAATCGCCGTACAAGTTCATGGGCAATCTTGGAATCCGTATCGATGCCCGACTCCATTGGAAGATACTCATCGATTTCTTCAAGTTCCGCCTTGCGGAGGAAATTCTGCGTCGCTTTGCTCATCTGTCCTTCGATGAGCGTTGTCTTGAATCCAGCTTTCCTCGCGTAGGCCCATATCGAGTCGGATTCGATCGGGCATCATGTTGTGACTGAATGTCGCTGCGCGCCACTCCCCAGCGCATGAGCGCATTGCTCGCGGCGCTGCAGTTCGCGGTCGAGATAGCCATCTTCGATGAATGAATGTCACCTGAGTGGTGCTCGCAGGATTTCATCCTTGAAAACATCGGGTCGAATACTTTCATCCACGACAATGACAATCTTGTCTGCAGCGGGCGCATTCGAATTGACAATCTCCACCTTGCCTGGGCCGGGGACGGATTGTGACAACGCCAACACGCCATACGAGTATATATTCGTTTCAGCAAGTGCTCTGTTTTGTGGCCACAGCGCCGCCGCCACGGGAAGAAACCAGAATACACACATGGCTGCAACGCTGAGCCTGCTGTGTGTCCGCTGCGCCACGAACTCTGCAAGTTGACCAGATAGGCGCCTTTGCGCGAAAGCGATAAGGAAGACTGCCACGCAGGACAATAGTATGAGAGACAGAAATCTCCTTCCAAAACTCCTGAAATGCATTCCATGTGTTGTCCGACTCCGCCATTAACCACACGACTGCAGGACCGGTGACGACATGCTTCGAGATCAGGAGAAGCGCAATATTTGCGGAAAATGAAACGAAGACGATAACAAGCGCGGCTCGATAGATAATTTCTGGCAGGCCTGCAAGGCCAAACATGATTCCAACGAAGCCGAGAACCAAATAAGACGCCAAGGCGATTGTCTTCAAAGCCGAGCGTCCGTCTATATTTCCTGCGACGTACGTCAGCAGCTCGAAGTTCATCCCGAAGTAGACGAAAGCTGCAAGGAGAACCAATGCAGTGAATTCAGTCCTCTTTGTCAGGTGAATTCGAAACATCTTTCGTCTGGCCTCCGCCTTTTCACTCGCCTGGCGAGCGGCATTCATTGGTTGCACGGCACGACGCAGCCATGTCAGTGCCCGTCCCGTTCGGAGTCCTTGGCCACTGCGCTAGGCAGCGCGTCGCGATACACCGACGCCGTCGCATCTGCGACCTTGTCCCAACTGAATTGTTCCGCCGCCCAGCGGCTGCGGCTGGCGCGGGCAGAGCCGTCGCCGGAAGCCCCGCCAGCGAACTCGATCAGGCGCTGTGCCAGTGAGTCGATGTTGCCCAGCTCGAAGTAGCAATTCGCAGGCAGCCCCACCTCCAGATTGGCGGGGATGTCGCTCGCAATGGCAGCGACGCCGTACGAGAGTGCTTCCAGCAGTGCGATCGGATGGCCTTCGTGGGACGACGGCAGTACGAACAAGCCCGCATGTGCGTAGAGCTCATGCAGTGCCAGGCCGGTCTGAAAGCCGGTTGCCACCGCGCCTGGCGTGGCAGCAACGACACGCCTTACCTGATCGACATAGGCGTCGCCGTGGTCGGCGTCACCAACGAGGGCGAGTTTCCAGCCGTCGAGACGCGCCGCGACGAACGCCTCGAGCAGGTCGAGGTGCCGCTTCTCCGGCACCAACCGACTGACCAGCAGGATGTACCGGCCACGCTGCAACTGGAATTGAGACAAGGCGCCGGCTGTCGACGGATGTTCAACGCGTTCGATTCCGTTTGGGATCAAGGTGGCGGCCTCGCCATACTTGCCTTGAACGAGTTGCTGGATCACCTTGGAGATGACGATCCGACGCGTTGCACCCTTCATGGCGGCCCATTCGCCGAAACGCAGCACACGCTTTGCGAAACGGCCCCACTTCTGGCGGTCGTAGTCGGGGCCATGATGGGTCGCGACGACACGCAGGCCCATCAACCTCGCCATGGGCACAAAGAGGCCAGGCCCTATCGCATGAATGTGCAAGATGTCGGGGCGCGAAACGATTCCGGCGTAGAGCACACCGAGAAGGGTGTGCACGAATGTCTCCAAGGAGCGCGCCTTCGGGCACCACAACTTGACCAGCCGAACGCCATTCCAGCCGTCGGGATAGTCACACGGCTGGTACCGCGCACGCACCAGTGCAGTCACGCGAAATCCCCTCGCGGCGAGGCGCCGGCAAAGTGCCTGCGCATGTGTCTCGACGCCGCCCTGCACGCCAGGAAAGCCGCGCAGCCCGAGCCACATGACGTGGATCTGGGGCGACGCCACGGCTTCGCTATTTCGCGCGGCGTCCTGCAACGAATCGAGTGCCGGCAGATTGCTCACGACGGCGTCCCGTCGATCGCCGCGCGTACCCGCGGCGCAAGCGAGCGCCAGTCATAGACATCCTGGAGTACGTGCCGGCCCGCCTCACCGAGGCTGCGCGCGTGCGCGGGCGCGTCGAGCAGGCTGAAGATGCCGCTACACATGCCCGCAATGTCGTTCGGGCGAACGACAAGGCCCACCGCAGGCGTAACCAATCCCCGATAGAAGAGGAAATCCCAGACCACGACCGGAAGTGCCATGGCCATGGCCTCCAGGCAGGTACCGGGCAAGCCTTCGTAGTACGACGTCGACGCGTAGACCCGGCTTTTCGCGTAATAGCCCGTCATCTCATCGAACGGCACTTTGCCTGTCATCTCGCACGTTGTCCGGCCACTGCGCCAGCTCACGGCGAACATGTTCGTCGTCGTCGCCGTAGCCGACGATCAGAATTCGAATTTCCGGGCGCAAGCGACACAAGTCGATTGCAGACGTCGACCAGGGTCCGGCTGCCCTTGCGAATCTCGATACGCCCACAAAAGATGACGTCGAATTCCTTGTCCGAATCGGCTACGCGCGGAAAGCGCTCCAAGTCGACGCCATTGGGCAAGATCGTCACGCCGTCATCAAGACCGTATCGACCCAGTTCGGCCCGCCCTTGCTCCGTGAGACAAATCAGGTGGCGCGCGCGGGAGAAGATGTACTTTTCGACCCACATCCGGAGCAACGATCGACAGGCGACTCCAAGGGCTCTGGAAGTGCCGCGGCTCATCGAAGCCGCCCGACATGCCCAAGTAGGTCGTGTGCGCAGTCAGCACGTAGGGCGCCGCTCCACCGATGATCACGGCAGGAATAAGCGGCGGAATGTGCAAGTTGACTATCTTCAGGCGGCCTTCTCGGCGCAGCGCCGTCAGGTAGCGACGTACGCGCAGAGACCACACAAGGAGCCCGAATCGACCATGCGGGATGCGGTATATGAACCACATCGGCGTGGGCGATAACTGCGCGGTGGCCCGACCGCAGGCCCTGTGACCACGAGCAATCTCTCACCAACGGTCGGGACGTTGGCCAGGAACGAATCCAGGTATCTCGCGATGCCGCCGACGCCATAGAGTTGTGGATAGACGATGGCAGTGACTTGGTCCGTCGTGAGCAGTCAATGGTGGCGCCCGCGTCTACATCGCTCGTGGTCGAACGCCCGCATGCCGACTGCCAGATCGAGTGACAGGTGCTGTCATCCTGCACGTCCGTAGGGGTTCGCCGCCTTTGAAGCGGCGTAGTCTGGCCGACGGCCCGATGCACGATCCGCCTCGGATTGAGCGCTGGGCACATTCGATGCAAGCTTGGCGCGATAGCCGATGGCGAGGCCCAAGCTCATGTACAAGAAAGTGTGCTCGGGGTATGGCATCCAATGGCCGCCGGAGGCGCCCATCACGAGCATGGCCACCAGCGATGCCATCGACCCCGCAAAGAACGCCTGCTCCTCGCCGCTCAATTCAGCGCGATTGGAGAGTTCCTTGAACCAGCCAAAGTAGCGCCGCCAAAGCCAAGCCAGCGCAGCCAGGCCCAGCACGCCGATGTCGAGCAGGATCTCCAGATAGAGGCTGTGCGGATGATCTGAGCTGTACAGGCCCTTGCTGACGGCAGACGACCAAGCCGTTGAACGCAGAGCCACGGCCCCACAGCGGGCTCTCGAGGACATCCGGCGCCAGATTGCGCCAGATCACTGTGCGGCCAGCAGTCAATGGATCGCCCGGATCGTACATGCGCGGGCCCGTGTCGAGGCCCTTCGTAAGGCGCTCCTTCAACGAGTCGGGCGCCGCGAAACCCGCGATCAGCGTCAATACCACCAGCGAAATGGTCAGGCGCGGGCGCCGCAGCCGCAGCGCCAACATGCAAATGATTACGAGCAATCCAAGAATGGCCGCACGAGAGAAGGTCAAGCACAGCGCGAGGGTCACCAGACTGGCGGCGCATACGTAGACGATCCTCACCGATTGCCGACGCGGCCTTCTGCCAGGCCATGAACAGCAACGGCCCTGCGGCCAAAGCCAGCATGACACCCCAGTCGTTCGCATGCATGCCCAAGCGCATTGAGGAACTGCCGATCATTGCCCGATGTGGTCAGTCGTCCCTATATGCGTAGGTGCGTACAAGATGATTGCAATGGCTGGAACACTCGCCGCCAAGGCAAACCAGCGGAAATAGACGGCACCGAATCGACTTTCGCAAACCGCATTGGCCAGAAACAGTGCAAACAACAGCGACAGCATTGGCAACGCAAAGCCGCCGATCAAGAATTCAGACAAATAGTATTGCCCGCCAAACCCTTCTCCCGCGAAAGTTGCGGACGGCGACACCCAAGTGGGGGATGGCAACAAGCAACGCCAATACGGCCGGCAGCAAATAGAGCAGCAGCACCGGCTTTGGCAGCGGCACCGATTCTCGCAGCCCGAAAAGCTGCGGTTGATAATGAATGACGCCGTCGTCACAATCGCGAGCACAATGACGATCTGCCGGCTGTACGGCAGGAATAATGCATACCGGAGTGGCAGGCAAAAGGCCAGCCCGACCACGCCGGCGCGATAGTCGATGAAAATAGATGATGAGCAAAGAAGACCGCAGGAACCGCAACCACGATCAACGGATTGTCTAGAAACAGGCCTGCTGCGGCCAGCATGCCGCAGAGAATGAATGAAATCAGAATAAATGCACCGCCCTTCAATTCTGGCCTCCTTCAGCGGCAGGTACGGGCACTCGGCGGAACAGAGATCTCTCTCAGCGCAAAGCACCCCAATACCGCGTGCACCCCACCCGCAATCGCATACCCGGTCACGATCGCATGCGCACCATGATCGGCGATCAGCCATCGGGTCGTCGCGTAGAAGACGAGCGGAATCAGGAACTGCAACGAGATATACCACGCACTTCGTACGAGTGCGACCAACACATAGCCGAGCGTCCAACCAATCATCGTCAGCGTATCGCCGAGCAACTGCATCGGCATCAAGCCGACGACATCGACGAATGCATCCGAAAATACGATGTGAACAATCGGAACACGCAATAAATAGATGCATCGCGGCAATCGCCGCCGTTGCAGAAGCGGTGATGGCGAGCGTCGTCCGGACCTCGCGTTGAAGGCGGTATGGCGAGTTGATTACCGTACCGAGCTGCGGCATGAAATACAGGCCGGTCGAAGTCATGATCAAGCCCAAGATAGGTTTCGGAAATCCTTAACGCCGCCTGCCACTGGCCGGTGGCGTCGGGGCCAATCGACTCGATGGCCATGCCACGAATCAGAATCAGTGCCAGCGGCGGTACCAGCGAGTGAACGATCAGCATGGGATAGAAAGCGAGAATCCGCTTTGTCCACGACCAATCCAGGCGACCCATGAGACGCAAGAAGTCGTGCCGGTTGGGTGATCGCCGCGCGAGAAGCAATGTGATCGGCAGCCCCAGGATGAAGATGACGATCGACGCGGCCATGCCCCCCTGGATGCCCCACAAGCACGCACGCCGGCGCAAACAGCACGAGGCCCAAGACCGTGCTCACCATGAGCGAGGCCGATACCCGCCCGTTTTCGCCGTGCGAATTGAGGATCGACAGACACACGCCATTCACGACCAGGGCAGCCAACGCCGGCACGCTCAGCACGACGATCCAGGTGTAGCCAGGCGCGTGCAACAGCCACGGCGCGATAAGCGCCGATAGGGGCAGGATCAGCACGGCAGCGAGAACGACCAGAAGGGCCGTGAGGCTCCCCACCGTGCCGAGCAATTGCGCCTTGAGCGTGACGTCTTGCTTGACCTCTGAAAGCAGCCTGACCGTCGCTGTACTGACGCCTTGCGAGATCACCTGGTGCGTCATGTTGATGAAGTTGTTGATCTGTGCGACCAATGTCAACCCACCCGGGCCCAGATAGACCGCGGTCACTTTGATACTGATGAAGCCGCAGATGAGGCGAACCACGGTCACGCCGGCGCCAAGACCGAACGCCCGGCTCAAGCCGAATTTCTCTTTAAACAATGCGATCAGCATTTGCCGGAATCAGTAAAGACTTCTGAATACATGCGCATGACCGCCGCAGCTGTGTGATATCTATCGAAGTGCTGCCTGGAACGAGCGCTCTCTATACCCCATGCCTGAGCATCACCGAGGACGGATCTCAGCCTTGCACTCATATCATCCACATCATTGCAGACGATCGTGCCTGCAGCCTGCGAAGTATCGATGCGCGGGTCAACGAACGAAAGCGTTGGCACGCCGCGGGACCAGGATTGGAGAAACGTATTCGGAAAGCCTTCGAAGTCCGAGGTGTTTACCAAACATGCAGCGCCGTCGAAATACCGACCGATCTCACTGTACGGTACGAACCCGCGGAACTGAATGTTCGGTACGGTGACCGCCTGGGCTGCGATCTCCAAGTAATAGTTGTCATTCCCCAGTTGAGCTGAGCCGAGCGCTGATATTTCGGGCCCGCCAATCATGATGAACTGACGCGACGGCTCGCGGCGAGCCAATTCAAGAAATACCTCCGGCCGCTTGGGTCGCCTGATCATGCCAACCCAGATGACCGGGCCACCAAGACTTGCGGGCAAAGACTGCAATTCCTGATGGCAATTTGGAATGATCCACGGCTGGAGGGCGGGCGACAACTTGGACAACATCGACTGCTGCGTCAGGTTCTGTACGATGACTTCGTCCGCCAGCCTGAGACCGAATCGGAAGAACAGGTAGTTGCGCGCGAAGAAATGCCTGATCGTCGGAGCCTCGAACTCCTTGTCGCTCGCCGAAGCGAAGACGAATTTCTTTGCATGCAGCTTTGCGTACAGGGCCGATGGTGCTGCAGCCGGCCCAGCGATTCGGTTGTACACGACGTCAGGGGCAACTTCCTTGAGCTTGCGGTAGATGTCGAGCAGCCCCAGAAAGTAACGCGCGCCTCGAATCAACCGGCCCTTGGTGCTTTGCAGCCGGTGGACGCGAATGCCATCCAACTCGACCAGATCCGCCTGGCCGAAATCTCCCGTCAGCACCGAAACTCGATAGCCCATGCGGGTCAGCTCACGAGCCAGGATCGCCTGCTGAACCTCGCCGCCACCGACGATCGGAATCTCCTTCGACCGCGCCAAGATGGGATAGAGGTACGGGGAGACGAATGCAACGTGCGCAGCCACGGTCTCACTCCATCCATCTGGCGTGCCAGAGCTGGAGCGCGAGCAGCAACCACAAGCGCTGCGTCACGGAATGATCGCCCGCGTCGAACCGCTTCAGCACCGGTTTGACAACGCGTGGGTCGATCAGCCCTTGCGCGGACAGCCGATCGGGATCGAGGTATTGCGACAGCATGGGCCGCATGGGACCCGAAAGCCACGCTTCCATCGGCGGAGCAAAGCCTTGTTTCGGCCGTTCGATCAGGCCACGAGGTACGTGCGAGTACAGGATGCGGCGCAGCGCGTGCTTCGTGCCAAGACTGCCACGGCGAAGCATGAATGGCAGAGAGAACGCGAACTCGACGACGCGATGATCGAGCAGCGGTTCTCGACCTTCCACGCTTGCGGCCATGGTTGCGCGATCGACCTTGGTCAAGACATTGCTCGGGAGGTAGTTGTGCAGGTCCCACAGGCACATCCGTCTCGCCGGCAACGCCGGGGTACGTGTCGCAGTCGGCACGCCCGGTGGCAGGCACGGCGCGTCCCAGCAGCCTGTCGAGCTCGGTGCGCTTCCAGACGGACACGCCGTACTCGAAGTGTTGACCCAGCGTTCGCAGCGAACGCCGATTGCGCAGCTCGCGCAAGCGCGCAAGACCGGCCCGCCGCCGCAGGCCCGCGTATCCACTCGGGCTGAAACAATCTGCCGCACCGTCATCCAGGCGATCCCAAGGGATTCTGGCACAGTGCCTGCCTCGCAAGGGAGCGGGGGCCTCGGTGCGGCTGCGTCGCGCCTTCCTGAAGCTGTGCCAGCACTGACGTGTACGACTCATAGCCACTGAACAGTTCATCGCCACCGTCAGCCGACAAGACCACCTTCACGTGCTCGCTCGCCACGCGCGAGACGAGAAAGGTCGGAATGCCCGAGTCGTCGCCGAACGGTTCGTCGTACAAGTCGCCCCAGTGAGGAAGCATGTTCATCGCCTCCTCGCCCTTGAGCATGCGCGTGTGATGTTCGGTCCCAAGGTGCGATGCCACCGCCTCGGCGTATGGCGCTTCGTTGTGCTCGACGGAGTCGAAAGCGATCGTGAAGGTCTTGATGCGCTGACCCGCGTGCTTCTGCAGCAATGCGGTCAACAAGGACGAATCGATACCGCCCGACAAGAAGACGCCCACCGGCACATCGGCAATCATTCGCAGCTTGAAGGCATCCACCAACAGCGCCTCGAGTTGCTCGATCGCCTCTGCTTCACCCAGTTCCGGCGCCGGCCTGGCCGTGTCGAGCACGCTCCAGTACCGCTCCGTCTTGGGTTCGCCGCCCAGCGTGATTTCGAGCAGCGTGCCGGGTTCCAACTTGCTCACGCCCTGATAGATGCTGCGGGGATCGGCGATGTAGCCGTATTGCAGGAAGTCCGCGAGCGCATCGCGGTCCACCACCGGGCTCCAGCACGTGTACGCGCGAAGCGCCTTCAGCTCCGAGCCAAACCAGAGGCGGCTGCCGTCCCACCCGAAGTAGAGCGGCTTGACGCCCAGGCGATCGCGCACGAGCGTCAAGGATTGTTTGCGCTGATCCCATAAGGCAATCGCGAACATGCCGATCATTCGCGCGACCGTTGGCCGAACACCCCATTGTTTGAAGCCCGCCAGAATCACCTCGGAATCGCCGGTGCCGCGAAATCGATGGCCCAAGGCGAGAAGTTCCTTGCGGATATCCGCAAAGTTGTAGATCTCTCCATTGAAGACCATCATCAAGTTGCCATCGTCCGATTGCATCGGCTGGTGGCCTGCATCGGAAAGGTCGATGATCGACAACCTGGTGTGTCCAAGGCCGACGACACCGTCGGCGCCGATCCACGTCCCGCGATCGTCGGGCCCGCGCAGGCGCAATGCTTCTACAGCGGCGCCCAGATCAACTCGGACACAGGCTCGCGGGTCCGAACATGGAAGATGCCCGTTATGCCGCACATGCCGTCGCCCGCCCACTGATCGCATGGCGCCGCGCCCAATCCTGTGTGTAGCCATGAAGCGTCGTCCCGACGCAGGACGTTGCGATCTCCGAGAACAGCGTTTCGAGATCGGCGTAGAGCCTCTCGATGCTCCTCTCGTCAGGGAAGAGGGGGCTTCCCCCCGGCATCAGTTCCGATGAGTGCAGGACGAACTCCACGTACTCTTTGCCGGCACGCAGTTCGGCGTGGAGCGCCTCGATCATGAGTGCGAGGTTCTTCCCGTTCGGGTACAGCCAGGTCACGGGAGGCCGATGCTGCCAGGCGAAGCGACGAACACCCGGTACGGTGTACGCCATGGGTAGCAGTCTGTTGAGGCCACTCCGCACGATGGTGGGCGGAACCTCCACCAGCCCTGACTCGCCCGCGCGGTCGATGTGGTCGAGATCCAGCCGATACGCCTCGTCAGGGAAGCCGCGGTAATCCGGGCCACCGATGCCATCCGGCGCGCCGAGGTTGTTCGCCCATGAAACATGCGGCGTCACCGAACAGTCTGCCTGGTATCCGAGCTCCACCAGGCACTTGGCGTAGAAGCTGTTGAATGCCCAGCGCCCTGCGCGATGGCTGACCATCTTGGCGGAGAACGCTTCCTCCAACAGGTTGGTAAGAAGACCAAGCTTGCGCTTGATCAGTTCATCGGAGTACTCGGTCAAGTAGGGGTGATACGCAAAGTCGTCGGCCGTGCGCGGAACAATCGGCGGGCTGTTCCATGCGTGGAGGTGCATGCCCACCTCGCAGTCGCCAGTGCGCATCGCATCGCGCGCCATGCTCACGAACTCCTTGCAACACGCCATCTCGTAGTTGGTGAGCCATGTCGGCTTGAAACCGAACCGCACGCAGAGATCCTGAAAGCGCGGCAGGAATGCAGCGTTGCGCGTTTCAATTTCGCTGCGCCGCGCCCATTGGTTGTCGCCTTCGGTATCGATGGTGACTATGAATGCTGGCCTGCTCATAGTTGTCAGCCTGGGCCGAGCCCGCGGAATCATTTGGAAGAGGCATGCACCGCCAATGGCGGCCGCGACGCGACTATCGAGCGATCGCCGACTCGTAGGCTGCGAGCACGGTATCGTCGCCGTAGTGTTCCCGCATGAATGCGCGACAACGGCTGCCGATGGCCAACCACTTGGACTCGTCGGTCGCGATGTCATTGACCGCAACGGCCATCTCATCGAGGTCGAGTACCGCGCTGCCGAGCCCAAGCCGCCTGACGATTCCGTCGGGATCGAAGAACGTGACAAGCGGCGCCCCTCGCTGCCACGCTTGCAAGAAGGAATTGGGAAAGCCTTCGGACTCAGAGGTGTTGACGAAGACCTTCGCCCGGTCGTAATACTGGTTCACGTCACGGTAGGGCACACGGCCGTGGAACGTGACGTTGGGAAGCGCCTTCGCTGCCTCGCGTACACCTTCATACAGCGCCTCATGGCCAGGCTTGTCGCCCCCGATGATGTGAAAACGCAGCTGAGGAAGGCGCCGCGCAAGGTCAACAACCAACTCCGGCCGCTTGAACGGCGCGAAGATTGTTGACCCATAGGACATCGATGTCTCGATCGGAAAACGCAATGTCGCGGTCCGCCGGCTCCACGAGCATTCCGGCAATGCGGCTCTTCACACCAAAGTTCTTCTGCATCGCTGCCGCTTGCTGTTCACTTTGGGCCAGTACGGCGTCCATGCGCCGTATTCCGTACGCAAACAGTTTGCGGTCATGCCAGCTACCGACGAGCGTATGGTTCAACTCGCAGTCTTGGTCGTGGGCGATCCGGAATACCGCGCGACGGCCATGGCTGCGGGCAAACAAGGCGACCAGCCCGACCTGCATGCTCGCCGTACTCACGTAATAGACATCCGCGTCCGCGCGTTTCATTGCGGTCCACAACTTGATGTGGCGGGGAAGCAGCCGGACGACGGGTATGCCGCCGCTCAGCGCAGAGGCACGATGCGTGGCGATCCCATCAAAGCGTTGCCCGTCAGGCTGGCCATAGTCGGCGACAACCATGCAGACGTCATAGCCCCGTGCCGCCAATGCGCGGGCGAGCAAGGTGTGCTGAACCTGCTCGCCGCCATTGCCATGATGCGCATGCTCTTTCGAGAGCATCGGAAGGTTGTCCAGCCCGACGAAACAGACTTTAGGCTTGGTGGATGAGGCCGCGAGCCCCGTCACGTTGGGGCCAATCGAGAGGCGGTCTTGTGTCAACTCATGCATGAGACAGTGGGGTTCCTTGGCTGCAACCGCGACCGAGCGAGAAGCCAGTCAAAACTCATTCATCACCACGCCGGCCATCCGGGCGGTACTTGTCGATAACGCCGCCACGAGCTGCTGCAGTTCCGCGACGCGTGACTCGTTCTTGCGCGCTACCACCAACGCTGCGCCGCAGCGCGCTGCGATGACTTGCGCATCGACGCCGTACATGGCAGCAGGGGTGTCCACGATCACATAATCGAATTTCGACGTCATTTCGCGCAGCAGTGCGCCGAAGGAGGGGCGTTCGATCAATTCGAGCGGATTGGGTGGCGTGATGCCCCCGGGCATGACGAACAAGCTCGGCATGTCGGGCACCTGTTGAATCACCTGCGAGTCGATATGCCCGGCCAGCAGGCTGGACAAACCCGCGTCGTTGCTCAGGTTGAATACTTCGTGCAGGCGAGGGCCTCGCAGATCGGCGTCGACGAGCAAGGTGCGCCCACCGATCTGCGCAAACGAGACGGCGAGGTTGGCGGAGAAGAAGGTCTTGCCGTCCCTGGTGGCGGGGCTGACGACGGCGATCGCCCGCCGCTGCTGGCCTTCCACGAACACCCTGGCCATGACTTCGCTGCGGATGGCGCGAAACGCCTCTGCCTGCATGGCAAAGGGCTGATTCAGCGCCACCAGTTCAGGGCTGACCCTGCGGCGCTCCATGCTGGCGTAGGGGTAGCCAAACTGCTCCGCCAGCGCTTGCAGCACGTCGTCCTGCGATGCCAACCCCTGCGCGACCGCCGCATCGCCGAAGCGGATGCGCTTCTCGCGCGCATGGTTCAGGATCTCGTCGACCTGCAAATCGCTGAGACCCAGCTTCTTGCTGAGAATTTCGCCGATCAAGCGATCGGGATTCAGCGTCTCATCCGCAGCCGGCGATCCCCTCGATGCGGCCGTCAGGTCCTGCACCTTCGAACTATTGAACCGTGCCATCACACTCCCTTGCGCGGTGCTGGCAATCGTTGCAGCATCGCCTGCGAAGAAACAAGTGGAATGCGGCGCATTGCAAACCTTCCCTGGCCGCCCGGTGCGGGCAGGACGCCGAGAAGCGGCAAGCCCAACCAACTCCGACACCTCGCCGACGGTATGCACCCGGCGGTCCACCACCTCCAGCAGAATCACCGCAGCAATTCCGAGCGCCAGCCCGAATACGATCGACAGCAGGATGTTGCGCACGACTTTCGGCGATGAAGGCAGCATCGGTGGCACGGCCTGCGCGAGCACGTAGGCGTTGCTCTGTGTCGTCTGGCTTTCCAGGCTCGACTGATTCAATCGTGCGAGCACCGCGTCGTAGGCGCGCTGGGCGTTCTCGAGGTCTCGGATCAGCACGGCGCCTTCTTCGCGCGCCGCCCGCATCTTGAGCACTCGCGCACGCTGCGCTTCCAGTGCGCCACGGATCTCGGCCTCGCGCTGCCGATTGATCGTGTTGGTGACGACCAGGCTGCCGGTGACGCGCCTTGTCTCGGCGTCGAGCCGCGCTCGCAACGATGCGAGGCTCGCCTTCGCTTCGATGATTTGCGGATGGTTGTCGCCCAGGCGCGAAGCTGAGTTCCTGCAGGTGCGCTTCCGCACGCGTGATGTCGCTACGCAGACCCGAGAGCACGGGGTTGTTGACCACCTCCTGGAGCCGGTCAGCGGCACCGCCCTGGGCCTGCGTTTGCCGGCTGCTCGAATCGGACGTGGCCGCCTGAATCGCGACGAGCTGCGCCGACAAGCTCGTTCAGGCGCGCCGACTCAACATCCAATTGCCCTTCCGACGCGATGATGACACCCCTCTCGCGCTGATAGGCCGACAGCTTCGCCTGCGCCTGTTCCACGTTCGCGCGCAACTCCTTGCCACGCGTATCGAAGAAGGCCGAATACTGCTTTGCCGGATCGACCCTCAGTTCGAGGCTGACATTCATGTACGCCTCGACGAACGCGTTGGCCACCCTGGCCGCCTGCACCGGGTCCGGTGCCTTGAAGCTCACACTGATTACGTTGGATTCGCGCGACGGCTTGACATCCAGCAGAGAGTTGAATCGCCTCCAACAGCCAGGCCTCAAAGCTGCCTTGACCATCGGTGGCCTTCAACCACTTCTCGCGCGCCTTCGGGTCGTCGGCAAGCCCGAGCTTGCGTACCACGTGTTGCGCGACACGGTCGCTATTGAGCACATCGACCTGTGTCGCCATGAAGACAGGCGATGGGTTGCCCGAGTACATCGCCGCAGCCACCGGGTCCGGCCGGGTCTGGTCGACAACGATCGTCGCTGTCGCGGTGTACTGCCGGGTCTGAAACAGGCTGAGGCCGACCGCCGTGCCGACCGTCAGCACAAAAATAGTCACTGCCACCCACCACCGGGCTCGCAGGATCGACAAGAACTGATTCAGATTCATCGCATACCCTGTCAGAACATGCTCTCTCGAATGAAAACCACGTCGCCCTCTCGCAGTTGGTCTTGCAGGTCAGGGGTGAGTTCCTGAGCCACGCCGTCGGGGCCCTTGCGGATCACGCGAATGCCCCGCTGGGTGCCCCGCTGAGTCAGCCCGCCACCGGCAGCGAGGGCCTGCAGCACCGTCATGCCACGCTCCAGGCGCAGGGCGCCAGGCCTTTGTGCCTCGCCATAGATGTAGATCTGCGGCGCGCGATCGACATACACGACGTCGTTGTTCTGGATCAGGATGTCTTGTGCGTCGTTTGCGCCACGAAAGAGCGTTCGGAAGTCGATCTGCACCCGCAGCGGCTTGCCATCGCGGATCCCGACCACGGTCAACATGTCGCTGCCGTCCGGCGCTACGCCACCTGCCATCGCCATCAGGTCGGACAGACGCGTGTTGGCCAGCTCGAGCGTGTAGCGGCCCGGCCGCACGGCGTGGCCGAGTACCGACGCCTGGCTGCCGCGAAGCTGCGTGACGAGGATCGACACCTGCGGTTGCTTCAGGAACTTGCCGGTCAGCAAGCCGTCGGCGAGCAGCTTCTCGGCTTGACTGATGGTCAAGCCGCCCAACGTCACCGTACCCAGCAGGGGGTAGCTCACCACGCCGGATTCCGGAATGCGGCTCTCCAGCGAAAGCTCCGGGCTCTGGAATACCGTCACCCGGATGACGTCGCCGGCAGCGAGGACATAGTCTGTCTTTGGTGCGGGTGCCTGCGCGCGCACCACGCCCGCAAGTACAAGGAAGACAAGCAGGAACAAACTCCGTAACAACAGGACCCTCATCACTCATTCCTCGCGTGTCTCAGCGGTAGCATCAAATTTGAAGCGATGTCACAGACATCGTCGGTAGCGACGGCGTCGCAAGGCGATGGGCCGAATTGTCGGTCGGCGTACCGTATCGGGATCTGCGGCGCCAGCCGGAGTTCCAATGCCAAAGTCTACCGCCCGGTTGGCATGTCGCGCCAACCCCAAGTCGCGGGACCAGCCCAATCGTAGGCATTGACCACCGAGACGGGGTGGGCAGCGGCCAGGTTCTTTGCCCTACACTTGTTCCAGATCACACACCCGCCAGATTGCGCCGGTCAGGTCAGATCGCGCACATCAGAATTGGCCCTGTCTTGTTTGGAGATTCCATGAACTTTCGCTCCCTGCTCGCCAAGACCGGCAGCATTTGTATGGTGCTCTTCTTGGCCGCTTGCGGCGGCGGGAGCGATTCACCGCCACCGCCAGCAGACGTACACGATCGGCGGCACGGTGACGGGCTTGGCCGCGGGCCAGCAGGTCACGCTGCTCAACAACGGCGGCAATGCGAAGGTCGTGGCTGCCAACGGTGCCTACACGTTCACGACGGCCGTCGCGGCCAATGGCAACTATGCCGTCACCGTGGGCACGCAGCCCACCGGGCAGACCTGCTCGGTCGCCAACGGCTCGGGCGCAGGCGTCACCGCCAACGTCACCAACGCCAACGTCACCTGCTCGTCGATCACCTTCACCATCGGTGGCACGGTCACCGGCCTGGGTGCGGGTGAACAGGTCACGCTCAACAACAACGGTGCCGATGCGACGTCGTTGCTGTCGATGGTGCCTACACCTTCGCGACGCCAGTACCTTTCAACGGCGACTATGCAGTCACCGTGGGTACCCAGCCCGCCGGCAAGACCTGCTCGGTCGCCAACGGCACGGGCGCAGGCGTCACTGCCAATGTCAGCAACGCCAATATCACCTGCTCGGCGATCACCTTCACCATCGGTGGCACGGTCACGGGCCTGGCCGCGGGTGAACAGGTCACGCTGCAACAACAACGGCGGCGATGCGACGGTCGTTAGTGCCAATGGCGCCTACACCTTCACGACGCCCGTGCCGTTCAATGGCAACTATGCCGTCACCGTGGGCACCCAGCCCACCGGGCAGACCTGCTCGGTCGCCAACGGCACGGGCGCAGGCGTCACCGCCAACGTCACCAACGCCAACATCACTTGCTCGGACGATCACCTTCACCATCGGTGGCACGGTCTCGGGCCTGGCTGCCGGCCAGCAGGTCACGCTGCTCAACAACGGCGGCGATGCGAAGATCGTCAGTGCCAATGGCGCCTACACGTTCACGACGCCCGTGCCGTTCAACGGCAACTATGCCGTCACCGTGGGCACGCAGCCCACCGGGCAGACCTGTACGGTTGTCCAACGGCACGGGCAGCGTCACCGCCAACGTCACCAACGCCAACATCACGTGCTCGACGAATACGTTCACCATCGGGGGCACGATCTCCGGCCTGGTATCGACCCAGCAGGTGACACTCAACAACAACGGCGGCAATCCGTTGACCGTCACGGTCGCCGACGGCGGCAACTTCACATTTACCACCCCGATTGCGTACAACACCGGCTATGCCGTCACCGTGGGCACACAGCCCACTGCGGAGTTCTGCCGAATCACCAACGGCACGGGCACCAACGTCACGGCCAACGTGACCACCGTGAGCGTCAGTTGCCGGCCGGCGACTGCCTACGTCGCGAACTCGGCGGACGGGACTGTTTCGCAGTACACGATCGGCGTCGATGACGGTGCGTTGACTTCGCTGGGTGCTGCAGTCGCTGCAGGGACCACCCCGCGCGCCGTTGCCGTCGATCCCACGGGCCGATATGCGTATGTTGCCAACTACGGCGGCGCCACGATCTCGCAGTACACGATTGGCGCGAACGGCTCACTCACCGCAATGACCACCGCGACCGTCGCGACAGAAGTCCAGCCCTGGGGCCTCGCCGTCCATCCGTCGGGACAGTACGTCTACGTAACGAACCGGGGATTCCAACACCGTGTCGCAGTTCATGTCGGCGCGGGCGGCGAACTCACCCCGATGACCCCCGCCGCAACTGTGCCGACCGGGACTGAACCCTTCGGTATCACGATTTCTCCGGATGGCCAGCATGCCTACGTCGCGAACTTCGGCAACGGCGCGGTCTTCGGAACCAGCATTTCGCAGTACAACATCGGGGTGATGGCGCGCTCACCGCCATGACGGTACCGACCGTCGCAACAGGCAATGGCCCGACCTCTGTGTCCATTGCGGGTTCGTACGCGTACGTGCCCAACTACTTCGACAGTACGGTTTCGCAGTTCACGATTGGGGGTGGCGGCGAACTCACCTTGTCCGCCACGCCAGCCATCGTCACGAAGCAACAGCCCTTGGCCCGTCAGCATCACACCCAACGGCCAATATGCCTACTGGAGCAACGAGTTCTGAGACACGATTTCGCAGTGCACCATCGGAGCAGCTTGGCGTGCTTGACTGCAGCGCAGGCACTGTCGGTACGGGCAAGAGAGCCACAGTACATTGCCATCGACCCGTCAGGGCGCTTTGCTTACGTGGTGAACAACGGCAACGCTGGTACTCCGAGCGCCACCGTTTCGCAGTACACCATCGACGCGGTGACTGGATTGCTCAGCCCCGATCAGCGGCGCAGCGACGGCGGCGACAGGAAACGCGCCCTACGCCATCACCACGACACGTTGACACCGGGGTCCGGTGGCGCGCCTCTCGCTCGAGAGGCACGCCACCGGCGTTGGATTGAACATGGCTCGTCTGGCGCCTCGCGAGGCTCGTCGATGTTGATCGTTGCCGGGTTCGGCGGCGGGCACGTCCAGACCTGCCGATTGCCCGAGTCGTTGCTTTCGACGGCGGCGCAGAAGCTGCGGCTGGGGTACAGCGCAGAAGTTTGGGTTTCGCCACGAGTAGACGCTAACCACCGAGATGTGGTGGGCCGTGCCTGGCGCTTTCCTCCTTTGCTTTGCCGCAGGTCACGTTCACATCAGGTAGACGTCCAGCACAATGGCATTGCCAGCTTTGGATAAGCCATGCCCCTGCTCTCCCGCATTGCCCGAATGGGCGGTGCCTGCCTGATCTTCTTGCTGGCCGCTTGTGGCGGCGGGTCGGCATCGGACCACCCGCCCTGGTACTCGATCGGTGGTGCGGTGACGGGGTTGACTGCGGGCACGCAACTCGTCCTGAACAACAATGGCAACGATTCATTGACGGTGAGTGCCGACGGCGCGTTCACTTTCGGCAAGTTGGTCTTTCTCGATGAGCGCTACGCGGTCACGATCGCCACGCCACCCAAGGGCCAGACCTGCACCGTTGTCGATGGCTCGGGTTCCGGCGTCGTGGCCGACATCACGAGCGTCGCCATCGTCTGCTCGACGAACGCTTACAACGTCGGCGTTACGGTTTCCGGCCTGGCCGCGGGCGAACAGGTCACGCTCAACAACAACAACGATGTCGCCAATCCGCTGACCGTCACCTTTGCCGAACAAGGCACCTTGCGTAACTTCACGACGAAGGTGGCCTACGACTCCGCATACGCCGTTACGGTGGCCACACAGCCCCACGCCGGCAAGACTTGCACGGTCACCAATGGCGCGGGTTCCGGCGTCGTGGCGGATGTCACCAGCGTGGCGGTGACCTGCTCGACGAACACATACAGCGTCGGCGGCACGGTTTCAGGCCTGGCTGCGGGCAACCAGGTGACGCTGACCAACAACGGGGCCGACGCGCTGACGGTGCGTGCCGATGGCGCGTTCTCCTTTGCCACCCCCGTGGCCTACAACAGCAGCTTCAACGTCACCGTGGGCACACAGCCGATCGGTCAGACCTGCACCGTCTCCAACGGCTCGGGTTCCGGGGTCACGGCCAACATCACGAACGTCACGGTGCGCTGCTCGACGATCACGTTCACCATCGGCGTCACTGTCTCGGGACTGTCCAAGGGCAAGCAGGTCACACTCATCAACAACGGCGCCGATCCACTGACTGTCCTCGCTACGCAAAACGGCACCCTGCGCACCTTCAGCACGCCCGTGACCTTTGGCGGTAGTTATCATGTCACCGTGGGCACCCAGCCCGGTGGTCAGACGTGCATCGTCTCCAACGGCGCGGGTTCTGGGGTCACAGCCAACATCACGAACGTCACTGTCTTCTGCTCGAGTCGTCGCTAACGACGGCGTCGCTAGGCATTGACCACCGAGACGGGGTGGGCCGTGGCCCGATTCTTTGCCTACACTTTGCCGCAGATCATATTCACGTAAGACCGACGCCCCGCAAAATGGCATTGGATACCCTGGAAATGCCATGACCCTGCTCTCCCGCCTGGCCCGCTTGGGCAGCGCCTGCCTGATCTTCTTGCTGGCCGCGTGCGGCGGCGGGTCGGCATCGGATCACCCGCCCTGGTACTCGATCAGCGGCACGGTGACGGGGCTGGCTGCAGGGACGCAACTCGTCCTGAACAACAACGGCAACGATCCGTTGACGGTCAGTGGCGATGGCGCGTTCACATTCGGCAAGTTGGTCTTTCTCGATGGCAAGTACGCGGTCACGGTCACGACGCCGCCCACGGGCCAGACCTGCACCGTCTCTCAATGGCTCGGGGTCCGGGGTCGTGGCCGACATCACGACCGTCACGGTCGTCTGCTCGATCAACTCCTACTACGTCGGGGTCACGGTTTCCGGCCTGGCCGCGGGCGAACAGGTCACGCTCAACAACAACAACGACACCCCCAATCCACTGACCGTCACCTTTGCCCAACAAGGCACCCTGCGTCAACTTTGCGACGAAGGTCGCCTACAACTCCGGTTACGCCGTCACGGTGGTCACACAGCCCGGCGCCGGCAAGACTTGCACGGTCACCAACGGCTCGGGTTCAGGCGTCGTGGCGGATATCACCAGCGTGGTGGTGACCTGCTCGACGAACACCTACAGCATCGGCGGCACGGTTTCGGGCCTGGCCGCGGGCAACCAGGTGACGCTGAACAACAACGGGGCCGACCCCGTGACGCTGCGCGACAACGGCGTGTTCACCTTTGCGACACCCGTTGCCTACAACAGCAGCTTCAACGTCACCGTGGGCACGCAGCCGGTCGGCCAGACCTGCACCGTCTCCAACGGCTCGGGTGCCGGCGTGGTGGCCAACATCACGAACGTCGCAGTCACCTGCTCGACGAACACCTTCACGATCGGCGTGACGGTCACGGGCCTGACCACGGGCCTGACGCCGGATCAGCAGGTGACGTTGCTCAACGGCGGCAATTCACTGGTCGTCACCGCTGCGCAGAACGGCACGCTGCGCACCTTCAGCACGCCCGTTGTCTACAACGGCAGCTACAACGTCACCGTGGGCACGCAGCCAATCGACAAGACTTGTACCGTTTCCAACGGCGCGGGTTCTGGCGTCGTGGCCAACATCTCCAACGTCACGGTCAACTGCTCGACGATCACGTTCACCATCGGTGTCACGGTCTCGGGCCTGGCTGCGGGCCAGCAAGTCACGCTGCTACAACAACGGGGCTGATGCGCAGATCGTTGCCGCCAATGGTGCCTACACGTTCACGACGCCTGTCGCCTACAACGGCAGCTATGCCGTCACCGTGGGCACCCAGCCCACCGGGCAGACCTGCTCTGTCGCCAACGGCACGAGCACGGGCGTCACCGCCAACGTCACCAACGTCAACATCACCTGCGCGACGCTCACCTTCACCATCGGCGGCACCGTCACGGGCTTGGCCGCGGGCCAGCAGGTCACGCTATTGAACAACGGCAGCGATGCGAAGGTTGTCGTTGCCAATGGCGTCTACGCGTTCACGACGCCGGTACCCTTCAACGGCAGCTATGCCGTCACCGTGGGCACGCAGCCGGTCGGTCAGAACTGCAGCGTCTCAAGCGGCTCCGGTTCTGGCGTCGTGGCCCCCATCACGAACGTCGCGGTCAATTGCTTGACTGCCGTGCCGAATGTTGTCGGCCTGACGCAGGCGGCGGCGAACACCGCAATCACCGGTGCTGGACTGATCGTAGGCACATTGACCACGACCCCTAGTGGCACCGTTCCCGCAGGCAGCGTCATCAGCGAGTCTCCCGTAGCCGGTACGCTGGTGAACCCGGGTAGTGCGGTCAGTCTCGTCGTATCCACCGGCCGCATTGCCGTGCCGAACGTCGTCGGACTGACACAGGCGGCTGCGACCACGGCGATCACCAATGCGGGCTTGACGCTCGGCACGGTGACCACGGCCGCCAGCGGTACCGTGCCCGCAGGCAGCGTCATCAGCGAGTCCCCCGTCGCCGGCACGTTGGTGAACCCGGGTAGCGCGGTGAACCTGGTCGTGAGCAGTGGTGCGCTGGTGCCAACGTGGTGGGTCAGACGCAGGCGGCGGCGACGACGGCGATCACGACAGCGGGCCTGGCGCTCGGCACGGTGACGACGCAGTCGAGCCCGACGGTGCCGGCCGGTACGGTGATCAGCCAGACCCCGGCGGCGGGTACGAACGTGGTCGCCGGCTCGGCGGTGAACCTGGTCGTGAGCAGTGGTCCGCCGCTGGTGACCGTGCCGAACGTCGTGGGCCAGACGCAGGCGGCGGCGACGACAGCGATCACGAGCGCGGGCCTGGCGCTCGGCACAGTGACGACGCAGTCGAGCCCGACGGTGCCGGCCGGTACGGTGATCAGCCAGAACCCGCGGCGGTACCAGCGTGGTCGCCGGCTCGGCGGTGAACCTGGTCGTGAGCACTGGTCCGGCGCTGGTGACGGTGCCGAACGTGGTGGGTCAGACGCAGGCGGCGGCGACGACGGCGATCACGACTGCGGGCCTGGCGCTCGGCACCGTGACGCACAGTCGAGCCCGACGGTGCCGGCGGGTACGGTGATCAGCCAGAACCCGGCGGCGGGACGAACGTGGTCGCCGGGCTCGGCGGTGAACCTGGTCGTGAGCAGGGTCCGGCGCTGGTGCGGTGCCGAACGTGGTGGGTCAGACGCAGGCGGCGGCGACGACGGCGATCACGACAGCGGGCCTGGTGCTCGGCACCGTGACGCACAGTCGAGCCCGACGGTGCCGGCCGGTACGGTGATCAGCCAGAACCCGACGGCGGGTGCGAACGTGGCGCCGGCTCGGCGGTGAACCTGGTCGTGACAGTGGCTGCGCTGGTGGTGCCGAACGTGGTGGGTCAGACGCAGGCCGCGGCGACGACAGCGATCACGACAGCGGGCCTGGCGCTCGGCACCGTGACGACACAGTCGAGCCCGACGGTGCCGGCGGGTACGGTGATCAGCCAGAACCCGGCGGCGGGTACGAACGTGGTCGCCGGCTCGGCGGTGAACCTGGTCGTGAGCAGTGGTCGCGCGTGGTGCCGAACGTAGTGGGTCAGACGCAGGCGGCGGCGACGACAGCGATCACGACAGCGGGCCTGGCGCTCGGCACGTGACGACACAGTCGAGCCCGACGGTGCCGGCCGGTACGGTGATCAGCCAGAACCCGACGGCGGGTGCGAACGTGGTCGCCGGCTCGGCGGTGAACCTGGTCGTGAGCAGCGGTGCGCGTGGTGCCGAACGTAGTGGGTCAGACGCAGGCGGCGGCGACGACAGCGATCACGACAGCGGGCCTGGCGCTCGGTACCGTGACGACACAGTCGAACCCGACGGTGCCGGCCGGTACGGTGATCAGCCAGAACCCGACGGCGGGTACGAACGTGGTCGCCGGCTCGGCGGTGAACCTGGTCGTGAGCAGTGGTGCGCGTGGTGCCGAACGTAGTGGGTCAGACGCAGGCGGCGGCGACGACGGCGATCACGACAGCGGGCCTGGCGCTCGGCACCGTGACGACGCAGTCGAGCCCGACGGTGCCGGCCGGTACGGTGATCAGCCAGAACCCGACGGCGGGTGCGAACGTGGTCGCCGGCTCGGCGGTGAACCTGGTCGTGAGCAGTGGTGCGCTGGTGCCGAACGTAGTGGGTCAGACGCAGGCCGCGGCGACGACGGCGATCACGACAGCGGGCCTGGTGCTCGGCACCGTGACGACACAGTCGAGCCCGACGGTGCCGGCCGGTACGGTGATCAGCCAGAACCCGGCGGCGGGTGCGAACGTGGTCGCCGGCTCGGCGGTGAACCTGGTCGTGAGCAGTGGTGCGCGTGGTGCCGAACGTGGTGGGTCAGACGCAGGCCGCGGCGACGACAGCGATCACGACAGCGGGCCTGGCGCTCGGCACCGTGACGACACAGTCGAACCCGACGGTGCCGGCCGGTACGGTGATCAGCCAGAACCCGACGGCGGGTACGAACGTGGTCGCCGGCTCGGCGGTGAACCTGGTCGTGAGCAGTGGTGCGCTGGTGCCGAACGTGGTGGGTCAGACGCAGGCCGCGGCGACGACAGCGATCACGACAGCGGGCCTGGCGCTCGGCACCGTGACGACACAGTCGAACGCGACGGTGGCGGCCGGTACGGTGATCAGCCAGAACCCGACGGCGGGTACGAACGTGGTCGCCGGCTCGGCGGTGAACCTGGTCGTGAGCAGTGGTGCGCTGGTGCCGAACGTAGTGGGTCAGACGCAGGCGGCGGCGACGACAGCGATCACGAGAGCGGGCCTGGCGCTCGGCACCGTGACGACACAGTCGAGCTTGGAGGCCATCGACACGGTGATTAGCCAGAACCCGGTGGCTGGCGCTAGTGCAGTCGCCGGCACTGCGGTGGACCTGGTCCTGAGTAGCGGTCCGGCACCGTGACTGTGCCGAATGTGGTGGTTCTGTCGCAGGTAACTGCGACAAGTGCAATCGCGCAGTAGTTTGCGGGTTGAACACCTACGCCTTCGACGTCACGGTCTTCAGGCCTGGCAGGGATCGAACATGTTGCGAAAGCCAACAATGACGGCAAGGCGCTGACTGTTACTGCAGCGCAAGGCGGCACGTAACGGTCCTTGCCAATCGATCGA
>CAVVVW010000007.1:0-61842 GCA_963751775.1 uncultured beta proteobacterium
TCGTGGCCAACATCACCAACGTCACGGTCACCTGCTCGACGAACACCTTCACCATCGGCGGCACGGTCACGGGCTTGGCCGCGGGCCAGCAGGTCACGCTGAACAACAACGGCGGCGATCCGATGACGGTCTGGCTGCGCAAACGGCGTCCTACACCTTCACGCACGCCCGTGGCCTACAACGGCAGCTATGCCGTCACCGTGGGCACGCAGCCCACCGGGCAGACCTGCACCGTCTCCAACGGCTCGGGTACCGGCGTCGTGGCCAACATCACCAACGTCACGGTCACTTGCTCGACGAACACCTTCACCATCGGCGGCACGGTCTCGGGCCTGGCCGCTGGTCAGCAGGTCACGCTCAACAACAACGCGGGGCGATGGCAATCAGTGACGCGCACTGCCAACGGCGCCTTCACGTTCACCACGCCCGTGACCTACAACGGCAGCTATGCCGTCACCGTGGGCACGCAGCCCACCGGTCAGACCTGCACCGTCTCCAACGGCTCGGGTGCCGGCGTCGTGGCCAACATCACCAACGTCACGGTCACCTGCTCGACGAACACCTTCACCATCGGCGGTCACGGTCTCGGGCCTGGCCGCGGGCCAGCAGGTCACGCTCTACAACAACGGCGGCAATCCGCGACGGTCATTGCCGCCAAACGGCGCCTGCACCTTCAGCACGCCCGTGGCCTTCAACGGCAGCTATGCCGTCACCGTGGGCACGCAGCCCACCGGGCAAGACCTGCACCGTCTCCAACGGCTCGGGCGCCGGCGTCATGGCCAACATCACCAACGTCAAGGTCACCTGCTCGACGAACACCTTCACCATCGGCGGCACGGTCTCGGGCCTGGCCGCGGGCCAGCAGGTCACGCTCCTCAACAACGGCGGCGATCGCGCAACTGATCATTGCCGCCAACGGCGCCTTCACGTTCAGCACGCCCGTGACCTACAACGGCAGCTATGCCGTCACCGTGGGCACGCAGCCCACCGGGCAAGACCTGCACCGTCTCCAACGGCTCGGGCGCAGGCGTCATGGCCAACATCACCAACGTCACGGTCACCTGCTCGATGAACACCTTCACCATCGGCGGCACGGTTTCGGGCCTGGCCGCGGGCCAGCAGGTCACGCTCATCAACAACGGCGGCGATCCGCGACTGATCATTGCCGCCAATGGTGCCTACACGTTCACCACGCCCGTGACCTACAACGGCAGCTATGCCGTCACCGTGGGCACGCAGCCCACCGGGCAAGACCTGCACCGTCTCCAACGGCTCGGGCTCGGCGTCATGGCCAACATCACCAACGTCACGGTCACCTGCTCGACGCACACCTTCACCATCGGCGGCACGGTCTCGGGCCTGGCCGCGGGCAGCAGGTCACGCTCATCAACAACGGCGGCAATCGCTGACCGTCATTGCCGCCAACGGCGCCTCACACCTTCACCACGCCCGTGGCCTACAACGGCAGCTATGCCGTCACCGTGGGCACGCAGCCCACCGGCAAGACCTGCACCGTCTCCAACGGCTCGGGCTCCGGGGTCACGGCCAACATCACCAACGTCACGGTCACCTGCTCGACGAACACCTTCACCATCGGCGGTCACGGTCTCGGGCCTGGCCGCGGGCCAGCAGGTCACGCTCATTCAACAACGGCGGCGATCGCGCTGACCGTCTGCTACGCCAACGGCGCCTTCACACGTTCAGCACGCCCGTGACCTACAACGGCAGCTATGCCGTCACCGTGGGCACGCAGCCACCGGGCAGACCTGCACCGTCTCCAACGGCTCGGGCTCCGGCGTCACGGCCAACGTCACCAACGTCAAGGTCACCTGCTCGACGAACACCTTCACCATCGGCGGCACGGTCACGGGCTTGGCCGCGGTCAACAGGTCACGCTGCTAACAACGGCGGCGATGAGACTGATCGTGACTGCTCACCGATGTTGCCTACACGTTCACGACGCCCGTGACCTTTCAACGGCCCCTATGCCGTTACCGTGGTGCACCGCCCACCGGGAAGACCTGCTCGGTGTCCAACGGCTCGGGCACCGTCACCGCCAACGTCACCAACGTCGACATCATCTGCTCGATCAATCCCTGGCTAATCGGCTGTCACGGCTCAGTGGCCTGATCGCTGGCGAACAGGTCACGCTCAATGACAACACGCGACAGCGGTCAATCCACCGACCGTCACCTTTGCCCGACAGGGGGCCTCGCGTAACTTCGCGACGACACGCTGACTCGCGTAGCGGTGGCGACGCTTTTCAAGAACGCAGCTGCGGGTCGCAGGGCGCGGTCGAATCAGCACTTCACCCCGACATGCAGCGCCACCACGCCCCCCGCGAGGTTGTGCACGTCGACATGGCCGAAGCCGGCGGCCTTCATCATGGCCTTGAGCGCGGCCTGGTCGGGGTGGATGCGGATCGACTCGGCCAGGTAGCGGTAGCTGTCGCCGTCGCCGGCCACCCATTGGCCCAGCCGCGGCAGCACGTTGAACGAGTACCAGTCGTAGGCCTTGGCCAGCGGCGCGGCGACCTTCGAGAACTCCAGCACCAGCAGGCGCCCGCCGTGGCGCAGCACGCGGGCCATTTCGGCCAGCGCCACCTCCTTGTGCGTCATGTTGCGCAGGCCGAAGGCCACGCTGACCAGGTCGAACGAGGCATCGGGCAGCGGCAGGCGCTCGGCGTCGCAGAGCAAGGTCGGCAGCACCAGGCCTTCGTCGAGCAGGCGGTCGCGGCCCTGGCGCAGCATGGCCTCGTTGATGTCGGTGTGCAGCACCAGGCCGCGCGTGCCGACCTGGCGGGCGAAGGCCCGGGCCAGGTCGCCCGTGCCGGCGGCGATGTCGAGCACGCGGTCGCCGTCCTGCAGGTTGGCCACCGCCACCGTGTAGGCCTTCCAGGCCCGGTGCATGCCGAGCGACATCAGGTCGTTCATGATGTCGTACTTCGCCGCCACCGTGTCGAACACGCCGCGCACGCGGCGCGCCTTGTCGGCCTCGGCCACCGACTCGAAGCCGAAATGGGTCTTGGCTTGTTCGGTCATTTCAATGCTTCAATGCTTGTGGCCGCAACTTCCGCCTGCGCCGGCAGCCTCGGCCATCGGCGCGTCGCGCGACATGCCGGCCGCCGCCAGCCGCGCCTCGTAGTCGCGCCACAGCTTGTCTTGCTGCGAGCCCAGGTGGTACAGGTACTCCCAGGAAAAGATGCCCGAGCTGTGGCCGTCGCTGAAGGTCGGCTGCACGGCGTAATGGCCTACGGTCTCGAGGCCGTCGATGCCGACGTCACGCTTGCCGGTCTGCAGCACTTCCTGGCCCGGGCCATGGCCCTGCACCTCGGCCGATGGCGAGTACACCCGCATCAACTCGAACGGTATGCGGAACGTCGCGCCGTCGTCGAAGCCGATCTCGAGCTGCTTCGATTGCTGGTGCACGGTGAGCGATGTCGGGCGTGGTTTGTCGGCCATGCGCCAGTGTAGACCCAGTAAAAGCGGGGACTTAGTTCACGCACTTCGCCCTGCCAGCCCTGGCGGGCTCGCACAGAATCCTGCGCGTAGCATGCCAATGCGACCCAGCCGCCGCTCTCGGCAAGGCTGATCGCTGCGAATTCGAACCTTGAACCTCCTGCAAAGCCTGTTTGACGCCCTCGGCAGCCTCGCACCCAGCGCGGTGTTGTTGTGGCTGAGTGCCGCCGTTCACGCCCGCGCGCTCGATGATGCGGCGCCGTCGTCGCGCAGCTTGCGCAGCCTGGCCTTGGGCCTGGCCGGCGCGGGCATCTGGTGGCCGCTGCAACTGGCCGCCACGGCCAGCGAGGGCCGAAGTGCCGCTGACGTCGTGTGGCAGACCTCGCTGATGGCGCTGGCGCTGGGGCTGCCGACACTCACGACGCACGCGGCCAGCGCCAGCCACCCCTGGCACGGCATCCGGCGGCTGAGCGCCACGGCTGCCGCACTCGCGCTGGCGGCCATGGGCATCGCCATCGTCTCCAGCGCTTCGGGGGCCCCCGGCCCGCTCTGGCGCGCCGCCATCGGCGGCGCGGTGCTGGCGGCCGCCCTGGTGACGCTGTCGCGGCCCGCCGCCAACAAGCGGCGCGTCGCGCAGCTGCGCACCGTCGCCGCGCTGGCCGCCGCGCGGCGCTGGTGTTCGCGCCGGTGCCATTGAGCCACCTGGCAGCGGCCTGGGCGCACCCGGCGCTGTGGCCGACGCTGGCGCTGGCACTGTTTGGCAGCGGCCTGCTGGCGGTGCTGCGCGACCAGCGGCTCGCGGCACCGCGTGGCGGCCCGCGCCTGCCGCTCAGCGCTGCCGAGCCGATCCAGGACGCACTGACCCGCCTGCCCACGCGCACGCACCTCGAAACCCAGCTCGCCGCTGCGGTGGTGGCCTGCGACGCCAACCACACCAAGCTGGCGCTGCTGTTCATCGACCTCGACGGCTTCAAGCCGGTCAACGACACCTTCGGCCACAGCAGCGGCGACCGCGTGCTGCGCAGCGTGGGCAAGCGGCTCAAGGGCTGCGCCAACAAGGGCGACGTGGTGGCACGCGTCGGCGGCGACGAGTTCCTGGTGCTGATCCCCAACGCCGGCAGCCAGGACGACCTCGCGCAGCGGGCGCGCAAGATCATCGAAGCCATGGCGCAGCCGTTCGACATCGAAGACCGCCAGGTCGCGGTCGGCTGTTCGATCGGCATCGCCTGCTACCCCGACAGCGGCCAGCACGCCAAGTTGATCGCCCGCGCCGATGCCGCGATGTACGCCGCCAAGCGCGCCGGCGGCGCCGGCTTCAGCTTCTTCTCGCCGGCGATGGAAGACGACGCACGCGCGCGCTTCGACCTGCTGCGCGACCTGCGCCTGGCGCTGGAGAACAAGGAGCTCGAGCTGTACTACCAGCCCAAGATCGACGCCACGACGGGCAAGGTCACCGCCGCCGAAGCGCTGCTGCGCTGGCAGCACCCGACGCGCGGCATGATCTCGCCGGTCGTCTTCATCCCGATCGCCGAGCGCTTCGGGCTGATCCGCAGCATCGGCGAGTGGGTCATCGAAGACGCCTGTCGCCAGGCCGGCGTCTGGCGCAAGAAGGGCCTGAAGATGCGCGTGGCGATCAATCTCTCGGCCGTGCAGATGCGCCAGGAAGACATCGTCGAGCGCATCGAGGGTGCCTTGGCGCGCCACCACGTCGACCCCTCGCTGCTGACCTGCGAGATCACCGAATCGGTGGCGATGGAAGACACCAAGGCCACGCAGACGACCTTCCGCGAGCTCGGCGCGGCCGGCATCCACCTGGCGATCGACGACTTCGGCACCGGCTACTCGAGCCTGGCCTACCTGCACAAGCTGCCGGCCGAGGAGTTGAAGATCGACCGCAGCTTCGTCGCCGACATCGAGTACAGCGCCGACGCGCGCGCGGTGGTCAACGCGGTCGTCAAGCTGGCCCACGCGCTGGGCCTGAAGGTGGTGGCCGAAGGGGTCGAGAACGAGCGCCAGCAACGCATCCTGGTGAAGATGGGTTGCGACGAGCTGCAAGGCTTCCTGTTCGCCAAGCCGATGACCGCACGCGCGCTGCTGCTGTGGGCGCTGGACGATCGCAAGGAGCACGCAGAGAGTTTTGCCACCTCGCTGTTCGACGTGACGCGCGAGCGCGCCACCCCGAGCGGCAACGAGCACGAGCGCGACTTCGAACAGACGGCCTTCACGCGGCGCGAGGGCGACGACGACGGCAACCTGTTGTCGCCGCGGTTCGGCGACCGCGGTTCGCCCGCCGTGCACTGACGGCGCTACACCAGCACCCGCTCGATACCGCCGGCGTTGGCCCGGGCCACGTATTCGGGCAACCAGCTCTCGCCCAGGATCTTGCGCGCCATCTCGACCACGATGTAGTCGGCTTCGAGCAGGCCGTTCTGCAGGTCGCCCTCGTAGCGCTGCAGGCCCTGCAGGCAACTCGGGCAACTGGTCAGGATCTTGACGTTGGCCGCCGCCGGCAGCGACGCCGCCGCGCGCAGCGCCGCCTCGCCCTGCCGCAGTTCCTGTTCCTTGCGAAAACGCACCTGGGTCGAGATGTCGGGCCGGGTGACGGCCAGCGTGCCGCTCTCGCCGCAGCAGCGCTCGCTCTTGATCACGTTGCCGCCGACCAGCGCGCGCACCGTCTTCATCGGCTCCTGCAGCTTCATCGGGCTGTGACAGGGGTCGTGGTACAGGTAGGCGCCCTGGCCGCCCTGCGCGCCGGTCAGCACGATGCCCTTCTCGAGCAGGTACTCGTGGATGTCGATGATGCGGCAGCCGGGGAAGATGTCCTCGAAGCGGTAGCCCTGCAGTTGGTCGTAGCAGGTGCCGCAGGAGACGACCACGGTCTTGATGTCGAGGTAGTTCAGCGTGTTGGCGACGCGGTGGAACAGCACCCGGTTGTCGGTGATGATCTTGTCGGCCTTGTCGTACTGGCCGCTGCCGCGCTGCGGATAGCCGCAGCACAGGTAGCCGGGCGGCAGCACGGTCTGCACGCCGGCATGCCAGAGCATGGCCTGGGTGGCCAGGCCGACTTGCGAAAACAGGCGCTCCGAGCCGCAGCCGGGGAAATAGAACACGGCCTCGGTGTCGGCCGTGGTCGCCGCCGGATTGCGGATGATCGGCACGTAACGGGCGTCTTCGATGTCGAGCAGCGCGCGCGCGGTCTTCTTCGGCAGCCCGCCGGGCATCTTCTTGTTGATGAAGTGGATGACCTGCTCGCGGATCGGCGCGCGGCCGACGCTGGCCGGGGGCGCGTCGGTCTGCATCCTGGCCGGCAGCTTGAGCAGCTTGTGCACGAAGCGCTGGGCGCGAAAGCCGACGTCGACCATCGCCAGGCGCATCAGCTTGATGGTCTGCGGGTTGGTGGCGTTGAGGAACAGCATGGCCGCCGCGTTGCCGGGGCGAAAGCTCTTGCGCCCCATCTTGCGCAGCAGGTTGCGCATGTTCATCGAGACGTCGCCGAAGTCGATCGCGACCGGGCACGGCGACGCACACTTGTGGCACACCGTGCAGTGGTCGGCCACGTCCTCGAACTCCTCCCAGTGCCGGATGGCGACGCCGCGGCGCGTCTGCTCTTCGTAGAGAAAGGCCTCGATCAGCAGCGAGGTGGCCAGGATCTTGTTGCGCGGGCTGTAGAGCAGGTTGGCGCGCGGCACATGCGTCGCGCAGACCGGCTTGCACTTGCCGCAGCGCAGGCAGTCCTTGATCGAATCGCTGATCGCGCCGATGTCGCTCTGCTGCATGATCAGCGACTCGTGGCCCATCAGGCCGAAGCTCGGCGTGTAGGCGTGGCTGAGGTCGGCCGCATGCTCGCCGTCGCCGGCTGCGTAACGCAGCAACTTGCCCTTGTTGAAGCGGCCTTCGGGGTCGATGCGCTGCTTGTAGTGGGCGAACTCGCTCAGTTCGCCGTCGCTCAGGAACTCGAGCTTGGTGATGCCGATGCCGTGCTCGCCCGAGATCACGCCGCCCAGGCTGCGCGCCAGCGCCATGATGCGCACGACGGCGGCCTGGGCCGCCTGCAGCATGGCGTAGTTGTCGCTGTTGACGGGGATGTTGGTGTGCACGTTGCCGTCGCCGGCGTGCATGTGCAGCGCCACCCAGACGCGGCCGCGCAGGACTTCCTTGTGGATGCGGCGGCATTCGTCGAGCAGGGGTACGAACGCGGCGCCGGAAAAGAGCTGCTGCAGCGGCTTCAGGACCTGCGTCTTCCACGACGCGCGCAGCCGAGCGTCCTGCAGCATGGCGAAGAAGCTCGCGCCGCCTTGCTCGGGCTGCGCCGCGTCGAGCCCGGCCAGCCAGCGCGACCACAACGCGCGCACGTCGCTCAGCAAGGCCAAGCGCCTGTTGCACGCGGTCCTCGAGCAATTCGGCGCTCGGGATCTCGCCGGCATCGTCGCCCTTGCCCAGCGGCAGCGCGCTGCGGGCGAAGAAGTGCTCCAGCGCGTCGATCAGCTCGAGCTTGTTGCGCAGCGACAGTTCGATATTGATGCGCTCGATGCCGTCGGTGTACTCGCCCATGCGTTCGAGCGGGATGACGACGTCTTCGTTGATCTTGAACGCGTTGGTGTGCTTGGCGATCGCCGCCGTTCGCTTGCGGTCGAGCCAGAACTTCTTGCGCGCGTCGGCACTGACGGCGACGAAGCCTTCGCCGTGGCGCGAATTGGCGATGCGCACGACCTCGCTGGTGGCGCGGGCGACGGCGTTCTCGTCGTCACCGACGATGTCGCCGAACAGCACCATCTTGGGCAGGCCGCTGCCCTCGGCCGCCCGTTTGCTCTTGGTGGCGTAGCCGACGGCCTTCAGGTAGCGATCGTCGAGGTGTTCCAGCCCCGCCAGCTTGACTTCGCGCTGCGAGAACAGGTAGTCCTTGATCTCGACGATGCTGGGCACCGCGTCCCTGGCGTTGCCGAAGAACTCCAGGCACACGGTGCGCACGTGCGGCGGCATGCGGTGCACGACCCAGCGCGCGCTGGTGATCAGGCCGTCGCAGCCTTCCTTCTGGATGCCCGGCAGGCCGGCGAGGAACTTGTCGGTGACGTCCTTGCCCAGCCCTTCCTTGCGAAAGCTCGGGCCCGGGATGTCGAGCCGCTCGGTGCGCTCGAGCGTCTTGCCGCTGGCGTCGAAGTACTTCAGCTCGAAGCTGGCGACCTCGACGTCGTGGATCTTGCCCAGGTTGTGGCCCAGGCGCGTGACTTCGAGCCACTTGGCTTCGGGCGTGACCATGCGCCAGCTGGCCAGGTTGTCCAGCGCGGTGCCCCACAGCACGGCCTTCTTGCCGCCGGCATTCATCGCGATGTTGCCGCCGATGCAGCTGGCCTCGGCCGACGTCGGGTCGACGGCGAAGACGAAGCCGGCACGCTCGGCAGCATCGGCCACACGCTGCGTCACCACGCCGGCCTCGCTCCAGACGGTGGCCACCGGCTGCTCGACGCCGGGCAGCGCCAGCATCTGCACCTCGCTCATGGCCTCGAGCTTCTCGGTGTTGATCACCGCGCTGCGCCAGGTCAGCGGCACTGCACCACCGGTGTAGCCGGTGCCGCCGCCGCGCGGGATGATGGTCAGGCCGAGCTCGATGCAGCCCTTGACCAGGCCGGCCATTTCGGCCTCGCTGTCGGGGGTCAGGACGACGAACGGCATCTCGATGCGCCAGTCGGTCGCGTCGGTCACGTGCGAGACACGCGACAGGCCGTCGAACTTGATGTTGTCGCGCGCCGTGCAGCGGCCGAGCACGCGGCGGGTGAGGCCGCGCAAGTCCCACACGGTGCGGAAATGCGCGGCGAAGCGTTCGACCGCGCTGCGCGCGGCCGCGAGCAACTCGCCGACCAGGGCGTCGCGCTCGGCGCCTTCGGCGGGCGCACGGCGCTTTTCGATCTCACTCAGGCGGTGGTGCAGGGCCTCGATCAGCAGCGCCCGGCGCTTGGGGTTGTCGAGCAGGTCGTCTTCGAGATAGGGGTTGCGCTGCACGACCCAGATGTCGCCGAGCACCTCGTACAGCATGCGCGCCGAGCGGCCGGTGCGGCGCTCGTCGCGCAGACTCGACAGCAAGTCCCAGGCCCGTTCGCCCAGCAGACGGCGCACGATCTCGCGGTCGGAGAACGAGGTGTAGTTGTACGGAATCTCGCGCAGGCGCGGCGCGGCGGGCGCTTGGGCAACGGCGCTGCCGCGATGCAGGGGCAAGGGTGCGTTCATCGGATCGAGGCGCGGCTGGTCGGCGCGCCCGCGGCAGCACTCGATCAGCGATCGTACCGCAGTGCAGCATTGAAGGCCCAGGGTCGATGGCACGGGCTACGCGGGGTTATCCCCGTTGCCCTGCACTGGCATACATGACAAAAACATAGCTGTCATCAAATCAGGTCACAGTGGCGGGTCGCGCCGTACCGCGCCCGCTGTTTCCCTACTCACGGAGCCCTCATGAAACTGCATTCGCTCGCCCTCGCCTCCCTGCTCGCACTGAGCGCCACCGCAGCGCAGTCGCAAACCGAAATCCAGTGGTGGCATTCGATGACCGCGTTCAACAACGAATGGGTCAACACGCTGGCCACGCAGTTCAACGCGAGCCAGAAGGACGTACAAGGTGACGCCGATCTACAAGGGCAGCTACGACGAGTCGATGACGGCCGCGATCGCCGCCTTTCGCGCCGGCAACGCACCGCACATCCTGCAGGTGTTCGAGGTCGGCACGGCCACGATGATGGCCAGCAAGGGGGCCATCGTGCCGGCAGGCAAGGTGATGGCCGACGCGGGCAAGAAGTTCGACCCCAACGCCTATGTCGCGGCGGTGGCGGGCTACTACACCGCGCCCAACGGGCAGATGCTGTCCTTCCCGTACAACAGCTCGACCACGGTCTTCTACTACAACAAGGATGCTTTCAAGGCTGCCGGCCTCGACCCCGAAAAGGCTCCCACCACCTGGCCCGAGGTCGCGCTGGCCGCCGCCAAGTTGAAGGCCAGCGGCCACAAGTGCCCGCTGACGATCGCCTGGCAGGGCTGGACGCAGCTGGAAAGCTTCTCGGCCTGGCACAACGTCGAGTTCGCGAGCAAGAGCAACGGCCTGGCGGGCATGGACGCGCGCCTGAAGATCAATACGCCGCTGCACGTGCGCCACATCGAGAACCTGGCCAACATGGCCAAGCAGGGCCTGTTCATCTACAAGGGACGCCGCAACCTGCCCGAGCCGGCCTTCATTTCGGGTGAATGCGCGATGACGACGACCTCGACCGGCTTCTACGGCAACGTCAAGCAGAACGCCAAGTTCAACTGGGGCCTGTCGACGCTGCCGTACTACCCCGACGTGCCCGGCGCGCCGCAGAACACCGTGATCGGCGGCGCCAGCCTGTGGACGCTGGCCGGCAAGAAGCCCGACGAGTACAAGGGCGTGGCCGCCTTCTTCGAGTTCATCTCGCAGCCCGAGATCGCGGCCAAGACGCACCAGGTCACCGGCTACTTGCCGGTCACCAACGCGGCGTTTGCCCTGACCGAGAAGTCGGGCTTCTACAAGAACAATCCGGGCACCGACGTCGGCCCCACCCAGATGATCCGCAAGGTGACCGACAAGTCGCGCGGCATCCGGCTGGGCAACTACGTGCAGGTGCGCGACATCGAGGACGAGGAACTCGAGCAGGTCTGGGCCGGCAAGAAGACCGCGAAGGAAGCGCTCGACGCGATCGTCAAGCGCGGCAACGAGCAGCTCGAGCGCTTCGAGAAGGCGAACAAGGGCTGAGGCCCTTGTTCGCCTTCGGCCGTCCGTTGCGCTCCCCTCCCCGCCTCCCCTCCGAGAGGGGAGGGGTTGAACACAAGGACTGGCAGTGGCTGTAGAGAAGCGCGTCGCTTTCCGCTCCGGCTGGCTGCCGTGGGCGCTGCTCGCGCCGCAGTTCATCGTCATCGTCGCGTTCTTCTTCTGGCCCGCGCTGCAGATGCTGATGCAGTCGTTCCAGCAGTCCGACGCTTTCGGCACCTCGATCGAGTGGACCGGGCTGGAGAACTTCGAGCACCTGTGGAACGACGATACCTACCTCGCGTCGTTCAAGACCACGGCGGTGTTCTCGCTGCTGGTGGCGGTGATCGGCCTGACCGTGTCGCTGCTGCTGGCGGTGTTCGCCGATCGCGTGGTTCGCGGCGCCGGCATCTACAAGACGCTGCTGATCTGGCCCTATGCCGTGGCGCCGGCTGTGGCCGGTGTGCTGTGGCTGTTCCTGTTCGCGCCGGGCATGGGCATCGTGGCCTACGCACTGGGCCGGATGGGCATCGAGTGGAACCACCTGCTCAACGGCACGCATGCGATGACGCTGGTGGTGCTGGCCGCGGTGTGGAAGCAGATCTCCTACAACTTCCTGTTCTTCCTGGCCGGCCTGCAGTCGATCCCGAAGTCGCTGATCGAAGCCGCGGCGATCGACGGCGCCTCGCCCTGGCGTCGATTCTGGACCATCGTCTTCCCGCTGCTGTCGCCGACCACCTTCTTCCTGCTCGTCATCAACGTCGTCTATGCCTTCTTCGACACCTTCGCGATCATCGACGCCGCCACACGCGGCGGGCCGGGCAAGGACACGGCGATCCTGGTCTACAAGGTCTATTACGACGGTTTCAAGGCGCTCGACCTGGGCGGCTCGGCGGCGCAGAGCGCGGTGCTGATGGTGATCGTGATTGCGCTCACCGTCGTGCAGTTCCGCTTCGTCGAGAAGAAGGTGAACTACTGATGTTGGGCCCCCAAGCTCACTTCGTTCGCTGCCCCCCGTGGCAGCGCTCAGCGCCCTGCGGGCGGCCGGGCAGGCGCTGAGATGGTCGAGAGAAAGCCCATCCTCACCGCCATCTCGCACCTGGTGCTGATCATCGGCGTGCTGATCGTCGCGTTCCCGGTCTACATCACGTTCGTCGCCTCGACGCACACCACGCAGCGCATCGCCCAGACGCCGATGCCGCTGGTGCCGGGCGATCAACTCGCGGTCAACTACACCAAGGCGCTCACCGGCGAGCGCACCGGTCCGGGCACCAAGGTCGCGGTCAGCCGCATGATGACCGTGAGCCTGATCAGCGCGCTGATCATCGCCATCGGCAAGATCACGATCTCGCTGCTGTCGGCGTTCGCGATCGTCTACTTCCGCTTCCCGTTCCGTCAGTTCTTCTTCTGGGCCATCTTCGTCACGCTGATGCTGCCGGTGGAGGTGCGCATCGGGCCGACCTACAAGGTGGTGTCGGATTTCGGCATGCTCAACACCTACGCCGGCCTCACGGTGCCGCTGATCGCCTCGGCCACCGCGACCTTCCTGTTCCGGCAGTTCTTCCTGACGGTGCCCGACGAATTGGTCGAGGCCGCGCGCATCGACGGTGCGGGCCCGATGCGCTTCTTCAAGGACGTGCTGCTGCCGCTGTCGTCCACCAGCATCGCCGCGCTGTTCGTGATCCAGTTCATCTATGGCTGGAATCAATACCTGTGGCCGCTGCTGGTGACCACCGAGGAGCGCATGTACCCGGTGGTGATCGGGATCAAGCAGATGATCTCCGACGGCGACGCGACCAACGACTGGGCCACGATCATGGCCACCGCGATGCTGGCGATGATCCCGCCGGCACTGGTGGTGATGCTGATGCAGAAGTGGTTCGTCAAGGGTCTGGTGGACACCGAGAAATGAATCCCCTCGAAGCGTCCGCGGCGCCTGCTTGGCTGCACCGTCAAACGAAAAAGAGAATCTGACATGGGCGCAATCAGCCTCAGGAACGTCGAGAAGGCCTACGGCCACGGCGCCAAGCTCAACAAGGTGATCCACGGCATCAACGCCGAGATCACCGATGGCGAGTTCGTCGTCATCGTCGGGCCTTCGGGCTGCGGCAAGAGCACGCTGCTGCGCATGGTGGCCGGCCTGGAAGAGATCAGCGATGGCGAGATCTCGATCGCCGGCCGGGTGGTCAACGACATCGAGCCGAGCGAGCGCGACATCGCGATGGTGTTCCAGAACTACGCGCTCTACCCGCACATGAGCGTGTTCGACAACATGGCCTACGGCCTGAAGATCGCCAAGGTGCCGGTGGCCGAGATCGAGGCCCGCGTCGGCAAGGCGGCGGCGATCCTGCAGCTCGCGCCCTACCTGGCGCGCAAGCCGCGCGAGCTGTCGGGCGGCCAGCGCCAGCGTGTGGCCATGGGCCGCGCCATCGTGCGCCAGCCGGCCGTCTTCCTGTTCGACGAGCCGCTGTCCAACCTGGATGCCAAGCTGCGCGCGCAGACCCGGCTCGAGATCCAGAAGCTGCACCGCGAGCTCGGCGTCACGTCGCTGTTCGTGACGCACGACCAGGTCGAGGCGATGACGCTGGCCGAACGCATGATCGTGATGAACGCCGGCCGCGTGGAGCAGATCGGCACACCCGAGGAGGTCTACGCCCGGCCGGCGACGACCTTCGTCGCCAGCTTCATCGGCAGCCCGCCGATGAACCTGCTGGAAGGCACGGCCGACGGCAGCCGCTTCACGATCGGCGGCGTCACGCTGGCGCTGCCGCAGGCCGCGCCGCGCAGCGGGCCGCTGCTGCTGGGTGTGCGGCCCGAACACGCCGATCCCGCGGTCGCGGGCTGGTCGCTGGCCGTCGACATGGTCGAGATGCTCGGCGCCGAGCGGCTGGTCTATGGCCGGCTCGGCGACACCGCCTTCACGCTGCGCATGGACGCCACCCTGCCTTCGCCGCACCCTGGCGACAGCATGCCGCTCGAGGTGGCCGGCAAGCACCTGCACTGGTTCGACCGCGACACACTGCAGCGGATATGACACTCCCAGGCCTGGCCCTATCCGCTCTGGATCGCCCACCGCGGCGCCGGCAAGCTGGCGCCGGAAAACACCCTGGCCGCGTTCCGCCTCGGCGCGCAGCACGGCTATCGCGCCTTCGAGTGCGACGTCAAGCTGAGCCGCGACGGCGTGCCGTTCCTGCTGCACGACGACACGCTCGAGCGCACCAGCAACGCCGCCGGCATCGCCGGTGACCGGCCCTGGGCCGAGCTGTCGCAGCTCGACGCCGGGGGCTGGCACAGCCGCGCCTTCGCCGGCGAGCCGCTGGCCAGCTTCGCCGCCATCGCGGCCTACTGCCTGCGCAACGGCCACGCGCTGAATATCGAAATCAAGCCCTCGCCCGGTCACGAGCGCAAGACGGGCGAGGTCGCCGCGCGCGAAGCCGCCCGGCTGTGGGCTGGGGCAGGCGGTGCCGCCGCTGCTCAGCTCGTTCAAGCCCGAATCGCTCGACGGTGCGATGGCCAGCGCGCCGCAATTGCCACGCGCCTTGCTGCTCGACGCGCTGTGGGACGGCTGGCTCGAACGCGCGCAGTCGCTGGCCTGCGTTGCCGTGGTCGCCAACCACAAGCTGTTCGACCGCGCCCTGGTCGAACGGCTGCACGGCTGCGGCCTGCGCGCGTTGGCCTATACGGTCAACGATGAGGCGAGCGCAAGGCAACTGCTCGGCATGGGCCTGGACGGGCTGATCACCGACGCCGTCGATCGCTTCGTGCCCTGAGCTCAGGCGCCCTGGCTGGCGGGCGGCAGCACGACCAGCCCCTCGGCGCCGAGTGTCTCGTCGGCGGCCTCGGGCGCCGGCAGGCAGCGCACCCGGCGCAGCAAGGTGTGGCGCCAGGCCACGAGGGCCACGACCAGCGCGCCGCAGCCCGCGAACGCCAGCGACGCACGCAGGTCGACATGCTCGCCGAGCCAGCCGCCCAGCAGCGCGCCGGGGCCGGCGGGCAGCAGGATCAGCCAGCGCATCGTGCTGGTCATGCGGCCCAGCAGCGGCGCCGGCGTGACGGCCTGGCGCAAGGCCAGGAAGTTGATGAAGATCAGCACGGCGCCGAAGCCGAAGCAGACCAGCATGCCCGCGAACATGACCTGACCCGCGGCGCTGGCCGGCGCCAGCGCCAGCAGCACCCAGCCCACGCCGCAGACGGCCAGCCCGAGCAGCAGGCTGGGCCCCGGCCCGATGCGTGCCGAGATGCGGTGACCGAGCGTGCTGGCCATGACGGTGCCGATGCCGAGGCCGACGAAACTCAGGCCGATCTGCGACTCGTTCATGCCCAGCGTGCGGGTGGCAAACAGGATCTGCACCACGAGCGCGGCGTGATGGCACATCTGCCACATGCCGACGGTCAGCGCCATCGTCGTCAGCAGCGGCGTGCCGCGCACGAAGCGCAGGCCGGCGCGCAGGTCACGCCAGAAGTGCGCGTCGTGGGCGGGCGTGAGCTGCTCGTGCACCTTGACGCCGCGCAGGATCGCCACCGACGCCATCAGCATCAGCGCGTCGACGAGCAGCGCCAGCGGCGCGCCCGTGGCCTTGATCAGCGCGCCGGCAAAGCCCGGGCCCGCCACCTCGGCACCCGAGCTGGCCAGCGCGTTGCGTGCATGGGCCTCGACCAGGCGCTCGCGCGGCACCACCTGGGTGAGCACGATCTGCGCCGCCGAGCCGGCGACGACGTAGACGCAGCCCATCACGAAGCCGACGGCATACATCCACGGCATCGACAACCAGCCCAGCGCCCAGGCCAGCGGCACGCTGGCCACGATCAGGGCCAGCGCGGCCTCGCCGGCGAAGTAGACCGGCAGCTTGTGCACGCGGTCGAGCCAGACGCCGCTGGGCAGGCTGAGCAGCACGAAGGGCGCGATCTCCATCGCCACCAGCACGCCCATCTGCGTCGGGCTGGCCTGAAGCAGCACGGCGGCGGTCAGCGGCAGCGCGAGCATGGTGATCTGGCCGCCGAGCGAGCTGATCACGATCGAGCTCCAGAGGCGGCGGAAGACCGCGTCGCGCAGCAGGTCGTCGGCTGGCAGCGACAGACGCTGGCTGAGGAATTGCAGAAATTGGCGGGTCATGAAGTTCTCTTCGGCGAGGCGACCTCGTGGGCCGCTGCAAGAGCGCCAGGCCGAAAAAACTTCGGGCCTGACGCCGATGTCTCGGCGCAGGCCCGGTTGGGGCGATGCCGAGAACGACTAGCTTGCTGCCACCGATGCACCCAGCACCGGCATGCCGCGGCGGCAGCGTCGGTTCGGGATGTCGTGGGTGGTCATGGCGGGTCTCCGGCATTCGTGGTGTGGACGCAATGCTAGCAGCGCGCGGCCGGTGCGGGCAAGCCGGTATGGCCCTAACTGCGGTAGTCGGCGTTGATGCTGACGTAATCGTGCGACAGATCGCAGGTCCAGACCGTCGCATGCGCGGGGCCGCGGTGCAGGTCGACGCGGATCGTGATCTCGCTCTGCTGCATGACGCGTTGGCCCTGCGCTTCGCTGTATTCGGGGTGCCGACCGCCGCGCACGACCACGTGCACGTCGTCCAGGAACAGGTCGATCAGGCCCTGGTCGAGGTCGGCGATGCCGGCATAGCCGACCGCGGCCAGGATGCGGCCCAGGTTCGGGTCGCTGGCAAAGAACGCCGTCTTCACCAGCGGCGAATGGGCGATCGCATAGGCGGCGAGACGGCACTCTTCCTTCGTCTTCCCGCCTTCGATGCGCACGGTGATGAACTTGGTCGCGCCTTCGCCGTCGCGCACGATGGCCTGCGCCAGCTGGCGTGAGACCGCGAACACGGCCTCGCGCAACAAGGCGCCCTCGGGCGACTCGAGCTGGGTGATCGGCGCGTGCCCGGCCCGCTGCGTGGCGATCAGCACGAACGAGTCGTTGGTGCTGGTGTCGCCGTCGATGGTGATGCGGTTGAAGCTCCGGTCGGCGGCTTCGCGCACCAGCCCCGGCATCAGCGCGGGCGCGACCACTGCGTCGGTGGCGACGAAACCGAGCATGGTCGCCATGTTCGGGCCGGATCATGCCGGCGCCCTTGGCGATGCCGGTGACGGTGACTGTCTTGCCGGCGATCGTGACCTGCCGCGACGCCGCCTTCGGGCAGGTATCGGTGGTCATGATGCCTTCGGCCGCGGCCAGCCAATGGTCGGGCTCCAGGTCGAGCAGCGTGGCCGGCAGGCCGGCGACGATGCGCTCGACCGGCAGCGTCTCCATGATCACGCCGGTTGAAAACGGCAGCACCTGCTCGGGCGCGAGGCCGAGCTGCTGTGCCAGCGCGCTGACAGGTCGTGCGCGCCCGCGCCAGGCCGTCGTCGCCCGTGCCGGCATTGGCATTGCCGGTATTGACGACCAGCGCGCGGATGCCCGCGCCCGCGGCGAGGTGCTGGCGGCAGACCTGCACCGGCGCAGCGCAGAAGCGGTTCTGGGTGAAGACGCCGGCCACCGACGAGCCCGCGGCCAGCTCGAAGGTCACCAAGTCCTTGCGATTGGCCTTGCGCACGCCGGCCATGGCGACGCCGATCCGCACCCCGGCCACCGGGTACAACTCGGCCGCGTCGGGCGCGGTGAGGTTGACGGTCATGCGCTGCGACGCGGTTGGTCAGGCCAGCCTGCCGTGGCAGTGTTTGTACTTCTTGCCGCTGCCGCAGGGACAGGGCTCGTTGCGCCCGACACGCGGCACCGCGGCGACCAGCGTCGTCGGGTCGGCCTCCTGCGACACGCTGCCGTCCTCGTTGGGGTGGGTGTAGGTGACGTTGCTCACCTGGCTGGCTTTCTCTTCGATCGCCTCGGCCGCCTGCGCCACCTGCTCCTGGGACTGGATGCGCACCGTCATCAACACGCGCGTGACCTCCATCTTCACCACGTCGAGCAGCTGCGAGAACAGCTCGAACGCCTCGCGCTTGTATTCCTGCTTCGGGTTCTTCTGCGCGTAGCCGCGCAGGTGGATGCCCTGGCGCAGGTAGTCCAGCGCCGCGAGGTGTTCGCGCCAATGGCTGTCGATGGCCTGCAGCAGCACCATGCGCATGAAGGGCAGTGAACTGGTCGCTGCCGACCTGCGCCAGCTTGGTCGGTGAAGGCTTCGTCGGCCGCGGCCACGACCTTGGCCACGATGTCCTCGTCGGCGATCGAATCGCTGGCGTCGACCAGCGCCTTGAGCGGCACGTCGAGCTGCCACTCGTCACGCAGGACCTTCTCCAGGCCGTCGAGGTCCCACTGTTCCTCCAGGCTTTCGGCGGGCACGAAGGTGCGCACGACGTCGGTCATCGTGCTCCGGCGCAGGTTGGTGATCTGCGCGTCGAGCGACGCCGCCTCGAGGATCTCGTTGCGCTGCTGGTAGATGACCTTGCGCTGGTCGTTGCTGACGTCGTCGTACTCGAGCAGCTGCTTGCGCATGTCGAAGTTGCGGGCCTCGACCTTGCGCTGCGCGCCCTCGATGCTGCGCGTGACGATGCCGGCCTCGATGGCTTCGCCCTCGGGCATCTTCAGGCGGTCCATGATCGCGCGCACGCGGTCGCCGGCGAAGATGCGCATCAACGGGTCTTCCAGCGACAGGTAGAAGCGCGACTGCCCCGGGTCGCCCTGGCGGCCCGAGCGGCCACGCAGCTGGTTGTCGATGCGCCGGCTCTCATGGCGCTCGGTGGCGATGATGCGCAAGCCCCCCTCGGCCTTGACCTTGTCGTGCAGGCCCTGCCATTCGTCGTGCAACTGCTGGATGCGGCGCGCCTTCTCGTCGGCGGGAATGGCCTCGTCGGCCTCGATGAACTGGACTTGCTTCTCGACGTTGCCGCCGAGCACGATGTCGGTGCCGCGGCCGGCCATGTTGGTCGCGATCGTGACCACGCCCGGGCGCCCGGCCTGGGCCACGATCTCGGCCTCCTTGGCGTGCTGCTTGGCGTTGAGTACCTGGTGCGGCAGCTTCGCCTTCTCGAGCAGGCCCGACAGCAGCTCCGAGTTCTCGATCGAGGTGGTGCCGACGAGCGTCGGCTGGCCGCGGCCGTGGCAGTCGCGGATGTCCTCGATCACCGCGTCGTACTTTTCCTTGGCGGTCTTGTAGACCAGGTCGAGTTCGTCCTTGCGGATGGTCGGCTTGTTCGGCGGGATGACCACCGTCTCCAGGCCGTAGATCTCCTGGAACTCGTAGGCCTCGGTGTCGGCGGTGCCGGTCATGCCCGCCAGCTTGGCGTACATGCGGAAGTAGTTCTGGAAGGTGATCGAGGCCATGGTCTGGTTCTCGCTCTGGATCTGCACGCCTTCCTTGGCTTCCACCGCCTGGTGCAGGCCGTCGCTCCAGCGCCGGCCGGTCATCAGGCGGCCGGTGAATTCGTCGACGATCACGACCTCGCCGTTCTGCACCACGTAATGCTGGTCGCGGTTGTACAGGTGCTTGGCACGCAGTGCGGCGTAGACATGGTGCATCAGCGTGATGTTGGCCGGGTCGTACAGGCTGGCGCCCTCGGCCAGCAGGCCGGCCTCGCCCAGGATGCGCTCGGCGTTCTCATGGCCGTCTTCGGTGAGGAAGACCTGGTGCCCCTTTTCGTCGACCGTGAAGTCACCCGGCTCGATCACGCCTTCGCCGGTGCGCAGGTCGAGCTCGCCGATCTGCTTCTTCAGCTGCGGGATCACCGCATTGATGCGCACGTACAGCTCGCTGTGGTCTTCGGCCTGGCCGCTGATGATCAAGGGCGTTCTGGCTTCGTCGATCAGGATCGAGTCGACCTCGTCGACGATGGCGAAGTTCAGGCCGCGCTGGGTGCGCTCGGCCAGTTCGTAGACCATGTTGTCGCGCAGGATGTCGAAGCCGAACTCGTTGTTGGTGCCGTAGGTCACATCGGCGGCGTAGGCGGCCTTCTTCTCCTCGCGCGACATGCCGGGCACGTTGACACCGACGGTCAGGCCGAGGAAGGTGTAGAGCCGCCCCATCCACTCGGCATCGCGGCGCGCCAGGTAGTCGTTGACGGTGACCACGTGCACGCCCTGGCCGGACAGCGCGTTCAGGTACACCGGCAACGTGGCCATCAGTGTCTTGCCCTCGCCGGTGCGCATCTCGGCGATCTTGCCTTCGTGCAGCGCGATGCCACCGATCAACTGGACGTCGAAGTGCCGCATCTTCAGCGTGCGCTTGCCGGCCTCGCGCACGGCGGCGAAGGCCTCGGGCAGCAAGGCGTCGATGTTCTCGCCCGCCGTCACGCGCTGGCGCCATTCGTCGGTCTTGGCCCGAAGCGCAGCGTCGTCGAGTGCTTCGAACGCCGGTTCGAGCGCGTTGACCTTCTGCACCACAGCGCGGTACTGCTTGAGCAGGCGGTCGTTGCGGCTGCCGAAGATCGAGGTCAGGAGTTTGGGCAACATGCGGCGTGGGCTTGTTAGCGTGGGGCGTGCGGGGCCCATGCGAGATGGGGTGGATCGGCGCCATCGCAAGGCGAACCGCGAAGGCGGCTGGGGCGTTCGCACACCCCAGCGTGCGTCAAACGCACAAAGCGTTCGATTTTACCCGGCGGTCAGGGGGCGCGCCGGTTGCTGGCCACGGCCCGCGGCTCACCCGCGCGACCGGCAAGAAAGCGGACCGGGTTCTGCGGCACGCCTTGGACCAGCACCTCGAAGTGCAGATGCGGGCCGGTCGAGCGCCCGCTGTTGCCGACTTCGGCCACCGGCTGGCCGCGTCGGATCAGGTCCCCGGCCTTGACCAGCATCTTCGAGGTATGTGCATAGCGTGTCAGCAGGCCATTGCCATGGTCGATCTCGACCAGGTTGCCGTATTCCGGATGTTTGGCCGTCGTCACCACGACACCGCCGGCCGCCGCGTGGATCACCGTGCCCACGTCGGCCGGGAAGTCGAGCCCCGTGTGCAATGCTGGGCGGCCCGTGAATGGGTCGGCGCGAAAACCGAAGCCCGAGCCCACCGGGCCGATGATCGGCGCCGAACTCGGCACCATCAATTGCGCCAAGCGCCCTTCGAGCAACCTCGACTCGATCAGCGTGAACAGATCGGTGGTCTGGTCCGTGCGTTCGTCGAGCATGCCGACATGGGCATTGAGGCTGTCGAGCGACTGCAGCTCGGCGCTGCCCAAGGCCGGGATGAACGGCCCGCCCGCGCTGACATTGGCGGGCGCGCTCGCGCCCTGCGCCGCTGGCCGCAACAGCGGCTTGAATTCCTCGGGCTTGACGCCGGCCAGGCCCGAAACGCGATCGCCCATGGATTCGAGCTTGAGCAGCTTGGCCTGCATTTCGCCGACCTTCTTGGCCATGGCGTCGAGGTTCTCGCGCAGGAAGCGGTCGCGCTGCGCGAATTCGTCGCGCACCACCAGCTTGACGATGGGGCTGACCACCGGCCAGCCCTCGCGCGCCGCGGTCACGAACACGAAGTGATAGGTCACGCCCGCCAGCGTCAGCAGCGACACGCCGAGCAGCAACAGACCGGTCGCCAGCTGCCAGCGGTTGAAGCGCAGCACGCGGGTCTGCGCCCGGCTGCCGTGGGTGATGAGGATATGCATGCGCCTAAACTCCTTTGCATGGCCACTGCCAAGCCCTCGTCGTCCGTCGTGCCGCTGGGCCTGCCGTTGGCGCGCGCGCTGGAACAGAACATCAGCCTGGCCGACCTGGCACGGCGACTCGCACAGTCGAATGCGCGCTTTGCCGCGATTGTCGTGCACCTGCCAGAGCCGTTGCAGGGCCAGGTGCGGCCCGGTCCGATCGACGACGAAGGCTGGTCCTTGCTGGCCTCCAATGCGGCCGCTGCCGCCAAGTTGCGCCACCTGCTGCCGCGATTGTCAGACACGCTGCGCGAGCAGGGCTGGCCGGAAATTCAGATCCGTGTGCGCATTCGCACGCGCTGAGCCTTCCGGCTTTGGTCTTGGTGCCGACTATCCGAGTCGAACGGATGACCTTCCGCTTACAAGGCGGGTGCTCTACCAGCTGAGCTAAGTCGGCGCCGTCGGCGGCAATTCTAGGCCGCGGCCACTGCGCACACGTTACTTGATGCGCTTGAGCGACGGCCGCTTGCCGCCTGCGGGCGGCGGCGGCGGTGGCGGCTCCGGCGGCGCGACCTCGACCGGCACGGCGGCCGGGCTGTCGACCGCCGTCAGGCGCGGGCCCGTTCGCGTCGGCCGGCGCACCGGCGGGCAACAAGGTCGGCGCGGCGCCGCTGACGCTGCCCGGCGCACTGGGCACCGGGAACGCCATGCCCTGCCCGTTCTCGCGCGCGTAGATCGCCACCACATGGTCGATCGGCACGACGATTTCGCGCGCGCTGCCGCCGAAGCGGGCCTTGAATTCGATCTGCTCGTTGCCGAGTTTCAAGCCGCTGGTGGCCTCGAAGCCGACGTTGAGCACGATCTCGTTGTTCTTGACGTACTCCTGCGGTACCTGCACCTTGGCATCGACGAAGACCGCGATGTAGGGCGTGAAGCCATTGTGGGTGCACCAATCGTGCAGGGCACGGATCAGGTAGGGCCGCGTCGAACTGCCCTGACCGTCCGGAGACATTGGAGTCGTTGCCATGTCACCGAACCAACCAAGCAGATGCCGCGGAACCGGCCTTGCGTGGTTGCCATATCACCCAAGCAACCGAGCGGACGCCACGGAATCGGCGTTGCGCGGCTGCCATGGCACCCAAGCAACCAAGCGGACGCCGCGGAACCGGCTTTGCCGGGCCGCTGGCGTCGCCCCCCTGGGGGGGAGCGGCGAAGCCGCTTCGGGGGAGGGCCATCTACTTGCGCATCACCTTTTCCGACGGCGTCAGTGCCTCGATGTAGGCCGGGCGCGAGAAGATGCGCTCGGCGTACTTCAGCAGCGGCAGCGCGTTCTTCGACAGGTCGATGCCGTAGTAGTCCAGGCGCCACAGCAGCGGGGCAATCGCCACGTCGAGCATCGAGAAGTCGTCGCCGAGCATGAACTTGTTCTTCAGGAAGATCGGCGCGAGTTGCGTCAGGCGGTCGCGGATCTGGCCGCGCGCCCGCTCGAGCTGCTTCTCGGTGCCCTTGATGCCGTTGCGCGCCTCGAGGATGTTGACGTTGGCGAACAACTCCTTCTCGAAGTTGAACAGGAACAGCCGCACGCGCGCCCGCGCGACCGGGTCGCCCGGCATCAGTTGCGGGTGCGGGAAGCGCTCGTCGATGTACTCGTTGATGATGTGCGACTCGTACAGGATCAAGTCGCGCTCGACCAGGATCGGCACCTCGTTGTACGGGTTCATCAACGCGATGTCTTCGGGCTTGGCGAACAGGTCGACGTCGCGGATCTCGAAATCCATGCCCTTCTCGAACAGCACGAAACGGCAACGGTGCGAGTACGGGCAGGTGGTTCCGGAATAAAGCACCATCATGGTGAGGGGCTCCCTTGCTGGTGATCAGAAAGAACGGGATTTTGAGCGCGTCTCAAAACACGAAGCGCAGCGGGTGCGACTAGCCGCACCCGCTGCGCCACAGACGCGGGCGGTGACTACTTGATGTCTTTCCAGTACGCGGCGTTCAGGCGCCACGCAATCAAGGTGAAGATGAACAGGAACAGCAGCACCCACACGCCGAGCTGCACGCGCAGCTTCTGCGCCGGCTCGCTGGCCCATTGCAGGAAGGCCACCAGGTCGGCCACCGCGGCATCGTAGTCGCGCGCGGAGAGCGTGCCGGGCTTGGTGACTTCCCAGCCGCTGAGGACCTCGATTTCGTGGCCATGCTCGCTCTTCTTCTCGAACACCGGCCGGCGCTCGCCCTGCAGCTCCCACAGCGCGTGCGGCATGCCGACGTTGGGGAACGCCAGGTTGTTCCAACCGGTCGGACGACTGTCGTCGCGGTAGAAGTTGCGCATGTACGTGTACAGGTAGTCGGCACCGCTGCCCTGGCCCGGCGCCGAGCGCGAGCGCGCGATCACCGACAGGTCGGGCGGCGCGGCGCCGAACCAGGCCTTGGCCTGCTTGGCATCGAGCGACGCCTTCATCGTCTCGCCGACCTTGTCGCCGGCGAACAGCAGGTTGCTCTTGATCTGGGCCTCGGTCAGGCCGATCTCGACCATGCGGTTGTAGCGCAGATAGCTCGCCGCGTGGCAGTTCAGGCAGTAATTGACGAACAGTTTCGCGCCGTGCTGCAGCGCCGCGTCGTCGGTCAGTTTCTCGACCGGAAACTTGTCCCAGGCCAGGCCGCCTCCGGCAGCCTGCGCGGCACCAGTGGCCAGGCACAGCGACAGGACGATGGACTTGAGGAGTTGCTTGATCATGGTCGTCGTTCCGCTCAGTGCGCCTGAAACACCACGCGCTCGGGCACCGGCTTGAATTCGCCCATCCGGCTCCACCAGGGCATCAGCAGGAAGAAGGCAAAGTAGTAAAGCGTGCCGACCTGCGACATCAAGGTCTTGTTGTCCGAGACGGGCTCGATGCCGAGCCAGCCCAGGATCAGGAACACGACCACGAACACCGCATACACCGCCGTGTGCCAGGTCGGGCGGTAGCGGATCGACTTGGCCGGGCTGCGGTCGAGCCAGGGTAGAGCGAACAGGATCATCACGGCCGCGCCCATGACCACCACGCCCCAGAACTTGGCATCGAAGGTCTTCAGCAGTGCGATGGCCACGACCGCGACGATCGCGACCGCGACCTTGGCCATGCCGGACAGCCCACCCTTCCAGATCGCCATCACGCCGGCCAGCCCGGTCAGCACGCAGAACACATTGACCATCGGATCGGTCGTTGCGCGCAGCATCGAGTAGTAACGGCGTGAAATACCAGACCGGCGCAATGTGCGCAGGCGTCTGCAGCGGGTCGGCCGGAATGAAATTGTTGTACTCGAGGAAGTAGCCGCCCATTTCGGGCGCGAAGAAGATGATCGCGGAGAAGATCATCAGGAACACCCCCACACCGACGATATCGTGCACCGTGTAGTACGGGTGGAACGGAATGCCGTCGAGCGGGATGCCGGTCTTCGGATCCTTCTTGTCCTTGATCTCGATGCCGTCCGGGTTGTTCGAACCGACATCGTGCAGCGCGAAGATGTGCGCCGCGACCAGGCCCAGCAAGCGCCAGCGGCACGGCGATGACATGGAAGGCGAAGAAGCGGTTCAAGGTCGCGTCGCCGACCACGTAGTCGCCGCGGATCAGCAGCGCCAGGTCGGGGCCGACGAAGGGGATCGCGGCGAACAGGTTGATGATCACCTGCGCGCCCCAGTAGCTCATCTGGCCCCACGGCAGCAGATAGCCGAAGAAGCCTTCGGCCATCATGCACAGGAAGATCGCGCAGCCGAAGATCCAGACCAGTTCCCTGGGCTTGCGATAGCTGCCGTAGAGCAGGCCGCGGAACATGTGCAGGTAGACGATGAGGAAGAAGGCGCTGGCCCCGGTGGAGTGCATGTAGCGAATCAGCCAGCCCCAGGGCACGTCGCGCATGATGTATTCGACCGAGGCGAAGGCCAGGGCCGCATCGGGCTTGTAGTGCATCGTCAGGAAGATGCCGGTCAGGATCTGGATCACCAGCACCAGGATCGCCAGCGCGCCGAAGATGTACCAGACGTTCTGCGCCTTCGGCGCGTAGTACTCCGACATGTGGACGCGGTAGGCGTCGAATGCGGTCGGGAACCGGTCCTGCGTCCAGAGCGTCAGCTTGTCGAGCATCGATGCCCCTGCTGGCGCTTGCTTGAATTCAGCCATGTTGATGTGCCTCGGCAATCGATTGGGGTTCAGGCCTTCTTGTCGTCGCCGATCAGCAACCTGCTGTCAGACAGGTACATGTGCGGCGGCACCTCGAGGTTGTCGGGGGCGGGCTTGTTCTTGTAGACGCGGCCGGCCAGGTCGAACATCGAGCCGTGGCACGGGCAGAAGAAACCGCCCTGCCAGTCGTCGGGCAGCGAGGGTTGTGCGCCGGGCTGCAGCTTGGCGGTCGGCGAGCAGCCCAGGTGCGAGCAGATGCCCACCACCACCAGGACCTCGGGTTTGCGCGAGCGGTACTCGTGGCGCGCATATTCGGGCGTCAATTCGTCGGCCTTGCGCAACGATTGCGGGTCGGCGACCAGGGCGTCGGTCTTCTTCAGCGACGCGACCTGCTCCGGCGTGCGCTTGAGGATCCACACCGGCTTGCCACGCCATTCGACGGTGGCCATCTCGCCGGCCTTCAAGTCGCTGATGTCGACCTCGACCGCAGCACCGGCAGCCTTGGCTCTCTCCGATGGCGCGAGGCTGGCAACAAAGGGTACGGCGGTGGCCACGGTGCCGATGGCACCGGCGCCGCAAGCGATGCCGATCCAGGTCCGGCGGCCGGGGTCGATGGCGTCATTGCTCATTCAATTCCTCACAGGGCAAGCGACAGTCTGAGGGTCAACCTGAGATTCTAGCGGACACACCTTCGCGTCCCGCCCGGGCTTGACTCGCCATGCTTCTGGGCAATACTGCGCGCCCGGGCATGCACCTGCGCGTGCCGCGCGCGACCAAACAACTACCGGAGAACGGCCGATGAGTTTCACCAGCGAATTCAAGGACTTCGCGCTGAAGGGCAACGTCGTCGACCTGGCTGTCGGCGTGATCATCGGCGCGGCCTTCGGCAAGATCGTCGACTCGATCGTCAAGGACCTGATCATGCCGCTCGTCGGCAAGATCCTCGGCGGGCTGGATTTTTCCAACTACTTCATCACGCTCGGCAGCCCGGCGGCCGACTTCAAGGGCCCGATGACCTACGAAGCGCTGTCCAAGGCCGGCGTGCCGTTGTTCGCCTATGGCAACTTCATCACCGTGGCCATCAACTTCGTCATCCTGGCCTTCATCATCTTCATGATGGTCAAGCAGATCAACCGCCTGAAGAAGGAAGCCCCGCCGGCACCGGCCGCGGCCCCGACCGAAGACGTGTTGCTGCTGCGCGAAATCCGCGATTCACTGAAAAAGTAGACGCCTGGCGGCAGCGGGTTTGGCCCCATACTTTAGGCCGTATGCGGCGACTGGCCTGGGTGCCAGGCCGAGCTGCACTGGCGCCCGCACGCGACCCTGCCGATGAACTCACCGCTGCCGCGACTGCCCGCCGCCCTCACCGCGGCGGTGCAACGAATCAAGGTCACTGCCCGCGAGGCGGCGCAGCGCTGCGTCGACGCTTTGGGCGTCGCCGTGCTCAACAGCGTCAGCAACAGCGAACGCGAGCACCTGCTGGCCGCCCAGTTCGACCTCAGCCGCAAGCTGTCGATGTTCGCGACGACCTTCAACGAGCGGCTCGACGACAGCCTGGCCGCCGACTTTCGGCGCCGCGAAGGCAGCCCGCGCACCAGCACCGGCGGCTCGTCGTGGCAGTCGCTGACGCTGGTCGACGACCGCGAGGTCGAGATCCAGGTCAGTGCCGATCGCTTTGCGCTGACGCTCGAACACGATTGCGAGTGGGAACTGCGCGAACTCGACGCGCTGATGATCGGGCTGCTGCACAGCCCGCACGCCGGCCGCGACGCCGGCGAGGTGCGCAACCCGCTGCGCCCCGAAGTCATCGGCAAGGCCATGGTGGCCGCCTGCGACGCGATCTGCGACCGGGCGCCGGTACGCAAGGTCATGGCCGAGCACATCTCGCGCGTGCTGGCCAGCGCGATGGCCGCCCTGTACAGCCACCATCGTCGCCGAGATGAAGGCCGCCGGCATCAAGGCACCCGATCTGTCGGTGCGCACGGTGCAGGGCCCTGGCAACGAGCTGGGCCAGTTCACCAACACCGGCTACGACACGCACGCCAAGTCGATCTTCGGCAACGACGCTGCTCGATACTGGCGGCGGCGACCTGTCGTCCCGCGCCGGCTTGGGCGCCGGCGGTGGCGGCCCGGCGTCCAGGCACAGCGGCGGCACGATCGGTCAGGTCGACGGCGAGGTCATGAACCTGATCCGGCGCCTGGCGATGCTGGGCAACATCGCGGTCGATACCCAGGTCGACGCGGCGCACAGCGCGCACGGTGGCAGTCGACGCAGTTCGGGCTCCGGCAGCCTGCAGCCGATGGCCAACCTGATCCTGGCCAACCGCGAGGCATTGCGCAGTGCGGCCACCGGCTCGCTCGACCACATGGTCATCGACGTCGTCGGCAGCCTGTTCGAGCAGATCCTGTCCGACCCCAAGGTGCCGCCACAGATGGCGCGCCACATCGCGCGGCTGCAGCTGCCGGTCTTGCGCGCCGCGCTCGGCGACTCCACGTTCTTCTCGTCGCGCCGCCACCCGGTACGCAAGCTGGTCAATCGCATGGCCTCGCTGGCGGTCGCCTTCGACGACTTCTCCGAAGCCCCGGGGCAGCACTTCCTGGCCCTGGTTCGCGACCTGGTCGACGACATCGTCAGCGGCGATTTCGACCAGATGGCGCTGTACGAAGACTCGCTCGACAAGATCGAGGCCTTCGTCGCCGAGCAGGCGCAGCGCGACGTCGAGGACAACAGCAAGGCCTCGACGCTGCTCGACAAGAAGGAAACCGACCTGCTGCTGCAGCAGCGCTTCATGCAGCAGTTGCGCGCGGCGATGGCGCCGGTGACGATGGAAGACTTCATGCGCCAGTTCCTGACCCAGGTCTGGAGCCAGGCGCTGATGAAGGCCGCCGCCTTGCACGGCGCCGACAGCGACGCCGTCAGGCGCATGCGCGTGGCCGGGCGCGACCTCGTCATGAGCGTGCAACCCAAGGGCGCGCCGGCCGACCGCAAGGCCTTCCTGGTGCGCCTGCCGCATCTGATGAAGGACCTGAACGAGGGCCTGGCGCTGATCGGCTGGCCCGAGGCGGCGAAGAAGGACTTCTTCGACAAGCTGATGCCGGCCCATGCGCAGTCGCTGAAGGGCGAATCGATGCGCACGCTGGACTTCAACCTGCTGGCCAAGCAACTCGACGCCATCCTGGCCACGCCGCTGCCGCGGCCCGAAGACACGGTGCGCGGCACCAGCGCGATACCGGTGCTCGACGACGTGGTATCCGGCCCGGGCTTCACACCCGAGGAGGCCGTGCGCATCGGCCTGGTCGAGGAGAGTTCGATCGACTGGACCGGCAAGGTCGACATCGACCTCAGCGCCCAGGAGGAAGGCGACAGCGAGGTGACCGAACTCGACATCAACATCGACGGTCTGCCGCCGCCCGAGCCGGTGGAGCCGACGCATGGCGCGTCGCTGGCCGACCACGTGCAGATCGGCTTCTCCTACCGCATGCACTTCGAAGACCAGTGGCACAAGGTGCGGCTGTCGCACATCAGCCCGGGACGCACCTTCTTCGTCTTCACCCGCGGCAGCAAGCACCAGCACGCGATTTCGATGACGGCGCGCATGCTCTACCGCCTGTGCGAGACCGGCCGCCTGCGCGCCTACGAGAACGCCTACCTGATCGAGCGCGCCACGGCGCGTGCACGCAAGCAACTGGCCGCCCTGCGCGGCGGCACCTCGACCGCCGGCATGCCGCTCACGCGGTCGTAGCCGCGGCGCGGCGCGCCCAATCGATCGCGGCCAGCAGGCTCGCCGGGTCCGCCGTGCCGCGCCCGGCGATGTCGAACGCGGTGCCGTGGTCCGGGCTGGTGCGCACGAACGGCAGGCCGAGCGTGACGTTCACGCCGTGCTCGACGCCGAGGTACTTGACCGGAATCAAGCCATGGTCGTGCGTCATCGCCACCACCAGGTCGAACTCGCCGCGCCGCGCGCGCATGAAGACCGTGTCGGGCGCGAACGGGCCGCGGGCGTCGATGCCTTCGGCCACCGCGGCGGCGATCGCCGGCGCGATCGTCAGTCGCTCTTCGTCGCCGAACAGCCCGCCTTCACCGGCATGCGGGTTGAGCCCGGCCACCGCGATGCGCGGCCGCGCCCGGCCCGGCGCCGCAGCGGCGTGCGCGATGCGCAAGGTACCGAGCACGGCGTCGAAGGTCACGGCCTCGATCGCCGCACGCAACGACAGGTGAATCGTCACCAGCACGACGCGCAGTTCGTCGTTGGCCAGCATCATGCGCACCGGCGGCGGCTCGCGGCCGGGTGCGGCCGCCAGCGCCTGCAGCATCTCGGTATGCCCGGGGTAGGGCACGCCGGCGGCAGCAAGCGCCTCCTTGTGCAGCGGCGCGGTGACGATGGCCAAGGCTTCGCGGCCCTGCACCGCCCGCACCGCCGCCTCGATGCACGCCGCCGCCGCCGCTCCGGCGCGCGCATCGACGCGGCCCCATGGCAGTTGCGCCAGGCCGGCAGGCAGGCCGGCAGGCTGCCAGACCGGCACGCAGCGCGGCGGGCAAGACGGCGCATCGGCCAGCGTGTCGAGCACCACCAGCGGCAACGGCTCGGCGCTGAGCGCCGTGGCCCGGCGCATGACCGCCGCATCGCCGACCACCACGCAGCCCGCGGCCGCGCCGCGCTCGAACGCACGCACGATGATCTCGGGCCCGATCCCGCAGGCGTCGCCCATCGTCAGCAGGATTGGTCGCAGTCGTCGCCGGCATGCCCGGATTGTCGGCGCATCGCGCAAGCCCCGCGCTGCGCGCTGCGGTATTCGCCTTGGGGCGGCCCGGCGGCTCAGGCGGGATTGGCGATGGCAATGAAGCGGTGCTCGAGGCCGAAGCGCTCGGCCACATGCGCGGCCAGCGCCGGCGCGCCGAAGCACTCGCTGGCATGGTGGCCGCAGGCCAGGAACGCGACGCCGGTTTCGCGCGCCAGATGGGCCTGCGGCTCCGACACCTCGCCGGTGACGAAGGCGTCGACGCCGGCCGCGATGGCGGCCTCGAAGTAGCCCTGCGCGCCACCCGTGCACCAGCCGATGCGCTTGAGCGCGCGGCCGTCGCCCGGCAGCACCAGCGGCGCGCGGCCGTCCAGCGCCGCCTGCAGGCGCGCGGCCAGCGCCGGCAACTCGGTGTTGTCGCCGGCCGGTGCCGCGAAGCCCAGGTCCTGCTTGCCGAAGCGCGCATCGGCCCGCAGTCCGAGGCGCAGGCCGAGCTGCGCGTTGTTGCCGAACTCGGGGTGCGCATCGAGCGGCAGGTGAAAGGCGAACAGGTTGATGCCGTGCGCCATCAGGCGGCGCACGCGCTCGCCGAGCCAGCCCACCAGACGCCCGTCCTGGCCGCGCCAGAACAGGCCGTGGTGGACGACGATCGCATCGGCGCCGTCGGCGATCGCCGCATCGATCAAGGCCAGGCTCGCGGTCACGCCCGAGACGATGCGGCGCAGCTCGGCGCGGCCCTCGACCTGCAGACCGTTCGGCCCATAATCCTCGAAACGATCGACCTCCAGCAGCGTGTGCAAGTAGGCCTCGATCTCGTCGCGTTGCTTGCTTGCGGCCATCGTGCCCTCACAGTTGCTGTATGCGCAGAACCTGGTTGATCTTCTCTCAGGCCGTCACCGTGGCGGTGGCGCTGCTGTTCGTGGTGGCGACCTTGAAACCCGAATGGCTCGGCCGCTCGCCCGGCCAGATGTTGCCGCAGATCGTATCCGTGGCACAAACACCGGCGGTGGCGGCGTCTGCGGCCGCTGTCGCGCCGGGCAGCTACCGCGTCGCGGCCCAGCGCGCGGCGCCGGCGGTGGTCAGCATCGTCGCGAGCAAGGTCAGCCCGCGCCGGCCGCAGGCCGACGACCCGTGGTTTCGCTTCTTCTTCGGCGAGCGCAGCCCGCAAGACCAGCCGCAGCGCGGCCTCGGCTCCGGCGTCATCGTCTCGCCCGAAGGCTACCTGATCACCAACAACCATGTCGTCGAAGGCGCCGACGACATCGAGGTCCAGCTCGCCGACGGCCGCCAGGCGCAGGCCAGGCTCGTCGGCACCGACCCCGACAGCGACGTGGCCGTGCTCAAGATCGACCTCGCCAAGCTGCCCGCCATCACCTTCGGCAACACCGAGAACCTGCAGGTCGGCGACGCCGTGCTGGCCATCGGCAATCCCTTCGGCGTCGGCCAGACGGTCACCGCCGGCATCGTCAGCGCGCTGGGCCGCAACCAGCTCGGCATCAACACCTTCGAGAACTTCATCCAGACCGACGCGGCGATCAACCCCGGCAACTCCGGCGGCGCGCTGGTCGACACCGGCGGCAACCTGGTCGGCATCAACACCGCCATCTTCTCGCGCACCGGCGGCAGCCTGGGCATCGGCTTCGCCATCCCGGCCAACACGGCGCGCATGGTGATGGAAAGCCTGGTCCGCGACGGCAGCGTCGTGCGCGGCTGGATCGGCGTCGAGCCGCGCGACCTGACGCCGGAGATGGCCGAGTCGCTGCGCCTGCCCGTCAGGAGCGGCGTGCTGATCACCGGCGTGCTGCAAAACGGCCCGGCCGGAAGCGGCGGCATGAAGCCCGGTGACGTGGTCGTGAAGATCGCCGGCCAGGACATCGCCAACACCGCCCAGCTGTTCAATGCAGTGGCGGCATTGAAGCCCGGCGAGCCGGCCGTCATCGCCGTGCAGCGCGGCGAGCGCGCGGTCGAACTCAAGGTGCAGGTGGCGCAGCGCCCGCCCTCGCAGCGCGCGCAGCGTTAGCCTGCGCTGCAGCGGCCTGCGCCGGCGCGGCTGAGGCGCGAACTTCACGCCCGCTTCATACAACCGAGCGCAGGCTTCCCACCGGCTTCGCGCAGACCCGCCATCCTCGCGCCACGCCACCCGACCGGTGGTACAGCGCGCAAGGAGAGCGTCAATGCCTCGGGACATCCATCTGCTGCGGCCGCACTCGCACACCGGGCGCGTGATCCTGGCCATCGCCACCTCGTTGCTCGCGGCCGCTGCTGATCGTCGCCTGGTCGCCGGCGCTGGCCGGCGACACCGAGGCGGCAGCGGCCGAGGGCCCGTACTTTCACGTCGCCAGCGACGATCCATCGATCGACCGCCTGCCGCTCAAGGCCACCCGCGTCGAGGCCGACATCGCCGGCACCGTGGCCGACGTGCGCGTGACACAGGTCTACCGCAACGAGGGCTCGCGGGTGATCGAGGCGCGCTACGTGTTCCCCGGCGGCACGCAGTCCGCGCTGCATGGCATGACGGTGCGCATCGGCGATCGCGTGCTGGTGGCCAACATCCGCGAGAAGCAGCGCGCGCGTCTGGAGTACGAGACGGCGAAGAAGGAAGGGCGCACCGCCGCGCTGCTCGACCAGCACCGGCCCAACGTGTTCCAGATGAACGTCGCCAACATCCTGCCCGGCGACGAAGTGGCGGTGGAACTGCACTACACCGAACTGCTGTTGCCCAGCGACGGCCGCTACCGCTTCGTCTACCCGACGGTGGTCGGGCCGCGCTACCAGCGCAGCGAAGCCATGGCCGGGCAGACGCCGTTGCCGGCGACGCCGCACCTGCCCGAAGGTCAGCGCTCGGCTGCCGCGTTCGGCATGCACGTGCGCTTTGCCTCGCCGCTGCCGGTGCACGACCTGGGCTCGCCGTCGCACCGCATCGAGGTCCAGGGCGAAGCCAGCGCACAGGCCGAGGTCGCCCTCGCCGACGACGGCGCGGCCGGCGACGACCGCGACTTCATCCTCGAGTACCGGCTGGCGGGCGCGGCCACCGCGGGCGGGCTGACGCTGTTCAAGGGCCCGCAGGGTGAGGAGAACTTCTTCCTCGCCCTGATCGAGCCGCCCAGGGCGATCGCCAACGCGCAGATCAACCCGCGCGAGTACATCTTCGTCGTCGACATCTCGGGCTCGATGCACGGCTTTCCGCTCGACACGGCCAAGGCGCTGCTGCGCGAGCTGATCGGCGGGCTGCGGCCGAGCGACAGCTTCAACGTGATGCTGTTCTCGGGCAGCAACCGCATGCTGAGCCCGACCTCGGTGCCGGCGACGCGGCCCAACATCGAGCGCGCCGTCGCCGTCATCGAGCAGATGCGCGCCGGCGGCAGCACCGAGATCGTGCCGGCGCTGGAGCGCATCGCCGCGCTGCCCAAGAACAGCGACGTGTCGCGCAGCGTGATCGTGGTCACCGATGGCTATGTCACCGTCGAGGACCGCGTGTTCCAGCTGGTGCGCAAGAACCTCGGCCAGGCCAACGTCTTCGCGTTCGGCATCGGCTCCGTCGGTCAACCGCCACCTGATCGAGGGCATCGCGCGCGCCGGCCAGGGCGAGCCGTTCGTCGTCACCAAGCCGCAGTTCGCTGCGGCACAGGCCGAGCGGCTGCGCAAGATGATCGATGCGCCGGTGCTGACGCAGGTGTCGGCGCGCTTCGACGGCCTCGAGGTCTACGACGTCGAACCGGCGCAACCCGGCGCCCTGCCCGACGTGCTCGGCGGCCGCCCGGTGGCGCTGATCGGCAAGTGGCGCGGCGAGCCGCGCGGCCAGCTCGTCCTGCACGGCCAGGCGGCCGGCGGCGACTGGCAGCAGGTGTTGCCCGTGCCCGCGCCCGACGGCGATGCACGCGCGCTGCGCCAGCTCTGGGCCCGCCAGCGCATCGCGCAATTGAGCGACGACGAGGCGCTGCGCGGCGGCAATCCGCAGCGCGAGGCGATCACCACGCTCGGCCTGCAATACAGCCTGCTGACGAACTACACCAGCTTCGTTGCGGTGGACACCGTCGTGCGGGCGGCCGACGCGGCGTCGACCCGCGTCGACCAGCCACTGGTGCTGCCGCAGGGCGTGAGCAACCATGCGGTCGGCGCGGCGGTGCCGAGCACACCCGAACCGGCGGCGTGGATCGCATGGCTGGTCGCGCTCGGGCTGGTCGGCGCCGCGCTGGCGTGGCGGCGCCGGCGGCCCGTGGTCAGCGCCGGAGCACGCACCATGACCATGGTCAATGCCCTGCCCTGCCGGCCGGTGCGTCTGGCCGCCTGGGGCTGGATCGCGCTGCACGCCGCGGCGCTCTGGCCGCACGGGCTGTGGGCCGCGCGGCGCATGCTCGACGGCTCGGACGAGCCGCTGGGCCTGGCCGCGCTGGCGGCGCTGCTGATCTGGCTGGTGCGTGCGGCGCCGCGGCTGCGCATCGAGCCGCGCCTGGGCTGGCTGGCTGCATCGGCCACGCTGACGGTCGCGGCCACCGCGGCGTATTGGCTTGCACCGCCGCTGCCGGCGGCCCTGCTTGCCGCACTGGCGCTCGCCGCGCACCTGTGTGCGTGGTTGCCCGCGCGTGCGCCGCGACTGCCACTGGCCGGCCTGGCCCTGCTGGCGCTGCCGATCGTGGCCTCGCTGCAGTTCTATGCCGGCTACCCGTTGCGCGTGCTGACCGCCGAGGTCAGCGCCGGGCTGCTGCAGGCCGCGGGCCTGGCGGCCGAGCGCAGCGGCGCCGCGATGACGGTCAATGGCCGCCTGGTGATCGTCGACGCGCCCTGTTCGGGCGTGCAGATGGCCTGGTTGGCCTACTTCGCGGCCTGCGCGGTGGCGGCGTTCACCGGCCTGCGTGACGGCCGCTTCGTGCGTCGCCTGCCTCTCGTCGGCCTGTGGGCCTTGGCCGGCAACGTGCTGCGCAACAGCCTGCTGGTCGGTCTCGAAGCCCGCCCGCAGGGGCTGCCCAATGCCTGGCACGAGGCGATCGGCGTCGCGATGCTGGTGGTCGTGGTCGGCTTGACGGTGCGGGTCATGAGCCCGCGATCGGGTCGGGGGGCCGTGTCATGAAACAGCGCCTCGCGCGACGTCTGCTGGACCGGGCCCAAGCCCATTGGCCCCAGGCGCTCGGCGCCACGCTGCTGTGGTGCGCGATGCTGCCGCTGGCCGGCCACGGCCGGGCCGCCGCAGCGCCACCCGCCGCGGCAGCACGGCGCCTCGGAGTGGCCGCTCGAGTGGCGCGGCAGGGCGCTGCGGCCGCTGGCGCGCTCGCCGGTGGAGGCGCGCTTCGGTGCGAGCTTCCCGGGCCGCATCGCGCGCTTTGCGCTGGCCGACAGCGGCGAAGAACTGGTGCTGCGCGATGTCGAGCGGCCGACGCGCATGCTGCACCCCGCGGCCGACTGCTGGCGCGGCATCGGCTGGCGCGTCGACCCGGCACGCCTGGAGCGCGACGAACAGGCCGCGCTGTGGCGCTGCTTCGAGGCCGCGCCGCCGGGCAATGCCGGCCCGCGCGTGCGCGTGTGCGAGCGCATCGTCGACGCCAACGGCGTCGCCTTCACCGACACCTCGGCCTGGTTCTGGGCCGCCGCACTGGGCCACAGCGCCGGGCCCTGGCTGGCCGTGACGCACGTGCAGGGGCTGGGGTCGTGAGGCGCGTGCTGACGCCGTTGCTGCTCACGCTGGCCACGCTGGTGGTGGTGTGGCCACGGCCGTGCTGGCCACGCTGGCCACGTTGGCCCCAAGCGATGCGGCCTGGTCCGTGCCGCTGCGCGTGACGGCGTTCGGCCAGCCGCTGCAACGCCAGGTCAGCGTGCCGGTCCTGCTGCGGCTGGCGACGCACCCGCTGGCGGCGCGCGTCGTCGACGGCCGCGATCTCGAGACGGCGCAAGGCCGCTGGCAGATCGAGAGCCACGGCGCGCCGGGGCAGATCGAGGCCACCTGTGCACCCTGCCGCTTCACGCTCGCCGCGCTCGGCCCGGCGCCGGTGCAGCTGGCACGGGCGCGCATCACGATCGCGGCCGACGGTGCCGACCAGTATCACGGCCGGCTCGAGTTGGGCAGCGCACCGCACACGCTGGCGTTGGCGTGGCAGGCACGCTTCGATCGCCAAGGCCGGATGCAACTCGAGGCCACGCTGCCCCCGACCCCGCTGCACGACGCGGTGCAGGTCTTCGGCGGCGACATCCCCGAACGCGCGTCAATCGAGGTCGGCGGCACGCTGGCCCTCACGTTGGCCGCGACCCTGCCCGACGGCGGATGGCGAGTGCAGCCGCGGCTGGACGGCTTCGTGGTTCACGGCCTGGGCACCGAGCGACTGCTCGATCTGCAGCGCCCCGCCGCCTGCCGCGACGGCAGCGACGCCGGCGTTGCGGCGATCAGCGGCTGGCTGCCGCGCGCCGTGATCGCCGCCGAAGACCAGCGCTTCTTCGAGCACCCGGGCTACGACCTCGCGGCCCTGACCGACGCCTGGTCGCACAACCAGCGGCCGGGCGCTGCGCTGGCGGGCGCCAGCACGCTGACCCAGCAATTGGCCAAGCTGGTGATGACCGGCGACGACCGCAGCGCCGCGCGCAAGCTGCGCGAGCTGCTCTACGCCGTCGAGATGGAACGCACGCTGGGCAAGGCGCGCATCCTGCAGCTCTACCTGGCGCTGGCGCCCTGGGGCGAGGGCGTGTGCGGCGCCGAGCGCGCGGTGCGCGTGCACCTGGGCCAGCGCGACGCCTCGGCCGTCGGCCCGGTGGCCGCCGCATGGCTGGCCAGCCTGCTGCCGCAGCCCGACGCGCTGCTGCGCACCGAGCAGCAGCGCGGCGAGGTCGACGCCCCGCGCGTGGCCCGCGTGATCGAGGCGATGCACCCGATGAGCGCGGCGCGGCGCGAGAAGGCGCTGGCCACGCTGCCGTTCTGGTCGCCGCCGGCGCTGACCCGGCTGCGCGAGGGTTCGGCCCCGGCGCCGAACCCGGCCAGCCCATGATCCGCAGCAACGACAGCGCGCGTCACCAACGATCACAATGCTTACCGCGCGCCGGCGCAGCATGGGCGGCGCCGTCGGCTCCAATCGCACACCCGCCGCCTGCAGGGCCGATTCGCACCCTGCCACGACAACAAAGAACGCCGTTGAACGCCACCGCCTTTCGCTCTCACGCGTCGCGCCCGACGCGACATGGGTTCGCCCTGCTGCTGGCGCTGGCGACCTTGCTCGCCGGCTGCGCCACGCAGACCACCGGCCCGGCCCCCCCCGCCCCGGCGCTGGTGACCGAGCAGCATTGGCTGGAAGAATGGTTCCGCGGCACGCCGGTGGTGATCACGTTGCGCGATGCCAATACGCTGGCGGTCGACGTGCCGCTGGCCCACTCGTTTGCCACCGGCAGCAGCAGCGTCAAGCCGGCGCTGGCGGCCGTGCTCGAGCGCGTGGCCGCCAGCCTGCGCCGCCAGCCGGCGCTGCGCATCTCGATCAGCGCACCGACCGACACCGACGGCGCCGCGTCACTGGCCGCGAGCCGCACGCAAAAGGTCCGCGAGCAACTGGTCTCGCGCGGTGTGGCCGAGGCGCGCACGACGGGACTCGGCACTGCGCGCGCCGGCACGGCCGTCGAGTTGCGCCTGATCGCCGCCGCGCCGCAGATCGTGCGCCTGGATGACGCCGCACTGCCGCCTCCCGCGCCCGCGCCGGCGTCAAGCGCACGGGGCCGGCAGCGGCGGCTTCGAGCCCCAAGCGTTGACGTGACGGCCGGCGACGAACCGCCCGGCCCAACGAATCCGCACGGCCCGCTTCAGGCCGCGATCAAGTGGCTGAGCAGCGGGTCCTGCCGCGTGCGTGGCCGGTAAGCCGAGACCTGGCGCGCGATGGCCGCGATGTGCTCGGGCGTGGTGCCGCAGCAGCCGCCGGCGATATTGAGAAAGCCGCTCTTGGCGAACTCGCCCATCAGGCCGGCGGTGACCGACGGTGTTTCGTCGAAGCCCGTCTCGCTCATCGGGTTGGGCAGGCCGGCATTGGGATAGCAGGAAACGTAGGTGTCGCCGGCCACCTTGGCCAGCTCTTCGATGTAGGGCCGCATCAAGGCCGCGCCGAGCGCGCAGTTCAGGCCCACGGCCAGCGGCCGCGCGTGGCGCACCGAGTGCCAGAACGCGGCCACGGTCTGGCCCGACAGGATGCGGCCCGAGGCGTCGGTGACGGTGCCGGAGATGATCACCGGCAGGCGCTCCCCGCTCTGCTCCATCAGCTCGTCGAGCGCGAAGATCGCGGCCTTGGCGTTCAAGGTGTCGAAGATGGTCTCGACCAGGAACAGGTCGACCCCGCCCTCGAGCAGGCCCGCGGCCTGCTCGAGGTAGGCCTGGCGCAACTGCTCGAAGCTCACATTGCGCGCGCCGGGGTCGTTGACGTCGGGGCTGATGCTGGCCGTGCGCGGCGTCGGACCCAGCGCGCCGGCCACGAAGCGCGGCGCGTCGGGCGTGCTCGCCGCCGCCGCCGCCTCGCGGGCGATGCGCGCGGCGGCCACGTTCATCTCGCGCGCCACGGCCGCCAGGCCGTAGTCTTCCTGCGCGATCGAGGTCGCGCCGAAGGTGTTGGTCTCGATGATGTCGGCGCCGGCGGCGAGATACGCGGCATGGATTTCGCGCAGCACGTCGGGCCGCGTCAGCTGCAGCAGCTCGTTGTTGCCCTTCAGGTCCTTGGGGTGGTCGACGAAGCGCTGGCCGCGGTAGTCGGCTTCGCCGAGCTTGTAGCGCTGGATCATGGTGCCCATCGCACCGTCGATGATGACGATGCGCCGGGCCAGCAGCGCCGGCAGCGCGGCGCCGCGGGTGTAGGTCAGCGTCGGGTTCATGAGGGCATTGTAGGAAGCACGGAACACCCGGCCCCGCTCGAGGTCATGCCAGCCTATTGCGGTGGCGTCGGCCGGGCCTCGGCCGGCGGCACCGTGCCTCGCGCGGCGTCGCGCGCCGCTCGACGAACTGCCGCGCGCCTTCTTCGTTCGCCACCCACTGCACCAGGCGCTCGGCGGGCATCGGGCGCGCGAACAGGTAGCCCTGGAACTCGTCGCAATCCAGGGTTTGCAGGATGTCGCGCTGGCGCTCGGTTTCGACGCCTTCGGCCACCACGCGCAAGCCCAGCGCATGGGCCAGCCGGATCACCGCGTCGACGATGGCCATCGCGTCGCCGCTCTGGCCCAGGTCGGCGACGAAAGTGCGGTCGATCTTCAACTGCCGCGCCGGCAGCGTGCGCAGGTGGGCCAGGCTCGAGTGGCCGGTGCCGAAGTCGTCGATCGCCAGCGACGCACCGGCGCGCGCGAGCTCGGCGAACAGGCGCTGCGTGGCCAGGGTGTCCTCCATCGCCACGCTCTCGGTGATCTCGAAGGTGAGCAGCGCGGCATCGACCCGGTGCCGGTCGAGCGTGCGCTGGATGCGCTGCACCAGGTCGTCCTGGCGCATCTGCTGGGCCGACAGGTTGACGGCCACCGGGATGCGCAGCCCGGCGTCCTGCCAGGCGCGCATCTGCCGGCAGGCTTCGTCGAAGACCCATTCGCCCAGGGCGCCGATCAGGCCGAAGCGCTCGGCCACCGCGATCAGCGCCGCCGGGCCGACCGCGCCGCGCGCTTCGTGCTGCCAGCGCACCAGCGCTTCGACGCCGCAGAACTTGCCGCTGTGCGCGTCGACCTTGGGCTGGTACGACAGCGTCAATTCATGCCGCTCGATGGCCTGGCGCAGATCGGTCTGCAGCGCCAGTTGATCGCTGGCGTCGAGCTCCATGCGCGGCGCGAAGAAGCCGAAAGCCGAGCCGCCGGTGCGCTTGACGTCGAACATCGCCGCGTCGGCGTTGCCGATCAGGCGGTTGATCGGCCCGTGCTCGGGGTACAGGGCGATGCCGATCGAGCACGACAGGCGGACCTCGCTGCCGTCGGGCAGCGCATAGGGCGCCACCAGCGTATGCAGCGTGCGCTGGGCCACGGCGGCGGCGGCTTCGTGCGAGCCCGGCGCGATGACCAGCAGCACGAACTCGTCGCCACCGATGCGCGCCGCCATGTCCTGCGGCCGCGCCAGTGCCGACAGGCGCTGCCCGACTTCCTGCAGCACCCGATCGCCGGCCGCGTGGCCGAACGATTCGTTGACGGCCTTGAAGCCATCGATGTCGATGAACAGCACCGCCATCGCCGACGGGGTCGGGCCGGCAGTCGTCGAACAGGCGGTTCAGCCGCTCTTCGAAGTGGGCCCGGTTGGGCAGGCCGGTCAGCGCGTCCTGGAACGTCAGCCGCTGCAGGCGCTGGTTGGCGTCGTGCAATGAATTCGCCAGCCAGCGGACGCGGCGGCCGCTGCGCGAATCGATCACCGCGGCGACCAGCGCCACCGCCAGCACGAAGCCGCCAAAGCCCAGCGCCAGCAGCACCAGCCGCGGATCGACGGCATCGGGCGGCATCGCGCCGGCCAGGCCGTCGATCGCGGGCGCAGTCAGGCGGCGGCAGGGGCGGCAATACGGCCGCCAGGCCCAGCCACTGTCCGGCCAGCCAGGCCAGCGCGAACACCGCCGCGCCACCAAGGCAAGGCCGTCCTGGCCAAGGCGAGCCCGTTGACGGCGCAACCTGCAGCCAGCGCAGGGCCCACCAGACGCCCAACGCCGTCGTGGCCAGCGCAGCGCTGGCCGGCCAGGCGGCGAGCGCCTGCCACCGCGGCGGCACGGCCATCGCACCGCCGAGGACCACGAAAAGCAGGCACAACAGCATCACCACCAGCGCCACCGTGACCACATCGGCCAGCCTGCGCGGCGCTAACCAACGTGCGGTTGCCAGGACCAGGCCGCTGCCAGCGACGGCCAGCGCCCAGGCAGCGACGAAGCGGCGCGGCGGCGAACCACGCCGTGGCCGGCGCCTGGGTCGCACGCCAGAGCGCCAGTTGCAACGCCCAGAGACCGGTCCCGACCGCGAACGATCCACCCAGTCCCCAGCCGAGCACGGGCCCCCATTCGCTGGCCCGCACCTCGCGCAGCGCCTGCGCCAACACCAATGCCGTGCCCGCAGCGCCGGCGAACAGCAGGGCCATTGCGGGCAGCGACAGCGCCTGGGTGTTCAGCACAGCCAGGGCAGTTGCCGGGGAGTCGGGCGGTCGTCATTCATGGCGCGGGGCCATTGTTGCCGAGCCCCGACCTGCGCCCGACCGGGTAAGCGAGCAGCCGCGCGCGGCGGTCTGCCCCGAACGCGGCGCCGCTTCCCAGCGGCTACCGCGGGTGGCTCAGTGCAATACCAGCGGTTGCTGCGCCGTGGTGGTGTAGCGCCCGATCAATTCGTCGACCTCTTCCTCGCTCGGGTGGGTCTGAACCAGCGCGTCGACGGCGGCCTTGAATTGCTGGGCCACCGCACCGTCGAGGAAGATCTCCTTGCGCGCGAACTTGTCGACGATCTCGTAGCCGCCGCGCGCCGGCGTTGCGCCGGCGTTTGCCGCGCCTTCCACAGCGCCGAGGTCGAACTGGACGACGACGTAGCTGTCCGAGTTGTAAAGCATTTGCATCTGGACTTCTCCTTGGCGCTCATCTGATGCCTGAAACGCGCAATTCAAGTCCGCGGATGACCGGCCGTCACGGCCCCTCCCGCTGCAATGCCAGCGCCGCCCCGCCGCCGGTAGGGCTTTGCACGACACGAACGGGCAGATGGTGCTCGGCCGGGTCGAGCCAGACCTCGACGCGCAGGCCGTAGGGCCGGCGCGGCTCGCGCACCAGTTTCAGTGCCGGCCGGTCGTCAACCATCTCGACGCCCTGGACGACGAAGGTCCAGACATCGGCGTCGCCACGCGCGCCGGCAACGAACAGCACGACGCTGGTGCCGGCGACAAAACGCTCGGGTGCGGCGGCGACGATGGCCGGCAGCTGCAGCAACCAGCTCAGGCGGTCCTGCGCGCCGGGCAGCAACGGCAACTCGTGCGTCGGCCCGGAGAACGTGATCTTGCCGGCCTCGCGCTGGAAGTTCGCGGCGTGCGTGTCGCGGCCACGGCGGCGCACCGCGAAGCGCTCCGGCGCGATGCCGGCCGCGTCGAGCTGGCCCTGGCTGAGCCAATCGAGCATCGACACGCCGGCGACCCAGCCCTGCAGTTGCAGCGCATACCGCGCATCCGGCTGTGGCGCCCAGTCCAGCTCGGCGCTGCCGACCAGCAGGCCGCGCTGCAAGCGATAGCGCCAACGCCCCGCGGGCGGCATCCGGGTCGGGTAGACGGGCACGTCGACGAATTCGGTCGCTGCGTGGCCCGGCCCGGCGATGGGGGTATCCGGCGCCGCGGGCACTGCTGCCGCCTCGCGCGCCGGCGCCATGGCGGCCGCGGGCACGACCGCCGAGGCGGCGCCGGATTTCGGCGCGGGCCCGCGCGCCGGGATCGCGCCCGGCGGCACTTGCGCTTGCGCCTTCGCAGGCGTTGGCGTCGGCGTCGGCGCTGGTGCCTGCACTGGCGCCTGCATTTGCGCTGGCGTCGGCGCCACCAGCAGTACGCTGCGCACCCGCAGCGGCGCAGCGGGCATCGCCGGGCCCTGGGGGTCGAACCAGCCCGGGCCCAACAGCGACAGCGCGGCCAGGTGCAGCGACGACACCGCGATGGCGATGACGCAAAGCAGGACCCAGCGTGGACGCGCGTTGGCAGTCAAGGTCGGCGGCGGGTGAGGCAAATCGAATCACAATGGCGCCATGAAGCTCGCCACCTACAAGGACGGCTCGCGCGACGGGCAACTCATCGTCGTCTCGCGCGACCTCACGACCGCCCATTTTGCGACCGGCATCGGCGGGCGCATGCAGCAGTTGCTCGACGACTGGAACTTCCTTTCGCCGCAGCTGCAGGATCTGTACGTCACGCTGAACCAGGGCAAGGCGCGCCATGCCTTCGAGTTCGTGCCCGAGATGTGCGCCGCGCCGCTGCCGCGCGCCTACCAATGGGCCGACGGCTCCGCCTACCTCAACCATGTGGAGCTGGTGCGCAAGGCGCGCAAGGCCGAGGTGCCCGCCAGCTTCTACGAAGACCCGCTGATGTACCAGGGCGGCAGCGACGACTTCCTGGGCCCGCGCGACGACGCCCCCTTCGCCAGCACCGACTGGGGCATCGACTTCGAGGCCGAGGTGGCGGTCATCACCGGCGACGTCGCCAATGGCGCCACGCCCGGGCAGGCGCTCGAAGGCGTGCGCCTGCTGATGCTGGCCAACGACTGGAGCCTGCGCCACCTGGTGCCGGGCGAGCTGGCCAAGGGCTTCGGCTTCTTCCAGAGCAAGCCGGCCACCGCCTTCAGCCCGGTGGCGGTGACGCCCGACGAACTCGGCCCGGCCTGGCGCGGCGGACGCGTGCACCTGACGCTGACCTCGGCCTGGAACGGCAGGCAGGTCGGCGCCTGCGAGGCCGGCCCGGAGATGACCTTCCACTTCGGCCAGCTGATCGCGCACATCTGCAAGACGCGCAACGTGCGCGCCGGCTCGATCGTCGGCTCGGGCACCGTCAGCAACAAGGACTGGAGCCGGGGCTACAGCTGCATCGCCGAGAAGCGCTGCATCGAAACCATCGAGGACGGCGCGCCGAAGACACCGTTCATGCAGTACGGCGACACGATCCGCATCGAGATGAAGGGCAGCGACGGCGAGTCGATCTTCGGCGCGATCGAGCAGAAGGTCGTGCCGGCGCGAAGCCAGGCCGGCGGCGCAATGCGCTGACCCGCATCAGCGAGCAGCCGAGCACGTCGCAGTGCTTGCCACTATCGGGAGTCGGATTGCTGGCGGATCGAGCGCCAACTCAGGGCGATGCAAACCAAAGCGAACCCGATCAACAGCGAGGCGCGCAGCAGAATCATCGACGGCTGGGGATGGCCAAGAAACACGGCCTGCATTCCATCGAGCGCCCAGCCCATCGGTGACCACTCGGATACGACTTGAAGATTGGGTGGCATCAACACGCGAGGCACCATCACGCCGGCGATGGCACCGAGGATGACGTTGAGCCCGCCCCCCAGCGCGGCCGCATGGTCAAAGCTGCGCGCATAGGCCGCGATGGCCAACGCCAGGCCCACGGCAGCGGCGCTGGTTGCCACGACCATCAAGCAGAACCAGGCCAGCGGGACATCCAAGTGCAAGGTGTCGCCGCCAAGCAGCGGTACGAGCCAGCGGCCTACGGCCACCATGAGTGCGAGTTGCACCCAGTTCAATGCCATGAAGGCCGCCAGCTTGCCGCCCAGCACGGCGCCCGGCGAAACGCCAAAGGTCGCAAGGCGGGCGAGTGTGCCGTCGTTGCGTTCCTGAATCAGCACGCCAGCCACCGGGATCACGACGAAGAACATGCCGAATATCAGCCACGCCGGCACGCTTTGCTGCACCGCGGTCATGGGGCGGCCCGATTGGATCTCGTACAGGTAGCGTATGACCGGCGCGCCCTGTTCGGGCAGCAACTCGGCGGCCGAGGCAGTGCCGAGCAGCATCGTCGCAAACGGTCCGGCCTCGGCGGCGGCAATCTTCATCTGCACTTGCAGGATGGAAAAAGCCAGTTCCGCGCGCAGACGCGCGGCAGCCGCCGGCTGCACGAGATGGCCCAGCCAAATCTCGATCTGGTCGCCGCGCGGGCGCCCATCGGCACCCAGCCATGGCGAACGGACGATCACACCGGCCTCGATCTTGCGCTCCTCCAGGGCAGCCCGCAATTCGGCGCGCGTCGCGAACACCGCGCCGCCATGGAGCGCCCGCCATTCGCGGGCCCATTGTGCGGCAACGCGGCTGTCGTCTTCGACCAGCCAACCGGCGTTGGGTAACTCGACGCGTGTGATCAGCGTGTTCTTCAGCGTGAACGACATCACCAGCACGAAGATGGCCGGCATCAGAAACAGCACCGCCAGCCCGTGCGGGTTGCGCCAGAGGAGTCGCCACTCCTTGACCGCCAGACGCGTGGTCTGCAACAGGCGATGTGACGGCCACTTCATCGGACGGCTCAGTCGCGCAGGCGGCGCTGGGTGTAATGCATGAACAGGGCCTCGAGATTGTCGAACCGCGGGCGATCCTGAGCGCCGCACAGAAGCGAGGCCAGGTCGCCGTTGGCGAGGACACGTCCATGGTCGAGCAAGAGAATGTGCGAACACACCGCACTGACCTCCTCCATGTAGTGCGTCGCATAGAGCACCGCCGTGCCCGCTTGCACGAACTCGCGGATGCGCTCGAGCAGGAACGCCCGTGACTGCGGATCGACGCCGACGGTTGGCTCGTCGAGCAGCAGCACGTCGGGTTGCTGGAGCAGCGCGATACCGAGGTTCAGGCGACGTCGCACGCCACCCGAGCACTGGCGCGCCGGCCGCAGCAGGAATTCGTGCAACAGGCAGGTGGCGATGGCCGCATCGACACGACGGGCTGCCTGCGCGGCGGACAGATCCAGCATGCCGGCAAACAGGTGCAGGTTTTCGCTGCAACTCAAGTCCGGGTAGAAGGCGTACTCCTGCGGCACCCAGGCGACGACCGGTGGCCTCTTTGCATTGCGTTGGATCTGTCCGGCCTGTGGCCTGCGCTGCCCGATCAACAACCGGATCAGCGTCGACTTGCCCGAGCCATTCGGACCCAGCAGACCGATCGCCTGTCCGCGCACGAGGTGCAGGTCGACACCCTGCAGTGCAGGCTCGGCCTGACCAGGGTATCGGTAGATGAGTCCCTCTGCGTCGAGCAGGATTTCGTTCGACGCGCTCACGTCTGCTGCTTGTCTGGACCGAGGCGGTAAGACGGCTCCGGCGGGTCGCGCGTCGTCGCAGCGGCAGACCGACCCGGCAGCACGGGGGCCTTGCCCAGGCTGCGCCACAGGCTCAGCGGCGCCATCCCCTTGCGCAACAGACGGCCGGCCACCATGACGACGATCTTCGCGATGTCGAGCACGGGTCGAAAGTGGCTGGCACGGGCATTCGCCGGATAGCGCCCCGGAATCGACACCGCCAACGACGTGTGGCCGTGCCACGCCGCCTCGATCAGAATTTCACTCTCGAAGGTGAACCGGCTGCCAAGTACATGCTCGCCGATCGCATGCTGCATGACCTCCCGCGGGTAGACACGAAAGCCTGATTGCGAATCCGCGATCGGATGTCCTGCGGCCCATGAGATCCAGAAGCATGCGAATCGATTGGCGCGATACCGCGCCGGCGGGAATTGAGCGCGGTCGTGCAGACGCGAGCCGATCACGATCTGTGTCGGGTGCTGCTGCCACACGGCGAGCAGCCATGGTGCATCTGCCGGGTCATGCTGCCCGTCGCCGTCCATCGCGATCACGCAGCGAGCGCCTTGGGCCAGCGCGTGTGCGAACGCCGTACGCAGACTGGCCGCCTTGCCCCGATTGAATTCGTGCCGCAGCAGGGTGACGGGCAGGTCATGCAGCTCCGCCGCGGTGCCGTCGGTCGAGCCGTCATCGACGACGATGACGCGGGGGCACAGCGCAAGTGCACTGCAAGCCAACTCCCGAATCGTGCGCTCCTCGCCGAAAGCGGGGATGGCGATCCACACCCCTGCCCAGTCCAGCCCTGCGTGCAGCGATGGCGTCGTTGCCATGCTCAGTACAGCCCGCCGTTGACGCCGATGACCTGGCCGGTGATGTAGCTCGCCGCGTCCGACACGAGGAAGGCAACCAGCGCCGCCACCTCCTCCGGCCGTCCGGCGCGACCCGCAGGCACCAGGGCTTTGACTCTCTCCTCTGGAAACGCGTCCCGACTCATGTCGGACTCGATGACGCCGGGTGCCACCGCATTGACCGTGATGCCCCGCCCGGCCAGCTCCAGCGAGAGCGCCTTCGTCGCGCCATGCAGTCCGGCCTTCGCGGCGGCGTAATTGACCTGTCCACGATTGCCGGCCTGTCCAGCCACCGAACCGATGTTGACGATACGCCCCCACCGGGTGCGCACCATCGGCAGTAGCAATGGTTGGGTCACGCGGAAGAAGCCGTTCAGATTGGCGTCGATGACTTCACGCCATGCGGCCGCCTCCATGCCGGCCATCAACGCGTCGCGGTGCATGCCTGCTCCATTCACGAGGATCTGGACCGGGCCCGTGGCCAGCAGTTTGTCGATCTCCGCGCGCACCTGGGCATCGTCTGCAAGGTCGAATGCAACCGCGCTGGCCTGCCCACCCGCTGCAATCAGCTCGCGGGCCAACGCGCTGGCGCGTTCGAAGCGCCGGTTCGCGTGCACCACCACATGCACGCCCTGCGATGCGATGGCGCGGCAAACCGCCGCACCGATGTCGCCGCTACCGCCGGTGACCAACGCGCGCTTCATGGGAGCTGTGCCGCTGCGGCTCATGGATTGTGTTCGGACGCAAACACTACCATCAGACGGCCATCGGCGATCGGACAATTGCCGCTGCTGACAGCAAAGCGATACAGGCACCCCGATGCCCCGTCGGCAAGCTTCTCGGCATGCACGTCGAGCCTCTCGCCCGCGGCGGGCAGGCACGCCGTGTGCAGCGTGACGCCCATGATCTTGGCCAGCATGCCAGGGCGAGGCGAGACTGCATCATGAATCGCCGCGCCATGCAGCGCGGTGGCCTGCGCCGCGTACTCGATGGCGGTGATGGCCGGCACGACGCCGGCGCGCGCCAGCGGATGGGTCGCGTCCGGTGCGGCCGCAATGCAGCTGATCCGCGTCGCGTCCCAATCGGTCACGGCATCGAGCAGGCACATCGTGGGGCCGTGCGGCAGGCAACGTTCGATCCATGCACGGTCCGGCATCGTGCGCGCGCTCATTCGAAACGCGACAGACGCAGCATTTGGCTGCCGAGCGCCAGTCGCTGGACGGTGCCGAGGCGGGCATCGAGCAGGCCCAGCGCCACCAGTGCGCGCGCACTGCTGTTCGAAGCCCATTGCGCCGGCACCCATGGTGGCAGAGCCGTCGGCTGCTCACCGTCAGCGGGGCCCAGTTCCATTCTCAGCGAGCACAGCGCGCCATTGCCTTTGGCCAGCCCATGGTCAGACAGGATCCAAGCCGTTGCACTGGGTTGCGTGACGGGCAGGACTTCGTCGATAGGCGGTGTCATCGCCGGGTCGTAGGCGACGAAGAGTACCGGTTCTCGCGTCGTGCTGGCCTCGCTCGCCGCGCACAGCAGGCCACTGGCGAAGCTCTCCAACCCCAGGCTGACAACGGTGCTCGGCTGGCGGTTGCGGTACGCGAGCGCGAAGTGGCCGGACGGTGCGTTGTGCACCGAGTTCGGGAAAAGCAGTGGCGAGACCTGACGGGTCGTGGCGACGGTCTCCATCAGCTGTTGGCAGACTTCACCCGTGCCTTCGTCGGTCGCGAAGACTGAGCGAAGCGACTCGGCGGGAAAGGGACTCCCCTGCAACGCCTGCTCGATTGCGGCCAGCGTCAGGCGCACGACCTGGCTGGCGCGGCGGCGCTCGTTGGGTGGCAGTACGGCCGGGGCAGGCAACGCCAGCACCGCATCCGAATCTGGTGGCCGCCCGCTCCTGCAGGCCGCCAGCAACTCGCCGAGCGAGCGCAGCCCGGGGGCGTGGACGCCGACAGCGTGAAGGTCGAATTGCAGACTACCCATGGCGATCCGATCGACCGAATATCAGCGAGCAGTTGCTGCCGCCGAAGCCGAAGTTGTTGCTCATGGCGTAACGCAGCGCGGTCGGCCGCGACTGCAACACCAGGTCCAGAGCGAGCGACCGATCGGGTGCATTCAAGTTCGCCGACGCCGGCAAGGTTTGCCGCTCGATGGCCTCGATGGTGACGATGGCCTCGACGATGCCGGCCGCGCCGAGCGTGTGGCCGGTCGTGCCCTTGGTCGACGAGACGGGTACGCCGTGCTCGCCGAAGACTGCGGTCAGGGCCGCAGCCTCGGCACGGTCATTGGCCGACGTTGCCGTGCCATGGGCATTGACATAACCGATGTCCGCCGGCGCGAGCCCCGCCGAGTCCAGCGCCACACGCATCGCCTGCTGCGCGCCGACGCCTTCGGGATGCGGCGCGGTCATGTGCCAGGCGTCGCTGGATTCACCGCCCCCGACGAAACGCACCGCCGCCGGCGCGTTGTCGAGCAGGACGAAGCCGGCTGCCTCACCGATCGATATGCCGCTGCGCTCGGCATCGAACGGGCGGCAGATGTCGTTCGACAGCAGCTGCAGCGCATCAAAGCCATGCAGCGTCGACAGGCACAGGCTGTCGACCCCGCCAACGACGACAGCATCGACCAGGCCGGCATCGACCCAGCGCCGGGCGACCAGGAATACCTTGGCACTGGAAGAGCACGCGGTGGAGAGCGTGACCATCGGCCCTTGCAGGCGCAGCACCTCGGCACTGAAGCGGCACAGCGCATCGAGCGCATGGCTCTGGCGGTAGTGAAAGTCGGCCGGCCAGCGGCCGGTTTCGCGCCGCTGCGCGTAAGCCATCTCGGTGCTGCGGATGCCCGAGGTCGTGGTGCCGAGCACCAGGCCGACCCGATGCGCCCCGTAGCGCCCGATCGCCGCGTCGAGCGTGCGGCGAAAAGCGGCATCTTGCAGCGCCATCCAGGCCAGCCGGTGGTTGCGGCAGTCCCACCCCTGCAGCGATGTCGGCAGGATGTTTTCGTCGACGCCCGGCACCGATCCGATCCAGCACTCGAGGTCGCACCACGACCGGTCATTGCGGCGCAGGCCGGTACGCCCCATCGCGGCCGCCTGCCACAGCGCGGCCGTGCCCACGCCCGCGGCATGCACGACGGTTGAGGCCATCACTCCGAGCACATCGATCTCCGAAACAAGTTCTGCACCCGCCTATCGAGCTGATGCGCGACACTGCACGAGCGTGTGGTAGCCGCCGATGCCGTCAGTCACGGCGCAAGTCTCCAGCCCTGCGCGCTTGATCAATTCGAGAAACACTTTCGAGTCGTACATCTGACTGTTGCCGTTCGCCACGCAGCTGAAGTAGAGCGATGTCTGCTGCAAGGCCAAGGCCGCGGCCTCGAATCGCTGTCGATCCCAGAACAACTCGAGAATCCAGAGTCGGCCGCCTTCGGGCAATGCGTCGCGCACCTTGCCCAGGATCATGACGATCTCGTCATCCGCAAAACAGTCCAGCAACTGGCTCATGCAGACCATGTCGTAACCCGAGGGCAATGTACAGCCCGGCTCGAGCAGGTTCAGCGGGTGAAAGCTCGCACGCCCAGCCAACCCGGCCGCCGCGAGACTGTCGCGCGCGCGTTCGAGTTGCAGTGGCAGGTCGACGAGGCCAAGCTGCATGGCGGGAAACCGTTGCAGGCACAGGCCAGCCCACCGGCCATCGTTGCAGCCCACGTCGAGGAGCCTGGCCGGTGGATCTTCTTGCAGACGGTCGCACAGCGCAGGAAAGGCCCGGTCAGAGTAGAAGTGGTCGAAGGCGTGCCAGCTGTGCCGCGCCGGCTCGGGCATGATCGACAGGCCCTCGTACAGCGTGGCCCAGGGGCCGATCTCCTTCAGACCCACCGGGCGTCCCGCGCGCAGCGACTCGTCGAGATGGACTGCCGCGCGGTAGCAGACGTCGCGCGTGAAGTCGAAGTTGATGCGCGTCATTTCGTCGTGCAGCAGGACCCGCCCCAACTTGCCGAGGTGGAAGTACCCGTCGCGCCGCCAGACTATGTGCAGGCCCAGGCCGGCTTCCAGCAATACGCGGGTCGCGTAGACCGAGAGGCCGGTGGCGGTGGCAACCTCGTCGATGGACTTGCCTTTCGATGGCGTCGTGCCGTCCAGCGCAGCGAGTACTCCGCGCTCGCGCATGGCGGCAGTCGCCTGAAACGCCAACGGCGCAAATGCCAACCATTGCGCTGCAGACACAGCCTCGAGCGCGTTCAGCGGATCGTTCTCGAACATGGCGCCCCCAATCACGGTTGCAGTCTTGTGGTCGTGCGCTCACCCTGGCGCTCGACAACGATGATGACCTGAAGCTGGGGGCCCGCGCCTTGCAGTTCGATGTGGTCGAGGTACCGGCCCACGGCGGCTTCGCGCGGCTGCAACCGCGCTGTCCACTGCCGCTCGTCGCCGGCCAGCTCGACCTGGAAGTCGCGCGTCAGCGAAGTCAGGTCTGCCGCGACGACGTGACGCAACGCGTTCGCCAACGCCGCCACCGCCGGTGCCTCGCTGTACAGAACGTGCTTGACTGCAACGCCATCCCGATCCACCCACTCCATGCGATCGGCAAGCAGGCGCCAAGTCTCCTGGCGCGGCGCCAGCATGCGCTTTTCCAGGCTTGCGGGCGTGGAATGCAGCGTGCCACGCGACTCGATCGGCACGGCGAGCCACGGTGACTCGCGCAACTCGCTGAAGGGGATACTGCGGATCGGCGCGGTTCGCAACAAGGCCTGCAAGTCCGGCACGGTCAGTGCCCAGGCTGGCGCCCCGGCCAACGCGCACGCGAGCCCGAGGGCAATGCGTTGCAGGGCGATCGTCATCAACTGCTGCTCCGCTCGTCATCCCAGTAGGGATAGAAGTTGAACCAGTTCAGGGGCCAGCGTCGCGCATATTGCTCTAGCAATACGGCGTAGCGGTCGACGGCGGGCTGCAGTTGTGCGCCGCGACTGCCGGCCGGTTCAGCCGGTCCGAAGTCGACGAATTCGATTCGGTAGCGATTCGCGCCCTCATACAGACCGAAGCACATCAGCACGGACGCCCCGCTTCGCGCCGCCAAGACATGGGGGGCAATGGGCATCCGCGCCATGCGGCCCAGAAAGCGCGCCGGCAAGTACTGTGATGCACTGTCAACCCGGTCGGCGAGGACGGCAACGATGGTCCCACGACCGAGCGCCTCGTATGCGCGCAGAAAGCTGTCGACGCGGCCGAGTGGAATCACGCTCATCGCGCTGTCGTCGATGCCTGCGATCCGGCGCACCTTCGAGCGCGGGTCGAGGTGCATCATCACATTGATCGCTCGCCCGTCCATCTTGTCGTGCGCCAGCATCAACAGATCGAAACTGCCCAAGTGCGAACCCAGCAGCAGGCAGCCGTGACCCGACCGCAACCCTTGCTCGACCAGTTGCAGCCCCTCGATGACGACCTCGAACCGATCGAACTCACCGGCCGCCATGTACACACGATCGAGAATCGTCGCGGCGAAGCTGTAGATGTGCGCGAAGACATCGCGCCAGTGCGGCCGGCGGCCGCGCACAGCTTGCAGGAACTCGGCCGACGCGGCGCGTGCCATGCGATCGGTGAGCACGAAGTACAGCACGATGGGGTAGAGCAAGGCACGACAGAGGGGCCGCCCGGCCGTGCGCGCCAGCCAGACAATGAGGTGCATCAGCCAGGCGCTGCCGCGCTCTGCCTTGCCCGTCCAAGGGGCCGTCATGGACCCGCCCCGCGGTCGGCCTCGAGCGCCAGGCTTCCCGCTGCAACCATCACCTCCAAACCATCCCGGTGCACGAAGACGCGAAACGCCGCGCGATCGTCCTGCACCTCGCACCGCACGCGCGCCTGCTCTTCCGCCCGCAGCGCCGCGGTGAACTTGACTTGATGCAGGTGCGTGACCAGGCGGCCCGTTTGGTGGTGCAGGAGCGACATGACATGGTCGAGCAGCAGCACACCCGGCACGATCGGGTTGCCCGGGAAATGCCCTTCCAACGACGGGTGTGCAGCGGCGACGCGGAAGTCGGCATCAACGCGGATCATCGCGCTGCTTTCGCCGCCACCCAATTGGCATAGAGTTCGTCGAGCGCGGCCCGCGGCAATTTGCCGGTGGCCGTGCGCGGTAGCCTGGCGACGCGGATGATCGTTCGCGGCATGAAGACCGGGTCGACGCGCTCTCGCAACCAGGCTTCGATCAATGCGCGGTCGAGTGCCGCACCTGCATGGATCAGCACCAGACGCTCGACCGGGGCCTCGCTGGCCGGCAGGTAGAAGACAGCGTCTTCCAGGCCGGGCATGTCCTGCAGCAGCAGGTTCAGACCGGCCAGCGATGCACGCCGCCCGCCGATCTTGATCAGGTCGCCTTGGCGACCGAGCAGCGTGAAGCCGCCGTCCGCATCGATTTCGACCCGGTCCGCAAGGTGTTGTGGCGAGTCGAAGTGCGTGCCCCAGACCGTCGTGCCGAGCGCGGTCGATTCGAGCCGCACGCCCTTCAATGCCCGCCATCGAACTTCGCGGGCAGGCCGGCGCATCGCCACGGCGCCCGTTTCGGTCGAACCGTAGATCTCCAGCACCGGCGCGCCGATACGAGCCTCTGCCTGCGCTGCCAGGCCGGGCGCCAAGGACATCGTCGACACGATCACGGCCCGGCAATTCGGTGCCGCTTCCTCCGATCGGACCAGCGCGCGCAGATGGAGCGGTGTCGCGACCCATACGGCGCCCTCCGCACGGGCCTCCAGCGCAGAATGCACATCGCCTGGCAGGAGTGGCATGCGATCAAGTACCGGGATGGCGTGCACCAGCGACAACATCACCGACGCCTCGACGCCGAACATGTGCTGCGACGGTACGCTGCAGACGATCCAGCGCAGCGCAGCCAATCCGCCGTCGACCTCCTCTTCCACCCGATGGCCGAGGGCCTCCGCCCCCAGGGCCAATTGGCCCAACGACCTGACTTGGGGCTCGGGTGCACCGGTGCTGCCGGATGTGTAGAGCCGCACCAATGGCGCGTCCCACGGTGGCGACCAGCGCAAGTCGGCGTCGGGCGCACCGCCGAGCATCAAGTCCCCGAGGTCGAGCAGCGCGCATTGCGCTCGCTCCTTCAACGTCGGCAAGATGGCAGCGGGGTCATCGGCAACAACCAGCGCGCCCCCGATCGACTGCAGCATCGCTGCCATCTCGGTCGGTCCCCCGGAGGGCGGCAGTACCTGCACGCAGCCCCGGCGCAAGGCAGCGAGCCAGGTGACAAGGAATCCGGCCCTGGAGTCGCACAGGTTGCACACCGCGCTGACGCCATCCAGTCGGGCCGCCAGGACGACTGCAGCCGAGTGGATCTGGCGCCAGGTCCAGCATGGCGCATGGCTGCCGACGACGGCAAGCCGGTCCAGATGGGCGCGCGCGCCTGCCAGGGGCGTGTCGTTCAACTGCAGCATGAGGTACGCGCGCGGGATCGGAAGTCAGGGATGCCAGACGCTCCAAGTATCCCGGAGTTGCTGCCACAGACCCGGGAACCTTCGTCCGGGAAACAACCTTGGTCGCAGCCAATGTTCGCCGACGAACAGCGCTATCGTGCCTGACCAGATGAGCGTGCCCGTCCACTCCAGCGCGTGACCGGCAGTCGGGGTTGCCGCGGCGATGAACGAGAGGACGGCAGCGCTGGTGAAGTAGGCGCACCAGACCGCCGTCAACCGCCGCGTGTACCGACGCAGCTCCGGTGCCAACGCCGGATCGCTGACGGTCGCGACGCGCTCAATCAGTGGCACCTGCGCGCGGCGCAGCGTGCGCCCGAAGACAAGTGCCAGCCAGAGCAGCGCGAGGCCCGACAACACCCGCCACGACACAATCGCGTGGAGATATCCGAGCGACTGCACCTGCGGATCAGCCGCGCGCGGACAGGGTTGCCTCGATATGGTCGGCGAGGCTTTGCAGCGAAGCGAATATGGCCAAGTTGCCGGGATCGTCGGCCTTCAGCCTTACGCCGTACCGTTGCTGGATGACCAGGGAAATCTCCAGCATGTCCAGCGAGTCCAACCCCAGGCCCTCGCCGAACAATGGCGCAGTGACGTCAACCTGCTCCGGGTCAAGATCGGCCAGGTCCAATGCCTCCTTGACAAGACGGGCCAGTTCGCGCGGTGACGCGCGGGTGTTCGGTGCGCCAACAGTCACACGAGACCCAACTGGGTATTGATGCCCTTCACCAAATTCTGGATCCACCCGTTGTAATTTTTGTGGATGGTGCCGCCTTGCTCGTACAGATTCATGCTGGATCGGTACTTGATGCTGTAGTTCGCTGTGGAGTATGGGATTTCGACAACGGCGGTGTGTGTGCGAAGGACCAGCGTGCCGACCAGCTTGTTGGGGCCTTCGTCCGTCATCTGCCAGCCCAGCCCTGAACCCGCGCGGACGATCGCGGCGCGAACTTGTTCATTCGTGAGCTGCTTGCCGGCTGGAGCGACCACAACCGCGTCGGTGACATTCATGATCGGCGCGGTGGTGCAAGCAATCATCGCCGCCGAGACGATCAAGACGAAGAGGGACGTGTGCAGTCGCATGGCTGAATCCTCCGAATTCGAATTGTTGCGGGAACGGCGTAATGTAAGGTAATGCGCAGTCGAGCAAAAGGTCGTGCCGGCGCGCACCTAGGGCCCGAGCATGCGCCGCGCATCGACCCAGGCGTCGAACTGCTCGGCGCTGACGCCGCCGACCGCCAGCGCGGCTTCGCGCAGGCCCAGGCCGTGCTGGTGCGCGTGCTTGGCGATCTGCGCGGCGCGGTCGTAGCCGATGTGCGGCGCCAGCGCGGTGACCAGCATCAGCGAGCGGCCGAGCAGCTCCTCGGTGCGCTGCCGGTCGACCTCGATGCCCGCGACGCAATGGGTCGCGAAACTGGCCATCGCATCGGCCAGCAGGCGCAGGCTGTCGAGCACGTCGAACGCGATCAAGGGCTTGTAGACATTGAGCTCGAAGTGGCCCTGGCTGGCGGCGATGCCGATCGCCACGTCGTGCCCCATCACCTGCGTGCAGACCATCGTCAGCGCCTCGACCTGTGTCGGGTTGACCTTGCCCGGCATGATCGAGCTGCCCGGCTCGTTCTGCGGCAGTCGCAACTCACCCAGGCCGGCGCGCGGGCCGCTGCCCATCAGGCGGATGTCGTTGGCGATCTTGTTCAGCGCCACCGCCAGCAAGCGCAGCGCGCCGTGCAGGCCGACCAGCGCCTCGTGGCCGGCCATGGCCGCAAAGCGGTTGGCGGCGACGACGAACGGCGCCCCCAGGCGCGCCGCCAGCGCGGCCGCGACACGCAGCGCCGAACTCGGGGTGGGTATTCAGGCCGGTGCCCACCGCAGTGCCGCCGATGGCCAGCGCGTGAACGGGCACCAGCGCCTGGCGCAGGGCGGCTTCGGCGAGCGCGAGCTGCGCGTCGTAGCCGCCGAACTCCTGGCCGAGCGTGACCGGCGTGGCGTCCTGCCAATGCGTGCGCCCGACCTTGATCGCGTCGGCGAAGGCCGCGGCCTTGGCCTGCAGCGCGCTGCGCAACTGCGCCAGCGCGGCCAGCAACGGCGGCATCTGCCGCACCGCGGCGATGTGCATCGCGCTGGGGAAGACGTCGTTCGACGACTGGCCGAGATTGACGTCGTCGTTCGGGTGCACGCGGCGATCGCTGCCGAGGCCGCCGCCGAGCGCGCGCGAAGCCAGGTTGGCGATCACCTCGTTGGCGTTCATGTTGCTTTGCGTGCCCGAGCCGGTCTGCCAGACCGAGAGCGGGAACTCGGCATCGAATTCGCCGGCCGCGACCCGCGCCGCCGCGGCTGCGATCGCCTGCGCCTTGGCGCCGTCGAGCAGGCCGAGTTCGCCATTGACCATCGCCGCAGCGCGCTTGACTTCGGCCAGCGCGTGCACCAGCTCGAGCGGCATGCGCTGGCTGCCGATGGCGAAGAAGCGCCGGCTGCGTTCGGTCTGCGCGCCCCACAGCGCGTCGGCCGGGACCTCGATCGGCCCGAAACTGTCGGTCTCGGTACGCGTCACGGCGCCCCCTGTCGCGCCTGAGCGCGAGACGCCGCTCAGCGCTTCTTGGCGGCGGTCTTGGCGGCAGTCTTGGCTGGCCGCGCGGGGCGCGGCCCCCGGCTGCATCGCTGCCAGCATGCCGACCAGCACGCCGCTGGCCATCGCGGCGTAGCTCTCGGCCAGCACCTGCGCGGCACGCAGCCCGGCGGCGCGGCCGCTGCGCAGCGTGTCCTGCATCTGCTCCATCTGGCTGGTGAACTGCTCTGCGGCGCTGGCCGCCGACTGGCCCGACTGCGTGCCGCCGGCCTGCATCTTCTCGAGCATCTGCTGCCACGGTGCGGCCAGCGGCCCGGCGCCGTCGGCCGCCTTCTTCACCGCACCGATCAAGGTGTCCTCGAACTTGTCGAGGTCGTCCAGCGCCTTCTGCAGGTGCTTTTCGCGCAGGTCGGCACCGCGGTCGACGAACTGCTGCAAGGCCGAGCGGTTGGCCTGCACGGCCTTGAGCAGCGCGTCGTCCATGCCCGCCACGGCCTTGTCGAGCAGGCTGACGGCATCGATCCCGGCGAGGTTCTTCGCTGCGCCCTGGCTGACCGCCTTGGTCACGGTCTCGAGTGCGCCGCGGATGTTCTTCAGCGTCAGCTCGCGACCCTGCAGCCCCGCCAGCGTGGCCTTCTCGACCGCGCCGCGCAGCTTGGTACTGCCGCCCTGGCTGGCTTCCTCGAACATGGTTATCAATGCGTCGACATCGAAGGCAGCTTGGGCCATGGCATCTCTCCTGACTTGGGTGGACCGTGACGGGTAGGCCGTGTTGGGATCGAACCAACGACCAAAGGATTATGAGTCCTCTGCTCTAACCAACTGAGCTAACGGCCCGTGGCAGGGATTCTAGGTACCCTCGGCTTGCGGGCCGCGGGCGCGGTCACTGGCACGATCTCGTCGATCAGCCTGGCACCTTCGGCGAGCAGGAACTGGCGGAAGGCCTGCGCCACCGGCGGCAGGCGCTTGTTGCGGCGGTGCACGACATACCAGTTCAGCATCAGCGGGAAGCCCTGCACGTCGAGCACGACCAGGCTGCCGTCGCGCAACTCGCGGCTGACGGTGTGCGCGGACAGGAAGCTGATGCCCATGCCGGCGATCACCGCCTGCTTGATGGTCTCGGTGCTCTTGATCTGCATCGCGATGTTGAGCTTGCGCCAGGTGCGCGGCCGAAGCCCTCGGCCATCGACTGCCAGGTGTCCGAACCCTTCTCGCGCACGATGAACGGCTCGCGCATCAGCCGGCCAGCGTGATGCGCGCGCTCGCCGGCCAGCGGGTGGCTCGGCCGCCGCGACGATCACATAGGGGTGCGGCGCGAACGGCTCGTTCAGCGTGTCGGGATCGCGCCGGCGGGCGCACCATCACCGCCAGGTCGGTCAGGTTGTCGTCCATATGCGTCCAGCAGCTCTTCGCGGTTGTGCACCGTGAAATTGAGCGTCGACGCCGGGGTGGCGGCGCGCAAACTCCACCAGCAGGCGCGGGAAGAAGTAGTCGCCCGCGCTGATCACCGCCACATTGAGCCGGCCGCCGGCGACGCCCTTGAACTGCGCCATCGCGGCCTCGGCCTCCTCGAACTGGCCAATGATCAGGCGGCAGAGGTGCAGCAACTCGGTGCCGGCCGCGTGAGATAGATCTTCTTGCCCAACTGCTCGAACAGCGCGAGCCCGGCATGCTCCTCGAGCTTGCGGATCTGCGTCGACACCGCCGGCTGGGTCAGGTGCAGCTCTTCCGCAGCGCGCGAGTAGCTCGGCAGCCGGGCGACGGCCTCGAAGACCTTGAGCTGGCGCAGCGTGGCGTGCTTCATGAGGCGGCATTGGCGCGATAAATCATTACCTATACGTAATGCAAATAATCATTTACTTTCATTATGCATTATTGACTGCGGCCCCTAGCATGAGCTCATTCGATCAAGCCCACGCACCCTTCCCCTCTCCCCAGGAGCCTCGCCATGCAAGCCTCGAACGCCCCTCGCCGAATCGAAATCGAAATCGACCGTGCCGCCTTCAATGCGGCGTTCTACGAACTCGGGTTGCGCTGGCATTGGGACAGCCCTACCTACGAAGGGCTGGCCGGCCAGCCCTGCGAACGCCGCCGGCTGCAGGCTACCTCGAGAACGAACAGGCGCACCTGCTGCGCGCTTACGACGCCGAGTTCCTGACCGATGCGATCCTGCAGGCCAAGCAGCGCTGCCGGCCGGCACTGGCGGCCGGCCGACGCATGCCCTGCCGCGCTTCGGCTGCGCGGCGGCGCGCTGCGATGAAGTGGGCGCCTGAGACCTCGCCATGAAGGTCGCAATCATCGGCGCGGGCGCCATCGGCGGCTACGTCGGCGGAAGCTCGCGCTGGCGGGCGACGACGTGACGTTCATCGTGCGCGGCGCGAACCTCGACGCGATCCGGGCCGACGGCATGAAGCTCGTCATGGCCGACGGCAGCGAGCACTCGCCCGCAATGTGCGGGCCACGAACGACTACGCCGCGGCCGGGCCGCAGGACGTCGTGATCCTGGCGGTGAAGGCGCATCAGCTCGCGGCGGTCGCCGCCGACGCGCCCAGGCTGTTCGGCCCGGAGACCGCCGTGGTCACGATGCAGAACGGAATCCCGTAGTGGTATTTCCATCGCACGGCGGCGCGCTCGCCGGCACGCGCGGTGCGCAGCGTCGACCCGACGGGCTCGTCGGCGCGAACATCCCGGCCGAGCGGGTGATCGGCTGCGTCGTCTATCCGGCCTCCGAGCTGGTCGCGCCCGGCGTCGTCAGGCATATCGAGGGCGACCGGTTCCCGCTCGGCGAACTCGACGGATCGACGTCGAGCCCGCGCGCAGCGCATCGCCGCCTGCTTCACCGAGGCCGGCTTCAAGGCGCCGGTGCTCGACGACATCCGCGCGGAGATCTGGCTCAAGCTGTGGGGCAACCTGACCTTCAACCCGATCAGCGCGCTGACCCACGCCACGCTGGTCGACATCTGCCAGTACCCGCTCGACGCGCGAGCTGGCCGCGGCGATGATGCGCGAGGCGCAGGCGGTGGCGCACGAAGCTCGGCATCGCGTTCCGCGTGCAGCATCGAGCAGCGCATCGCCGGCGCCGAGAAGGTGGGCGAGCACAAGACGTCGATGTTGCAGGACATCGAGGCCGGCCGCGAGCCCGAGATCGACGCGCTGGTCGGTTCGGTCGTCGAACTTGGCCGGCTCACCGACACGCCGACGCCGCACATCGATACGACCTATGCGCTGGTCAAGCTGTTGGCCAAGAGCATGGACGCCCAGCGCGGACACGTGCGCATGCAACCCATGGCCAATGCCGCCGGATCGAGCCTGAACCCGCGCTTGGGCATCGCCGCGTGCGGCCAGTGAACCGAATCACCCAGCAGGATCTGCAACGAGCATGAGCAAGGCCCTCGACGGCTACCGAATCCTCGACTTCACACATGTGCAGTCGGGCCCGACCTGCACGCAATTGCTGGCCTGGTTCGGCGCCGACGTGATCAAGGTCGAGCGCGCCGGCGAGGGTGATGCCACGCGCGGCCAGCTGCGCGACATCCCCGACGTGGACAGCCTGTACTTCACGATGCTGAACCACAACAAGCGCTCGATCACGGTCGACACCAAGAACGACGAGGGCAAGGAGGTGCTGGAGACGCTGATCAAGCAGTGCGACGTGCTGGTCGAGAACTTCGCGCCCGGCGCGCTCGACCGCATGGGCTTCGGCTGGGAGCGCATCCAGGAACTCAACCCGCGCATGATCGTGGCCTCGGTCAAGGGTTTCGGCCCGGGCCCGTACGAGGACTGCAAGGTCTACGAGAACGTCGCGCAGTGCGCCGGCGGCTCGGCCTCGACCACCGGCTTCGACGACGGCCCGCCGATGGTCACCGGCGCGCAGATCGGCGACAGCGGCACCGGGCTGCACCTGGCGCTGGGCATCGTCGCCGCGCTGCTACCAGCGCCACAACACCGGCCGCGGCCAGAAGGTGCTGGCGCCGATGCAGGACGCGGTGCTCAACCTGTGCCGCGTCAAGCTGCGCGACCAGCAGCGGCTGGAGCGCACGGCAGCGATGCACGAGTATCCGCAGTACCCCGACGGCAAATTCGGCGACGCCGTGCCGCGCGCCGGCAACGCGTCCGGCGGCGGCCAGCCGGGCTGCGATCCTGAAGTGCAAGGGCTGGGAGACCGACCCGAACGCCTACATCTACTTCATCACCCAGGCGGCGTGTGGCCGGCGGTGTGCAAGGTCATCGGCGAGGGACTGGATCGCCGACGAGGCCTACGCCACGCCGCAGGCGCGCCTGCTGCACCTGAAACCGATCTTCGCCCGCATCGAGCAGTGGACGATGACCAAGACCAAGTTCGAGGCGATGGAGATCCTCAACCAGTTCGACATCCCCTGCGGGCCGATCCTGTCGATGAAGGAAATCGCCGAGGATCCTTCGCTGCGCGCCAGCGGCACGATCGTCGAGGTCGATCACCCGGTGCGCGGCAAATACCTGACCGTGGGCAACCCGATCAAGTTGTCCGACAGCCCGACCGAGGTGACGCGATCGCCGCTGCTGGGCGAGCACACCGACGAGGTGCTGGACGCAGCTGGGCTATAGCCAGTCGCAGATCTCGGCGTTGCGCGAAGAGCGCGTGATCTGAGGCGCCGGACGGCGAATTGAGCGCGCAATCGATGCGCCGGGTGCGCTTCGATCCAT